>JAHIWP010000054.1 GCA_018816095.1 Gammaproteobacteria bacterium
ACCGAGGGCGGTAGCAAGTACGCTGTGTCTCGGTCAGCGGGGACGAAGCGGCTCATCAGGGCGGGCTCTCGGTTGCAGGGCCTCGATTGTCGCGGATACCGCCATCAAGCGAAAGGTTCAGAAAGTCCGACAGGCTCCTAGTGGTGTGGCTGTTAGCGGCTGCTGTATGTTTTTTGATCAGTCGATAATTTGCTGCATAAACAACAGCTTGGCTGGGTTGTACAGGCGAATTTCAGGGCGCGGCGCTAAAGTTGTCCACGACTACTGTGGGTAGAGTTGTTTATAACTATGGTATGCCTGCTTGTAAGCCTTGTTGTGCGTGGCTTTGCGCGAGTTGTATGTTTTTTGATCAGCGTGCGGATTATCGTCTAAAGCACAAATTAGTCTGGTTATTCAGGTTGTGATGGGGTAGCGCTGAAGTTGTCCACGGCTACTGTGGGTAGAGCTGTTGATAACTCTGGTATGTCTGTCTGTAGGCCATGTAAGGCGAGGCTTTACGAAGGTTGTTTGTTTTTTGATCAGTCTGTTGTGGTGTTGAAAAGCGTCATTTTAAGCCTGCTGCGTCAAGCAATAATCGCGTTATTTGCAGGCTTTTCCACACGCTTAAGGGGTGCTGTGGATAACTTATCCCAAGTTACTGTGGAGCGATCTGTGGATAAGCTGCGCACGCTTGCGTCCAGGCCACAGCGGGCGGGCGCTGGACGCTGTAGGTTGTTTTTTGTACAGCTTGGGTGTGGTGGTATTAGCCGCGCAGGGCTGATGCGTCGCCGCTTATCAGGCGGCGCTTAGTTTTCCAGGGCGCTGATCCGGGTCGAGCGCCCCAGTACCTGCAGGGCGCGGTCCGGGTAATCAGTGATTAGGGCGCGTGCGCCTTGGTCGAGCAGGCGGCGCATATCCGGCTGTTCGTTGATGGTCCACAGCTGCACGTTCAGCCCGCGCTGTGCGGCGGTCCGTAACAGGCTGGTGCTGGCCACAACAAGGTCGCCATGGGCCTCAGGAATTTGCAGTGCCTGGTAGGAGGGTGACAGCAAGCGGCCCAGGCCCAGCCAGTTGAGCGCCACCAGTAAGCGCACTGAACCAGGGCCGGCGGAGGTGGCAACGCCGGGGCAGTGTTCGCGGAACAACTGCAGGCTGCGGTCATAAAAACTGCCGACGATGACCTGATCACGTTGCTTGTGCGCCTCAAGGGCCTCACACAGCTGCGCTTCCATACCGACGTCCGGCACCTTGATCTCAATCACTTTGGGCGTACCCGGAAGGCTGTCGAGCACTTCGGTAAAGCTTGGGATGCGGATGCCTTGGCCGCGATAGGGGTAGCTCTGGCCACCATCGGCGCTCCAGTTGTAGCCAGCGTCCAGCGCTTGTAACTGCTCCAGGCTGAGCGCGGCAACCGGGCCTTCGCCGTCGGTGGTGCGCTCTAGGGTGTGGTCATGAATCACCACCAGCTCGCCGTCACTGGACAGGTGCAGGTCCATCTCCAGCATGTCCACGCCCAGGGCGCTGGCACGCTGGAAGGCAAACAGGCTGTTCTCCGGCCACAGACCTTTGCCGCCACGGTGAGCGATGACCAGCGGTTGCTCGGCAAAGCGACTGAGTACTGCCATCGATTGGGCCGGCTTGCTGGTCAGGGCCAGTACACCGAGGGCGACGGCCAGCAGCAGGAGCGGGGCAACTAGAAAGCGAGCGACGCGCAGCATGAGGAGAGTCCGTAGCAATCGAATAAGGGATTGTGGATACGCCTCGACTATGACAAAGACACGGCGCCTGAGCGAGAGGCGAAATACGCCAGCCTAGCGACCTTTGCGGTCAGGGCCGGCTGGCGAGGAGTGGGTGGGCGCCAGCAGCACCCACCCAGTCAATCTGATTAGCCGGCCAACAACCATGCGCCGGTCAGTGCCGATGCCGCGCCAAGCACTCGCACTATAGGCGCAGCCGCGTGTGGTAACAGGCGCACCAGGGCGTAGCCGCTGGCATGCAGGGCAGCGGTGGCGACGACAAAACCTGCGGCATAGCCCCATGGGCTGGCCAGTGCGGGCAGCTCAAGGCCGTGGGCGACACCGTGGGTCAGGGCAAATACGGCGGTCAGGGCGATGGCGACCAGCATCGGTAGGCGGATGGCCACGGCCACCAGCAGGCCGAAAGCCAATACGGAGGCAGCGATACCGGTTTCCATCAGCGGAATCTGCAGGCCGTTAAAACCGAGCAGACCGCCGATCAGCATGCTGCCAACAAAAGTCAGCGGTAACGCCCAGCGCGCCGCGCCGGATTGCTGCGCGGCCCACAGGCCTACGGCGAGCATCGCCAGCAGGTGGTCGAGGCCGAATACCGGGTGGGCTAGACCGGCCGTGAGCCCTGAGTGGTCGTGGCCGGCATGGGCGAACGCCACTGCTGGGCTGAGAAACAGGGCAATGGCGAACATGGTTTTGCGCAGGTTCATGGGGTGTCTCCTTGACTGAGTGTTGGGCGTAATCAGGCTGCGGTGAGCATGCCGTGTCGTTCTATAAAGGCGATGATCTGATCGAGTCCCTGGCCGATTTTCTGGTTGCTGAACACGAACGGCTTGTCGCCGCGCATCTTCAGGGTGTCGCGCTCCATGACCTCCAGCGAGGCTCCGACCAGTGGGGCCAGGTCGATTTTGTTGATCACCAGCAGGTCGGACTTGCAGATGCCGGGGCCGCCCTTGCGCGGCAGCTTGTCGCCGGCGGATACGTCGATCACATAGATGGTCAGGTCCGACAGTTCCGGGCTGAAGGTGGCCGAGAGGTTGTCGCCGCCGGATTCGACGATGATCAGGTCAAGGCCTGGGAAACGCCGATTGAGTTGATCGACCGCTTCCAGGTTGATCGAGGCGTCCTCGCGAATCGCCGTGTGCGGGCAGCCGCCGGTTTCCACGCCGATGATCCGTTCTGGGGCCAGGGCTTCGTTGCGCACCAGAAACTGCGCGTCTTCCTGGGTGTAGATATCGTTGGTCACCACCGCCAGGTTGTAACGCTCGCGCAGGGCCAGGCAGAGGGCCAGGGTCAGGGCCGTCTTGCCGGAGCCGACCGGGCCACCGATGCCGATACGCAGGGGTTGGCTGTTCATCTTTAAGGCTTCCTTATCATCAAGAGCGGAATAAACGGCTGTATTGGCGCTCGTGCGCCATGCTCGCCAGGGCCAGGCCGAACGCGGCGCTGCCCCAGTGTTGTGGTTCTAACTCGCTGGCTTGGCGCTGCGCCTGATCGAGCAGCGGCAGCAGTTGTGAGGTCAGGCGCTGAGCGGCTTGCTGGCCCAGCGGCAGGGTTTTCATCAGCACCGCCAGTTGGTTTTCCAACCAGCCCCACAACCAGGCGGCGAGGGCATCCTCAGGACTGATCTGCCAGGCGCGGGCGGCCAGGGCCCAGCCCACGGCCAGGCCCGGTTCGTCCAAATCACTGAATAGCTGCTGCGCCGGCTCGTCGAGTTCCGGCAGGCCGCTCAGCAGTTGTTGTAGGGAGTAGCCCATCTGCCGGCTTTCAAGGCGCAGTTCGCGGGTTTCGCGGCTGACGCGTTGTTGTTCGGCCAGGTTGCGCAGCTGCGCCCAGTCTTCGCTGGCGGCGGCTTGGCAATGGGCGAGCAGCAACGGCGCCTCAAAGCGCGCGAGATTCAGCAGCAGCTGATCAGCGATCCAGCGCTGGGCGCTTTCCGAGTCACTGACTAAGCCCTGTTCGACCGCCATTTCCAGGCCTTGGGAATAGCTATACCCACCAATCGGCAACTGCGGGCTGGCGAGCCGGAGTAATTGCCAGGCTGGATTCACTTGCGCGCACCGAACTGATGCAAGCGCGGTGCATAGCTGAATTCGGCATCGCCGGCATGCGAGTGGTGATGACCGCCGCCGTAGGCACCCTGCTCGGGTTGGTAGGGTGCCTCGACGTTTGCCACTGTGGCGCCAAGCTGTTCGAGCATGGCCTTGAGCACGTAGTCGTCCGGCAGGCGCAGCCAGCCATCACCGAGTTGCAGGGCGACGTGGCGGTTGCCCAGGTGATAGGCGGCGCGCATCAGTTCGAAAGGGTTGGCGCAGGTCACGTGCAGCAACGGCTCGGCCCGGGCAATGACGCGCACGATGCGGCCATCTTCGGCCTGTAGGCATTCGCCGTCATGCAGCGCGGGTTGACCGCGTTCGAGGAACAGACCGACGTCTTCACCGGTGCGGCTAAAGCAGCGCAGGCGGCTTTTGCTGCGGGCCTCGAAGCTCAGTTCGAGTTCGGCGTCCCAGCGCGGCTGGGCGGCAATACGGCGGTGGATCACCAACATGGGGCAGCTTCCGGCAGGTCAATACCGGTAACAGAGCAAGGGGCTTGCCAATACGTATTGAGCCCAGGCGCAACGAGGCTTTGCGGGCACTGCGTGCCAGTTTACCGTGCACTGCCTGGGGCTGCTTTGGTGCGCTGCGGGTGCGGGTGAGTCGTTTTGGTGCGTGTTAGCGGGTCGACTGGCCCAGCCCTTGCCAGTGTTTGGCGCCGATAAAGATAAAGCGCAGCTGCTCGATCATCTTGACCTCGGGCGAGGCGTGCGTCGGCAGGGGCGCTGCGGGTGGGTCGATCAGCTCGGGCAGGGTGGCGAACACGGTTTTCACCACCAGGTCGGCGATTACATTCTGCGCGGGGGCATCGAGGTGCTGCAGTTTCGGCATGGCGGCTAGATCTGCCACCAAGTCGGCTGTAATGCGTTCGCGCAGTGCGCCAACGGCCTGGCGGACTAGTAGCGAGCCACCGTACTGCTCGCGGGCGAGAAACAGGAACTGCGAACGGTTGGCCGCCACCGCGTCGAGGAAGATGCGCACCGAGGCGTCGATTACGCCGCCCACTTCGAATTCGTGGTGGCGGACCTGGCGGATGGTTTCGCGAAAGGTTTCGCCCACTTCGGCCACGAGCGCCAAGCCCAGAGCGTCCATGTCCTCGAAGTGCCGGTAGAAGCCGGTCGGCACGATGCCGGCGCAGCGCGCCACCTCGCGCAGGCTCAGGCTGCCAAAGCCGCGGCCGCTGTCCATCAGGCTCCGCGCTGCGTCCATCAGGGCGTGGCGGGTTTGCAGTTTTTGTTCGGCGCGCGGTTGGAGTGGTTTCAAGCTGCCTGGCTCTGCATGGCGAAATCAGCGCAGCACTCTAGGGGCTGTTGCCGTTTCAGTGCAAGCCGCGTTGCTGCACAAAATTGCGCCAGGCGGGGTATAGCTGCGATCAAACGCTAACCGGTGCTGATGAATAGCCATTGGTTGCGTCGAGTCGCCGGTGTGTTGTGCTTGTTGAGTGCACAAGTGTTGACTGAATAAAGAGGCTCTGCCAGCCTAGTGCGCAATTGTTCACTGGAGTATTGGCATGGCCCTTCTTCCTTTTGCCTGGGTTCGTGGGCTCGCCAGCCTGCTGTATCCGCTGCTCCTGTTGGTTGCGCGCGGCTGGTTGCGTGAGAGCGATATCGACGCCGGGCTGGCGCTGCTGCACCCGGCGCTGCGACTGAATCGGGTATTTGCACGCGTTACTCAACGCCAATGGGTGGCCGACGACATGCTCGAACTGACCCTGCGCGCCAATGGCAACTGGCGCGGCGCGCAGCCGGGGCAGCATCTGCAGCTTTATCTTGAACGTGACGGCGTACGCCTGAGCCGCAGTTACAGCCTGACGGCGGTGCATGCGGACGGCAGCGTGCAGGTCGCCATCAAGCATCAGGCCGGTGGTCGGGTATCGCCCTTTCTACTTGAGCGTTTGGCGGTGGGCGATGTGCTGGAGCTGGGGCAGGCTTATGGCGAACTGAGCTGGCCCGCGGCGCAACAGGGTGTGCTGCTGCTGGCCGCCGGCAGTGGCATCACACCGCTGCTGGGTCTGTTGCGCACCGCTCTGGCGCAAGGCTTCAGTGCACCAATCACCTTGCTGCATTACGTGCGTGAGCAGGGCCAGCGCGGTTTTGTTGCCGAGTTGCAGGCCTTGCAGGCGCAACACAGCAATCTGCAGGTGCGCTGGTCGCTAACGGCAGCCGGTGCTGGCGTGGGCGACTTGGCAGGACGATTCACCTCAGCGCATCTGGCCGCCGTAACGGAGCTGGAGCAACGCCGTGTACTGGCCTGTGGCCCGGCGGGGTTTGTTGCCCAGGTGCAGCAGTGGTGGCAGGCCGCCGGGTTACCCGGTGCGCTGCAGGTCGAAGCCTTCACGCCGCCCGCGCTTAGCCGCGACATCAGTGAGCGCCAGGTGCGCCTGGGTTTTGCCCGCAGCCACCAGCAGGCGCTTGCCAATAACCAGCGCAGTTTGCTGGAACACGCGGAGGCGCAGGGGTTGAAGCCGGCGTATGGCTGTCGTCAGGGCATCTGCGCAAGCTGCACCTGCACCTTGGTCAGTGGCACGGTGCGCGATTTGCGCAGTGACGCGTTATTCAGTGAGCCGGGACAACCCATTCGCCTGTGCGTCAGCGCAGCGCATAGCGATGTTGAAATTGATCTTTAAAGGAGAGGCCCATGCGTGGTGATCGCGAACTTTCTGCGGATGAAATGAATGCGTTCGGCCAGGAGCTGGACGCCCTGCGTCAGCGCACTCTGGCCGATCTGGGCGAGGTGGATGCGCGCTATATCCGCCGTATTCGCGCGGCGGTGCGCTTCTGTTGTTGGAGTGGGCGCGGCCTGTTGATGTTCGGCTGGTTTCCGCCGACTTGGCTGCTCGGCACCTTGCTACTGGGCCTGGGCAAGATTCTGGAGAATATGGAGCTGGGGCATAACGTGATGCACGGTCAGTACGACTGGATGAATGATCCTGAACTGGCCGGGCGCAGTTATGAGTGGGATATCGCCGGCCCCAGTGATTTTTGGCGGCACACCCACAACCATGTGCACCACACCTGGACCAATGTGTTGGGCATGGATGATGACGTGGGCTATGGCGTGGTGCGGCTGTTTCCCGAGCAGCGCTGGAAGCCGTTCTACCGCTGGCAGCCGCTGTGGGTGACGATTCAGGCCGTGCTGTTTCAGTACTCGGTGGCGATCCAGCATTTGCGCTTGGACAAGGTCTATAGAGGCAAGCTGAGCAAGGAGGAGGTGCGCCCGCTGATCAAGCAGTTCAACGCCAAGGTATTGCGGCAGTGGGGCAAGGATTACCTGTTCTTCCCGCTGCTGGCGCTGCTGCTCGGGGCCAATGCCCTGGCGGTATTGGCCGGTAACGTTGTGGCCAACCTGATCCGCAATTTGTGGACCTTTACGGTGATCTTCTGCGGGCATTTCACCGAGCAGGCGGCGGTATTCAGCAAGGAGTCGGTAGTCGGCGAGAGCCGTGGCCACTGGTACCTGCGCCAATTACGCGGCTCCAGCAACCTCAACGGTGGGCCGCTGTTTCATATCCTCACCGGTAACCTCAGCCACCAGATCGAGCACCACCTGTTCCCCGACTTGCCGGCGCGGCGCTATGCGGCGTTGGCCGTGGAGGTCCGCGAGATTGCCGAGCGTTATGGCCAGGTCTACAACAACGGCAGCTTGTGGCGGCAGTTCGCCACGGTGCTCAAGCGGATCTGGGTGTACCGCTGTCCGCCAGCTGAGGCCCTGTCTGCGCAGGTTTAAACCGTGACCACAGTGCTGTGAAATTGAGCGGTTGTTACCGCTCAGTTTCCACGCGCTGGCTATTTGTAGCCTGGTTAGTGGATGCTCAAGGCTTCAATTACCGGGAAGGTTAGCCATGACGTCATCATCCGCTCCCCGTTACCCGCTGGTGTTGGTGCCAGGTTTGCTTGGTTTTGTCAGCCTGCTCGGCTATCCCTATTGGTACGGCATCGTCTCGGCGTTGCACCGGCTTGGCGCGCAGGTGTTCCCGGTGCTGGTGTCTTCGGTGCATTCCACCGAGGTGCGCGGTGAGCAACTGCTGCTGCGCATTGCCGATGTCTTGCAGCAGACCGGCGCTGAAAAGGTCCACCTGATCGGCCACAGCCAGGGGGCGCTGACGGCGCGCTATGCCGCCGCGGTGAAGCCTGAGTGGGTGGCTTCTGTCACCTCGGTAGCCGGGCCCAACCATGGCTCGGAATTGGCGGACTTTCTTACGCGCAAAGCGCCACATGGCAGCCTGCGTGAGCGTGTGTTGAGTGCCGTGTTACGTGGTGTGGCGCGTTGCATGGCCTGGCTGGAGCGCGGCTATAAGGGCGAGCCGCTGCCGATAGATGTCAGCGCCGCGCAGCAGTCGTTAACTCAGGAAGGCGTGGCCGCTTTCAACGTGCAGTACCCGCAAGGCCTGCCTGACACCTGGGGCGGTGAGGGTGCAGCCGAGGTCAATGGCGTGCGCTACTACTCCTGGTCCGGCACGTTGCAGCCAGGCATCACCAATAAAGCTGGCAACCGTTTCGATGGGCCGAACATTGCCTGCCGGCTTTTTGCCAAAACCTTTCAGCGTGAGGTGGGGCAGTGCGATGGCATGGTCGGGCGCTACAGCTCGCACCTGGGCACGGTGATCGGTGATCAGTACCCGCTGGATCACTTCGACATCATCAATCAAACCTTTGGCCTGGTCGGCAAAGGTGCTGAGCCGGTCAAATTGTTTGTTGAGCATGCACAGCGCTTGCAGGCCGCAGGCCTCTAATGTCTCTGTATATCTGTAGGGTTAAACGCCCGCCCGTAGGATGGGTTGAGCTTGCGATACCCATGCAGCCGGTCTGCTGCAGCGGCTGATTGATGGGCAGCGCTGCGCTCAACCTGCGCGGCCCGCAGCTTCCAACAACGGCTTATGCAGGCAGATCAACCCAGATGCCCTGATCATCCTCGCGGATAGCAAGCTCTTGCAGCGATTGCCCGGCGCAGGGGCCGGCGACGCATTCGCCGGATTCGATCAGAAATAGCGCGCCATGGGTCGCGCACTGAATCAGGCTGGCGCTGGCGTCGAGAAACTGGTCGGGCAGCCATTCCAGGGAGATGCCACGGTGCGGGCAGCGATTGCGATAGGCATACAGTTGACCGTCCTTACGCACGGCAAGCAGCTTCTCTCCCGCTATCTCAAAGCCCCGGCTCTGGCCTTCAGCCAACTCATCCGGTGCACATAAACGCAACATAAGAACCTCCCCGACAGGCCGGCATTATGCCGCCCTGGCGAGGAAGTGAAAGAGCAGGGCGCATCCGTGCGCCAAATGGAACGCTTTATCGCGGCGGGTTAATCGCGCACTAGAGGTGTTACGGCTCAGATTTCCCAGACCAGATTGACCGCGGCGTGGCGGCCCGGCTGGGTGTGGCGGCCCAGGCTGGCGCTGTTTTCGGTGAGGCTGCGGACATCGCCCCACTGCCAGTATTGCTTGTCGCCCAGGTTGTACAGGCCGGCATTGACCGAGAACTGCTCAGTCGCCTGCCAATAACCTGTCAGGTCGAGCAGGCCGTAACCCGCCGGCTCGAACTGATTGGCGATCTGGGTTTCATCGACACGCTCCTTGGCCGCGACCAGCGTCCAGGCTAGCTCGCCGCCGAAGCGCCCGCTTGGTGCGTCATAGCCGAGACCGAACACCGCTTTCAATGGGTCGATGCTGTTGAGCGGCTGGCCGCTGGCTTCGTCCTTGCCGCGCGCATACGCAATCGAGCCGCGCAGACGGCTGCCGTCTGGCAGGCCAACGCTGTTAAGGAACAACTCGCCCTTGGCTTCAGCGCCGCGGATGGTGACGCGGTCCAGGTTCTGGTACTGGAAGGTCATGCGGCCGTTGCCGGTCGGGTCATTGGCCAGGGTGACTTGCTCGATAAAGTCGTCGTAGCGGTTGTAGAACAGCGCCAGGCCAAAGCTGCCGGCGTTGTATTTACCGCGTAGGCCGAGCTCGTAGCTGTCGCTGGTTTCGGCCTTGAGATCGGGGTTGGCGATGGTCTGGTAGCCGCGGGCAAAGTTGATGAACTCACCGAAGATATCCACCGCATTGGGCGCGCGGAAGCCAGCGGCGTACTGGCCGTAAACGCTGTGGGCGTCATCGAGTTGGTAGGTCACGCCAAACTTCGGCGAGAGGGCGTCGTCTTTGTAATCAGCGGGATTGCTGTTGACTGGCTTGCTGTTGAGGTATTCCTGAGTCACGTCAGGCTGCATTTCGTAGTGGTCGTAGCGCAAACCCGGCAACAGGGTCCAGCGGCCGATCTCGATATTGTCCTGGGCAAACAGTGCGTATTCGGTGGACGTCGGGTCGGGGAAGTCGCTCAGGGGAAAGGTTTCATCGCCTGGAATGGCAGGCACCGGCAAACCATTGCTGGCGAAGACTTCACGGCCGCGGCGCAGGTCGTTGCTTTCCAGGCGTTTGACGTCGAAGCCGTAGATCAGCTGGTGCTTGGCGATGCCGGTTTCGAACAGCTTGTCGAACTTGGCATTGAAGGCCCACAGCTTCTCCTCATAAGTGGAGTCGCGGCTGCGCTCGCGCAAGCGGCCGCCGCTGAAACGGGTTTGCTCGGTGCGCTGGCGAATCTGGCTGTCCTGATAACTCAGCTGCCATTCGGCGCGGTCGGCGATGACGCTGCCAATCTCGAACTGGTGTTGCAGGCTGACGCGCTGGCGGTTGGTTTCATCCGTGGCGTCGGAGGTACGCACGGTAGCGGTCGTGCTGTACTCGTTGAGCACGTTGGTGTTGGCGCTGTCTTCTAACGTCTCATAGGTCAGCTGCAGGCGGTCGCTGTCGTTGTAGCTCCAACCGAGCTTGGCCAGCAGGTTGTCCGCACGGTAGTCCTGCGGGTTGGCTTGCTCACGCGTCGCGCCGATGCCGCCACGCCCACCAAAGGTGTCCTGAGCCTGGCCGTCGCGACGGCCGAGGTGCAGCAGGCCATCGAACTGACCTTTGCGGGCCGCTAGGGTTGTGCTGCGCATCCAGCTGTCATCAGCGCCGTTGTAGCCGGTCTTGAGGCGCGCGTAGACGTCGTCCCCTTCCTCCAGGTAGTCGCCGGCATCCTTGGTCAGGAAACTCACGGCACCGCCAATCGCGTCGCTGCCATACAGCGAACTTGCCGGGCCGCGGATGATTTCCACCTGCTTCACGGTGTCCGGGTCGACGTAATTGCGCCGCGCATCAAGGAAGGGGCCGAAGGTGAAGGCATCTGGGGTCGGCACACCGTCCACTTGGGTCAGCACGCGGTTACCGCCAATACCACGGATGGTGAAGCCCGCCAGGCCGAAGCGGCTGCCAGCACCGCTCACGGACACGCCAGGCTCATAGCGCACCAGATCCTGAATGTTCTTCACGTTCTTCTGATCGATATCGCGTTCGGTCTGCACCGACACGGTGCTCGGCACCTGATCGAGGGTCTGCTCGGTGCGGGTGGCTGTAACGGTCACCGTATCGAACTGGTTTGGCGCTTTCTCGGCGCCGAGGGCCAGTGATGGGCTGAGTAACAGCAGAGCAAGCCAGGGGCGGCGGGTGAATGGAGGACTTCTGTGCATGGGGGCTCCAGGATCGTACGGGTGGTTTCTCTGACCACCGGGTTGGCATCGGCGGCAAACCTAAACGACATTGACATGCGAATGCAAATAATTATCAAATAGATTTAATTCGATTTGACCGGGTAATCGCATGCTGCGTTTGTCGTTGTTTCTGCTGCTGTCGCTGGTGCTGCATGCCGCCGGCTGGCGGCTGCATGGCGATAAGCAACCACCTGTGTTGAGTGCGGCGAAAACCCGCGAAGCTCCCCAGGTATTACGTCTGGCTGCAGTGTTGCAACCGGCCGCGCTGGCGCCGGCCAAGCTGCCAGAGCAACCGCAACCGCAACGCCAGGTGGTAGTGCCTAGAAAGTCTCCGGCGCCTAAGCCTGTAGTGCAGGCGCCAGTGGCCAAGCCAAAGCCAGCTCTAGTGGCACAGCCAACTCAAAACCAGTCCGTGCAAGCGCAGCCAACCGAGACAACCAGTCAGTCGGCAGTGGTGGTTGCAGCGGCTCAAACCGCACCCGTCAAGCCTGTTGCTAAAAAGCCAGTCGCTGAAGTGCTTAGCCGCAAACCGAGTTTCAGCGAACCGCCCCGCCAGCCGAATTACCCGTCCCAGGCGCGGCGGCGTAATCAGCAGGGTGTAGTGCTGGTCGAGGTGCGTCTGGATGAGCGCGGCCAGCAGCGCAGCCTGAACGTACTGCGTTCCTCGGGGGTGGACAGCCTCGACCGCGCCGCTCTGGAGGCGGTTGCCAAGTGGCGCTTTCGCCCCGAAACCACAGGCGGTCAGGCCGTGCCTAGCCGTGTCCATATCCCTATTCAGTTCGCTTTGACGGCGAGCCGTTGATTAACCAGTGAGGAGTTTTTCATGAGTACACACGTCCAGCCTGTCGCGACCACCAATGACCTGTATCTGGCCTGGCAGGTGCTGCGCAGCGAGCAGCCACGCCTGCGCGCCCGCGATGCCGCCGAGCGTCTGGCCGTCAGTGAAGCCGAGCTGGTGGCCAGCTGTCTCGGTGTCGACGCTGTGCGCCTGCAACCCGACTGGGCGCAGCTGCTGCCAGCACTAGGTGAGCTGGGCTATGTCATGGCGCTGACTCGCAACGAGCATTGCGTGCATGAGCGCAAAGGTTATTACCGTGAAGTGACGGTGACCGGCAACGGACAGATGGGCCTGGTGGTCTCGGCCGATATCGACCTGCGCCTGTTCCTCGGCGGCTGGTCCAGTGTGTTTGCCATTGAGGAGCAGACCGCCAAAGGCACCCAGCGCAGCATTCAGGTGTTCGATCGCCAAGGCACCGCAGTGCACAAGGTGTTTCTCAGCGAGGACAGCCGACTAAGTGCCTGGGTGCCACTGCTGGAGCGTTTTCGCATGGAACACCAGCGTGTCGAGCTGGATCTATTGTCTTTATCCCAGGTGCAGCCAGCGCAAGTCGATACCTTGGTGGATGTAAATGCCCTACGCGTGGGTTGGTCGACCCTCAAGGACACTCATCACTTCTTCGCCCTGCTGAAAAAACACGGCACCACACGTACCCAGGCCCGGCGTCTGGCGGGCCGCGAATGGGCCGAGCCATTGGACGTACGCGAGCTGCCGAAGTTGCTGGAGCAGGCTGGTGTGCGCGAAGTGCCGATCATGGTGTTTGTCGGCAATCGCCACTGCATCCAGATTCACTCCGGCCCGGTGCGCAACCTGCGCTGGATGGACAGCTGGTTCAACGTGCTCGACCCCGAGTTCAATCTGCACCTGCAGACCACGGGTGTGACCGAGCTGTGGCGGGTGCGCAAGCCGAGCAGCGATGGCGTGATCACCAGTTGGGAAGCCTTCGATACTCATGGCGAGTTGGTGGTGCAGCTATTTGGCGCACGCAAGCCGGGCATCCCCGAGCGTGAAGACTGGCGCACCCTGGCCGAAAGCGCTGCTGCGCTGGAGTGCTGAAATGAGCCAGTGGTGGAGTGCGATGGGGCCTTTGGGCTGGCCGCTGGCGCTGTGTTCGCTGTTGGCCTTGGCGCTGATTATGGAGCGGCTCTGGCTATTCATCAGCTTGCAGCCGCTGAGCCAAGCAGCCGCTCGGGCCGCTGTCAGTGCCTGTCGCACCTGCGATCGTCAGCACTGTAAAGGCCGCGCCCAGGGCTGGCGCCTTGGCCTGGCGTTGCTGCTCAAACACAGTGCCTTGCCAGCGGTGCAGCGTGAAGAACTGCTCGGCTGCTGGTTGCTGGAAGAGCGTCAGCGCCTCAATCGACAACTGCGCTTGCTGCAGCTGATCGGCATGCTGGCGCCCATGCTCGGCCTGCTCGGCACGGTGCTGGGCATGCTGGAGATGTTTGCCAACATCGCCGGGCAGAACAGCCCGGTCACCCCGGCTCTGCTTGCCGATGGTCTGTGGCAGGCGCTGTACACCACGGTGTGGGGTTTGCTGATCGCCATCCCGGCGCTGGCGGCGGGGCAGGGCTTCGCCTTGTGGGCCGAGCGTTATCTGGAGGGCGTGCAGGCGTTACTTAATCGTTGCCAGCTGGCATTGGATGGCCTGGAGCTGGAACTACCGAGTAATCAGCCGGCCGCGCAGTGGGTGTTGTCGTGATCCGTCTGCCGGCTGCCAGCAGCTCCCAGGGCAATCTGTTGCCCGATCTTACGCCGCTGCTTGATGTGATCTTTATCGTGCTGGTGTTCTTTCTGCTGACCGCGCAAACGCCGCTGCTGGAGCTGCCCCTGCAGTTGCCCCAGAGCCGCGAGGCGTTGCCAACGGCGAGTGCCAGCAGCGACGAGCGCATGCAAATACAACTCTCCGCTGACGGGGCTTGGCGCTTTAACGGCGCGCAGCAGACAGATTTCAACGAACTGCGCACTGAACTGAGCGAAGCCTTTGCCGCCGACAACACGGTAGGTCTGGACCTGGCGCTGGATCGTCAGGCGCCGCTGTCGGCATTTCTCGACCTGATGGCCTTGCTGCAACAGCAGGGCATTCAGGACAGTCGCATTCTTCTAGAGGCCAATCATGAAACGCCTTAATACTCTGCTCGCCCTGTGCGCGAGCCTGTTGTCCTGTACCTCGGTGATGGCCGCCGAACCGTTGCCGCAACGTTGGATCAGTTCCGGCGGCTCGCTCAGTGAGTGGGTGGTGGCGCTGGGCGGTGAAAGCCGTCTGGTCGGGGTGGACAGCACCAGTCAGCACCCGCAATCGCTGCGCGCCTTGCCGAGCATCGGTTATCAGCGCCAGCTGGCCGCCGAGGGCATGTTGACGCTGCGCCCGGATATGTTGATCGGCAGTGAGGAGATGGGCCCGCCACCCGTGCTGGCGCAGTTGCGTGGCGCCGGTGTGCGGGTGGAAATGCTCTCGTCCAAGGCCGATCTGAGCAGTTTACAGGCGAGCCTTCAGCGCATAGGCATCCTGCTGGGTGAGCCGCAGCGTGCCGATCAGGCCTTTGCGGCCTATCAGCAGCGTTTGCAGCAGCAGGCCGACTGGCTGGTGATTGCACAGCGTCAGCAGGCGGCGCCTGGCGTGCTGCTGTTGCTCGGCCATGCCGGCGCTAGCCCGATGGTGGGCGGTAAGGACACCTCGGCCGACTGGTTGATCGAGCATGCCGGTGGGCGCAATCTGGCCAGTCATAGTGGCTTCAAGGCGCTGTCCACCGAAGCCCTGCTGGCGCTTGACCCTGAAGTGGTGATCATTGCCGATCGCAGCCTGTCCGGTGCTGCCGCGCGTGAAGCGCTGTTGCAGCAGAACCCGGCGCTGGCGGCGACCCGGGCGGCGCGTAATCAACGTTTGCTGATGCTCGACCCGACGCTCCTAGTCGGTGGCCTCGGCCCGCGTTTGCCGGATGGGCTGGCGGCCTTGTCCGCAGCCTTTTATCCTGCCAACCAACCTCTGATCGCCGAAGCTAAGCCCACGCCATGAATCCTGTTATTCGACCGCGCTCACTGTTTATCGCACTGAGCCTACTGTTGGCGCTCGCGCTCTGGTTATCGCTGGCCTTGGGGCCGGTCAGTCTGCCGCTGCTGGATACCCTCAAGGCGGCGCTGGGGCTGCTCGGCCTGGCGCAACCGGGTGATGATTTGGCCCAGGCCGAGCTGATCCTCGGGCAGATCCGCCTGCCGCGCACGCTGCTGGGGTTGTTGGTCGGCGCGGTGCTGGCGCTGTGCGGGGTAGCAATGCAGGGGCTGTTTCGCAACCCGCTGGCTGACCCCGGCTTGATCGGCGTATCCAGCGGCGCGGCCCTGGGGGCGGCGATTGCCATTGTGGGTGGCGCTGCGCTCGGTGGTTTACCGGACGCCTTTGCACCTTATCTATTGTCCTTGTTCGCCTTTCTCGGTGGATTGGGCGTGACGGCGCTGGTCTATCGCCTGGGCCGGCGTGATGGCGAAACCAATGTGGCGACCATGCTCTTGGCCGGTATTGCGCTGACGGCACTGGCCGGCGCGGCCATCGGTCTGTTTACCTACCTGGCCGATGACGCCACCTTGCGTACCCTGACGTTCTGGAACCTGGGCAGTCTCAATGGCGCCAGTTACGCGCGCTTGTGGCCGTTGCTGCTGGTCACGGCCGCGGTGGCGCTGTGGTTACCACGACGGGCCAAGGCGCTGAATGCCTTGCTGCTGGGCGAGTCTGAGGCTCGCCACCTGGGCTTTGCAGTCGAGCGGGTCAAGGCCGAGCTGGTGTTTTGCACCGCCCTTGGCGTTGGCGCAGCAGTAGCGGCGGCGGGAATGATCGGCTTTATAGGCTTAGTGGTGCCGCATCTGGTGCGTCTGTTGGTGGGGCCGGATCATCGTGTGCTGTTGCCGGCCTCGGCTCTGGCGGGTGCCAGCCTGTTACTGCTGGCCGATCTGGCTGCACGACTGGTGCTGGCTCCGGCCGAATTGCCGATTGGTATTGTCACGGCGCTGATTGGCGCGCCGTTCTTCCTCTATCTGTTATTGCGAGGGCGTACCTGATGCTGCGCGCGGAAAATCTGGCGGTACAGCGTGGCCCGTGCACGGTGTTGGCGGATATCAACCTGGAGCTGCGCCCTGGCGAAGTGCTCGGCGTGCTGGGCCCCAATGGCGCCGGCAAGAGCACCTTGCTCGGTGCGTTGTGTGGTGAGCTGCAGTCGAGTCACGGCGATGTCTGGCTGGATCAGCGGCGCTTGCAGGACTGGCCGGGCAGCGAGCGCGCGCAACGCCTGGCAGTGTTACCGCAAACCTCGACGTTGAACTTTGCCTTTCGTGTAGAGGAAGTGGTGGCCATGGGCCGTTTGCCCCATGCCAGCGGCCAGCTAAAAGATGCGCAAATCATCAAGCAGGCGCTGGAGGCGGCTGATGCGTTGCACCTGGCCGGGCGCAGTTACCTGGCATTATCCGGCGGTGAGCGTCAGCGCGTGCACCTGGCGCGGGTGCTGGCGCAGCTCTGGCCCGGTGGTGAGGGGCAGATGCTGCTGCTCGATGAGCCGACCTCAATGCTTGACCCGCTGCATCAGCACACCACGCTGCAGGCCATGCGCGCTTTTGTTGAACAAGGGGCGGCAGTGCTGGTAATCCTGCATGATCTGAATCTAGCTGCGCGTTATTGCGACCGCCTGTTGCTGCTGGAGCGCGGTCGCCCTCATGCGCTCGGTAGCCCTGAGGAAGTGCTTCGCCCCGAGCCGCTGCAGGCGGTATTCGGGCTTGAGGTACTGATTCAGCAGCATCCTGAGCGTGGTCATCCATTAATCATTGCCCGTTAAGGTCATCGTTATGCGCATTGTTTTATTGTTGGTTGTCGCGCTGTTGAGTGCCTGCCAGGCCACGTTGCCGGCGTTACCGGCCTGGCAAAGCCCGGAAGGTTTGCAGCATGCCGAGCTGGGGCAGATTGTCGAGTTGCGTACTGGCGCGCAGCTGACTCCGGCGCAGTTGCTTAAGCGCCTGGCCGCTGCGCCCAAGGTGCTGGTGGGCGAACGGCATGACAATCCCGATCACCACGCGCTGCAGCTCTGGTTGCTGCGTGCCTTGGCCGCGCAACGGCCGCAGGGCAGTCTGCTACTGGAGATGCTGACGCCGTATCAGCAGGCCAAGGTCGATCAGACGCGCGCTGCCATCGCTGCTGGGCTAGCGCCGCAGGACATCTTGGGTGCTTTGAACTGGCAGTCGGGCTGGCCCTGGTCGTTGTACGGGCCGCTGGTGCAGCATGCGCTGCGTCAGCCTTATCCGCTGCTGGCGGCCAACCTCGAACGACGCGAGATCATGCAGATTTATACCCAGGTGCCGCAGCTGCAAGGTCAGGCTTCTACCGCTCAACCGGTGCGCGAGGCGTTGCTCAAGCAGATTCGTCAGTCGCACTGCAACCTGCTGCCGGAAAGCCAGCTACCTGCCATGCTGGCTGTGCAGCAGCAACGTGACCGACGCATGGCTGAAGTGTTGATCGCGGCACCTGCGCCGAGCCTGCTGTTTACCGGCGCATTCCATGCACGCCGCGACCTTGGCGTGCCACTGCATCTGCAGGATTTAGGCGCTGGCAAGGGTGTGCAGGTGTTGATTCTGGCGGAAGTCGGTAGCCAGCTTAGCGCTGAATCGGCTGATTTCGTCTGGTACACCCCGGCGCAACTTGAGCAGGACCACTGTGCCCAACTGCGTCGTTAGCCCGGTGTGTTAATAGCAGGCGTGGTGCGACGCCTGCGTCCCCTCGACCTGATACTGCTGTGTGACTGGCCTAGAGCGAGGCTCTAGGTCGTCACGTGTTGCGTGCTACTTTTCTGTCGGCAAAAAAAGACCCGGCAAGAGCCGGGTCAATAACCGTGATTAGCCTGATGAGGAGATAATCTGAAGAGGCCGACTGAAGGTCTCTTAAGCTTATCGGCTGATCTCGCGACCAGTTGTGATAATAATAACAATTCTCATTTTCAAGTCAACACTTTCACGCAAACTTTCTCTTCGGCTTCGGCCTGCGTGCTCGCCCCATAACAAACAACCCGACACGAGGTCGGGTTGTTTGTTCGGCTGGCAAGTATTAAGGCGTATCGGCCGGTAAGCGCAGTTGGGTGACTTCCTTGTTGAGCAGGTCGATACGCTTGGCCATGCTCTCGATCAGGCTGTGGGCAATCCTCGGGTTGCTCTGCATAAGGCTGAGGAACTGCTCTTTGGGGATCACCATGACCGTGCAGGGCTCGCTGGCCAAGACGGTGGCACTGCGCCTTTCGCGGGTGAACACCGCCATGGCGCCGAAGATTTCATCCTTCTGCACATCACCGACCCTATGCCCATCGACATAGGCTTCGGCATGGCCCTCGATAATGATGAATACGTTATCAGCTATATCGCCCTGATGGATCAGCTCTTCACCGGCGGCAAAGTGCTGGAAGCCAGTGGAGGGGCGGATTTCAGGTTGCTTCAGGCGCGCCAACGCATCAGACAGCAATGCGGTATGGCCGATCAGGTACTGAAGAAACAGTTCCTGGCGTTGTTCGTCGGCATAAATGTGTTTGAACACCTCACTGCGCGAGTAAGGAATCAGGCTCAGTTGTTCTTCGCTGCTGTAACGGCAGCTTGGCATATCCAGCCCCTGGCGCAGACCAACCAAGTCACCTTCTTGCAGGTAAAACAATGGGCGCTCATCGACGACCGCATGTAGCAGGCCATTTTCGATGATGAAAAGTTGATTGCCAGGCAGGGCCTTGGCGAGGTCTTCCGCTTGTTCCAGTCGCAAAGGCGGCCCAGCAGGTGCAAGCCCATAGAGCAATTGAGTGGGGATGCTTTGTAGTCGGTTGATCAGCTGATCGGCGTAGGCCGGTTGCTCCCCGAGTAAGTACATGAGCGAATTTCCTTGAACTGGCTGGGCATACTAAACCGCACGAACGTCCCTAAAACAATAGTGCCCTGCGCGCCTCAGGTAAATCAAAAGCCTGAGAGGTTGTGAGCTAGCTCTTGTTGTTATGTGCAGTTTCATCGAGCTGGTCATTTAGTTCGGCCTTGTGGCCAGGCGGCAGCTCGTTCCAGTGTACATCCAACAGTGCGCCTTCAATTGCGTAGAGCAGCACTTTGGAGGCCCTGAACCCCCGTGCACGTACGGCTCGATAGGCGCTGACTGCGCCCAGCCGGCGCAGGTCGTTGGCGTTGTGAATGCCAACTGCGTGCAGCCACTGGGCAGATGTTTTGCCTAGATTTTTCAAATGTTGCAGTTCATCGTTCATCAAGCCTCCTTGCGCTGCTAGGCAGTTGTGCGGATGGCGTCAGAGTGGAATGCCTGCCAGAAAGTGTAGCGGTCAGCCGGTAAAGTGTGGCCGTTTGGCATTAGCTGAGGCTATTCCGGATTTCCCGCGCGACTCAGCGGGTGTTGTAGCGTAGGCGAGTGCCAAAATTGACCGACATAAGAATCTCGTCAGCCGTCAGTGTGGCGGGGAAGTAGGCGCCGGATATCTGCGCATGAGCCAGGCTGGCCCCCTCAAGTTGCGCCTCACGCAAGTCTAGGCCGCGTAAGTCGGTGCCGCGGAAGTAGGCGTTGGTAAAGTTGATACCGTGTGCATCCAGCGCACGTAGGTCGAGCCCGCGAAAATCACCGTCGCTCAGATCAACGACCGTGTCTTTGGGCTTCTGGGCATTAAAGGCAGAGATATTTTCATTGTGGATCAGTGCATACAGCGGGTTGTCCAATTGCCTAGGCTGACTCATGGGGCGTCTCCATGTCGGGTATCCCCAGTATAGAAGCCGCGGCGCGCTCTGCTCGCGCCGCAACTAAATCGCCCCGGCAGATCTTTACAGGTTGGGCAGGCGCTGGCGGATACGCGCAATCAGGGTGTCCAAACTGGCGCTTTGGTGCGTGTCGACACGCTTGCTCTGCAGTAGCTCTTCTGCGCTGAGTGGTTCGCGACTGGCTTGCTGGGCCCGTACGACCTCCATGCTGGCGTCGGACGGGTCAGTGCCCGCGGCCTTACGTTGCTCCAGCCAGCTGGCGATTGTTTCGTCGGGTGCACAGCATTCCAAAATCACGAAAGGCGCACCGCACGCTTCGGCAACCTGGCTGGCAGCCTCACGTTGAGCTTGTTTGAGGTAGGTGGCGTCAATCACAACGGGGAAGCCAGCATGCAGCGCCGCTTCGGCCAGTTGGTGCAGGCGTTGATAGGTGGCGGCACTGGCGTCCTGGGTGTAGATACCGGCGCTGAGCTTGCCGAGGTCGGCATCCTGTTGTTCGCCGAACAGGCGTTTACGCTCCACATCCGAGCGCAGGCGAATAGCCCCGAGCGCTTCGACCAGGCGCATGGCTACATGGCTTTTGCCAACCGCCGAAACCCCGTGGGTGATGGCCAGGAAGCTGGACGGGATGGCGCTGTAGCTTTCCGCCAGGTTGGCATAGTTGCGGTATTGGCGCAGGGTGACGGCCCTTTGCACGGCGTCGGCCTGATGGGCCAGGCTGAACAGTGCAACCTTGGCGCGCACCAGCGCACGATAAGCTTTGTAGAAATTCAGCAGTTCCAGCGCTTGGTAGTCACCGGTGTGCTCCAGCCAGGCATTGATAAAGCGCCAGGCATGCGCCTTGAGGCCGCGGTCTTCAAGGTCCATCGCCAGGAAAGCGGCGTCCAGGGCGATATCAATCAGGCGGAACGGCTCATTAAATTCAATGCAGTCGAACAGCACCACCTGATCGTCCAGCAGGGTGGCGTTGCCCAGGTGGATATCGCCGTGGCATTCGCGGATCGAACCGTTTGCCGCACGTGTGGCCAGCAGCGGCTCAAGGCGCGCGTAGTTAGCTTCGGTCCAGGCCTCCAAGGCTTCGAGTTGCTGCAGGTCGGCTGCATCCTTGAGCATGGGGCGGATTTGTTCAAAGTTCTGCCGCATCGGCGCGACGATCGCCTCAGGCGCACACAGCGCATGATCGGCTGCTACCGCAGGCGTTGCCGCATGGAACTCGGCAATCTGTTTGGCCAGCGCGTCGATATGTGCTTCGCTCAGTTCGCCACGCGCCTGAACATCGCTGAGCAACTGGCTCTGCGGGAATTGACGCATTTTCAGGGCGTACTCGATGGCCGGGCCGCTGCCGCCGAGTTGCGGTGCTTCGGCGCTGCCGCTGATCGGCAACACCTCCAGATAAAGGCCTTGGGTCAGGCGTTGGTTGAGGCGCAGCTCTTCCTTGCAGAAATGCTCACGGGAGCTGAGGTCGGTGAAGTCGAGAAAGCCGAAATTCATCGGTTTTTTGATTTTGTAGGCAAAGGGGCCGGTAAGCACCACCCAGGAAATATGGGTTTCGATGACCTGGAACTGCTCTACAGGGTGAGGGTAGAGGGCCGGGTTCTGCAGTGCGGCGATCAGAGCTTGGCTCACGGGCGATCCTTGGCGTTGTACTGAATAAGAGGCGGCCATTATGGACGCTCAACGTCCGTCTGCAAACCGCTGCGCTGGCCTGCTGGCAAGTGGGCAAAGTGCGTATAATGCCGCGCCATGACTCGTACCCGATCTTCCCGTCCCCGTTCTAAACGCCGTTCTAGCGGTATGCGCCCTTGGTTGGGCTGGGCTATTAAGCTCAGTCTGGTTGGCCTGGTGGTGCTCGCCGTGTTTGCGGTTTATCTCGATGCTGTGGTGCAGGAGAAATTCTCCGGCAAGCGCTGGACTGTGCCCGCCAAAGTCTATGCCAGGCCCCTGGAGTTGTTCGTTGGGCAGAAGTTGGCCAAGACGGACTTTCTCAAAGAGCTGGATGCCTTGGGGTATCGCCGTGAAGGCGCGGTAAGTGGCCCGGGTGGCGTTTCTGTGGCGGGCAACAACATTGAGCTGTTTTCGCGTGGCTTCCAGTTTTATGAAAGCAACGAACCCTCGCAGCGTGTCCGTGTGCGTTTTTCGGGTGACTACGTCGCCGGCCTGACTCAAGCAGGCGGCGGTAACCTGGCGGTGGCGCGTCTCGAACCGCTGTTAATTGGTGGTCTTTATCCCGCGCACCAGGAAGACCGCGTGCTGATCAAGATCGATCAGGTGCCGCCTTATCTAGTGGAAACCTTGGTGGCGATTGAAGACCGTGAGTTCTTCAACCACTTTGGCGTGTCGCCCAAGGGCATTGCGCGCGCCGTGTGGATCAACGCGACCGCCGGGCAACTGCGTCAGGGCGGCAGTACGCTGACCCAGCAGTTGGTGAAAAACTTCTACCTGACCAACGAACGCAGCCTGTCGCGCAAGGCGACAGAAGCCATGATGGCGGTGTTGCTAGAGCTGCATTACGACAAGAAGGACATTCTCGAGGCGTACCTCAATGAGGTGTTCTTGGGGCAGGACGGCCAGCGTGCGGTGCACGGCTTTGGCCTGGCCAGTCAGTATTTCTTCAGTCAGCCGCTGTCTGAGTTGAAGCTTGATCAGGTGGCGTTGCTGGTGGGTATGGTCAAAGGGCCGACGTATTACAACCCGCGGCGCAACCCTGAGCGCGCGCTGGAGCGGCGTAATCTGGTGCTCGATGTGCTGGCCGAGCAGGGCGTGGCGAGCGCGGCCGAGGTGGCTGCAGCGAAACAGAAGCCATTGGGTATAACCCAGCGCGGCACTCTGGCGGACAGCTCGTTCCCGGCCTTCCTTGATCTGGTCAAGCGCCAGCTACGTGAGGATTATCAGGAGCAGGATCTGACTGAAGAAGGCCTGCGTATCTTCACCAGCTTCGACCCGATTATGCAGCTCAAGGCAGAAAGCGCCTTGGCTGACACCTTAAAACGGCTGTCCGGGCGTAAGGGTGTGGACCAAGTCGAGGCCGGAGTGGTCGTGACCAGCCCGGAAAGTGGTGAGGTGCAGGCCATTATTGGCAGTCGCCAGCCGCGTTTCGCCGGGTTCAACCGGGCGCTGGATGCGGTGCGGCCGATTGGTTCGTTGATCAAGCCGGCGATTTACCTGACGGCATTGGAGCGGCCCAGCCAATACACCTTGACCAGCTTGATCGAAGATCAGCCGTTCTCTATCAAGGGGCAGGATGGTCAGGTCTGGAAGCCGCAGAACTATGACCGTAAGGCCCATGGCACGATTTACCTGTATCAGGGCTTGGTTAATTCCTACAACCTATCGACCGCCAAACTTGGCCTGGAACTCGGTGTGCCGGAGGTCTTGAAGACGCTGGACCGTTTGGGCGTTGAACAGAAGTGGCCCGCCTATCCGTCGATGCTGCTGGGGGCCGGTGGCCTGAGCCCGTTGAGCGTGGCGAACATGTACCAGACGTTGGCCAATGGTGGCTTCAATACGCCATTGCGCGGTATTCGTAACGTATTAACGGCCGAGGGTGAGCCGCTCAAGCGCTACCCGTTCCAGATACAGCAACGTTTTGACAGCGGCGCGATTTATCTGCTGCAGAACGCCATGCAGCGCACGATGTCTGAGGGTACAGGGCGCTCGGTGTATAACCAGCTGCCGCGCTCTCTGGCATTAGCAGGCAAGACCGGGACCAGTAACGACTCGCGTGATAGCTGGTTTGCCGGATTTAGTCAGGATGTCTTGGCTGTAGTCTGGTTGGGGCGTGATGACAATGGCCCAACTCCGCTGACCGGTGCTACGGGTGCGCTGCAGGTGTGGGCAGACTTTATGCGCAAGGCTGACCCGCTACCGCTGGACATGCCAGTACCGGATAACGTGGTGCTTGCTTGGGTCGATGCCAGTAGCGGGCAGGGCACTGATCCGAGTTGCCCGAATGCAGTACAGATGCCGTATATTCGCGGCAGCCAGCCCGTCGCGGGTCCGGCCTGCGGTATTCAGGCACCGGTCAACGAAGTGATGGATTGGGTGCGCGGCTGGTTGGATTAAGTGAGAGGGTTTGACGTGAATAAGTGGTTGATTCCAGCTGTAACGGCTTCGCTGATGCTGGCAGGTTGCAGCACTGTGCCACGTGGCTCGATTCCAGTTGTCGATGGCGGTTCGTCGATCGGTAGCGCGCAGTCAGGCACGCCCGGTGGTTATGGCAATCAGAGCTCTCAGCCACAGGCGCTGCCTGAAGATTCCGGTGTGGTGGTGATGGTGCCGGGCGGTGGTGGCAGCTCTATGCCGATTCAGTCGTTCCCTGCCGGCAACGCTCCGTTGGAGACGACTATTAGCACCCAGCCATGGAGTGCCACCCCATCTGCGGCCCCGCAAAGCGGCTATGTGGAACCGACACCGAGTGGTATTCCAAGCGGTGGGTTGGCAATGGATGAGCAGCTGGATGGACCGGTACTGGCCTTGTTGACGACAGCTCAGCAGCAACAGGGTGGTGGTGATCTGAATGGCGCCGCTTCTAGCCTGGAGCGTGCTCAGCGGATTGCGCCGCGTGAGCCTCAGGTGCTCTATCGCCTGGCGGAAGTGCGGCTGGCTCAGGGGGATGCGTCACAGGCCGAGCAGTTCGCCCGGCGTGGTTTGAGTTACGCCAGTGGCCGTCCTGCACTGCAGGCCAGTCTATGGAACCTCATCGCCCAGGCCCGAGAGCGTCAAGGTGATGCAGCGGGTGCCGCGCAGGCGCGTGAGCAGGCGCGAGTGAGCCTCTGATGGATGCGCGTACGCCTGTGGTGGCAGAACAGTTACTGCTGATTGAGCGTGAGTTGCGACTGCAGGGCTGGTGGGATGCGCAAGCGCCTGATGCGCAGGCGTTGTCCAGCCAGCTGCCGTTCAGTGTCGATACGCTGGCGTTCGAACAGTGGCTGCAATGGATATTTTTACCGCGGATGAAGCAGTTGCTTGAGGCTGGAGCGCAATTGCCCAGTGTTTCTGGCATCCAGTCTATGGCGGAGCAGGTGTACGACGGGCAGCCTGATAAGGCCAGAGGGCTAATCAAACTATTGGGTGAGTTTGATCAGCTGATCGTTGGCGCGACCTGAGTCGCGCCACTTCGCTTACTTGCAGTTATCCGTAATCGATTTTTGCGTTTCGCTGATGCGTGCCTGGCGTTCTTCTTCGTTTAGGCGCCGCAACTCGCCGTCGACTTCCACGCGAACACGCGGATTGTTCTGCAGCTGAGCCAAATTGGTACGCATATCTGTGCAGTACTTCTTACGCTCGGCTTCTTTGGCGGCTATTTCCTGTTTGACCTTCTTATCAATCGCGGCCTGCTCAGGGTCGGCGATGCTCTCGAAGGTCGGCGCGGCCTTCTTCTCTTCGCTTGCCACTGGCTTTGGTTGGGGTGTCGCTGTGTTGATGCTGGTGGCTTCTTGGCCTTGCGGCGGCTGTGCACCGAAATGCGTCACGCCTTGGGCGTCGACCCACTTGTAAACCTGGCTGGCCATGGCGGTGGCGCTCATGGCGAGCAGCAAGCTGCTGGTGATAATCATGCGGCGCATGCGGTTTCCTTATGTTGAGCTGCGGTGCCTGCTGAGTACTATAACCAAAATGATCGCGTCTTCATCCTGCGTTGCGTCACAGCAGAAGATTGCAGATTGAATAACTGATTGCTTGACTTGGCTGCGCCGAATCCCAACAATTCCACGCTCGCTGTAGTGGAGTTTGCCGCAAGCAGGCTTTAGCTCAGTAGACATGAGGCGCACACCCGCGCCGACCTGTTACACCCGCAACGCGTTACCTCGCGCTGGGTGGGAGAACCCCGCAATACCTTGGGGCTTTCCCAATGCTTGCTCAGTAGTAGCTGACGTAGTCGGCGACCACCGTCGCTCATGCTCTGCTGGCAGTAAACCTATCTTAGGCCGTCCTCCTTGTTGGGCGGTTTTCTGGCGTTTTAGAGGTGAACAACGTGGAGCTTTTATCCGGCGCTGAAATGGTCGTCCGCTTTTTGCGTGACGAAGGCGTTAAGAACATTTATGGGTACCCAGGCGGTGCTCTTCTGCATATCTACGATGCCTTGTTCAAAGAGCCGGAAGTGAATCACATCCTGGTTCGTCACGAGCAAGCTGCAACCCATATGGCTGACGGTTATGCCCGTGCTACCGGTAAAGCCGGTGTAGTGCTGGTAACCTCTGGCCCTGGCGCAACCAATGCCATTACCGGTATTGCGACGGCCTACATGGACTCCATTCCGATGGTGGTGTTGTCTGGCCAAGTGCCTAGCAATATGGTCGGCACTGATGCGTTCCAGGAAACCGATATGATCGGTATCTCCCGGCCGATCGTGAAGCACAGCTTTATGATCAAGCACGCCTCGGAAATCCCGGAAGTCATGAAGAAAGCCTTCTATCTGGCGGAGTCCGGTCGTCCTGGTCCAGTGGTTGTAGATATCCCGAAGGATATGACCAACCCAGCTGAGAAGTTCGAATACGTCTATCCGAAGAAGGTCAAGCTGCGCTCCTACAGCCCCGCATTGCGTGGCCACTCTGGGCAGATTCGCAAGGCAGCCGAATTACTGCTGACGGCCAAACGTCCGATTATCTATTCCGGTGGTGGCGTGATCATGGGGGGTGCTGCAGCGCCGCTGACTGAACTCGCGCAAATGCTCAACCTGCCAGTCACCAACACCCTGATGGGCTTGGGCGGCTATCCAGGAACCGATCGCCAGTTCCTTGGCATGCTCGGTATGCACGGTAGCTACACCGCTAACCTGGCTATGCACCATGCTGATGTGATTGTCGCTGTGGGCGCGCGCTTCGATGACCGCGTGATCAATGGCGCGAGCAAATTCTGCCCGCATGCCAAGATCATTCATGTCGATATCGATCCGGCCTCAATCTCCAAAACCATCAAGGCCGATATCCCAATTGTGGGGCCGGTTGATAGCGTCATGACCGAAATGGTCGCCATCCTCAAAGAGATCGGCGAGCAGCTGAACAAAGATGCGTTGTCGAGCTGGTGGAAGCAGATTGAAGAGTGGCGCGGCGGCCGCATCATGTTCCCTTACGACAAGGGTGACGGCAGCATCATTAAGCCGCAAACCGTGATCGAAACCCTGTCCGAGGTTACCGGTGGCGACGCGTTCGTGACCTCCGACGTGGGTCAGCACCAAATGTTTGCGGCGCAGTACTACCGCTTCAACAAGCCGAACCGCTGGATCAATTCGGGTGGCCTGGGCACCATGGGCTTTGGTTTCCCTGCAGCCATGGGTGTGAAGCTGAGCTTTCCGGATGATGACGTTGCCTGTGTAACGGGTGAGGGCAGCATCCAGATGAATATCCAAGAGCTCTCGACCTGCCTGCAGTACGGTTTGCCGGTGAAGATCGTCAACCTGAACAACGGTGCGCTGGGTATGGTGCGTCAATGGCAGGACATGAACTACAACAGTCGTCATTCGCATTCTTATATGGAATCGTTGCCTGACTTCGTCAAACTGGCTGAGGCCTATGGCCATGTCGGTATGCGTATCACTGATCTGAAAGATCTTAAGCCGATGATGGAAGAGGCCTTCGCGATGAAAGATCGCCTGGTGTTCCTCGATATTCAGGTTGATACCAGTGAGCACGTCTACCCGATGCAAATCAAAGACGGTGCAATGCGCGACATGTGGCTGAGCAAGACGGAGCGGACCTAATCATGCGACACATTATTTCTCTGCTGCTGGAAAACGAGCCCGGCGCACTGTCACGTGTTGTGGGTCTCTTCTCGCAGCGCAACTACAACATCGAAAGCCTGACGGTGGCGCCGACTGAAGACCCGACCCTGTCGCGCCTGACGTTGACCACTGTGGGGCATGATGAAGTCATTGAGCAGATCACCAAGAACCTCAACAAGCTGGTTGAAGTGGTCAAGCTGGTCGACTTGTCGGAGAGCGCTCACGTTGAGCGCGAGTTGATGTTGGTTAAGGTTAAGGCCACTGGCGCTCAGCGTGCCGAGGTCAAGCGCACCACCGATATCTTCCGCGGACAGATCGTTGATGTGACCAGTAGCGTGTACACCATTCAGTTGGCTGGCACGAGTGACAAGCTGGACAGCTTTATTCAGGCTGTCGGCACCGCGTCGATCCTAGAAACCGTTCGCAGTGGTGTAACGGGTATTGCGCGTGGCGATAAAGTGCTGAGCATCTGATACTCGCTGTACAAAAAAGCCCTGCATATGCAGGGCTTTTTCGTTGTGCGCCAGGCATGGCGCGTTGCGCGCAAGCGCAACCAGCTTGGCTGTGGTGGCCTCGCTGGTGACTTGGAGGTGAAAGTCCTCTACACACCCGGCAAGGGGAAGTGTTAGCCAGAGGCAAGGGTGTCG
>JAHIWP010000055.1 GCA_018816095.1 Gammaproteobacteria bacterium
CGACTTCAGCAAGCTGACCGTCGAGGCGGTCAGTCGCGTGGTAACGAAGATCAATTTACGCCCGCGAAAACGCCTGGGCTGGAAGACGCCGTACGAAGTTTATGCAGGGGTGAGCGTTGCACTTATGTGTTGAATTCAGGCGCCGATTGGGTCAGGTGCGGGTTTTCCTGGCTGACCATGCCGGCGCTGGTGACGCCAATATTGGCCAGGTTGATGCCGGTGCTGAACGTCGACTTAGCAGTGTTTTCACGCATATCGCCTTCGTAAACGCCGCCGTTGGATGCGCTGCTGCCATCGATAGCAACGTCGTAAATTTTCCCGCTGCCGATCATCACTCGCGGTAGGTACATGTCCTCGTACTGGCTGGCGACCATGCGCGCAATGGGTACCGTCTGGAAATATTCAGTGGCGGCGCGGGCGGGCTGAGTGAGAAACCAATGGCCACTGCCGGTGGGGGGCGGCGTGAGTAAGCCTAAGCGGATGGACTGCACCACCAATTCGCCGGGCGGGGCAAAATCGATAGCACTGTCAGCGATCTGGCCGCTGCGCCCCTGCTCATCCTGTAGACGCAGGGTTACACCGGGTTGCACCCAGTTCCATGGCAATACGGCCGACCAGGCGCGGCGCGAATACACCACGTCGGGGCGAGCATCCGCGCTGCTGCGATCCGCTTTGTACAGCTGGTCGGGATGGCGCATGGCTAGCTTGCCGAGCGGTTTGCCGTCGAGGGAGACCTCCAGTTCGAGTTGCTGCAGCGTGCCCAGGCTTGGGTCGGGCGTGACCAGCAGCAAGGCCTCACGCTCGCTGGTCAGGCGTGGCATATTGCGCGCTTCGTTGCCGCTGGGGTCTACCGAATGGCTTTGTACAAACTGCAGCATGGCCGGTAGGTTACCGGTTAGGTCATTGCGAACCGGACGTAGCTGGCCGTTCTGATCCTTGTCATAGAAGCCCAGGGCGTTGACTTCGTCGATCACCGCAGAGCTAGGCTCGGGGAATCCCGGTTTTGCCAAGGGCGGAGGAACCGGCAAGGCTGGCGGTGTGAGTGGCTTGTCCACATCAGGTTGAGTCTGATCTGTTGGCGTTCCAGTGACGCCTGTCGGTTTGCTACTGCCTCCGCCTCCGCCTTTCTCTAAACAGCCCCCAAGCAGGCAGGCTAAACACAAAACCGACAGTCGCTTCACATAAGGTTGCATAACAGATCCGGGGCTAAAAATATGGCCGGCATACTGCCTGTGTCACCAGTAAACAGACCTCTACTGGTTCACGTTCAGAAGGGCTTTGATAGTTTATTTTGATCGTCTAGCTATCACTGATAGCGTTGTTTGTTGATAAGTGCCGATTTTTGTCAGCTACGCCGTAGGAAGCGTGATTATGGCGCCTGAACTCCTCTAAGCAGGCGCTTGCAGCGATAGCGCCTGGGTTAAATTGGGCGCCAATCGCTGCGGTTTATTCGGCAATGACCAGCGCGCGGTGCTTGGGCAGCTGTTGCGGGAGTGCAGCCAGAGCTTGCTCGGCCAGTTCGCGGTTGGGGTAACGGCCGTAACGCACGGCGTAGTGATCGTTGCCATCTTGTTGGCGTTTATGCAAGCGCAATGGCAAGCCGGTATTACGCTCAAGCAGCGCCTGCATAAAGTCAGGATTACTGCCCTGTATAAGCTCGATGGTGAAGTGCTCTGAGGTGCTTGCTGGGGGGCTGAACGATTCACCGCCGAGTCCATCACCCAAGGTGTTGGGGTCTACCGGTTTGGGTTTTTCGATCAGCGTTGCGCTCGGTACGGCGAAGCTTTGTGGCGGCTCTTGGCGTAAGTCCACCGAAGGCTCGGGGGCGTTGCGGTTAAACAGCTGACTGGCATCTTCCGGCAGGTTGTCGTGGCCACCAGCCTTGCCGAGCAGCCTGAGGTCGCGGTATTTGCCCAGGCTCAGGTTGGCCAGGCCCACGCCGTCACGCGCCACGCTGGGGCGCAAGAACACCATCAAGTTGCGCTTTTGGCGCACTTCCCGGGTTGAGCGAAATAGCCGACCAAGCCCCGGAATATCGCCCAGCAGCGGCACCTTGCTTTCGGTGCTGGTGACATCGTCCTGAATCAAGCCGCCGAGCACGATGACCTGGCCGTCATCGGCCAGTACGGTGCTTTTAATTGAGCGCTTATTGGTGACCAGGTCCACGGCCTGAGCATTCAGCCCGGAGCTTGGGGCGATGGAGGAAATTTCCTGCTCAATGACCAGGCGCAGGGTCGCACCTTCGTTGATGTGCGGTGTGACCTTAAGGGTTACGCCGATATCTTTACGCTCGATCGTGGTGAATGGGTTGCTCGAGCCGGCCGCATCGGTGGTGTAGGAGCCGGTCTGAAAGGGCACGTTCTGCCCAACCAGGATCTCGGCGGTCTGATTGTCCAAGGTCAGCAGCGTCGGTGTGGACAGCAAATTGCTCTTGCTGTTGGCCGACAGCGCCGTCACCAATGCGCCGAACTTGTCATTGCCAATGCCCAGGATGGCGCCGTTGGGTAAGCCTGCGGCCAATGCGGCGTCCTCGCCGCTGGCAATTGCGCCGAGCAGGGTGCCGACTGACAGGCCCGTGTCGCTGAAATTGACCCCGCCCAGGCCCGCCGTGCCGCTGCGGCCATCAATCGCCCATTGCACGCCGAGGGCTTCGCTGATGTCGCCAGACATTTCGACAATCGCGGCTTCAACCAAGACCTGTGCGCGGGGCACGTCCAGTTGGCGCACTAAGTCCTCGAACATGCTCACGGTATCGGCTTCAGCCATGATCACAATGGCGTTCAAACTTTCATCGGCCCGAATCATCAGTTTGAGCGGTGAGCCACTGGCCCCCTCACTTTGTTGCATGTTTTCGCCGAAATCACCCAGGGTGCTGGCCATTTCCTTGGCATCGCCATAGCGCAGGCGAATTACCCGGGTATTGGCTGAGCGCGAGCTTGGTGTATCAAGGCTCTGGGCCAGTTTTAGCAAGCGCGCACGGGCTTCGTGCGGACCCAGCAGTAGCAGGCGATTGGCGCGTGTATCGGCAATCACCTGAGCGCCGCCACCTTGGTTGTTTTTCAGCGAGCGATTGATCACCTCGCTCATGTCGTGCACCCAAGCATGGCGCAGCTCGTAAACGCTGAAGTCGTCCTGATTGCTGCTGTCGAGCTGGCGGATGATGTCGCCGATGCGGCTGATATTAGCCGGCGTGTCGCTGATGATCAGCGAATTGGACGAGCTTACGGCTGCCAGGTGGCCGTAGTTCGCCACCAACGGGCGTATGAGCGGGATCAGATCGTTGGCCGCGCCATGCTGCACCTGGATAACCCGGGTTTCCATATTTCCCTGAGTGCCCGCCGCCGCGCGAGCCTCGTTGCTGGGTATGACACTGAGTTGATTGCCATCGGGCATCACCGCATAGCCGTGGGTGGTCATGACCGAAAGGAATAACTTGTACACCTCCGCCAGGGCCATGGGCTCTTGGGCGATCACCGTGACGTGGCCTTTGACCCGCGGATCAATCACGAACGTTTGATTGCTGATGGTGGAAATCTGCTCGATGAAGTCGCGGATGTCCGCATCCTTCATATTGATCGTCCAGCTGTCTGTGGTTTCTGGCTCGGTGGCATTGGCCATAGAAAGTGCGGTACTGGCCAAAATGGCAATAAGCGGCAGGGCCAGGCGCAGAGCGAGTCTGCTGGAAAGTTTGCTCATGGGGGTGTTGTCTCTATTGTCCGAGCGTGCGCGGTGTCTGCGCTCAGCCAAGATGGGGTGCTATAAACGTTGGGTGAGATACAGGTAAGTAACGCGTTGTGTGCGGGGGGATACGCTGCTACCGGTGGAGCACGTGTTCAGTTGCGCGGATACTACTGAGCAATGGCTGTATTTCTAAGATCGGTTTACACGATCTGCGAGGTGAATCGCATTTTGTGGTTTATTCTGCGCAAAGAGCGAGAATGCCGGCAAGATAGCCGCCCTATTACGTATAGATAGCCTTGGTGACTACGCATGCGGTCCACCTTTTTAACTGTTCAGCCGCCGCGATTATCCTTTGCTTTTGCCCGTCGCCAGGGTGTGTTTTTCTTTAAGCACGAGCAGCAGTGGCAGCTGTGCGTACGTGAAGGTAGTGATCTTTGCGTGGTGCAAGAAGCCCAGCGGGTTGCCGCTTCGGTGCTGACGCTGCAATGGTTGCCTGCCGCTGCGTTTGAACAGGCCCTGGCCAAGGCTTACCAGCACGACTCAGCATCCATGCAGTTGGCCGAAGATTTGGGCGGGAGCCTGGATTTGGCCTCCTTAGCCGAACAGGTGCCAGAAACCGAGGACCTGCTTGAGCAAGAGGACAACGCGCCGATTATCCGTTTGATCAACGCCATTCTCGGCGAAGCGATCAAGGAAAATGCCTCGGATATTCACCTGGAAACCTTCGAGAAACGCTTGGTTGTGCGTTTTCGCGTGGATGGCATTCTGCGTGAAGTGCTGGAGCCCAAGCGGGAGCTGGCGGCGCTGCTGGTCTCCAGAATCAAGGTGATGGCGCGCCTGGATATCGCCGAGAAGCGCGTGCCGCAGGACGGGCGGATTTCCCTGAAGGTCGGTGGCCGTGAGGTGGATGTGCGGGTCTCCACGCTGCCTTCGGCCAATGGCGAGCGGGTGGTGCTGCGTTTGCTCGACAAGCAGGCTGGCCGCTTGAACTTGCAGCACCTGGGCATGAGTGCGCGCGACCGTGAGTTGATGGAAGCCACGGTGCGTAAGCCTCACGGTATTTTGCTGGTGACTGGCCCCACCGGCTCGGGCAAGACCACCACGCTGTATGCCAGCCTGGTCAGCCTGAATGACCGCACGCGCAATATCCTCACCGTTGAAGACCCGATCGAATACCACCTCGAGGGCATCGGCCAGACCCAGGTCAACACCAAGGTCGAGATGACCTTTGCCCGCGGACTGCGCGCCATCTTGCGCCAGGACCCCGACGTGGTGATGGTCGGCGAAATTCGTGACAAGGAAACCGCCGAAATCGCCGTACAGGCCTCCTTAACCGGTCACCTGGTGCTGTCGACCTTGCACACCAACAGTGCGATTGGTGCGATTACCCGCTTGGTGGACATGGGCATTGAGCCGTTTCTGTTGGCGTCATCCTTGCTCGGTGTCTTGGCCCAGCGTCTGGTGCGAGTGCTCTGCCCGCATTGCAAACAGGCCTACCAGGCGGATGAAGCCGAGTGCGCGCTGCTCGGTGTGGCTGCCGACGTTGCGCCGACGCTGTATCACGCGGGTGGTTGTGCTGAGTGTCATCAGCAGGGCTACCGTGGCCGTACCGGGATCTATGAGTTGGTGGTGTTTGATGAGCACTTGCGCACGCTTATTCACAGCGCTGCGTCCGAGCAGGAAATGACCCGTCACGCCCGTAGCCTCGGTCCGAGTATTCGTGAGGATGGTCGGCGCAAGGTATTGGAAGGGGTGACCACGGTCGCGGAAGTGCTGCGCGTGACTCGCGAAGAATGAGTGGGGACGAATAATGGCTGCCTTCGAATACCTCGCGCTCGATGGCAAAGGCCGCCAGCAGAAAGGTGTGCTGGAGGCCGATAGTGCCCGTCAGGTGCGGCAGATGCTGCGTGAGCGGCAGCTGGCGCCTTTGGCTGTTAAAGCCACGCGCACCCGGGAACATGCCGGCGCAGCTAGCCATTTCAGTTTTTCTCGCGGTATTTCCGCTCGTGATCTGGCATTGATTACCCGTCAGTTGGCGACCTTGGTGCAGGCCGCGTTACCGATTGAGGAGGCCCTGCGCGCGGCAGCTGCGCAGGCTATTTCGCCGCGCATTCAGGGCATGTTGCTGGCGGTGCGGGCGCGGGTGTTGGAGGGGCATGACCTGGCCAGCAGCCTGAAAGAGTTCCCGTCGGCGTTCCCCGAGCTTTACCGTGCCACCGTGGCGGCCGGTGAGCATGCCGGCCATTTGGGCCCGGTACTGGAGCAGTTGGCCGACTACACCGAGCAGCGCCAGCAGTCGCGGCAGAAAATCCAGCTGGCGCTGCTCTATCCGCTGATCCTGATGTGCACCTCTTTGCTGATCGTCGGCTTCCTGCTCGGCTATGTGGTGCCCGATGTGGTGCGGGTGTTTATTGATTCCGGGCAAACCCTGCCGGCATTGACCCGCGGCCTGATTGCCTTAAGTGACTGGGTCAAAGGTTGGGGCTGGCTGGCGGTGATTATCCTGGTGCTGAGTGTATTGGCCTTGCGCTGGGCGTTGCGCGATGAGGTGATCAAGACCCGCTGGCATGGTTTTTTGCTGCGCATCCCGCTGCTGGGGCGTTTGATTCGTGCGACTGATTGCGCGCGGTTTGCTTCGACCCTGGCGATACTGACCCGCAGCGGCGTGCCCTTAGTTGACGCCCTGGGGATTGGCGCACAGGTTATCGCTAACCGAGTGATCCGTGCGGATGTGGTCATCGCCGCGCAAAAAGTGCGCGAGGGCGGCAGCCTCACCCGTGCGCTGGAAGCCAGCGGGCAGTTCCCGCCGATGATGCTGCACATGATTGCCAGTGGTGAACGCTCCGGCGAATTGGACCAGATGCTGGCCCGCACGGCGCGTAATCAGGAAAACGATCTGAGTGCCCAAGTGGCGCTGCTGGTCGGTCTGTTTGAGCCGTTTATGCTGGTGTTTATGGGGGCGGTGGTGCTGGTGATCGTGCTGGCCATTCTGCTGCCGATTCTGTCTCTCAATCAGTTGGTGGGGTAAGCAGTGAGCAAGACACAGAAAGGTTTTACGCTGATCGAAATCATGGTGGTGGTGGTGATCCTGGGCATTCTGGCGGCTCTGGTTGTGCCGCAAGTGATGAGCCGGCCTGATCAGGCCAAGGTTACTGTCGCTAAGGGCGACATCAAGGCGGTGTCGGCTGCACTGGACATGTACAAGCTGGACAACCACGCCTACCCAAGCACCCAGCAGGGGCTTGAGGCGTTGGTGAAAAAGCCATCCGGCAGCCCGCAGCCGAAAAACTGGAACCGCGACGGTTACCTCAAACGCATGCCGGTCGATCCCTGGGGCAATGTTTATCAGTATCTGGCTCCCGGTACTAAAGGGGCTTTTGACCTCTATTCCCTGGGGGCGGATGGCAAGGATGGCGGTATCGATCAGGATGCCGATATCGGTAACTGGGACCTCTGACCCGTATGTGCCAGCAACCGAATCGGCTTGGCGGCTTTACCCTGATCGAGCTGCTGGTGGTGCTGGTGATTCTCGGCAGCCTGATCGGTCTGGCGGTGCTCAGTGTGGGCATTGCCGGCCCAGGGCGGGAGCTGCACAACGAAGCCGAACGGCTGGCTGGATTGATCGGCGTGCTGGCTGAAGAGGCCGTGCTGGACAATCAGGAATACGGGCTGTTGCTGGCTCGAGAGTCTTATCAAGTGCTGCGCTATGACCCGCTCAAGCAGGCCTGGCAAACGCTGGGCAGCAAAGCGCATGCATTACCAGTTTGGGCCGAATTGAGCGTTGAGCTGGAGGGCGCTGCGTTGGCGTTGCCGTCATCTGCAGGCGATGCACCCACTAAGGTGGGGCTGCTGCCACAGTTACTGCTGTTATCGAGTGGCGAGATCAGTCCATTTCGTTTGCGCTTGGCTGAGCGTCGTAGCGATGGTTTGCGCCTGCAACTGGTCAGCGATGGCTTTCGTTTGCCGGTGGTCGAAGTCCTGCAGCCAGCAGGGCGCAATCAATGAAGCGCCTGGGCGGTTTTACGTTATTGGAGGTGCTGGTGGCCTTGGCGATTTTCGCTCTGGTCGCCGCCAGCGTGCTGACCGCCACCGCCCGCAGCCTACAAATCGCCGCCCGCCTGGAGGATAAAACCCTGGCGATGTGGATTGCCGATAACCGCTTGAGTGAAATGCAGTTGGCGCGCGAGCCAGTGGCGGATGGTCGTGAGCAGGGTGAAGTAGCGTTCGCCGGGCGGCGTTGGCAATGGCAAAGCGAAGTCGAGGCGACCAGCGAGGCGGATATGCGCCGTGTCACGTTGTGGGTGGCACCGATGGCGCAGGATCGCTCCGCCGGCGGTGTGCGTGAGCGTGCCGTGGTCAGCCTAAATGGCTTTATCGGGGTGATGCGATGAGGGCGATGCGCGGTTTCACCTTGCTTGAATTACTGATCGCCATCGCCATCTTCGCACTGCTGGGGCTGGGCACTTACCGAATGCTCGACAGCGTGCTGCAAACCGATAAGGTTACTCGCAGTCATGAACTGCAGTTGCGTGAGCTGGTGCGCGCCATGGCGGCGTTCGAGCGCGATATGCTGCAGGTGCAGGCTCGGCCAGTGCGCGACGCCTTTGGCGACTCGCGCGCCGCATTGCTGGGCGACGGGCCTGAAAACCCGGTCTTGGAGTTGACGCGCAATGGTTGGCGCAACCCGTTGGGGCAGCCCCGTTCAAGCCTGCAGCGGGTGCGCTGGCAGCTCAGTGGTGAGCAATGGCAGCGGCGTTACTGGGGCGTGCTGGATCAGGCTCAGGACAGTCAGCCGCAGATTCAGCAGGCGCTGGACGGTGTCACCCAGCTGCAGCTGCGTTACCTGGACCAGGCGGGTATCTGGCAGAGCAATTGGCCGCCGCTGGACAAAAAGCCCGATGAGGCGCTTATCGTTCTGCCGCAAGCCATTGAACTGGTGCTGCAGCATCGCCGTTATGGCGAGTTGCGCCGGCTACTGCGCCTGCCTGAAGGCTTGCCTGAGCGTCTGCAACAAGCAGCGCAGCAGAATCCCGAGGGCTCTGCTGAATTAGCCGATGAACCTCCTGCAGAGCCACAGCCATGAGCCAGCAGCGCGGTATGGCGTTAATAACCGTGTTGCTGGTGGTGGCCGTGGTTACGGTAGTCAGCGCTGGAATCATTGCGCGCCAGCAGTTATCGATTCGCAGCAGCGCCAATCAGTTGCACGTGCGCCAGGCCTGGCATTACGCCCTGGGGGGCGAAACCCTGGCCAAAGCCATCCTGCAGCGCGACTTGCGCGAGGGTGACCCGCGGGCGCCGGTGGATTACCCGGGCGAGGCGTGGGCCAAACCCCGTGCGCCTTTTGCTCTGGAGGAGGGCGGCGCGTTGCGCGTACAGATCAGCGATCTAAGCGGACGTTTCAACCTCAACAGCATGCTGCGCCAAGGGCAGCCCAACGCAGCGGCGGTGGCGCAATTTCGCCGTCTGCTGCTGGGGCTGCAGATCGAAGCGCCCTACGCGGAACGTCTGCTTGATTGGCTAGATGCCGACGATCAGCCTTCGGGCGGTTATGGCGCGGAAGACAATCAATACCTGCTGGCACAGCCTGCCTATCGCGCCGGTAACCGTGAATTGACTGATGTATCGGAGCTGCGCCTGTTGCTGGAAATGAGCGAAGCGGATTATCAGCGCTTGCAGCCCTATGTCAGCACCTTGCCAGCGAATACCCCCCTTAATGTGAATACCGCCAGCGCACGGGTGCTGGCCAGTTTGGCTGAAGGTCTATCGCTGAGTCGCGCGCAAGGCTTGGTCGCGGCACGAGGTGGTGAAGGCTATCGCGATGTGCCGCGCTTTTTAGCGCAGCTCAATGGCCTACAGGTACAAAGCCAGGCGCTTGCCGTGGGCAGTGAGTATTTTCAGGTGCTCAGCGAAGTCAGTGTCGGTGAGCGCCGACAGGTTTTACGCAGCACGTTGCAGCGGGCCAGCGATGCGCGGGTGTATGTTTTAGCACGTGATTTGGGGCAGGGCGGTATGCCGCTGGTGCCCGTTGAGGAAGTCCAACCATGAGTCAAACCTATGTGTTTCTACCGCCTGCTGCCTGCGTGGGTGCGCAGGATGATCTGCCGGTGCAGCGAGTTGCTGGTGGGGTGAGCGATAGCCTGCTGTTCAGCGATGCACAGGCGCAGTGTGGTGGTAATTGGGTATTGGTCTTGCCGGTTGAGGCGGTGACCGCCTGTGCGGTCAACCTGCCAACCCGCAAAGCGCGCTGGTTGCGCCAAGCCTTGCCGTTTGTCGTGGAAGAGCTGCTCGCCGAAGACGTTGAACTGATGCACTTGGCCCTAGGTGAGCAGCTGGCCGATGGCCGTCATCGGGTATTTGCCGTGCGCCGTAGCTGGCTGGCCGGCTGGTTGGCGCTATGTGCCACGCCGCCCCAGGCGATTGCGGTGGATGCTGATTTGTTACCAGGGCCTGGTTCTGCGCTCTTGCCGTTGCACGGACGCTGGCTGCTGGGCGGCGAAAATGTGGCGCGGATGGCCGTGCAGGCGCAGAGCTGGCCGCAACTGAGCCCGTTGTGCGCGCAGCCGCAGGTAGCGTGGTGTGGCCCTGAGCAGTCGCCGCTGCAGCCGATTGATGAGGTTAAGGCAGTGGCGGAGCCCTTCGCTTGGCTGGCTCAGCAGCCGCTGCGCAATAATCTGGCGCAGGGCGAGTTCGCTGTGCAATCGGCCGGTGGCCAGTGGCAGCGCTGGCGGCCTTTGTTGGGGCTGGTAGGGCTGTGGCTGGTGCTGCAGTGGGGCTTTAATCTGGCGCAGGGCTGGCATCTGCAGCGTCAGGCCGACCAATACGCCAGTGCCAGCGCCGCCTTGTACAAGGAGCTGTTCCCGCAGGACAGCAAGCTGATCAACCTGCGTGCGCAGTTTGATCAGCACCTGCAGGCCGGTGCGGGCGGCGGGCAAGCGCGCCTGCTCGGCCTGCTGGCTCAGGTCAGTGGGGCACTGGCAGCCGAGGGCCTGCAGGTACAGATCAGTCAGGTGGATTTCAGCGAGGCGCGCGGTGATCTGGCCCTGCAGGTTCAAGCGCCGGGTTTCGCCGAGCTGGAGCGTTTGTGCGAGCGCTTAGAAGGCGGTGGTTTGGCGGTGCAGCTGGGTTCTGCTAGCCGTGAGGGCAGTGGTGTGAGCGCGCGCGTGGTGATCGGAGGATGAGCATGGTTCAGCAAGACAACAAAGGCTTTACCGCGCAGGCTCAGTTGCTGCAGCGCTGGCGTGCTCTGGTGCCGCGTGAGCGTTTTTCGCTCGGCAGCTTGGGCGTATTTCTGCTGCTGGTGCTCTTGTACCTGACGCTATGGCAACCTGCCCAGCAACGCTTGGTCAGCGCGCGGAGCGCGTTTGAAACGCAGCGTGCGTTATACGCTTATCTGCAAGGGCAGGCGCCAGCGGCGCGCCAAATGGCCAGCCGTCCGCAGCAGACCATTGACCCTGCCCGCCTGCAAGGCCTGGTTACGGCTACGGCGGCAGCGCGTGGGCTGACGATCGAGCGGCTCGACAATGCCGGCGACGGTGCCTTGCAGCTCAACCTGCAACCGGCTCCTTTTGCTCTGTTGCTGGGGTGGTTTGGCGTGCTACAGGAACAGGGCGTACAAATTGCCGAAGCCGGGCTGGACCGGGCGGACGATAACAAAGTGGCGGCTCGGTTAAGTCTGCGCATTACGCCGTAGCAGATCGTTCGGTGGCCTATTGGCGTACGGCGCTGTTTGGCGTGTCAGGGGAGAGTAGTGTTTTTTCCACTTTTTTAGAAAAACTTGAAGCAGGGTATTGACTTAGGTTCGGCCCTTGCGTAAATTTCGCCACCTCGCAAGGCCAAGGGTGATTAGCTCAGCTGGGAGAGCAGCTGCCTTACAAGCAGCGGGTCGGCGGTTCGATCCCGTCATCACCCACCACTTGCCGAGAAGTTTACCGGACGAAAGTCCACCGACGCGCAGCGGTAGTTCAGTCGGTTAGAATACCGGCCTGTCACGCCGGGGGTCGCGGGTTCGAGTCCCGTCCGCTGCGCCATATTTTCCAGCATGAGTTCGCTCTGGCTGAGATGAAAAAGCCCAAAGGCTGATTCGTCAGATGAAGCAAGCGTTACATGGACGAAAGTCCACCGACATGCAGCGGTAGTTCAGTCGGTTAGAATACCGGCCTGTCACGCCGGGGGTCGCGGGTTCGAGTCCCGTCCGCTGCGCCATATAGGAAGCCCGCTGATAGCGATATCAGCGGGTTTTTTATTGCTTGCGATTTTTGCGCTCGCGCTGAGGGTTGCTGCGCGACAACCTGTCATCTTGTATTCATCTTTCTCCTCTAGCTTGATTGGCATGCGCTGTGTAACCAAGCCGTCGCTGACGTATCGAGTGGGAGAACAGGTAATGGATGAATATCAAGAAGAGCTGCTAGAAGCCCGCGCCACCGAGCTGGATGTGCCGGCAGGTGACGAAGACGCCACTGAGCTCTAGCGGGTATTAGAGCGCTCTGCGCTGCTCCCGGCGGTACTCGCCCGGGGTTTGCTGGTTCCAGCGCTTGAATGCGCGCTGGAAGGCTTCGGCGGAGGCAAAGCCAAGCAGGTAGGCGATTTCACCGAAAGCCAGTTCGGTGTCGCGGATATACGCCATAGCCAGGTCGCGGCGGGTGTCGTTAAGGATGCTGCGAAATTGCGTGCCTTCCTCGGCCAGTTTGCGCCGCAGGGTCCAGGTGGGTATTTGCAAGCGCGCCGCGACTTCCGCCAAGTCGGGCTCGTGGCCATGCAGCAGAGGGCCGAGCAGCTGGGTGATGCGTTCACGCAGGCTGCGTGTGCGAGTCAGTTGCTGCAGTTCCCCTTCGCAGATTTCCAGCAGGTGCCGCCAGGTGCTTGGACAGTGTTCAGGGTTGCGCAGGTTCAGGCTCTGCTGATTCAGGCGCAGCTGATTGTGCTCACAGGCAAACTCCACCGGGCAGGCAAACAATTCGGCATACTGCGCTGCGTAGTCGGGGGCGGGGAATTCGATCTGCACTTTTTCCACGGGCAGGCTCTGTTGCGCGAGCTTGCTCAGTTGTTGCGCCCAGCTGGCCAGTACGGAATCGACGACAAAGCGGTTATAGGCGTTATACGGGCTGATCGAGTAGAAGCGCAGCCACGCGCCGTGGGCGTCTTCATGCAGGCTGGATTGGCCGCGGTAATTGCTGGCATACAGCGGCTCGAAGCGGATCAGTGCGCGCGCCGCTTCGCGGACCGTAGGGGCTTGCATGGCGGTGACGCCGGCCAGGCCGAGTTGGCTGAGGCGGCTGGTTTGCCCCATAAGCAGCCCCAGCCCTGGCTGCGAGCATTGCTGAATCGCCGCATGACCTAAGCGCATATAGCGCGGGATCGATAGCCGTGCGCGCGGCTCGGCCAGGCGTGCCGCATCCAGGCCGTAGCTGTCGAGCAGCGGCTGAGGGTCCTGAGCACAATGGCGCATGGCGTCCGCCAGGCTGCCGACAAAACCCACCGACAGGTCACCGAGTTTGACCCGTGTGCTTTTCAGCATTGCAGCGTTATCCCGTCTGCGCCCATTTAGTCTTGGGCATTTAGATAAGGCGTCAGGGTAAGTGGGTGTTTGGGCTTTGCCAAGGCTCGCTGCTCTTTTTGATCAGTAGGTTGTCACTTTGAGTCATTGAGCCGTTCGGCTGGGCTGACTATCGTCTAGACCATATCGACCGCGACCCACTAAGAGGTGGCGGCATCCGTGTAATGCCTCTGTTTGATCTGGAGATTTTCATGACCGCTCTCTACCCGCACCTGCTGGCCCCGCTTGATCTGGGCTTCACCACCCTGAAGAACCGCACCTTGATGGGCTCCATGCACACCGGGTTGGAAGAAAAACCCAATGGTTTTGAGCGTATGGCCGCTTACTTCGCCGAACGCGCCCGTGGTGGTGTCGGCCTGATGGTGACTGGCGGTATCGGCCCGAACGAAGAGGGTGGCGTGTATTCCGGTGCGGCCAAGCTGACCACTGTTGAAGAAGCCGAAAAGCACAAAATCGTCACCCGCGCGGTGCATGAAGCGGATGGCAAGATCTGCATGCAGATTCTCCACGCCGGGCGCTATGCCTACAGCCCAAAATCGGTGGCGCCAAGCGCGATTCAGGCGCCGATCAACCCGTTCAAGCCACGCGAGTTGGATGAAGAGGGCATCGAGAAGCAGATTCAGGATTTCATCAATTGCTCCGTGCTGGCCCAGCAGGCCGAATACGACGGTGTGGAAATCATGGGTTCGGAAGGTTATTTCATTAACCAGTTCCTCGCCGCCCACACCAACCACCGTAACGACCGCTGGGGCGGTAGCTACGAAAACCGCATGCGCCTGCCGGTGGAAATTGTCCGCCGTGTGCGTGAAGCGGTCGGCCCGAACTTCATCATCATTTATCGCCTGTCGATGCTCGACTTGGTGGAAGGTGGCAGCACCTGGGATGAAATCGTGCTGCTGGCCAAGGCTATCGAAAAAGCTGGTGCGACCCTGATCAATACCGGGATCGGCTGGCACGAAGCGCGTATCCCCACCATCGCCACCAAGGTACCGCGCGCGGCCTTTACCAAGGTTACCGCCAAGTTGCGCGGCGAGGTGAATATCCCGCTGATCACCACCAACCGCATCAACACCCCAGAGATTGCTGAGCAGGTGCTGGCCGAAGGCGATGCTGACATGGTGTCGATGGCGCGCCCGTTCCTTGCCGACCCGGACTTCGTCAATAAAGCTGCCGAAGGTCGCAGTGATGAAATCAACACCTGCATCGGCTGCAACCAGGCCTGCCTGGATCACACCTTCGGCGGCAAGTTGACCAGCTGCCTGGTTAACCCGCGCGCCTGTCACGAAACGGAACTGAACTACATCCCGACTGCTGCAGTGAAGAAAATCGCGGTGGTCGGTGCCGGTCCTGCGGGCTTATCCGCTGCCACCGTAGTGGCTGAGCGTGGTCATAGCGTCACCTTGTTTGATTCGGCCAGCGAGATCGGTGGCCAGTTCAATGTGGCTAAGCGCGTGCCGGGCAAGGAAGAGTTCTTTGAAACCCTGCGTTACTTCAAGCGCAAGCTGGAAACCACCGGGGTTGAACTGCGCCTTAACACCCGTGTCTCGGCTGATGAGCTGGCCAAGGGCGGCTATGACGAAATCATTCTGGCCACCGGTATTGCCCCGCGTACGCCAGCGATTCCCGGTATCGAGCACGCCAAAGTCATCAGCTACTTGGACGCCATCCTTGAGCGTAAGCCGGTGGGGCAGAAAGTCGCGGTGATCGGTGCCGGCGGTATCGGCTTCGATGTGTCCGAGTTCATTACGCACCAGGGCGAAGCTACCAGCCTTAATCGCGAGGAGTTCTGGAAAGAGTGGGGTATTGATGCGGCGCTGGAGGCCCGTGGTGGCGTCGCCGGCATTCAGGCGCATCCGCATCCAGCGGCGCGTGAGGTGTTCTTGTTGCAGCGCAAGAAAACCAAGGTAGGTGACGGCCTGGGTAAAACCACCGGCTGGATCCACCGCACCGGTCTGAAGAACAAGAACGTGCAGATGCTCAATGCGGTCGAGTACCTCAAGGTCGACGACGCTGGCCTGCATATCAGTATCGCCGGTGGCGAGCCGCAGGTGCTGCCTGTCGATACCATCATCGTTTGCGCCGGTCAGGACCCGTTGCGCGAGCTACAGGACGGCCTAGTGGCTGCCGGGCAGAACGTACACCTGATCGGCGGGGCTGATGTGGCCAGTGAGCTGGATGCTAAACGGGCAATTAACCAGGGCTCGCGTCTCGCCGCCGAACTTTAAGCACTCAACGCCCCGCCTTGTGCGGGGCGTTTTGTATGTGGCTCATAAAAACAAGGAGAAGCCCGTGCCTCATAGCACTCAGCTGCATTCAGAAGCCGCCGTCACGCTTGCTCAGTGGCATGCCTTGATGCTGAAAAATGATCTTGGCGGATTGCCTGCGTTGCTTCATCCGCAAGCGGTGTTCCGCTCACCCATGGCATACAAGCCGTACGTTGGTGCACCGATGGTCTCGCTGATTCTCAATACCGTGAGCAAGGTGTTTATCGATTTTGCCTACCACCGCGAACTGGTCAGCGCCGATGGCCTCAGTGTGGTGCTGGAGTTCAGTGCCAGGGTGGGCGAGCGTGAACTGAAAGGCATCGACATGATCCGTTTCGATGAGGCAGGCAAGATCATTGAGTTTGAGGTGATGATTCGCCCTATGAGCGGCCTGCAAGCCTTGGGTGATGAAATGGGGCGTCGTCTGGCGCCTTTTCTGGCGGCGGCAAAAGCCTGACGCGTTGCACCAAGCCCATCACAGTTTCGCCCTGTAGGCCCGTTTTCACGGCGGGTTGGCAGAGCGACTGCCAACCCAGTCACATTGCTGGGCTTGGTTTTTCCCCTAGACTTGCCCAAGCAAGGGTATAGCGCCTTAAACACAGGCTTTGCTTAACTCGTCAGAAAGTTGGCAGTCTTGCTATGTGTGCCATTTTTTGCGCAGCATAGGCAAGATATGTCGCGCGCTGAGCGGAGCGCCCGTCTCGGCCTAGGGGATAACCAATGAGCATGCAGAACAAGCCGCAGATGGTTGAGGCCGTAATGTTCTTTAGTGAACGCGGCGGCATCGGCAAGCAAATGTTTTTCCCCGAATTCGAGGCCTTGCTCGATGGCGTAGTCAATATGCCCGAATTCGCCGATCAGCAGATGCGCGTGGCCTACATGCTGATCAACCCACGCCTGCTGATCAAAGCGCTGGTGTTCTTCTATCTGGATTTTGATGAAAAAGGCGCGCCCGACTCCGGTTGGAATATTCCTTTGCAGGCGCTGGCCGAACGCGCTGGGCGCGGCCCTGATCTAGGTGCCGGGCCAATTCGCCTGGCGTGCCGCAGCCAGTGTCCTGTCTCCTGGCATCAGATGCACCTCTGGGACCCCGGCCTGAGCCCTGGCAATAATGATTTGGTGCTGCTGCGCGATGCGGTTAAACGCAACACCCTGGGTTTGCTGGTCGAAGATGAGGGCGCTCAAGCGGTCGCGCCAGAGCGCTTGCAAATGGCCTCGGAGGACAAGTGGTACGCCCCTGATCCGGGCCAGGAAGAAACCGTCAAGGCTAGCCACAAACTTGATCACGAACAGCGCCTGAAAGCCGCGCAACTGATCAAACAGCAGCGATTACGCATCAGCAGCCTCAGCCAGCAGCATGAGGAAGAACTGGCCAAGTTCAAGTTGGCCAGCGAGGCACAGAGCAAGAATTTGCAGGCGCAGATCCATGGCTTGCACCAGGCGCTGCGTCAGCAGGAAGAACACAATACTGCGTTGAAGGCTCAGCTGGCCGCGCAGGCGGCGAGCTTCCAAGCAGCCCGCGAAGACATGACCGAACAGCTGCGGGCGCTGGAACATGATGGGCGCAGTGAAAGCGACAGCCTGCGTGCGCAATACGAAGGTGAGATGCAGGCCAAGATCGCCTCTGCGGTGGCCGAGTACAAAGAGCAAATTGCCATTCGCGATGTTGAGCTGGCCTATCGCAGTGAGCAAGACACCCAGGCGTTGCAGGAAATAAATCGCCTCAAGCGCGCCTACGCGGATTTGGCCAGCCAGGGCGGTGATCAGATTCTCGAGCGCTTAGCCAAGCTTGGAGTGGTCTTTGTGGTGTATCACCCAGGTGCCGGTCATCTGACCATCCCCTTGCAAGACATCAGCACTTATCAAGACAACCCACAGGCTTACGCGGCCGCCAAATGCTTTGTCAGTGAAGAGCAGTACCGCCAATGGCTGGCGCATTACCAGCAGCCCAGCTGCGAGGCTTTGCTGCCCAGTGGCGAGCGTTGCGCCATCCCGATCGACCGCATTGATACGCCCAGCCGCTTTACCCTAGCGGAGTCCAATTGCTGTGCGCGGCACAAAGCCAGTAGCCGTTTGCGCACTGTTAGTTAACCTTGCCTATTGTCTTGCCTGATTGGGCGCCACGTGCCCCTCTGCAAACCCTGCGACTGGAGTGGTCGATTGCCGCCGGAGTTGAATTGGCGGTGTTGCGCCTGGATCTGCTTGATCCGCTGATTAGCGGCAATAAGTGGTTCAAGCTCTCTCATCATTTGCGTGCTGCGCAAGACAGTGGCGCCAGCGGCGTGATCAGTCTGGGTGGAGCGCACTCCAATCATTTACATGCCCTGGCGGCTGCCGGTAAGCGTTTCAACTTCCGGACCATCGGGTTATTGCGCGGCCATCCGCAGCAGACGCCGACAGTGGCTGATTTGCAGGCTTTCGGCATGCAGTTGCATTGGCTGGGTTATGCCGGCTATCGAGCCCGTCATGCGCCCGAGTTCTGGCTGCCCTGGCTGGCGGATTACCCTGAATTTTATCCGGTGCCTGAGGGTGGTGGTGGCCTGTCGGGTGCATTGGGCTGCATGTGTTTGGTGTCGCAGGTGCGCGAGCAGCTGGCAAGCCTGGGGTGGGACAATTATGACGCCTGGTGGCTGGCGGCCGGCACGGGCACCACGTTGGCAGGCCTGCTGTTGGGTGAGGCGGCCGCGCACCCAGTGCATGCGGCGTTGGCTGTGCCAGCCGACCATGGTGTCGAGCAGCAGGTGCAGGCGATTGTTGAGGCTGCCGCGATGCCGATTGGGCCTTATCATTTGCATGCAGCCTGCCGTGGTGGATTTGCCAAGGTGGATGCCGAGTTGCTTGGCTTTATGCAGGCCGCAGAGGCAGAAGGCGGGGTGCCACTGGAGCCGCTGTATACCGCCAAGGCCTTAATGGCGTTGCGCCAGCAGGTTGAGGCCGGTTACTTTGCTCGCGGTAGTCGCTTGGTGTTTGTCCATACCGGCGGCCTGCAAGGCCGTGCGGCGGCGTTGATGCAGCACCCGTAGGCGTAACGTGGCTACACTAAATTTCACCCGCGAGCTGGATATGCCATGAGCGAAGCTCTTAATCCCGAACAATTACGCAGCCTGACGCCACTCAATGTGCTGTCCGAACAGCAGTGGCGGGAATTGCGTGGGCAACTGGTTCCGCAGCCGCTGCTGGCGGGGCAATTGTTGTTTCGCCCGGGGGATCAGGCGCGTTTGACCTATTACCTGCTAGCGGGTGAGTTGTTGCTGCAATCTGCCGATGGTCAGGCGCAACGCATACAGGCAGGCAGTGAGGCCAGTTGCCATCCGCTGTCGCCGAGCTTGCCGCGTTTGCATGAGGCCCGTGCGCTGACTGATGCCAGCGTGCTGGCGCTGGATACCAGCACCCTCAATCGCTTACTGACCTGGCGCTTGGCTTATCAGGATCTGCTGCTGGAATTGGGGCACAGCCATGAAGATGTCGAGTGGCTGGAGCGCCTGCTGGAGAACCCACTGTTTGCCAAGGTGCCACCGTCCAACGTGCGCGCCATGCTTGAGCGCTTGCAGCGGGTTGAGGTGGCTGCCGGCAGTACCGTACTGCAGGAAGGTGATGTCGGCGACAGCTGCTACTTCCTGAACAGTGGCCGGGCCGAGGTGATTCGCGGAGCAGGTAGCGCGCAGCAGGTATTGGCTGAGCTGGAGATTGGCGCCTGCTTTGGTGAAGAAGCCTTGCTGGCCGACAGCCCGCGTAATGCCACAGTGACCATGCTCGAAGACGGTGTGGTGTTGCGTCTGAATCGCCAAGACTTTTTCGCCCTGCTTAAAGCGCCAGTGGTCAACGAGGTCTCGCTCGGCGAGGCTTCGCGCCTGCTGGCCGGTGGTGCGCAGTGGCTGGATGTGCGCTTGCAAGAAGAGTACGAGCGCGCTCATGCCTTGCAGTCATTGAACATGCCTCTGCAGTTGCTGCGTTTGAAAGCCCGCTTGCTGGATAAAACGCGCACTTACCTGTGTTATTGCGACAGTGGCAAGCGCAGTGCCAGTGCGGTTTTTTTGCTTTCACAGTTGGGCTATAGCGCCTATGCCTTGCGCGAGGGTGTGGATGCCTTACCGGCGGTGCAGCGAGATGCGTTGTTGTGTGAAAGTGGCTCGGGCTATTTGGCGCGCTCGGGTGGGCGCACAGAGCGCAGTCTATAAGCGGCGGGCTCTGTACCCAGTTATTCGGTGGCCTGCGCCGGCCATTGATCATTCACCAGAAACACCCGCTCGGCTTCCCGCCAGCAGTGTTGTTGCGGGGCTTCAATTAAGTGCACAAGTAACTGCGCATTGGCATCGTTAGGCAATGCCGCCAGCCAGTGGGTAAATTGCTCGCACGTCCACAGTTGCTCTTGCTCAATACGTGCGGGGGCCAGCCAGGCCTGGCGTGGCAGTGCTTGCCAGTGACCAGGGTGCTGCATGGCAAAGTGTGCCCAGTCTGCGCGATGGAGCCAGCGCCCACGCAAATGGGCCGGGTTCTCTCCGTGCGGTGCGGCATAGGCTTGCCGCCAAGGGCGAAACAGGTAGCCGGCCAGCCAGAGTGCCGCCTGGGGTCGCTGAATATCCAGCTCAGCCAGCCTCTGTAGGGCTTCAGTCCGTGATGAAAGCGGCAACTGGTGCTGACCTAAATGCGCCAATTTGATATCCAGGCGGTCGTGGCTGCCTGGGCCGAGCCAATGCGCAGGATCCGCGCCGCTGCAATGCGGCTGGCCCAGGTACAGCTTGATGGCCAGTTCCAAGTGATGCACACCTTCGTCATCACGCAGCAACATATCCAGCTCACCCAGGGTATGGCCGTGCAGGCGGATGGGCAGGTTGGCGGCTAGCACTTCAACGTCGGGCGCAGCGTGCAGGGCAAACTGCCAGAGGCGTTCGTAGTACAGCCCCAAACGGCGCACCGAGTGTTGGCTTAGCCACTGCTGCAGTGCATGGCTGTCGGCATCCAGGCTCATTAACCAGTCAGCCAGTTTTTCGGGGTGCTGGCTCCAGCTGCTGGCCCTGAGCGGGTGGCGCTGTGGCCAGGGTGAGTCTGCCAGCAGCGGTGGAGAAAGCAGCGCCCACGCTAGATCACGGACGGCAGGTTGGCGTAGGTGCGTGGGCAACTCGGTGAGCGAAGGGAAGGGCATCATGCTGCGAGCATAGCGCAGAGCCGGTCAGCGGTTTGCTGCTGCCATAGCCTTTCGCCCATAATCCGAGCCATTAGATAGAGCCTGGCGGGAGCCCCATGGAGCAATTTCGTAATATTGGCATCATCGGTCGGCTGGGCAGCACCCAGGTGCTGGATACCATTCGCCGGCTGAAGAAATTTCTGCTCGCTCGTCACCTGCATGTGATTCTCGAAGACACCATTGCCGAAGTGCTACCCGGTCATGGCCTGCAGACTTCCTCGCGGAAGATTCTTGGGGAAATCTGCGATCTGGTGATTGTGGTTGGCGGTGACGGCAGCATGCTCGGTGCGGCGCGCGCGCTGGCGCGGCACAAGGTGCCGGTGCTGGGTGTGAACCGTGGCAGTTTGGGCTTTCTCACCGATATTCGCCCCGATGAGCTGGAGGTGAAGGTCGCGCAGGTGCTTGAAGGGCACTACCTGACGGAGAATCGCTTTCTGCTTCAATCCGAAGTACGCCGTCATGGTGAAGCCATCGGTCAGGGTGATGCGCTTAATGACGTGGTGCTGCATCCCGGTAAGTCGACACGGATGATCGAGTTTGAGCTGTATATCGACGGCCAGTTCGTCCTTAGCCAAAAGGCTGACGGCCTGATTGTCGCGACGCCGACTGGCTCGACGGCCTATGCGTTGTCTGCGGGCGGGCCGATCATGCACCCCAAACTAGATGCCATCGTGATCGTGCCGATGTACCCGCATACGTTGTCTAGCCGGCCAATCGTGGTGGACGGCAACAGCGAGCTGAAAATCGTCGTGTCCAAGGATTTGCAGATTTATCCACTGATCTCCTGTGACGGACAAAACCACTTCACCTGTGCCCCGGGTGACACCATTACTGTGGCCAAACGGCCGCAGAAGCTGCGCCTGATTCATCCGCTTGACCACAACTTCTACGAGGTCTGCCGCAACAAACTGGGCTGGGGTAGCCGGCTCGGCGGGGGTGATTAATGCACCTCGATCCTGCGCGTGGTTACGATTTGATTGGCGATATTCATGGCTGCGCGAAAACCCTGGAGCATCTACTGACGACCCTGGGCTATCGGCAGCAGGCGGGTGTTTGGCGTCATCCACAGCGTATGGCGATTTTTCTCGGCGACTTGGTTGACCGTGGTCCGCGCATCCGTGAAGCCTTGCACCTGGTGCGTGACATGGTCGCGGCCGGTCAGGCGCTGTGCATCATGGGCAACCATGAATTCAATGCGTTGGCCTGGAGCACACCGGCCGCGCCCGGCAGTGGCCAGCAGTTCGTCCGTGAGCACACGCCGCGGCATGCCCGTCTGATCAAGGAAACCCTCGAACAGTTCGAGGCATACCCCGCTGAGTGGCAGTCGTTTCTCGACTGGTTCTATGAGTTACCGCTGTTTATTGATGCGGGTTTTTTTCGCGTGGTGCATGCCTGCTGGGACGCCAGCCTGATCGAGCCATTGCGTGCGCAGTTTGCCGATGGCTGCATTGATGAGCATTTCCTGCAGGCCGCCGCAGTGCATGGCAGTTTTGCCAATACTGCGTTTGATCGTTTGTTGCGGGGCACCGACATGCGCCTGCCACATGGCATGACCCTGACCAGTGATGACGGTTTTACCCGCGCGCACTTTCGCACCAAGTTCTGGGAAGAAGACCCACAAACGTACGGCGATATCGTCTTTCAGCCCGATGCCTTGCCGGAGTTGGCGGCGCAGATGCCGCTCAGCGAGTCGCAGAAGACCGAGTTGCTCAAGTACGGGGCAGATCAGCCGTTGTTGTTTGTTGGCCACTACTGGCGCAGCGGCAAACCTGCGCCGATTCGCAGCAACCTGGCCTGTCTGGATTACAGCGCCGTCCTCAACGGCAAGATGGTCGCCTATCGACTCGACCAGGAGGTGCGCTTGGATCCCAATAAGTTTGTGTGGGTCAATGTTGACAGCCCGGAGGCGCGACCATGAGCGGCGTCGCGGCGATGCGTTTACCCGAACAGGTCGACTTGAGCGGCTTTATCGGCTTGCTACAGCGGTTGCAGGTGCCGCACCGGGTCGCGGAAGAGGCGGGTGAGCAGGTGCTCTGGGTGCCTGACGAGCAATTGGCCGAACAGGTATGTGCGCTCTATGCGCGTTATCCGCTGGGGGACGCTGCTGTCACGCTTGATCCGCCGCCGCGTGCAGCCAATACCCCGCCGAGTTTTGTCCAGCAACTGCGCGCCAGTCGTATGACCGCTGCTGTGCTGTTACTGACCTTTATCGTTGCGGCCCTGACGTTGCTCGGCGATAACCTGGCGGCAGTGAGCTGGCTGAGTTTTGTCGATTACCGCGTGCAGGGCGATTACATCTATTTCGACTACCTCAACGGGACTTTGGCCAGTGGCCAGTGGTGGCGGCTGTTGACGCCCATGCTGATTCACTTCGGCATTCTCCATTTGGCGATGAACACCCTGTGGTACTGGGAGTTGGGACGACGAATCGAGGTGCGGCAAGGGCCGTTGATGCTGTTGCTGCTCACCTTGCTGTTCAGTCTGGCGGCCAACTTCGCGCAGTACCTGCATGCCGGGCCTTCGCTGTTTGGCGGGCTGTCCGGCGTGCTCTATGGCTTGCTTGGGCATTGCTGGATCTTCCAGCGCTTAGCCCCCACGCCGGCCTATCGACTACCGCCGGGAGTGTTGGTGATGATGCTGGCCTGGCTGCTGATCTGCATGACCGGAATCTTCGAGTTGCTGCAATTTGGCGCGATTGCCAATGCCGCGCACGTCGGGGGCCTGCTGGCTGGTTGCCTGACCGGGCTGCTTGGCGGTGTGCTGGCGCGCCGGCAACACAGTTAGTTATTCATCAGGCTGGTAAACTGCCACTTTGCATTTGGAGGCGTCATGTCGTCTTTTATTGAAGCGATTGAAAACATCACCCCTGAGATTTATCAGAGCCTCAAGCTGGCTGTGGAAATCGGTAAATGGCCGGATGGCCGCAAGCTGACCCAGGAGCAGAAAGAACTGACGCTGCAGGCGCTGATCGCCTGGGAAAGCCAAAATCTCCCAGAAGAAGAGCGTATCGGTTATATGGGCCCGCAGGAATGCAGCTCGAAATCCGCGCCAGTGCCCAATCTGTTGTTCAAGTCCTCGGATACCCTGCACTGATGAGTGAGTTAGCCCGCGGTGCCCTGAGCAAAATGGCTGCACAGTTGGACGCGCCGGTGCAATACAGCTTTCGCCTGGGCGATGAGCTGCTGCCAGTCAATCCGCTGATCGGTAAAACCCTGCGCCTGGAATTCCTCGGCGCGATCCACTGCAGCCATTGTGGGCGCAAGACTAAAAACAGTTACAGCCAGGGCTATTGCTACCCCTGTATGCAGAAACTGGCGCAGTGCGACATCTGCATCATGAGTCCCGAGCGTTGCCACTATGACGCCGGCACCTGCCGCGAGCCGAGTTGGGGCGAGCAGTTTTGCATGACCGATCACGTGGTCTATTTGGCTAACTCTTCTGGAGTGAAGGTCGGTATTACCCGCGCCACGCAAATCCCCACCCGCTGGATCGATCAGGGTGCTAGCCAAGCGCTGCCGATCTTGCGCGTCGCCACTCGCCAGCAGTCCGGCTTTGTTGAAGACCTGCTGCGCAGTCAGGTGGCGGACAAAACCAACTGGCGCGCGCTGCTCAAAGGTGATGCGGCGCCGGTCGACCTTATCGCCGTGCGCGAGCAGTTGTTTGCCAATTGCAGCAGCGGCTTGACTGAATTGCAGCAGCGCTTTGGTATTCAGGCCATTCAGCCGCTGAGTGATCAGCCTGTGGTGCAGATTGCCTATCCGATTGAGGGCTACCCGGCCAAGATCAGCAGTTTCAATCTGGACAAGAATCCGCTAGCCGAAGGCACGCTGCTGGGCATCAAGGGGCAGTACCTGATGTTCGACACCGGCGTGATCAATATCCGCAAATACACCGCTTATCAACTCGCCGTCCACGAACTGGCCGTCTGAGTTTTCTATTCGCCAATCCGGCGCCTGCGCGCCGTAGATAAAGGGCCACACGCCATGCGCACCGAACAGCCGAAGATGATCTACCTCAAGGATTACCAGGTTCCGGATTATCTGATCGATGAAACGCACCTGACCTTCGAGTTGTTCGAGGACCACACCCTGGTACATGCGCAGCTGGTGATGCGGCGTAATCCGGCGGCCGGCAGCGGCCTGTCGGAAGCCCGCATGCCGCCGCTGGTGCTGGACGGCCAGCAGCTGGAACTGCTGTCGCTGGTGCTGGATGACCGCGAACTGAGTGCCGCTGATTACCAGCTGAGCGACAGTCACCTGACCTTGCAGCCAACCGCTGCGAACTTCGTGATCGACAGCAGTGTGCGCATCCACCCCGAAAGCAACACCGCTCTGGAAGGCCTGTACAAATCCAGCGGTATGTTCTGCACCCAGTGCGAGGCTGAGGGCTTCCGCAAAATCACTTACTACCTTGACCGCCCAGATGTGATGAGCAAGTTCACCACCACCCTGAGCGCCGAGCAGCACAGCTACCCGGTGCTGCTGTCCAACGGCAACCCGATTGCCAGCGGTAACGAGGGTGATGGTCGGCATTGGGCGACCTGGGAAGATCCGTTTATGAAGCCGGCGTACCTGTTTGCGCTGGTGGCGGGTGATCTCTGGTGTGTGGAAGACAGCTTCACCACCATGAGCGAGCGCGAAGTGGCGCTGCGTATCTATGTCGAGCCGGAAAATATCGACAAATGCCAGCACGCCATGGACAGCCTGAAGAAGTCCATGAAGTGGGATGAAGAGGTCTATGGCCGTGAGTACGACCTCGACATCTTTATGATCGTCGCGGTCAACGACTTCAACATGGGCGCCATGGAAAACAAGGGCCTGAATATCTTCAACTCCAGCTGCGTGCTGGCCAAGGCCGAAACTGCCACTGACGCTGCCCACCAGCGGGTCGAGGCGGTGGTGGCCCACGAGTACTTCCACAACTGGTCGGGCAATCGCGTGACCTGCCGTGACTGGTTCCAGCTGTCGCTCAAGGAAGGTTTCACCGTGTTCCGCGACGCCGAGTTCAGCGCCGACATGCACTCGCGTACCGTCAAGCGCATTGAGGACGTGGCCTACCTGCGTACCCACCAGTTCGCCGAAGATGCCGGCCCGATGGCTCACCCGGTCCGTCCGGACGCCTACATGGAAATCTCCAACTTCTACACCCTGACGATCTACGAGAAGGGCTCGGAAGTGGTGCGGATGATCCGTACCTTGGTCGGCGCAGAGGGCTTCCGCAAAGGCAGTGATCTGTATTTCGAGCGCCATGATGGCCAGGCTGTGACCTGCGACGATTTTATCCGCGCGATGGAAGAGGCTAATGGTATCGACCTGACCCAGTTCAAGCGCTGGTACAGTCAGGCGGGTACGCCGCATCTGGAAGTCAGCGAAAGCTATGACGCGGCGGCCAATAGCTACCGTCTGGCGTTCCGCCAAAGCTGTCCTGCGACGCCGGGACAGGCGCAGAAGCTGCCTTTTGTGATTCCTGTTGAGTTGGCGTTGCTCGATGCCCAAGGGCGTGAGTTGCCGCTGCAGTTGGTGGGCGAAGATACGGCCTTAGCGGGCGCGCGCGTACTGCAGGTGAGCGAAGCCGAACAGGCGTTCACCTTTATCAACGTGGCGGAAAAGCCACTGCCTTCCTTGCTGCGTGGGTTTTCAGCGCCGATCAAGCTGAGCTTCCCCTACAGCCGCGATCAATTGATGTTCCTGATGCAGCATGACAGTGATGGTTTTAATCGCTGGGAGGCCGGCCAACAGTTATCCGTGCAGGTGCTACAAGACTTGATCGGTGAGCATCAACGCGGCGAGCCGCTGGTGCTCGATCAGCGTCTGGTTGAGGCCTTCCGTACCCTGTTGGCGGACGACTCGCTGGATCAGGCCATGGTCGCTGAGATGCTCTCGCTGCCAGGCGAGGCGTATTTGACTCAAATCAGTGAAGTGGCCGATGTCGAGGCCATCCACGCGGCTCGAGAATTTGCCCGCCAGCAGCTCGCCGATGCACTGTTTGATCTGCTGTGGCAGCGTTATCAGGCTAACCGTGAAGTGTCCCGCAATAGCGCCTATGTGGCCGAGGCCGAGCACTTTGCCCGGCGGAGCCTGCAGAACATTGCGCTGTCCTACCTGATGCTCAGCGGTAATGCTGAGGTGTTGGCGGCGTGCCTGGAGCAGTTTGAAAACGCCGACAACATGACCGAGCGCTTGGCAGCCTTGGCCGTACTGGTCAATTCGCCATTTGAGACTGAGAAGGCCGCAGCGCTGGCCAGCTTTGCTGACTACTTCAAGGACAATCCGTTGGTCATGGATCAGTGGTTCAGCGTACAGGCTGCATGCGCCTTGCCAGGCGCGCTGCAGCGCGTTGAGCAGTTGATGCAGCACCCGGCGTTTACCCTGAAAAACCCGAACAAGGTGCGCGCCTTGATCGGCGCTTTTGCTGGGCAGAACTTGCTGGGCTTCCACCAGGCCGACGGCAGTGGCTACCGCTTCCTTGCTGATCAGGTGATCACCCTGAATGCCCTCAATCCACAGATCGCTTCGCGCTTGCTGGCGCCACTCACTCGTTGGGCTAAATATGGCAGTGCCCGTCAGGCGCAAATGAAGGCTGAGTTGCAGCGCATTCTAGGCTCGGGTGAGCTGTCCAGTGATGTCTATGAAGTGGTCAGCAAGAGTCTGGCGGATTAATCGCTGTGGCGTAATTTATGCTGCAGCGCGCCGCCCAATTAAATCTGAGCGGCCATGTGTCGGCTGTTTTTTGCGTCGTACTAATACTTAAGGTCGATCCTGTGAGCCATGTGCAATGCATCGGCTCGCAGGGTCTTATTTCAGGCCTTATTGACCGCGTGAAAGTGTTACTTGCTCTAGTCAGGTAACACTTATCTGTTACCCATCAAGTTGTAGCCACCTCGTGCGGCGCTTTTATTAGCGGTTGGGCTTGACCCTGGCTGAATTATTTGAAAGCGCTGAGCGCTCTATTTCGGGCTTGAGTGGCAAAACGCGCCAGATCGTAGGACAAAAGATGCAGTCTGCGCGAATCCCTCGCTTTATTTGTTTGCTGAATGATCAGTCACAGTTCGGTTGAGTAGTTCTGTCACGGCGTGTGGCTATTTTTTATACGACCGTTTGAATTGGCACCATGGTTGCAGGTGCTAAGCAGATTTGACCTCGTCATGGTGTATGCCAATCAGTGGGGTGCGTGTAAGCGCGTTGGGGGTTGCCTTCCAATCAACATTTAAGGTCGTCATCAGTACGGCCATAACGTGCCCGGTGGTTTGGGTGCAAAAAAGATGATCTGTACACGGAGAAGCGTTTCGATGGAATTTAAGTCCCGTAAGCCCGTATTGCGTTTTGCGCCTGCCAAAGCAGGTTTTGCGTTTGTTGGCATCCTGCCTCTGCTGGTGGCGGCGCATGCCCAGGCCGTGGAATTCAGCTTCGCCGACAATGAAATAACCGGCTCCATCGACTCCACCGTGTCCTACGGCCAACTCTGGCGCGTACAGGGTCAGGACAAGACCAACAACGACATCAATACCAACGACGGTAACCGTAATTTCGATACCGGCTTGGTTTCCGAAGTGTTCAAAATCACTACGGATATGGAAGCGCGCTATCAGAACTACGGCGTGTTTGTCCGTGGTACAGCGTTCTATGACACCCAGATCATGGATAAGCGCAACGACTACCTAAGCCAGAACAACCCCTCGCAGCCTAGCCAAAGCACGCCGAACGATTCGAGTTTCACCTATGAGACTCGCCACAAGGCCGGCCGTGGTGCTCAAATTCTCGATGCTTATGTGTATGGCAATTGGGATGTGGCTGACATGCCAGTTTCCGGGCGTTTCGGTAAGCAGGTATTTAACTGGGGCGAAGGCTTGTTCTACCGCGGTGGCGTGAATACCACCAACCCGGTTGATGCTGCTAAGTTCCGCCTGCCAGGCGCTGAGCTGAAAGAAGTGCTTGTACCGGTTGAGGCTCTAAGCTTCAACGTAGGCCTGACCGATAACCTTTCGATGGAAGCTTTCTATCAGTTCAACTGGAAAGAAAGTGCCATTGACCCGGTAGGGACTTACTTCTCTGAAACAGACTTGTTTGCTGATGGTGGAAACACTGCTTATAACTCCGCTGATGCATTGGCTGGCCTACTGACGCCAAACATTAATTTCGGAGGGAACTCCCTGTACGGTGCTCTTTCATCCAATCCTGCAACGGGTTTACGTGGTAGTGAGTTTGCTACACCCAACGCATTCAAAGTCGCCAGTGTTGGACCAGACATAAATGCTAAGAATGACGGTCAATACGGCTTCAACTTCAAGTACATTGCAGAGCAACTAAACTCGACAGAATTTGGTGCGTACTTTGTAAATTACCACTCGAAAGAGCCGCAGATATACGCTGACGTAAATAGTGCTTACAACGGCATCAACGGTGCGCAGTACGCCGCTCTGCTTGGTAACGCAGGTGTTCTTGGGGCGGCGGCTCTTGGCGGTACTACTGCGCAGAATATTGTCGGTGGCCTTCTGGCTGTTGACTTGGGGAATCAGGTTCAAGCTCGCCGCGAGTATGTCGAAGCCATTCGTATGTATGGCTTCAGTTTCAACACTACAATCAACGAAACTTCGGTGTTTGGCGAACTCTCCTATCGCCCCAACTTGCCTATTGGTATAGCTGCAACCAACGATGCGTTGCAGCAGTTGCTTGGTCAGGCAACCCAGTTTGCTCTGAAACAGTCGATCAGTGTTGCTGGTCAGGATCTGAGTATGGGTGACTCGCTACATAACTATGAACGCGTTGAGGCATACAACACATCCTTCGGTGCCATAGAAAATTTCGGCCCTGTACTCGGTTTCGACTCCCTTTACGGTATTGCTGAACTTGCTTCAGAACATCTGCGTGGTAGTGACTTGAAGTACACCGACTACCAGGGCAATACGCGTTATTACTCGGGTCGTGGTAACAGTGCTTACACCAGTGGTGGCGATCGTGATGATCAGGTCAATAAGAATGCCTATGGTTATACCTTGGTGTTGAGTGGCACTTGGAATGACGTCTATGCCGGTGTAAACGTTTCACCATACGCCGTATACAAGGACGACTTCGAAGGTAACTCCTACCAGACCGGTAACTTCATTGAGGGTCGTAAGGCTTATACCCTTGGTGTGAAAGCCAGCTACCTGAATAGTCTGGAAGCTGAATTGGCATACACCGAGTTCTTCGGTGGTGGCCAGAACAACGGCAGCCGCGATCGCGATAATATCGGCGTCAACGTTAAGTATTCCTTCTAAACATAACTAGAAAAGACCGAGTGCCTGCGGGCGCTCGGTTGATGACTTATTTCACGGAGAATCAAGATGCTGAAAAAGCACACGCTGATGGGTGCTGCCATTGCGCTAGCCTTGTCCGCTGGCAGCGCGCTGGCTGCAGTTTCGCCGCAAGAAGCGGCCAAATTGGGTGCAAGCCTTACCCCGTTTGGCGCCGAGAAAGCCGGTAACGCAGCGGGCACTATTCCTGAGTGGACGGGTGGTATCACCAAGGCGCCGGCAGGTTACACCCGGCCGGGCCAGCATCACGTTGACCCCTTTGCGGCTGATAAACCGCTGTTCACCATCACCAAGGCCAACCTCGACCAGTACAAAGACAACCTGACCCCAGGTCAGATTGCCATGTTCAACACCTACCCCAATAGCTACCAGATGCCGGTTTATCAGACTCGCCGCTCTGGCTCGGCGCCGCAGTGGGTGTATGACAACACGCTGAAGAATGCCACCACTGCCAAGCTGCTCGATGGTGGTAACGGCTTCTCCGATGCCTACGGCGGTATTCCATTCCCAATTCCGCAGAATGGTGTAGAGGTGCTGTGGAACCACATTGCCCGCTACCGGGGGACTTACATTGTGCGTCGTGCATCCGAAGTGGCTGTGCAGCGTAACGGCAGCTACTCCCTGGTGACCTCGCAGCAGGAAGCCATGTTCAAGTTCTACGACCCGAAAGGGACCGCAGCCGACCTGAACAACATCATGTTCTACTACTTGTCCTTCACTAAGAGCCCGGCGCGTTTGGCCGGCGGTGCGGTACTGCTACACGAAACCCTCGACCAGGTAAAAGAGCCGCGTCAGGCTTGGGGCTATAACGCCGGTCAGCGTCGCGTCCGTCGTGCACCGAACCTGGCTTATGACACGCCGATTGCTGCGGCTGATGGCCTGCGTACTGCAGACGACACCGACATGATCAACGGCTCGCCAGATCGTTATGACTGGAAGCTGGTGGGCAAGAAGGAAATCTATATTCCTTATAACAGCTACAAAGTCACCAGCCCGGACGTCAAGTACGAGGACCTGCTGCAAGTGGGTCACCTGAACCCGGCGGTTACGCGTAACGAATTGCACCGCGTATGGGTGGTTGAGGGCACGCTGAAGTCCGGCGCTCGCCACATCTATTCCAAGCGTACTTTGTTCCTCGACGAGGACAGCTGGCAGGTTGCTGTGGCTGATCAGTACGACGGCCGTGGCGAGCTGTGGCGCGTCTCGATTGCCTACCTGAAAAACTACTACGACCTGCCGACCACCTGGTCTGCGTTGGATACCTTCCATGACCTGCAGGCGCGTCGTTATCACGTACAAAACCTGGATAACGAAGAGCCAAGCACCATCGACTTCAGCCAGGCCGTGCCGGATGACGGTTACTTCAAGCCTGCTGCACTGCGTCGCCGCGGTACACGTTAAGCCGCGACTCGGTTGAGCAAAAGGCCGCTACTGTTGTAGCGGCCTTTTGCTATTTGTCAGTCGAACAGGGCATGGTAGACGGCCGGGTTTAACAAAACATAACGTCGCGCCGATTGTCAGGCCTTTTGAAAGCTCAGTAGGATAGGCGTACTGCTATAAGCGTAGTGCTACCTATAAGAATAAGGGGGAAGGTATATGAGTGAGCCCGTTATGCGGCGCACCCAGGCCGGTCATGCTGTGGGGTTTTCCCGCACACCGGTGCTCCGCCACTCACCGATAGCCAAAGCGCTGTCGCTGTGCGGTGTGCTATCCATGCTGATGTTGGCCAGTGCGCCACTGCAAGCTGCCAGCAATGAAGGCAGTAAATTTTCAGTAATGTCTGCCAAAGCCTCACACACGCTTTTGCTCGATGTAGCCAGCCTGGGTAAGCGCCTGGTCACCGTCGGTGATCGCGGGCACATCCTCTACTCCGATGACAATGGCGGAAGCTGGGTTCAGGCCAAAGTGCCGACCAAGCAAGTGCTCACTGCCGTGTTCTTTATCGACGACAGCCATGGCTGGGCCGTGGGCCACGATGCGCAGATTCTCGCCACGACCGATGGCGGCGCGACGTGGATCAAGCAGTTCGAAGACCTTGAGCGTGAAGCGCCACTATTGGATGTTTGGTTCAAAGACCGCAACAACGGTTATGCCGTCGGCGCGTATGGCGCCTTGTTGGAAACCAGCGATGGTGGCGCCAACTGGGAAGACATCAGCGAGCGCATGGATAACGAAGATGCCTATCACCTGAACGCCATTGTCGAAGTCAAAGACTCTGGCCTGTTCGTCGTCGGCGAGCAGGGTGTGATGTTCCGTTCCCCGGATTGGGGGCAGACTTGGGAAACCCTGGAAGGACCTTACGAGGGTTCGCTGTTCGGTGCCCTGGGCACTGATGAAGCTGGAACGCTGCTGGTCTATGGCCTGCGCGGGCATTTGTTCCGTTCCGCCGACTTCGGTACCACCTGGCAGGCGATTAGCCTGAATACCGCTAACAATGGCCCGCTTGAATTTGGTCTGGCTGACGGCAACCGTCTGGCTGACGGTTCCATTGTGGTGGTTGGGCATGGTGGCACGGTACTCAAGAGCACCGACAACGGCCGCAATTTCAGTGTGACCAATCGTGCCGACCGGCTTTCGCTGGCTGGCGTTGCAGCAATGGAAAACGGCAATCTGATTCTAGTAGGGCAGGGTGGCGTTCACGCTGCTGCACCTACGGGCGCTGATCTGGGCCAACAACAATAAGCCGGGAGCCTTTGCATGAGTAAGCATCAACAACAACCTGCCTCCTTTCTAGAGCGGTTGATTTTCAACAATCGTCCGGCCGTGATTCTGCTGTGCTTGTTGATCAGTTTGTTTCTGTTCTTCCAGGCGGCGCAAGTGCGTCCGCAGACCAGCTTCGAGAAGATGATTCCGCTGGGGCATCCCTACATCCAGAAGATGCTCGAACACCGTAATGATCTGGCTAACCTGGGTAACACCGTGCGTATCTCGGTGGAAGCGGTGGACGGCGATATCTTCAGCAAGGAATACATGGAGACGCTGCGTCAGATCAACGACGAAGCCTTCTATATTCCGGGTGTCGATCGCTCTGGCCTGAAGTCGCTGTGGAGTCCTAGCGTACGCTGGACCGAAGTGACTGAAGAAGGTTTTGCCGGCGGTGAGGTGATTCCGCAAACCTACGACGGTTCTTCCGAAAGCCTGGAAGAGCTGCGCAGCAACATCCTCAAGTCTGGGCAGATCGGCCGTCTGGTGGCCAACAACTTCAAATCGAGCATTGTCGATTTGCCGTTGCTGGAGTCCTATGCCGACCCTGCAGACCAGAGCAAGCAGATCCCGTTGGATTACCAGAAGTTCTCCCACGAGCTGGAAGAGAAGATCCGCGACAAGTACGAAGCGCAGAACCCCAACGTCAAAATTCACATTATCGGTTTCGCCAAGAAAGTCGGTGATTTGATCGATGGCCTGATTGGCGTGGCACTGTTCTTTGCTGTGGCAATCGGCATCACCTTCGTGCTGCTGCTGTGGTTCACCCACTGCTTCAAGAGCACCCTGGCGGTGGTATTGACCACCCTGATTGCCGTGGTTTGGCAGTTGGGCCTGTTGCATACCCTAGGTTTCGGTCTTGACCCTTATTCGATGCTGGTACCGTTTCTGGTGTTTGCCATCGGTATTTCCCACGGTGTGCAGAAGATCAACGGTATTGCCATGGCTTCTGGCGAGGCAACCGACTCGCTGTCAGCCGCACGCATGGCCTTCCGTCAGTTATTTATTCCGGGGTTGGTCGCGCTGTTGTCGGACGCCGTGGGCTTTATCACCCTGTTGTTGATCGACATCGGTGTGATCCGCGAGCTGGCCATTGGCGCCTCCATGGGTGTCGCGGTAATCATCCTGACCAACTTGATTCTGCTGCCGGTGATGATTTCCTATATCGGCATCAGCAAGAAAGCGGTGCAGATCAGCCGTGAAGACGCGGTTAAAGAACACCCGTTCTGGCGCTTAATCTCGAACTGCGCGCACCCCATGGTGGCCCCGATTTCCGTGGTGGTGGCGGTCGTCGCCTTGGCTGGCGGTGTGTGGTACGGGCAGAACCTGAAGATCGGTGACCTTGACCAAGGTGCACCGGAGCTGCATCCGGATTCGCGTTACAACCTGGATAACGACTTCGTCATCCGCAACTACTCCACCAGCTCCGATGTTCTGGTGATCATGGTCAAGACGGCGGCTGAAGGCTGCTCGACTTACCCGACTCTGTCGGCCATGGATGAGTTGATGTGGAAGATGGAGAACACCGAAGGCGTGCAGTCGGCCATTTCCATGGTCACCGTGTCGCGTCAGGTGATCAAGGGCATGAACGAGGGCAACCTGAAATGGGAAACCCTGTCGCGTAACCAGGACGTACTGAACAACTCCATTGCCCGGGCCGATGGCCTGTATAATGGCGATTGCTCAGTGGCGCCGGTGCTGATCTTCCTCACCGACCATAAGGCCGAAACCCTGACGCGTGCGGTTAACGTTGCCGAAGAGTTTGCCAAAGAGAACAACAAGGACGGCCTGGAGTTCATCCTGGCGGCCGGTAACGCGGGTATCGAGGCGGCCACCAATGAGGTGATTGCCGCGTCTGAAACCACCATGCTGATCGCGGTGTATGCGGCCGTGAGCATCATGTGCCTGCTGACCTTCCGTTCGTTGGCCGCGACACTGTGCGTAATCCTGCCGCTGGTACTGACTTCGGTGCTGGGTAACGCGTTGATGGCCTATATGGGCATTGGTGTGAAGGTCGCGACGCTTCCAGTAATTGCCCTGGGTGTGGGTATTGGTGTCGACTACGGCATCTATATCTACAGCCGTCTGGAGACCTACTTGCGTCAAGGCTTGTCGTTGCAGGAAGCCTATTACGAGACGCTCAAGTCGACAGGTAAAGCGGTGCTGTTCACCGGCGTCTGCCTGGCGATCGGTGTGGCCACCTGGATCTTCTCGACGATCAAGTTCCAGGCTGACATGGGCTTGATGCTGACCTTTATGTTCCTCTGGAACATGATTGGCGCGATCTGGCTGCTGCCTGCCCTGGCGCGCTTCCTGATCAACCCAGAGAAGCTGCGCAACAAGGCCTGAGCTTGAACGCAGCCCCACTAAAAACCGCGGCCTAAACCTTGGGTCGCGGTTTTTTATTGCCAGCGGGGTAGATTACAAATGGCTTCTGTCGGCGCGGGCTTGCCAACGAATCGCGCCGACGCCAGCCGCTTCGCGGACAATTTCGCGCCTACATGGTCGTGCATAGCCTATTAGGTGAGGAGCGTCGATAACTGCCGGTGGGTTGCGTGGCGTATAGGTTGCGCAGTTGCTGCGCAACTCCGGCTCTGCATCACTCACCCTACAAAAGCGCTGCGCACAGGCTGATGGATTGCATTGCGACTAGCGCGGATACAGCGGTGGCAGGGCGCTGGTGTCTTGGCTGGCGGTGCCTTCGAGGTCTTCTGCGGCGGGTAGGCTACGGATCGCCAGCCACAGGTTACGGCCCTGCCAGTGTTGGCCGCTTTCGCTGTACAGGGCGCCATTCAGGCCGTCGAGGGCGTCGGACAGCGGGGTAAAGCGCGCGGCCATATCAGCAAGGGTTTCCGGCTGTTGGCGGGCCCAGGCATCCAATGCATGGCGGGTCGCTTGCGTGTCGTTGGCCAGGCATGTGCGCTTGAGTTCGTCGAGCAGATCGCGTGGGTTGGGGCCTGCTTGCTGGTTCGGCAATACGGCCGGCTGGCGGCGGGCACGCCACCAAAGGGTAAAGCCGAGCAGGGTGGTCAGGCTCAGCAGCGCACTGCTCAACTGCCAAGGCCAGAGTTGTACGGTGGATACGCTGACGGGCCCAGGTCGTGTGGTTTCAACCGCCAGCGTCTCAAGGTTCGGGTTGGCGGCGACCTGCAGGGTGCGGGCTGGCAAATTGCTGCGCTCCAGTTGATCGGTTGTGGTGTTCCACCACAGCACTTCAATGGCCGGCAGGGCAATTATCCCTTCACGATTGGCCACCAAGGCTTCGCGTTCTTCGCGGCTACCTATCAGTCCGTTGTCACTGGCTTGATTGGCCAGTTGTGGCTGGTCCGGGTAGCGCCGTAGGCCGTTTACCTGGGTGGCGGGCAATGGCGGTAATTGTGCGCTGGCCAACCCTTCGGCCTTGAGCAGCAGGCTGCGGGTCAGTGAGTCGCCAACTCTCGCCTCGTCTGGTTGCGGGCTCCACACTTCACTTAGGCTCACGGCGCGCGCTGGCAGCCAGGGTGCGTCGGGCGGATAGCTGGCCGGCTTGGCCTTCACCTGCAGTGGGATTTCTGGGGACTTAACCCGCACCACCTTGCCCGGCCGGGGGCCGAATGGGTTGTAGGTATTGCTGCTGGCGCGATCAACCGCCGTGGCGGAAAAGGCTTGCGCGGGAATCAATAGCTCGCCGCTTTCTTGGGGGAAGATGGCGTAGCGCAATTCGATCACGCCATGGCGTATGCCATTGATGTCTTTCTCATAGGTGCGCGGCTCACCCAGCGGCTCAACGCGGGCCTGGGGCATCTCGAGCGGGCTCAGGCTGCTGTCATCGTAAAGTGAAACAGAGTGGTAGATCCGCAGCGTCAGCACTGTTTGCGCCTGCACGTAGACGCTTTCCTGATCCAGGCTGGCATCGATAAACACCGGGGCTAAACGGCTGTCAGCGGCGCTCGTGCCTTGCTGCACGTGCAGGGTGATCGGTGTGCTTTGCAGCTGGGCAAGTTTCAGCGGTGGTATCACCACATAGCCGCTGTGCTTGGGTTGGAGGGTGATGATCCAGCGCGTACTGGCTTGCGCGGCACTGCCATTATTGGTCAGGCGATTGACCTGGCGGGTGCCGAGCACCTCGAACAACTCATAGAGCGGCTGCAGGTCGGGTTTGCCGAATAGCGTGGTGTCCTGGGACTCAAGCGTGAGTTCGACGCTCTCGCCGGCATTCAGGCGAGTGCGGTCGACAGTGGCGTTCAGGCTCTGCGCGCTGACGTTTAGGGTCAGCAGGCTAAGCAAAAGGGTACAGAGCAGTCGGCTCATTGCAGTTGTTCCTGGTGCTGTTGTTGTTCCAGCCTGAATTTACGCCGCAGCAACTCACCCGGATCGTCGGGGATCTGCCGCAGCCATTGTTCCAATGCCTGGCGACGTTCGCCGTCGAGAGTCGGTTCGGCGTTGGCGATTTGTTCTTCATTGCTGTCGCCGTCGTCTTCTGCGGGCGATGCAGGCGGTTTTTCTATGCCGTCGTCAGGGACGGGTTGCGCGGGCTTTTGGCCCGGTTCAGCAGGTTCTTCCTGAGACTCACCCTGGGAGGCGGGCGTTTGCTCGGTCTGCTGCTGCGCATTGTGTTCGGGCTGGCCAGTTTGCGGCGGCTCACTCGGCGGATTCTGCGCGTCAGTGGATTCTTGCGAGTCATCTGACTGATCCTGTTGCTGCTGCTTTTGCTGCAACAGTCTTTCCACTAGCGCCTTATTTTTTTGCGCCTGAGCCAGATCAGGCTGTAACTCCAGCGCCTGGGTATAGGCATCGATGGCGGCTTCCAGCTCATTACTGCGCGCTAGGGCATTGCCACGGTTGTAGTGGTCGCTGGCGGTGTCACCGTTGGCGAAACGTTCAGCCGCGGCGGGGTAATCCCCCGCCTGATAAAGCGCTAAGCCTTGCCAGCGTGGGTCATTGAAGCGTTGCGCGGCCTCTGCGGGCTGTTGCGCGTCGAGCAGGCGCTGGCCTTGCTGGTCGGCACGTAACCAGAGGTCTTCAAAGCTAAAGGCATAGCTGTTCTGCGGCAGGCCTAGCAGCAACAGCGGCAGGCACAGCAGCCAGCCGCGGCGTGCGGCGCAGGCGGCGAGTAAGAGCAGCGGCAGCAACAGCCAGTGGCTCTGGTCTGCCCAGGCCTGTAGGCGTGTCAGCTCGGCATCACGGCGCACCTGTTGCGGTGCTTCGAGCAGACCGAGGTTGCGCAAGTCCTGCTCATTCAGCGTGAGGCCCTGGTAGCGGCCGCCCAGTTCACTGGCAAACCGCTTGAGGCCGAAGCTGTCCAGGCGCGGCAGTAGAATGGCCCCTTGGGCATCCTTGAGGAACGAGCCGTCTTCCTGAATGATCGGCGCGCCCTGGGTGCTGCCAATCCCGAGAATGTGCAAGCGTTCGCCACGGCGGCCGAGTGCCTGGGCAATGCCCTGGCGCTCGATTTCGCTGAGGGTGCTGGTCAGCAGCAGTAAGCGGCCGTTGCCTTGGGCGCCTTGTTTGAGCAGTTGCAGGGCCTTAAGCACGGCCAGATCGGCGCGCTTGCCGGACTCCGGCATGATCCCCGGACTCAGCGCGTCGAGCAGGTTGCGACTGGTGGACAGGTCGTCGGACAGGGGCACCACGGTGTGCGCGCTGCCGGCATAGACGATGATCGCGGTTTGCGCATCCTGGCGCTGTTCCAGCAGGTCGAGCAGTTTGCGTTTGGCCTGGGCCAGGCGATTGGGTGAGGCGTCGCTGGCGAGCATCTCCGGTGTCAGCTCAAGCAGCACCACCAGCGGGTCGGCCGGTTTGGGGTTGTGTTGTTCGATACGTTGCCAAGTCGGTCCAAGTAGCGCTAACACGGCAAGTAACCAGGCCAGACCGAGGGCTAGCCAGGGCAGGCGGCTGTTGCGTCCACTGCCGGCTGTCAGCAGCGCCGCCTGGAAGGCGCTCGGCAGCAAGGCTTGCCAGCGCCCGCTGCGTTTTTCGCGGTGCCAGAGTTTCCACAGCAGCACGCCCAGAAGTGGGAGCAGGACGAGCCAGAAGGGCCGTTGCCAGTGCGGCCAGAGGCTGCTCAGTTCGTTCATGGTGCTTTATTCCCGGTGGCCAGCCAGCTGCGCGCGCGCTGTTGCAGCGTTGGCCAGAGCGTTTGGCTGACCAGCAGCAGGCTCATTACCAGGGCAAGGCCCAGTGGCCAGGGATAGAGTGGCAGTGTCGGACGCGCCAGGGTTGGTTTTTGTGCCACGGGCTCCAGGCGATCCAGGGTGGCTTCGATGGCTTGCAGTTCGTCGCTGTCACGGGCGCGGAAGTATTCGCCGCCGGTGGCATCGGCAATCGCACGCAGGCTCGGCTCGTCCAGGTCGATGCCGGGGTTGAAGCCAAGCATACCGAGTACGCCGCCTTGCTCAGGGTCGGCGCCGATACCGATGGGGTAGATGGTGATGCCTTCCTCGGCCGCCAGGCGCGCAGCGGTCATCGGGTCAATTTCACCGCCATTGTTGGCACCGTCAGTGACAAGAATGAGCACCCGGCTTTGCGCGGGGCGTTCACGCAAACGTTTGACCGCCAGACCAATGGCGTCGCCGATGGCTGTTTGTGGGCCCGCGATATTGATTTGCGCCTCATTGAGCCAGGTGAGCACGGTTTGCCGATCAAAGGTCAGGGGGGATTGCAGGTAGGCGCGGCTGCCAAACAGGATCAAACCGACGCGATCACCCTGGCGGCCGTCGATAAAGTCGCCGAGCAGGTGTTTGATCAAGGTCAGGCGGCTGACCTCCTGGTCTTCCCAGGTCATATCCGAGTAGTCCATGGAACCGGAGACATCCACGGCCAGCAACAGGTCGCGGCCACTTGCAGGCAGCGGCAGGGGTTCACCGAGCCATTGCGGGCGGGCACAGGCGAGCAGCAGTAAGAGCCAGATCAGCACAAACGGTGCCTGTTGGCGCAAGGCCGGCAGCCGGGGGCGGGCGCGACGGCCACTGAGGCTTTCCAGTTCAGCCAGAAAGCTGACTTTCAGCGCGGCCTCGCCACTGTCCGCAGGGGGTAACCAGGCGCGCAGCAGCCAGGGCAAGGGGGCGAGAAGAAAGACCCAGGGCCAGGCAAATTCAAACATGTTTGCGAATCCAGATCGCCACGGCCTGATTAAGGCCGGCGATGGCCTTGTCATCCAGGCTGCAGTGCGGGCGATAGGCGCCTTCGACCAGAATCATCCAGCGGGTCAAGCCCGCCGCTGGGCAGCGGCTGTCGAGAAAGGCCAGCCAGGCGCGGCTGCTCAGGGTGTGGCTGTGGTTTTGTGGGTAGCGCTCACGGCATAGGCGTTTAAGGATGGCATTAAGCTGCTGTAACCAAGGGCCGGCTTCGGCACCGTCGTAGGGTTTGGGCAGTTGTTCGAGTTCGATCAGGGCGGCCTGGCGCAATGGATCGAGAGGGGCGTCGCGCTCAGCCTGCTTGGTTTTGTGCGGTAGGCGTTTGAGTAAGGTGACGGCGGCCCACAACAGCAGCGGCAGCAGCAAGGTGAGCAGCCACCAGCCCGGCGCCGGTGGCCACCAACTGATCGCCGGCGGTGCGATCAGCGGTTCGAGTTGATCCAGCGGATTCACAGAGCTTTCCTTGAGCGCTGAACATTCATGTGTTCGCGCAGCTGTTCAATCATTTCGCTTTGCGTACTCAATGGCAGCAACGGCACGCTGAGCTTCTGCGCCAGACGCTGCCAGCGTGCCTGACGAGCATCGGCCAGGCTGCGGTAGGCTTGGCGCAGTTCGGCATTCTGGGTGTCGAGTTCCAGTTGCGTACCCTGTTCGCTGAAGCGCAGCAGGCCGGCGTTGGGCAGGGCATGGTCGAGCGGATCGGAAAGCGGCAGCAGCAGCAGGTCAGTGTGCCGCGCGAGCAGTTGTAGCTGTTGCTCGCTGCTGTCGTTCAGGGTGCGTTCATCACACAGCACCACCACCAGGCTGCCCGGGCGCAGCACTTCGCGGGCGCGGCGCAGGGCCAGGCCAAAGCTGTCGCGCTCGCCTTGGCTGTCGTTACTCAGGGCTTGGTTGGCTTTAGCCAGGCGGCTGAGCAGTTGCAGCAGGCTCTGCTTGCTGCGCCGCGGTTTGACTTCGTGGTGTTCCTGATCACCGAACACCAGGCCGCCGATGCGGTCGTTATGGCCCAGCGCCGCCCAGCCAATCAGGCTAGCCGCCTGGGCGGCGAGGACCGATTTAAGCATCAGCCCGGAGCCGAAGAACAATTGCCGGCTTTGCTCGACCATGATGTAGATCGGTCGCTCGCGCTCTTCATGGAACAGCTTGGTGTGCGGCTCCTGGGTCCGAGCGGTCACGCGCCAGTCGATGGTGCGCACATCGTCGCCGGGTTGATAAACGCGCACCTGGTCAAAGTCGACCCCGCGGCCACGTAGCTTGGAATGGTGCAGGCCAATCAGTGGGCTGCGCTGCGCCGGGGTGGAAAACAGCTGCACTTCACGCACACGGTGGCGCATCTCGATCAGTTCACCGAGGCTGACGCGAATGCCGGGCTGCGTGGGTTGCTCAAACATGGCGCTTAGGCGACCGCCACAACGTCGAGAATGCGCTGCACCACGCGGTCCTGGTCGATGCCGGCGGCTTCTGCCTCGAACGAGAGAATGATGCGGTGACGCAAGACGTCGAACAGCACGGCCTGGATATCTTCCGGGCTGACAAAATCCCGACCGGCCAGCCAGGCGTGCGCCCGAGCACAGCGATCCAGGGCAATCGAGCCGCGCGGGCTGGCGCCGTAGGCAATCCATTCAGCCAGTTCCGGGTCGAATTTGGCCGGGGTGCGCGAGGCCATCACCAGTTGCACCAAATACTCTTCCACCGCATCGGCCATATACAGGCCGAGGATTTCCTGGCGCGCGGCAAAGATTGCCTGTTGACTGACCAGCTGCTCGGGCTTGGTTTCGCCATTGAGCGCTTCGCCACGGGCCTGGGCGAGGATCTTGCGTTCGACGCTGGCGTCGGGGAAACCGATCTTCACGTGCATCAAAAAGCGGTCGAGTTGGGCTTCGGGCAGTGGATAGGTGCCTTCTTGCTCGATCGGATTTTGCGTGGCCATCACCAGAAACAGCGGCGACAGGTTATAGGTGCTGCGTCCGACGCTGACCTGGCGTTCGGCCATGGCCTCGAGCAGTGCCGATTGCACCTTGGCTGGCGCCCGGTTGATCTCATCGGCCAGCACCAGGTTGTGGAAGATTGGCCCCTGCTGGAACACAAAACTGCCTGTTTCCGGGCGGTAGATCTCGGTGCCGGTGATGTCGGCCGGGAGCAGGTCCGGGGTGAACTGAATACGGTGGAATTCGGCTTCAATGCCTTCAGCCAGTTCCTTGATCGCCTTGGTTTTGGCGAGCCCAGGTGCGCCCTCAACCAGCATATGGCCATCAGCGAGCAAGGCAATCAGCAGCCTTTCGATGAGTTTTTCCTGGCCGAGGATCTGGCTTGAAAGAAAATGTCGCAGCGCGATAAGCGCTTCACGGTGTTCCATCGTTAAGCTCATCCGGCAAATGTGACCAGCGAGTCTTGAGTCTCGCCAGAGTTAAGTGGCAGCCACTTTAATGCAATCGCGGCCTCCTAGACTAACGTTGAACAACAAGGTTGTGGCGAAGATCCTTTTCGCGGCTGCCCCTGATCGAATAACAAGCCAAATGGAGCACACCCATGGCGTTCTTTACGGCGGCCAGCAAAGCCGATTTTCAGCACCACCTGCAAACGGCCCTGGCACAGCACGTCAGCGAACAGGCTCTGCCACAAGTAGCCCTGTTCGCCGAGCAATTCTTCGGCATCATCGCCCTTGAGGAGCTGACCCAACGTCGCCTCTCTGATCTGGTCGGCTGCACGTTATCGTCCTGGCGGTTGCTGGAGCGTTTTGCACCGAGCAAGCCAGAGGTGCGGGTCCTTAACCCCGATTATGAGAAACACGGCTGGCAGTCCACGCACACCGCGGTGGAAATTCTGCACAGCGATATTCCCTTCCTGGTCGACTCGGTACGCATGGAGCTCAACCGTCGCGGTTACAGCATCCACACCTTGCAGAACAGCGTGTTCAGCGTGCGCCGCAACAAGAGTGGTGAGCTGCAGGAAATTCTGCCTAAAGGTGCTCAAGGCAAGGACGTGCAGCAAGAAGCGCTGATGTTCCTGGAGATTGACCGTTGCTCCAGTAACGGCGAGCTGAAAGTCCTGGAAAAAGCCCTGCGCGAGGTATTCGCTGATGTGCGCCTGAGTGTGGCGGATTTCCAGCCAATGAAGGACAAGGCCAAGGAGCTGCGCGCCTGGCTGGATAAGGCCAAGCTCAAGGTTGAAGGCGCTGAGCTGGAAGAGGTCAAGGTGTTTATGAGCTGGTTGCTCGACGACCACTTCACCTTCCTCGGTTATGAAGAGTTCACCGTTGCCGACAGTGTTGATGGCGGCAGCATTGTCTATGACGAAAAGTCCCTGCTGGGACTGTCCAAACGCCTGCGCAGCGGGCTGACGGCCGAAGATACGCACATCGAGCCGGAGGCGGTCTGCTACCTGCGTGAAGCGCAGTTGCTGTCGTTTGCCAAGGCGGCGGTGCCGAGCCGCGTGCACCGCCCGGCGTATCCGGATTTGGTGTCGATTCGTGAGCTGGACAGCACCGGCAAGGTCATTAAGGAATGCCGCTTTATGGGCCTCTACACCTCATCGGTGTATGCCGAGAGCGTGTGGAACATCCCCTATATCCGCCGCAAAATTGCAGTCATCGAGCAGCGCTCGGGCTTTGATAGCAGCGCTCACCTGGGCAAAGAGCTGGCTCAGGTGCTGGAAGTGCTGCCGCGTGATGACTTGTTCCAAACCTCGGTGGATGAGCTGTTCAACACCACTTTGGCGATCGTGCAGATTCAGGAGCGCAACAAGATTCGCGTCTTCCTGCGCCGCGATCCTTACGGTCGTTTCTGCTACTGCCTGGCCTATGTACCGCGTGATGTGTACTCCACCGAGACCCGGGTAAAAATCCAGCAAGTGCTGATGGATCGCCTGCAGGGGATTGATTGCGAGTTCTGGACCTTCTTCTCCGAGTCGGTGCTGGCGCGGGTGCAGTTTATTCTCAAGGTCGACCCGAAAAACCGTGTGCAAATCGACCCTGTGCGCCTGGAAAAAGAAGTCATCCAGGCCTGCCGTTCGTGGAAGGACGATTACACCAGCCTGATGGTCGAGAGCCTCGGCGAGGCTCAGGGCACTGAAGTGCTCAGCGAGTTCCCGGATGGCTTCCCGGCGGGCTACCGTGAGCGTTTCGCCCCACATTCGGCGGTGGTGGACATGCAGCACCTGCTCAGCCTGAACAGCGAGCGTCAGTTGGTGATGAGCTTCTACCAGCCGCTGACCCAGGGCGAGCAGCAGTTGCACTGCAAGCTCTACCACGCCGATACGCCGCTGCCGCTGTCAGACGTGCTGCCGATCCTGGAAAACCTCGGCCTGCGCGTTTTGGGTGAGTTCCCTTACAAGCTGCGCCGCGCCGATGGCCGCGAGTTCTGGATTCACGATTTTGCCTTTACCTATGCCGAAGGCCTGGATGTCGACATCCAGCAGCTCAACGACACCCCGCAAGACGCCTTCGTTAAAATCGTTGGCAGCGCGGCGGAGAACGACGGCTTCAACCGTCTGGTGCTGATGGCCGCCATGCCGTGGCGTGATGTGGCACTGCTGCGCGCCTACGCGCGTTACCTCAAGCAGATTCGCCTGGGCTTTGACCTCAGCTACATCGCCAGCACCTTGGTCAACCATGCGGATATCGCCAAGGAACTGGTACGCCTGTTTAAAACGCGCTTTTATCTGGCGCGCAAGCTGACTGCAGAAGACCTGGAAGACAAACAACAGAAGCTTGAGCAGGCGATTCTCGCCGCGTTGGATGATGTTGCGGTGCTTAACGAAGACCGCATCCTGCGTCGCTACCTGGACCTGATCAAAGCCACCCTGCGCACCAACTTCTACCAGACCGATGCGGCCGGGCAGAACAAGCCCTACTTCAGCTTCAAGCTGAATCCGCGCGCGATTCCGGATATTCCACGGCCAACGCCGAAGTTCGAAATCTTCGTCTATTCGCCGCGGGTTGAAGGCGTGCACCTGCGCTTTGGCGATGTCGCCCGTGGCGGCCTGCGTTGGTCGGACCGCGAGGAAGACTTCCGCACCGAGGTGCTGGGCCTGGTCAAGGCGCAGCAGGTGAAGAACGCAGTGATCGTACCGATGGGCGCCAAAGGCGGCTTTGTACCACGCCGTCTGCCGCTGGGTGGTTCGCGCGATGACGTGTTGGCGGAGGGCATTGCCTGCTACCGCATCTTCATCAGCGGGCTGTTGGATATCACCGACAACCTCAAAGAGGGTGTCGTGGTGCCGCCGCAGAATGTGGTGCGCCACGACGGTGACGATCCTTATTTGGTGGTGGCCGCCGACAAAGGCACCGCGACCTTCTCCGACATCGCCAACGGTATTGCTGCCGATTACGGCTTCTGGCTGGACGATGCATTCGCCTCGGGTGGTTCGGCGGGTTACGACCACAAAGGCATGGGCATTACCGCTAAAGGCGCGTGGGTCTCGGTGCAGCGGCACTTCCGTGAGCGCGGCATTGATGTGCAGAAAGACCACGTCACGGTCATCGGTATCGGCGACATGGCCGGCGACGTATTCGGCAACGGCCTGCTGCTCTCGGAAAGCCTGCAGCTGGTCGCCGCCTTTAACCATATGCATATCTTCATTGACCCGAACCCAGACGCCGCCAAGAGCTTTGTCGAGCGTCAGCGCCTGTTTGATCTGCCGCGCTCCAGCTGGACCGACTATGACGCCAAGCTGATCTCGGACGGCGGCGGGATCTTCCTGCGCAGCGCCAAGAGCATCCCGATCAGTGCACAGATGAAAGAGCGCTTCGACATCAGTGCCGACAAGCTGGCACCGACCGAGCTGCTCAATGCCCTGCTCAAAGCCCCGGTGGATTTGCTGTGGAATGGCGGTATCGGCACCTACGTTAAATCCAGCAAAGAAAGCCACGCCGATGTCGGCGACAAGGCCAACGACCTGCTGCGTGTAGATGGCCGCGAACTGCGCGCCAAGGTGGTGGGCGAGGGCGGTAACCTCGGCATGACCCAGCTGGGTCGCGTTGAATACGGTCTCAATGGCGGTAAGAGCAACACCGACTTTATCGACAACGCCGGTGGTGTGGACTGCTCCGACCACGAAGTGAATATCAAGATTCTGCTCGGCGAAATCGTTGCTGCGGGCGATATGACCGGCAAGCAGCGCAACAAGCTGATGGTGGAAATGACCGATGCCGTCGGTGGCCTGGTGTTGGGCAACAACTACAAGCAGACCCAGGCATTGTCGCTGGCCGAACGCCGTGCCCGTGAGCGCGTGGGTGAATACAAACGCCTGATGTCGGCACTAGAAGCTGCAGGCAAACTGGACCGCGCCCTGGAGTTTCTGCCCTCTGATGATGAACTCAACGAGCGCGCCGCCAATGGGTTGGGTCTGACCCGCCCAGAATTGTCGGTGCTGATCTCCTACAGCAAGATCGACCTCAAGGAGTCGCTGCTCAAATCCCTGGTGCCGGATGACGAGTACCTGGCGCGGGAAATGGAAACTGCCTTCCCGCCCTTGTTGGCGGAGAAGTTTGGCGAGCCGATGCGTCGTCATCGCCTCAAGCGCGAAATCGTTAGCACGCAGATCGCCAACGATCTGGTTAACCATATGGGCATCACCTTCGTGCAGCGCTTGAAGGAGTCCACAGGCATGAGCGCGGCTAATGTCGCTGGCGCGTATGTGATTGTGCGTGACCTGTTCCGTCTGCCGCACTGGTGGCAGCAGATTGAAGCGCTGGACTCCAAGGTGCCCGCCGAGTTGCAACTGCAATTGATGGATGAGCTGATGCGCTTGGGCCGCCGCGCTACCCGCTGGTTCTTGCGTAACCGCCGTAATGACCTGGATGCGGCGCGAGATGTGGCGCATTTCGCACCGCGTATCGAGGCCTTGGTCGGCCGCTTGGACGAACTGCTTGAAGGCCCAGCCCGTGAACAGTGGCTGGCGCGCTTCCAAGCCTATGTCGAAGCCGGCGTGCCGGAAGAGCTGGCGCGCGTGGTTGCGGGCACCAGTCATCTGTACACCCTGTTGCCGATCATCGAAGCGTCGGATGTGACAGCGCAGGAGCCGGCTCGGGTTGCGGCGGCATACTTCGCCATCGGTGGCGCGCTGGAGCTGTCTTGGTATCTGCAGCAGATCACCAGCCTGCCGGTGGAAAACAACTGGCAAGCGCTGGCCCGTGAGGCTTTCCGCGATGACCTCGACTGGCAGCAACGCGCTATCACCGTGTCGGTACTGCAAATGGCCGAAGGCCCTGCGGATATCGAAGAGCGGGTTGGCGTATGGCTGGATCAGCACCGCCGTCTGGTGGATCGTTGGAAGCTCATGCTAGGCGAGCTGCGCGCAGCCACCAACACCGATTACGCCATGTATGCCGTGGCCAATCGTGAGTTGATGGACTTGGCGCAAAACGCTTAAAAGCGATCGGCGCAGGCCTTGCCTGTGCTGCTCCTGTCCCAATAAAAAGCCCCGTCTAGTGCGGGGCTTTTTATTGCTGATGGTTAAGTGACAACGGCAGAATTCAGTCGTCGAAATCCATCCAGCCGCCCATCTCCTTCCAACGATTGACGATGCCGCAGTACAGCTCGGCTGTCTTCTCGGTGTCGTAGCGAGCCGAGTGGGCTTCCTTACCATCGAAATCGATGCCTGCCGCCTGGCACGCTTTAGCTAGCACGGTTTGGCCATAAGCCAGGCCGGCCAGGGTGGCGGTGTCGAAGCTGGAGAACGGGTGAAACGGATTACGCTTGATCCCGGTACGCGCCACGGCAGCATTGAGGAAGCCCAGGTCGAAGCTGCTGTTATGGCCGACCAGAATCGCCCGTTTGCAGCTATTGGCTTTCAGCGATTTACGCAGGCTGCGGAAGATTTCCGTCAGTGCGTGTTCTTCCGTGACGGCCATGCGCAGCGGATGATCAAGTTTGATCCCGGTGAAATCCAGTGCGGCTTGTTCGATGTTCGCACCTTCAAACGGCTCAACACGGAAAAACTGGGTGTGCTCCGGATAGAGGAAGCCGCCTTCGTCCATGCCAATGGTGGTGGCAGCAATTTCCAGCAGGGCATCGGTGGCGCAGTTAAAACCACCGGTTTCCACATCTACGACTACCGGCAGGTAGCCACGAAAGCGTGCGGCCATCGGGTGGCGCGGGCCTGAGTGGCTGTTGCTCTCGGGCTCGTCGTCATACAGGTCTTCACTCACGCGTGGTTCTCCAGCAAACGCCAGCGCAGGGTTTCACCGGCGCGCAGGGGGATTACGATTTGCTCGCCCAGGGGCAAGCTGTCAGGGGCCGTCCAGTCTTCACGGACCAGGGTGATGCTGTCGCTGTTGCGCGGCAGGCCGTAGAAGTCCGGGCCGTTGAGGCTGGCGAAGGCTTCCAGCTTATCCAGTGCATTGCGCTGCTCGAAGGCTTCGGCATACAGCTCAATCGCCGCATAGGCGCTGTAGCACCCGGCGCAGCCGCAGGCGGCTTCCTTGGCGTGTTTGGCGTGGGGCGCCGAATCTGTACCGAGGAAGAACTTGGCGCTGCCACTGGTGGCCGCATCCAGCAGCGCTTCCTGATGGCTGTTGCGCTTAAGGACTGGCAGGCAAAACAGGTGCGGACGGATACCGCCAACCAGCATGTGATTGCGGTTGTACAGCAGGTGATGGGCGGTGATGGTGGCGCCAACGTTGGCCGAAGCACCTTGCACGAACTCCACCGCATCGCGGGTGGTGATGTGCTCGAACACCACTTTCAGCGTCGGGAAACGCTCGACTACGCGACTGAGGTGTTCACCGATAAAGATTTTTTCGCGGTCGAAAATGTCGATCTCGCTGCGTGTCACTTCACCGTGCACCAGCAGCGGCATACCCACTTCGGCCATGGTTTCAAGCACCGGGAAAATCGTGTCGATGCTGGTCACGCCGGAATCGGAGTTGGTGGTCGCGCCGGCCGGGTAGAGCTTGGCGGCATGCACAAAGCCTGAAGCCATTGCGCTGCGGATATCAGCAGGCTGGGTCAGGTCGGTGAGGTAGAGCACCATCAGCGGTTGAAAATTACTGCCGGCTGGGCGAGCGCTGAGAATGCGCTGGCGGTAGGCATCGGCTTCGCTGGCATTGCGCACGGGCGGCACCAGGTTAGGCATGATGATGGCACGGCCAAAGGTACGGGCTACATCGGCGACGGTGTGCGGTAGCACGCTACCGTCACGCAGGTGGATGTGCCAGTCGTCAGGACGCAGCAGGGTAAGGCGGTCAGTCATGGAAGCTTCCAGGCGGGCAAAACGTGGCGAGAATGCTACCGGAAAAGCCCCTCGGCAGCACGTTGAAAGCGGGCTCATCGGGCAAAGCTGACTGGCGGCCGAGCGGCACTGCGCAGCCGCGTGTACACCCGGCATGCTGATCCGCTCAAGTTTTGCGCGTTGGCACCGATAGAAAAGGGGTAAGCCGTATTCACTGGAGTCTGTCGTGCGACCCTACCCACTCGCGGTGCTGTGCCTGCTGGCCAGCCAGCCAGTTCTTGCCATCAGCTTCCAGACCCGTCTGGAGAAGGTTGAGTGGCAGGTCGAAGGCGATCAGTTTGAGTGCCGTCTTGCGCAACCCATCACCGATTTCGGCTCCGGGGTGTTCGTGCGGCGTGCGGGGGAGCAGGTAACCTTTAGCCTGAAAGCCCGCGAGCGTTGGCTGGGCCGTGGTAATGCGACCTTGCTGGCGGCTGCCGCGCCTTGGCAGCCAGGGCGCGGCGACATCAACCTCGGTTCTGTCAGCGTGGCGAATGCTGAGGTGTTGTTTAATAGTTCTCAGGAGCAGGGCGCGCGCTTGCTCACCGGCTTGCTTGAAGGGCGCAGCCCCTTGGTGCGCCATCGTGCGGCCATGGGCGGTGATGTGGTTGAAGTGCGCCTGCTGCCGGCCAAATTCAACAAAGCCTACAACGAGTATCTGGGTTGCACGGCTAAGTTGCTGCCGGTGAACTTTGATCAAGTGCGCAAAAGCCTGGTGGGCTTTCCCGGTGGCGGTGTCGAGCTTGAACCGCTGGCACAGGCCAAGCTGGATATCATCCTCAGCTATCTCAAGGCCGACCCCAGCGTTAATCGCATCCAGCTCGATGGTCATGCCGATAACAGTGGCAACCGCCTGACCAATCGCGACCTGTCGCGCCGTCGTGCGCTGGCGGTGATGGAGTATCTCAAGGCCAATGGTATTCCGGCCGAGCAGATCACCCTGCGCTTCCACGGTGAGCGTTACCCGCTGGCGCCAAATAATAAGGAAGTCAACCGGGCCAAAAATCGCCGGGTCAGTATCTTCCTTGACCGTGTCCCGGAAGCCGCTACGCCGCCGGTTCCGGCTGCTGCACCGGCCGATCCTGCGGCGACTTCTTAGCCCCTGCGACTAACCTGCTGTCCAACAATAAACCGTCGCCTGGTCGTCACAAGCTGTCACGCCTCTGTAAATCAGCCGGCATGGGCAGTAGAATCACGGGTTTCCCGCACAACCCCGTGGAGTTGATGGCATGGCCGACGTAAACAAGGTAGTCCTGGCATATTCCGGTGGCCTGGACACTTCCGTGATCCTCAAGTGGCTGCAAGATACCTATAACTGCGAAGTGGTGACTTTCACCGCTGACCTCGGCCAAGGTGAGGAAGTCGAGCCGGCCCGCGCCAAGGCTCAGGCCATGGGCGTCAAGGAAATCTACATCGATGACTTGCGCGAAGAATTCGTTCGCGACTTCGTCTACCCGATGTTCCGTGCCAATACCGTCTACGAAGGCGAGTACCTGCTGGGCACCTCTATTGCGCGTCCGTTGATCGCCAAACGCTTGATCGAGATCGCCAACGAGACCGGCGCTGATGCCATCTCCCACGGTGCGACCGGCAAGGGTAACGACCAGGTGCGTTTCGAACTGGGTGCCTACGCACTCAAGCCCGGCGTGAAAGTCATCGCCCCTTGGCGCGAGTGGGACCTGCTGTCGCGCGAGAAGCTGATGGACTACGCCGAGAAGCACGCTATCCCGATTGAGCGTCACGGCAAGAAGAAGTCGCCGTACTCCATGGATGCCAACCTGCTGCACATCTCCTATGAAGGCGGCGTGCTGGAAGACACCTGGACCGAGCACGAAGAAGACATGTGGAAGTGGACGGTCTCCCCTGAGGCTGCGCCAGATCAAGCGACCTACATCGAGCTGACCTACCGCAAGGGCGACATCGTTGCCATCGACGGCAAGGAAATGAGCCCAGCCACCGTGCTGGCCGAACTGAACCGTATCGGCGGTGCAAATGGCATCGGTCGTCTGGATATCGTCGAGAACCGTTTCGTCGGTATGAAGTCCCGTGGCTGCTACGAGACCCCCGGCGGCACCATCATGCTCAAGGGCCATCGCGCCATTGAGTCGATCACCCTGGATCGCGAAGTCGCTCACCTGAAAGACGAGCTGATGCCCAAGTACGCCAGCCTGATCTACAACGGTTTCTGGTGGAGCCCAGAGCGTCTGATGCTGCAACAGATGATCGACGCCTCCCAGGCCAACGTGAACGGCGTGGTACGCATGAAGCTGTACAAGGGCAACGTGATCATCACTGGTCGCAAGTCCGATGATTCGCTGTTTGATGCCAATATCGCCACCTTCGAAGAAGATGGTGGCGCCTATAATCAGCAGGACGCAGCCGGCTTTATCAAGCTTAACGCCCTGCGTATGCGCATTGCTGCCGGCAAAGGGCGCAAGATGCTCTGATAAACCTGAGCACCTGAGCCTGAACAGACCCCGGCCATAAGCCGGGGTTTGCATTTTTACGATGAGGAGACACCTGATGAGACTGCTGCATACCATGCTGCGCGTCGGCGATATGGACAAATCCATCGCGTTCTACACCGAGGTACTGGGCATGACCCTGCTGCGGCGTAAGGACTACCCGGAAGGGCAATTCACCCTGGCGTTTGTCGGTTACGGCGACGAGGCGCACAACAGCGTGATCGAACTGACCCATAACTGGGGTGTAGACAGTTACGAGTTGGGCACCGGCTATGGCCACATCGCCCTGGAAGTGGCCGATGTGTACAAGGCCTGCGAAGACATTCGCGCCCGCGGTGGCAAGATCACCCGTGAGCCTGGCCCGATGAAGCACGGCAGCAGCATCCTAGCCTTCGTTGAAGATCCGGATGGCTACAAGATCGAACTGCTGTCGCCATCGCGCGCGGATTGATCGTTACGCGCGTATAAGAAAAAGCCCCGCATCGTAGCGGGGCTTTTTTATTTGTACTTACAGATCAAAGTCGTATTCAGAAAGCTGCCTGTTCAGGCGGCGCTCATCCAAGAGATTATCGATGATGCGGCGTTTGGTCAGGTTAGTTTTGGCCACCTCAATCGGCGCCTCGGCTTCATCAGCATCATCGGCCACAAAATCTTCGTCGAGCTCAAGATCTTCTTTATCAGTGCTCATTTGTCTCACTCCAGGCTACAAGGGCCATTTGCGCACCTTATAGCGGCAAAAGCGGAGTGGGTAAAAAAGTTTTTTTCAATCGACTCATTGAGTGGCTGAATAGCTGCTCAATCGTCAGAGGTCTTTTGCTTGTATTCGCACAGATCTTCGATGCGGCAACTGCCACAACGCGGTTTGCGCGCCTGACACACATAGCGGCCATGCAGGATCAGCCAGTGGTGTGAATCGAGCAGAAATTCCTTGGGTACAAACTTCATCAGCTTGTTTTCCACCTCCACGACATTCTTGCCAGGGGCGATGCCGGTGCGGTTGCTGACGCGGAAAATATGCGTGTCCACCGCCATGGCTAGCTGGCGAAACGCCGTGTTAAGCACCACGTTGGCGGTCTTGCGGCCGACGCCCGGCAAGGCTTCAAGTTCCTCGCGAGTTTCCGGCACCTGGCTGCCGTGCCGCTCAATCAGCAGGCGGCAGGTTTCAATCACGTTTTTGGCTTTGCTGTTGTACAGGCCGATGGTCTTGATGTATTCGCTCAGGCCCTCAACGCCCAGGGCATAGATGGCTTCTGGTGTATTGGCCACTGGGAAGAGCTTGGCTGTGGCCTTGTTGACGCTGACATCAGTGGCTTGGGCCGAGAGCGTGACGGCAATCAGCAGCTCGAAGGGTGAGTTGTAGGCCAGCTCGGTTTTTGGCTCGGGATTGTCTTCGTGCAGGCGGCGGAAGATCTCCAGGCGTTTGGCAGCGTTCACTCAATCACTCCGGTTACCCGTACGCGGCGGCTCTGCACGGGCACTTCGACCTGTTGCGCCTTGGCCCGTTCGGCCAGGACTTCATCGACGCGGTTTTTGCAGGCAATCAGCAGACCGAGCACGATAAATGCGCCAGGCGGCAGGATGGCCAGGAGGAAGCCTTTGTATTCGGGGATCAGGGTGAGCTGCCAGTTGGCGGCCAGCGGGCCGAACAACAAATGCATATTGGCAAATACCGCACCGGTACCAAACAGCTCGCGCAGCGCGCCGATCATCACTAATACGATGCCAAAACCCAGGCCCATCATCAGGCCGTCATAGGCGGCGCGAGCCGGGTCGTTTTTCGCCGCAAAGCCATCCGCGCGCCCGAGAATCACGCAATTGGTGGTGATCAGCGGAATAAAGATGCCGAGTATCTGGTACAGCTCGTAGGTGAAGGCCTGCATCAGCAGCTCAATGCAGGTGGTCAGGGCCGCGATGATCATCACAAAGGCCGGCAGACGCACGGCGGTATTGACCACGCCGCGCACCAGTGAAACCGCTGTGCCTGAACAAATCAGCACCAGGGCGCTTGCCAGTGCCAGGCCTAGGGCGTTGACCGCCGAGTTGCTCACCCCTAGCAGCGGGCAGAGGCCGAGCAGTTGCACCAGGGCCGGGTTGTTCTTCCACAGGCCGTTGAGGGTGATTTCGCGGTAGCTGGGACTAGCCATTGGACTTCACCTGGGCTGCGAACAGCTGTTGCTGATTGGCATCGAAATACTGCAGGGCTTTGTGCACGGCTTTGACCACGGCGCGCGGGGTGATGGTGGCGCCGGCAAACTGGTCGAATGCGCCGCGATCTTTCTTCACTGCCCAGCCATCCTCTGCGGGGTTGCTCAATGATCTGCCATCAAAGCTGCGTATCCAGCTGCTCTTAGCCAGCTCTATTTTGTCGCCAAGCCCTGGAGTTTCCCGGTGATTGAGCACGCGCACGCCAGCCAAGCGGCCATCCGCCTGAATGCCAATCAGCAATTGGATCGCGCCACTGTAGCCGTCTGGCGCGGTCGCGCGGAGGATGATGGCGCTGGGTTTACCGTCTTTCAGGGCGATGTAGGCGGTTTGTAGCGACTTGCTGCCGAGCAACGGGTCGTGCAGCTGGATACTATTGTCGAGCAAATGATTGTCATAGCTGCCCTGGGGCAGGATTTCACTCAGGGCGCGCACCTGCGCTTCGCGCTCGGCGTTGGCGATGCGCCCGGCAGTGGCTTGCTGCAATACCGCTACCAGCCCCACGGTGGCAATGGCAAAAAGCCCCAGCACCAGGCTGTTTTTCAGCATCGAACGGCTAATTTCAGGCAGGGCCATGGTCACTCTCCCAGCTTGAAGCCGCGTGTCGGCTTGCGGTGGCCGTAGGTACGCGGCCGTGTGTAGTAGTCGATGGTCGGGGCGGCCAAATTCATCAGCAACACGGCAAAGGCGATCGCGTCCGGGTAACCGCCCCAGGCGCGAATCACATACACCAACACGCCGACACCTATGCCGAAAATCAAGCGGCCGAGGTTACTGGTGGCGCCGCTGACGGGGTCGGTGACGATAAAGAAGGCGCCGAGCATGGTCGCGCCGGTGAGCAGGTGAAACAGCGGGGAACCGTGCGAGTCGGAGCCTGAGCCGTTCCAAAACAGCAGGCTCATCAGCGCTAGAGCAGCGAGCATGCCGACGGGGGCATGCCAGGTGAACAGGCGTTTGTGCAGCAGGTACAGACCGCCCGCGAGGAAGGCTAAGTTAACCGCTTCGCTGCCTGCGCCGCCAAATCGGCCGAACGCCGGGTTCTGCGTCCACAGCTCGTCTATGGTCAGACTTTTATTGATCTTCAAGGCGTCCAGCGCAGTGGCTTGGGCCCAGCCATCGGGCAGATTGGCGATGCCGAGAATCTGTTGCAGGCCTTCGAGCATGCCCACTGCATGGGGGGCTGGCCAGCTGGTCATTTCTACTGGGAAAGACACCAGTACCACGACGTAGCCGAGCATGGCCGGGTTGAAGGGGTTTTGCCCAAGGCCGCCATACAGCTGCTTGCCTAAAATCACCGCAAAGCCGGTGGCCACCAGGGTTAGCCACCAAGGGGAGTAAGGCGGCAGCGCTAGGGCCAGCAGCACGGCCGTGACCAGTACGCTGTAGTCCTTGAGGAAGAACACCACTGGGCGTTTGCGCAAGGCCAGGATGGCCGCCTCGAAGCCCAGGGCGCATGCGCTGGCCCACAGCAGGTTAATCAAGGTGCCGATACCAAACATCCAGGTCATGACCAGGATGCCCGGTACGGCAGCCAGCAGCACCTGCAGCATCACTTGCTGGGTGCGGTTGTTGCCCTTAGCGTGGGGCGAGGTGATGCGGGGCAGGGCCATGAGTGCTCCGGTTGAACAAGCTGTTGTAGGGTGGGTTAGCCGTGTAGCGACCTAACTCACCGACTGGCCGCGTGGTCAGCGGTTATGGCAGCCTGGCTGCCTTTGGTGGGTTACGCCTGGGGCTAACCCACCCTACGAATTTATGGTGTTTGCTGTTTCAGCAATTGTTGTTCGGCATCCGCCAAACGCTGCCGGGCCGCGGCGAGCACATCCGCTGCGCTGTTGTCGTCACGCTCCAGTTTGCGCAGGTCGGCGCGGGCAAAGGCGACTTCGGTTTTCAGTGCACGGGTGGCTTCGTCAATCGGCTTTTTGTCGGTACGCACTAATTCCGGTGCCGGCTTGCCGGACGCCGCTTCAGCTGCGTGCAGCGCTTGCTCCGCCTGGGTCAATGCTTCGCGCAAACTGTTGAGGGTGGCCTCGTCGCGCTCGGCTTTCTCAGCTTTCTTTAGCTCCGCGCGTTTCATGGCCAACTCGACTTTGGCCTTTTTCAGCGGGTCGACGGTTGTGGCTTCTGTGTTTTTAGCGTGGGCAGCAGTGGCTTGGGCTTCAAGGCCCGCCAGCAGCGTTTGCGCAGCGTCGAGTTGGCTGCGCAGTTGTTGCAGTTCGGCCTGTTGCTCGTCGCTCGGCGCTTCGAGTTTTTCCAGCTTGCGCACCTGGGCGCGGAGCATGGCAGCGTCGATCTTGGCTTTCTTCAGTGCGCTATCGTCGGGCGCGGCTTGTGCTGCGGGCGCGGCAGGCGCTGGTGCCTCGGCTTGCAGGCTAGCCAGCAATGTCTGCGCGGCGTCGAGTTGGCTGCGCAGTTGTTGCAGTTCGGCCTGTTGCTCGCCGCTTGGTGCTTCGAGTTTTTCCAGCTTGCGCACTTGGGCGCGGAGCATGGCGGCGTCGATCTTGGCTTTTTTCAGTGCGCTGTCGTCGGCTACGGGGGCTGCGGCTGCCACAGGTGCTGGGGGATTGGCTGCCAGCGCGGTATCCAGTGCCAGTTGTGCGGCAGCGGCAGCGCTGCGTAGCGCGTCGACCTGGGTTTGCAATTCGCTTGTGGCGTGGGTGGCCAGCTGCTTTTCGGCTTTCTTCAGCGCCACCTGCGCCATGCTGGCTTCGATCTTCAGTTTCTTCTGTTCGTCGCTCAGGCCCGCTGGTTTGGTGGCAGGTGCATCGCTGCCTCCTGCGGGGGCGGCTTGAGCCTGGGCGGCCTTGGCTTGCGCGGCTTTAGCGGCGCGGGCCTGGCGGTCGGCTTCTTTTTGCTCTTCGGCGCGGCGCAGGCGCTCTTGGCGCAGTTCGAAACGCTGCTTGGACTGTTCGGCCTTCAGCTGTTTCTGCTCAAGGTCGCGAATTTCGCCTTTGGCGGCGCGGTAGTACTGCACCAGGGGGATGCTCGACGGGCAGACATAGGCGCAAGCGCCGCATTCGATGCAGTCGAACAGGTTATGTGCCTTGAGCTGCTCGTGTTCCTGACCGATGGCGAAGAAGTGCAGCTGTTGCGGCAGCAAGCTGGCCGGGCAGGCTTCGGCGCATTCGCCGCAACGGATGCACGGCATGGCCGGCGGCGGTGGCGGCAGCTCGGCGCTGGTCGAGGCCAACAGGCAGTTGGTGGTTTTGATCACGGGTACGGCGAAGTCGGGCAGGGTAAAACCCATCATAGGGCCGCCCATGATCAGGCGGTTCAGCTTGGCTTTGTCCAGCCCGGCAAACGTCAGCAGTTCACCGACGGGGGTGCCGAGCAGCACCTCGACGTTCATCGGCCGCGCCAGTGCTTCGCCAGTCAGGGTGGTGATGCGCGAGATCAGCGGTTTGCCCAGCTGCACGGCATCGTGGATCGCCACACAGGTGCCGACGTTCTGGCAGAGCATGCCGATATCCGCCGGTAGGCCGCCGCTGGGCACTTCCACGCCGGTGAGGATCTGGATTAGCTGCTTCTCGCCGCCCGAGGGGTACTTGGTCGGGAATACCTTGAGCTGATAGCTGCGCTCGGCCAACGCCGCGCGCATGGCGGCGATGGCTTCGGGTTTGTTGTCCTCAATGCCGATCACCACCCCATCTGGGTTGATCAGCTGCACCAGAATGTCGATCCCGGAGACCAGTTCGCTGGCGCGCTCGCGCATCAGCAGGTCATCGGCGGTGATGTAGGGCTCGCACTCGGTGCCGTTGATGATCAGCGTGTGAATTTTCTGCGTTGGCCGCGCATTGACTTTGACGGCCGTAGGAAAACCCGCACCACCGAGGCCGCTGATGCCGGCCTGGCGAATCAACTCAACCAGGGCGCTGTGTTCCAGGTGGCGATAGTCCGGGCATGGCGTCAGTTCGCACCACTGCTCCAGGCCGTCGCTGTCGATCACGATGGCCGGGGCGAGCATGCCGGATACGTGCGGGTAAGGCTGCGGGCCGATAAAACTCACGGTGCCAGAGGTGGGCGCATGCACGGGCACACTGACAAAACCATTGGCAGCGGCAATCAGCTGACCTTTCAGTACGCGCTCACCGACGGCGACAACCGGCTCGGCCGGCGCGCCGATATGCTGGTTCAGCGGCAGTGTTAGGCGCTTGGCCAGCGGTGCTTGCTGGATCGGCGTGCGGTTGGACAGCGCCTTGCGCTCGGCCGGGTGAATGCCGCCGGGGATATCCCAGATACGTTGTTGTGCGGTCATGCTGCTTGCTCCCGGTCACTGGCAATCAGTTGGCCGGGGGGCAGGGGTTTTTCCCATTTCCAGCTTTGTACGCTGCTGCCCACTTCGAGCATGTCGATGCAATCCACCGGGCAGGGCTCGACGCACAGGTCGCAGCCGGTGCATTCGCTGACGATCACGGTGTGCATCTGCTTGGCCGCGCCGACAATGGCGTCCACCGGGCAGGCCTGAATGCACTTGGTGCAGCCGATGCATTCGGCTTCGCGGATGTAGGCGACCATCTGCGGTTTTTCGCCTTCCACGGCGTCCAGTGGCTCGGCTTCAACATCGAGCAGATCCGCCAGCGCTTGGATGGTTGATTCGCCGCCCGGCGGGCATTTATTGATCTTGTCGCCGCCGGCAATCGCCTCGGCGTAGGGCTTACAGCCGGGGTAGCCGCACTGGCCGCACTGGGTTTGTGGCAGCAAGGCGTTGATTTGTTCGGCAATCGGGTTGCCTTCGACCTTGAAGCGTACGGCTGCGAAGCCAAGAATGGCGCCGGCCACCAAGCACAGGGCGAGCAATGCCAGAACGGCGATCAGCACCAGGCTCATAGCTTGATCAGCCCGCTAAAGCCCATAAAGGCCAGGGACATCAGCCCGGCGGTGATCATGCCGATGGCCGCGCCCTGGAAGGACTTCGGCACGTCGGCAATGGCAATGCGCTCACGCATGGCGGCAAACAACACCAGCACCAGGGAGAAGCCCAGGCCGGCGGCGAAGCCATTGGCGGTGGCGGTGATAAAGGTGAATTCGGCCTTGTTGGCGTTGAGCAGGGCTACGCCGAGGACAATGCAGTTGGTGGTGATCAGCGGCAGGAAGATGCCCAGCACGCGGTACAGCAAGGGGCTGGTCTTGTTCACCACCATCTCGGTGAACTGCACCACCACGGCAATCACCAGAATAAAACTGATGGTGCGCAGGTATTCGATATCCAGCGGCTTGAGCACGTACTGCTGCACCAGATAACTGCACATAGCAGCCAGGGTCAGCACGAAAGTGGTGGCCAGGGACAGGCCGATGGCGGTCTCGATTTTCTTCGAAACCCCCATAAATGGGCACAGGCCGAGAAACTGGACCAACACGAAGTTGTTAACCAGGATGGCGCTGACCATGATCAAGGCGAGTTCGGTCATTGCAGGTTCCGTTAATGGACGGGCAAAGGCCGCAGGAAAAGGGCGCTTATTATCGATAAGCCGATGCGGCCATACAAGCCGGATCAGCGTTCCTGAGGTGTGGGCATAAGGCTAGCGCAGGCAGAGAGTCCTGACTGCGCTGATCCGTCGCAGAGTTTACTTAACCCGCTGGCCCGGCTTAGCGCCGCTGTCAGGGCTGAGCAGGTAGATTTCTTCACCGCCAGGGCCAGCAGCCAGGACCATGCCTTCGCTGACGCCGAACTTCATCTTGCGTGCGGCCAGGTTGGCCACGTACAGGGTCAGGCGGCCTTCCAGCTTGCTTGGGTCCGGGTAGGCGCTCTTGATGCCGCTGAACACGTTGCGCTTGGAATCGCCGATATCCAAGGTCAGGCGCAGCAATTTGTCGGCCCCTTCAACGAACTCGCACTTCTCGATCAGGGCAATGCGCAGGTCGACGGCGGCAAAGGCATCAAAGGCGATCTCGGCAGCCAGCGGGTCTTTGCTCAGCTCGCCATTGCCAGCGGCTGCCGGAGCGGCTTCGCTGGCGGCCAGGTCTTCTTTTGAGGCTTCGATCATGGCGTCGATTTTCGCAGGCTCGATACGGGTTAGCAGGGCGCTGAATGGGTTGAGCTGGTGGTCCGCCAGCCAGTACTGATGGTCGTCCCAGGTCAGTGGCGCCACATTGAGGAAGGCTTCGGCATCTTTAGCCAGTTGCGGCAGCACCGGCTTCAAGAAAATCACCAACTGCCGGAACAGGTTCACGCCCAGGGCGCAGATGGCCTGTACTTCGGCCTCCTTGCCTTCTTGTTTGTTCAGCGCCCACGGGGCTTTGTCGGCGATCCAGGCGTTGGCGCGGTCGGCCAGGGCCATGATTTCGCGCATGGCACGGGCGAAGTCACGGACTTCATAGGCTTCGGCGATAGACGGCGCAGCGTCGGCAAAGGCCTCGGTCAGCTCGGGGGCGATGTTGCCGGCCAAGAGCAGGCCGTTATTGCCTTTGTGGATAAAACCGGCGCAGCGGCTGGCGATATTCACCACTTTGCCGACTAGGTCGGAATTGACCTTCTGCACAAAGTCTTCGAGGTTGAGGTCAAGGTCATCCACGCCACGGCCCAGTTTGGCTGCGTAGTAGTAGCGCAGGTACTCGGGGTTAAGGTGGTCGAGGTAGGTGCGCGCTTTAATAAAGGTGCCGCGCGATTTGGACATTTTTTGCCCGTTGACCGTCAGGTAGCCGTGCACAGCGACTGCGGTAGGCTTGCGGTAGCCCGCGCCTTCGAGCATGGCCGGCCAGAACAGGGTGTGGAAGTTGACGATGTCCTTGCCGATAAAGTGGTACAGCTCGGCGGTCGAATCGCTGCCCCAGAACTCGTTGAAATCCAGTTCAGGTGTGCGCGCGCAGAGGTTCTTGAAGCTGGCCATGTAGCCGATTGGCGCATCCAGCCAAACGTAGAAGTATTTGCCTGGCTCGTCGGGGATCTCGAAACCGAAGTACGGCGCATCACGGCTGATGTCCCATTCCTGCAGGCCGGAGTCCAGCCATTCGGCAATCTTGTTGGCGACGGGGTCTTGCAGTGCGCCGCTGCGGGTCCAGCTTTTCAGCATGGCCTCAAAATCAGGCAGTTTGAAGAAAAAGTGCTTGGAATCGCGCAGTACCGGTATCGCGCCGGAGATCGCCGAGCGCGGGTTCTTCAGCTCGGTTGGCTCGTAGGTGGCGCCGCACTTTTCGCAGTTATCGCCGTACTGATCTTCGGTCGCGCATTTCGGGCAGGTGCCTTTGATAAAACGGTCAGCGAGGAACATACCCTTTTCAGGGTCGAAGTACTGCGTGACCGAGCGCGTAGCGATATGCCCAGCGTCGCGCAACTTTAAGTAGATTGCCTCCGACAGCTCGCGGTTTTCATCCGAGTGGGTCGAGTGGTAGTTGTCGAAGTTCACCCCGAAGCCCGCGAAGTCGGCGGTGTGCTCGGCTTGCACATTGGCGATCAACTGCTCTGGGGTGATGCCTTCTTTCTCGGCGCGCAACATGATTGCCGAGCCATGCGCATCGTCGGCGCACACATAAATAGCCTGGTTGCCGCGCAGCTTCTGGAAACGCACCCACATGTCGGTCTGGATGTACTCGAGCATATGGCCGAGGTGGATCGAACCGTTGGCGTAGGGCAGGGCGCTGGTGACGAGAATTTTGCGGGCTTGGCTCATGGGAATTGGCTGCACTGGTAACTCAGAGAAGCCGGTAACTATATAGGTGCAGCGGATATTTTTCATCCATGAGCGCTGCGCCAGGCTATGGGCATGCGCCAGCAAGCGCGCTCGGGTAGGATGTCCGCCTGCTTTACTCAGTCTTTCGGAGTCTTCCATGAGTGTCGTTACCCGTGCAGCGGTTGAAGCCGCGCTGTCCCAATACGCCGACCCCCACCTAAATCAGGACCCGGTCAGCGCCGGCTGCGTGCGTGAGGTGGATATTCAGGGTGGTCAAGTCAAGGTGCGCCTGCAGTTGGGCTATGCCGCCGGGTTATTCAAGGCTGGCTGGGCGCAGATGCTGCAGATGGCACTGGAGGCGCTCGATGGCGTCGAGCGTGTGCTGGTGCAGGTCGATTGCGTGATTGAGGCGCACAAGGCGCAGGATCAGGTGCCGGCGCTGGCGAATGTGAAAAACGTGATTGCCGTGGCATCCGGCAAAGGCGGGGTGGGTAAATCCACCACTGCCGCCAATCTGGCGTTGGCGCTGGCTCGTGAGGGTGCCAAGGTTGGCATTCTGGATGCCGATATCTATGGGCCGAGCCAGGGCATCATGTTTGGTATCCCCGAAGGCACGCGGCCAGAGGTGAAAGACCAGAAGTGGTTTGTGCCGCTCAAGGCCCATGGTGTGGAAGTGATGTCCATGGCCTTTCTCACCGATGAAAACACCCCGGTGGTCTGGCGCGGGCCGATGGTCTCCGGTGCGCTGCTGCAATTGATCACCCAGACCGCCTGGAATGACCTGGATTACCTGGTGGTGGACATGCCGCCGGGCACCGGTGATATCCAGCTGACCCTGGCGCAAAAGGTCCCAGTGGCCGGTGCGGTAATCGTCACCACGCCGCAGGATCTGGCCCTGTTGGATGCTAAGAAGGGCGTGGAGATGTTCCGTAAAGTGAACATTCCGGTGCTTGGCGTTGTAGAAAACATGGCCGTACATATCTGCTCGAACTGCGGTCATGCCGAGCATCTATTCGGTGAAGGCGGTGGTGAGAAGCTGGCGGCGCAGTTTGGCGTCGATCTGTTGGCATCCTTGCCGCTGTCGATGGCCATTCGCATGCAGTCTGATGGCGGTAAGCCAACCACTATCGCTGATCCGGAAAGCCAGATCGCGATGATCTATCAGGAAACTGCGCGTAATGTGGGTGCACGCATTGCTCAAGGTGGCGCGCAGCAGGCGATGCCGAGCATTGTGATCAGCGAAGATTGATTTGGCAGTGGCGCACGCACGTGCGCCACATCTTGCTCGCAGATAAATGCGCGCCCATAAAAAAGCCCCGCACTAGGCGGGGCTTTTTATCAAGCGAGTTAGATCAGGTTATACAACCTGAACTTCCTCAGCCTGCATGCCTTTCTGGCCGCGGGTAGCGACGAAAGTCACTGCCTGGCCTTCTTTCAGGCTCTTGAAGCCATCGCTCTGGATCGCTTTGAAGTGTACGAACAGGTCGTCACCGGACTGTGGGGTGATGAAGCCGTAGCCTTTCTCATCGTTGAACCACTTAACGGTGCCATTTTGACGATTCGACATGTTATGTCTCCTAAAGATTTTATTAACAGCCCTGGAAAAGCCCAGGCCGGGACTGAGTGCAACGAGTACTAGGAGTCGGACGATGTTTGGATCGAAATCTAGGCATCATGAAGCGATTCGCGGTGACACATGCAGCACAGTGGGGAACACGATACCCGCTTTTAGCGCTAAGCGCGAATGCTCTGTGCATCTTTCTGTTATTTAGCGATGGGCTGCTCTTGGCGATTTGCCCTACGGCTGTTTTCAGAGCCTTTGAACCCAGTCGCGCGGCCCGGTAAGATGCGTGCACTTTTCACCCTTCGCTATAGCAGGACAGTCGCCATGAGCATCAAATCGGATAAGTGGATTCGCCGCATGGCTCAAGAGCACGGCATGATTGAGCCGTTTGTCGAGCGCCAGGTACGTGTTGAGGGTGCGCAGCCACTGATTTCTTACGGCGTTTCCAGCTACGGTTATGACGTACGTTGCGCTGATGAATTCAAGGTGTTCACCAACATCAACTCGGCGACTGTCGACCCTAAGAACTTCGATGAGAAGAGCTTTGTCGATGTGAAAAGCGATGTGTGCATCATTCCACCGAACTCTTTTGCGCTGGCGCGCACTGTGGAATTCTTCCGTATTCCTCGTGATGTGTTGACCATCTGCCTGGGTAAAAGCACCTATGCGCGCTGCGGTATTATCGTCAACGTCACGCCGCTGGAGCCGGAATGGGAAGGCCACGTGACCTTGGAATTCTCTAACACCACCACCTTGCCGGCGAAAATCTACGCCAACGAAGGCGTCGCGCAAATGCTATTCCTGCAGTCTGATGAGGCCTGTGAAGTGTCCTACAAGGACCGGGGTGGCAAGTACCAAGGTCAGCTGGGCGTGACCCTGCCAAGGGCCTGAGTGGTTGATCCAATAAAAAGCCGGGCGATGCCCGGCTTTTTATTGTCCGTAATTTTTATGGGGCGCCATCCTTGGTGAGCCCCTAGGTTTTCATGGTGCTAATGGCAGTTCGCGCTTGTGGCGGGTGGCGTCAAAGGTGCGCACGATAATGGCGTAGGCTTCTTCGCGCACCGGTTGGCCGTGTAGGAAAGCGTCTATTTCTGCATAGCTAACGCCGTGGGCTTCCTCATCCGGTTTGCCGGGGCGCAGCTCTTCCAGGTCGGCGGTCGGCACTTTGAACGCTAAGTTATCAGGCGCGCCCAAGTGCTTGGCGATTGCACGTACCTGGCCTTTGACCAGGCCGGAGAGCGGGGCAAGGTCGCAAGCACCGTCACCAAATTTGGTGAAGAAGCCCATCACAGCTTCGGCGGCGTGGTCAGTGCCGATGACCAGGCCGTTGTTGGCGTTAGCGATGGCGAACTGGGCGACCATGCGGATGCGTGCCTTGACGTTACCCATGACAAAGTCGCGGCGGGCGTCGCTTAGCTTCTGCAGGTGAGTCACCTGCTCGCCCAGACCCGTTACGCTGCCTGCGATATTGACCGTGTCTTCTTCATCCGCGCGGATAAATTGCAGCGAGGCTTGGGCGTCATGTTCGTCGTGCTGGGTGCCATGGGGCAGGCGGACGGCGATAAAGCGATAGGCCGAGTCGCCGGTTTCTTCACGCAACTCTTCAATTGATAGCTGTGCCAGGCGTCCGGCGGTCAATGAGTCGACACCGCCGCTGATGCCCAGCACCAGTACCTTCAGGCCCGAATTGCGCAGGCAGTGCTTGATAAAGGTCTTGCGTCGTTCGACTTCGGCGACTAGTGCGGCTTCGTCAGAAAAAGGCGGTATCACATCCAGGGCAGCGGCAATTTCAGCTTGGCGGTTGCTCATTTCAAAGTCCTCACGGGAAGCAGAACACATGGCTTATGCGGTCGCGCGGCACAACTACCCGGCTGTCAGCATCAAGCGTTAAGACAAAGTGCAAAGCTTACGTTGAACCAGCGGCAAAGTGCACGCTAGAGCTGCATGCCGGAGGGTGACTGAATCGCAGGCAAAAGAAAGGGCGCTAAAAAGCGCCCTAAAACGATGATCTGTGGAGTAAGTCCGCCTTGTCTGAACGGTGACCGCTGAATTGGTTCAGTGGTTGCCGACGAACGGTCAGTCGCTGCTGCGCTTCAGTTTGTCGGCATCAGTAGCAGGCGCTTGCTGCCATACACCTTGTCGAGGTTTTGCGACTGGAACGGGAAGCTCATATAGCCGCCCTTGAGCCAGGCGTCGATGCCGTCGGCGTAGTGTTTGCTGGCGGGGTTGCCTGATTGGCCGGAACTGTTGAGGCCTATTAGCGGCTCTTCGCGGCCGAAGTCGACGACGATGCGCATGGCTGGGATCAACCAGGTGTCAAAGTTCTCGCCCCAGTTGTAGGCCGCCACATTCAGCGTGCTGTGATCACCACCGGCCGGGTAGGGGCCGCGGTCCAGGTAGCCCTTGATGGCGTTGATGCTGCTGCGCTGGCTGGCACTCATGTAGGGCGCCAGTTGGCTGGTCTCGGTGGTCCAGTTGTAGGTGTGCAACTTGCCCCACTGCCAGGCGCTACGGTCACGGCCTAGTTTGTTTTCCAGTAGCGTCACTGCGCCGGCGAGGCTGCGCGCGAGGATGGTTGGTTTGTCTTCTTGCTGTGCGGTGCGGCGATCATTCCAGAAGGGGCTGTCTTCCCGGCCCAGCAAGTGGTCGGCCTGGGCGGAGTAGGAGCTGTTGGCAGTTTCGACCAGAGCCTTCCACGCTGGATTGCTTTCGGGGCCCAACTCGTCGAGGAAGGTCTCCCTGGCGCTTTGGTGGAGAAAGGCGCTATACAGCGCGGCGTCTGCCGAGGTGGCGGCCATTTTGCCGTCAAACTTCATCAGCCGGCCGTGCGCTTCACGGGCTTTGCTGCGTTCTGCTGCAGGCAGGGCGTCGATAGCCGCCTTCAGGCCTTCCGCCATGCCGGGCGCGCTGAACATATTCTGCAGTTTGGCAACGAAGGGCGAGGTCTGGTCGTACTGCATGGCGATCATGCTCTGGGTGTCATGCTTGCCCGTTGCTGCCAGTGCGGCGATACGCTCGGCGCGCTCGGGGTAAAACCAGGAGTTGGACAGTTGCATGCCATAGCCACGCGGTACCGTGCGCTGGTTGGCGGTGCCCAGCCAGCCGCTTGGTGGGTCTTGATCGTAGGGGTGCAGCATGGGGTCGGCAAACCCATCCCAGTCGTACTGGCTGTCCCAGCCGGGGGAGGGCATCAGACCCAGACCTGCGCGGCGATTGGGGAAGCGCCCGGTGACCTGCCAGCCAATATGCTGCGCATCGGCGAAGACGATATTCAGCGGCATGGCACGCACTTCACGGGTGACCTCAAAGGCCTGCTCGACCGACTGGGCGCGCGACAGATCGAAAAACGCATCGAGCGTCTGATCCGCTTCGAATTGGGTGGTTTTCAGCGCCAGGCCATAGCCGCTGCTCAGCTGCATGGGTTGTAGTGCGTGCTTACGCTCGTTGAGCACCGAATTCAGCAGTGGGCCGTGGCGGGTTTCAAAAATGGTTTCGCGGATGGGGCGTTGCCCTTTGATGAAGAATGTCTCTTGGCGTTCTTGGGCGGGTAACCATTTACCGTCTGCCAGGTAATGCAGGCGGCCGTTCTGACGTTTGACTTGCTCAAGGAATAAATCTTGGTTGTCGCCCATGACCATGGTCATGCCCCAGCCCAGCTTACCGTTAAAACCCGCCACCACAGCGGGCACGCCGGCAATCGAGACGCCGGCGGCCTGGTATTTGGGCGAGCGAATTTGCACGAAATTCCACACGGATGGCATCGACAATGGCAAGTGGGTGTCGTTGGCCAACAAGCTTTTGCCGCTGCGCGTGCGCTGAGGGGTAAACGCCCAGTTGTTGGATGCCGCCACACCGAGCATGTGCGTATCCGCAAATTGGCTGACGGCCGCGCTAACGTCGCTTAGCCCGGCCAGCTGTCCATTGAGGTCAAGCCCGCGGAGTTTGCTGGCTTCTTCAATTGGTAAGGGCTCATCGGGGTAGGTCGGCAGCAACCAGGCGAGCTGCTCGCTGCCGACCTTTTGCGCGAGTACCAGGGCGGCGATTTCTTCCTGCAGGTTGACCGACAAGCCAAAATTCAGCAGGCAGAACACCAATACAGAGTCTTCGGCCTTCCAGTACGCCGGGCGATAACCGGATTCGGCCAGATCCATCGGCAGCTTGTCACGGTAACGGAACAGGTAGGCGTTGACCCCACGAGCATAGACCTCGAAGAAGCGTTTGATCCGCGGCGATGCACTGCTGTAGAGCACCTCAGCGCTCTTTTTCAAATTGACCGCGCGCATGAAACGGTCCATTTCCAACACGCCGGGGCCGGCCATTTCAGCCAGGCGACCTTCGGCCATCAAGCGCAGGCCGACCATTTGGCTGAGGCGGTCGCTGGCATGTACATAGCCGAGGGCGAACAGCGCGTCATGGAAGGTGGTGGTTTCGATGAGTGGCATGCCCAGAGGGTTGCGACGAATCACCACGCTTTGCGCCAGGCCTTTTACCCTGACAATTCCCTGATCCGCGGGCACGCTGTCGCTGTAGCGGCTGTTCAGGAGTGACTGGCAGCCAGTCAGCGCGACCACTGCCGTGAGTACGGCGGCGAGGCTGAGGTGGGCCATGGGGCGTAACGCGCGCGCTAGCATGCAGCTGGCTCCTTGCGGATGGAAAACGATCGGGTGAGTGTGCGCCTTCCGGCAAGTGCGTGGGCGCGCAGGTGCGGACGTACTACGTTAGCCAGGGGCCACGCGCCTGACAAGGCGCGTGGCGGGTGAAATCAGGCGTGTTTGCGGCCTGCCGGCAAGGCTTCATCGAGCAGCCAGCGCGCGGCCGCGCGCGCAGCTGCTTTGTGCTGCAGCTCCAATTCACTGAAGTGCTGCTCGTGCTGGCGCCGCACGCTTTTCTCCAAGGCTTTCCACTCGGCGTGGGTCGGCACTTGGGCGGTTGCCACGAACAGCTGGTGAAAAACCTCACAGCGCGGATTCTGACTAAGGGTGCTGTCGTAGTTATCCAGCAGCACCTTGATTCGAATCGCACCCTCGATAAGCGGGAGCTGACCGTCGAGCAAACTGCTGGCAAGAATCTGTAGATCACCACCAATGCGCTCACGCTGCGCATTGAGCGCCTCGGTTTGCGTTTTTTCCTTGGCCCAAACGCGACGCCACAGATACAGGGCGTAGAGTGCCAGCGCCGTAATCAGCGCTGCGCTGGTGATCAATGCGAGCAGAGTGAGGTTGTTCATCGCAGGGTTATGCGCCGTGGCATTTCTTGAATTTTTTCTGGCTGCCGCATGGGCAAGGGTCGTTGCGGCCAACGTCTTTCAGCGCGTTGCGCACAGGTTCCTGATGGCCATGATTGCAGTCTGGACCATGTACGTGGCCGTGATCATGGCTGTGGGCGTGATCGTGGTCATGATTGCAGTCAGGGCCGTGAACGTGTTCTTGCTGGGTCATGCGAGTTACTCCTGGATGTAATTGCCGGGAATTATCTCGCCATTGCGCGACATGTGCACGCTCCGTCCGAATAACCAGCCAGTTTTGACCGCACCCTGTAATCGATAGGGTATGGGTCTATCGGGTTTTTCCAGTGCCTTGACGATTTGCCGTAGGTGTCGCCAGAGGTTGGTGCGCACCGGCACGTCGAAGATGTAGTGGCCATGAGCGGGTACGGTGAAGGACGCATTCGACTCGCCCTCAGCAAGTTTCACCTGATTCAGGTGCACCACGTAGTCCAGCCCGCGCACCGGCAGGCTGAAGCTGTTGGGGTTGTCGATGCGAAAGCGCAGCGTGAAGTGCTGCTCCAGCAATTTGGCTTTGACCACATCGACTTTGACCAAGCTGACCGCGGGGTCTTTAAAGTCCCCTGATGACCAAGAGGAACAACCGCCTAGGCCGGAAAGGAGGCCAAAAAAAAGCAATAGGCTGAGAATTCTTATCGTTTGCGCCTGAGAAAACATTGCATACTCCGAATGACGCATCAGTGTAACAAGCAAGTGCTTGGCTGCCACCTGTTGTGACGGTAAAAAAACCTGCGCCATACTGAGCAACGAATAGGACAGGAGTATGACCATGGCTCGCTACGAAATTGCCTTCAGTGCGCAATTGGTTCCGGGGGCTCAACTCGCGCTGGTGAAAGCCAACGTGGCCAAGCTGTTTCAGGCCGATGAGCAGCGCCTGGCGTTGCTGTTTTCCGGGCGGCGTATCGTGATTAAAAGCAACTTGGATGCGGCCGGCGCTGAAAAATATCGCTCGACTCTGGAGCGCGCAGGGGCAGTGGTCGACGTCGTTTGCCTCGACGATGAGATCGAAGAAATTGTGCTCACCGCGCCGCCAGCTGAGGCCTCAGATCCAGCGGTCGCTAACCCGGTAGCTACGCCGGCTCCTAGCGTTACCAGCTCACCTGTCGGGCGTTTGCAGGTGGCGCCGCGTGACGAATACATGGCCGCATTTGCCGAGGTGGATGCCCCCGATTTTGGCATTGCCCCGCTTGGCGACGATGTGCAGGATGAAAAGCCGCAGGTAGCGGCTCCCGTACTGGATTTGTCGCAGTTCAGCCTGGCGCCACCTGGCAGTGATATGGGCGAAGCGAAAAAAGCCCCGCCCGGCCTCGCCCCTGATATTTCTCATCTGAAATTACAGGACTAGCCTGCGGCGTTCGATGCACCTTGTGCGAATGATCGGCTGAGCAGTATCAAAAATAGCTTGCACAGCATTTCTTGAACTTCAGCCCGCTCCCACACGGGCACGGGTCATTGCGCCCGAGTTTGGTTTCGACCGTGGGATCAATGAAATACCAGTTGCCGTGATTACGCACGAACGCTGAACGTTCGCGGTGGCTGTGCTCGCCACCTTCGTCATGCCAGTGGGCGGTAAAGGTCACATAGGCGTGCTGAGGCTCACTCTCGATCAGCTCGGTCTGCTCCACCTCAAGCCCAAGCCAGGCGCTGCCTTGGCTCCAGGCTTGTATGGCGTGTTGGTCGAGCTTGGCTTGTTGGGCCGGCAGCGTGCTGCGCACCAGATAATCGATCAGCCCCAGAGCGTAGGCGCTATAGCGTGAGCGCATCAAAGCTTCGGCACTGGGTGCCGGAGAGCCTGCGTGATAGCGGCCGCAGCAAAGCATCAGTAATTGACCGCTGCAGCATGGGCAGATTGTGCTGTTCACGGATTTACCACCAGTACTTGCCAAAATTTTCCGGGTTGGCCCAAAACTTGGCATTCAGCCAGTCAGGCACCTGTTTGTAGTCGAGCAGGTCGTATGTGAACAGGTTGAGTATTTGCTCATCGCGTTGGAAGCACTCACTGGCCTGCAGAGCCAAGGCAAAAAAGTCGGTCTCGTGCCAGTCACAGGCGTTGAGGTCGACTAGCACGGCCATTCGGCTAGCATTCAGGTTGCGAATACCTCCCAGTAATTCCAGGCCTGCGCGCTTGGGCAAGTGCTCAAGGCAATCGACGACTAGGGCTAGATCGAAGCGTTGCGCGGCGACTTCAGCAGGCAGTTCGCCTGGCTCTGCGTGGACAATGTGGCAGTCCGGGCGGGCTTGAATAAATGCATCAATCGCGGGTAATTCGTGGCTTCCGACCACAAGCAGCCGAGCCGGCGTGTAGCGCGCCAGTAAGGCAGCAAGGGCGTGTTGTGGTGTGCGGGTCGATAGTGTGGCAGGCATGATAATTCCTCACTCAGTGCACAAAGACTAACGTGCAGCTGCAGGGCGGCCTAGTGGGGATAGTGCTACTAATGTGTTTATGTATTCTCTGGCGTATTTTCTGACTGGCGTCTTTACTTTGTCAGTATCGGTTTTTACCGATTTACCAATAGGAGTCTTAAATATGAGCATCACCAGAAAAGCATTACCCCTAATTGTCGCGAGTACCTTATTAACCGGTTGCGCCGGCCTGCAGAAAACGGATTGGCCAACCTGTGCCGCGGTCGGCGGTGTGGGCGGTGCTGCTCTGGGCGCTATTGAAAGCTCGACATGGGCCGGTGGCGGTGCTGTATTGGGTGCTGGTATGGCGGCGGCTTATTGCTGGGTGCATGGCGCCAGCGAAGAGCAGGTTGTAATGGTTGAAGAGGTTGTAGTGGTTGAGGAGGTTATGGCTGAGCCTGTGCGTGTTGAGTTGGATGTTAAGTTCGACTTCGATAAGGCTCAGGTCAAACCAGAAAGTTATGGCGATATCAAAAATCTGGCTGACTTCCTGACTCAGTACCCGCAAACCACCACTGTGGTTGAAGGCCATACCGACTCCGTAGGCAGTGATGCTTACAACCAGACCCTGTCCGAGCGCCGCGCCAATGCAGTGCGTGATGTATTGGTTAACCAGTACGGTGTAGGCGGTGAGCGCGTTAATGCGGTTGGCTATGGCGAAACTCGTCCGGTTGCCGACAACGCCAGTGCTGAAGGCCGCGCGGTCAATCGCCGCGTAGAAGCTGAAGTAGAAGCACGTCCTTGATCGCCTGGCTCCAGGCTTTCTGAAGAAAACAAGCCAGACCCTTAGGGGCTGGCTTGTGCAGCTCCCAGGGTAGGTCTTTACTCCTAAGTTACCGGTAATAGCCGGCAATACAGGAGATTCGTACCATGAGAGTTAGATCCATAATGGGGTTCGCCCCCGTTCTCTTGGTCAGCAGTGTTCTTTCAGGTTGTGTCACAACTTCCAGTACGGGAGATGCGCCGCTCAACCAAGGGAACTGGCCCCTGTGCAGTGCAATTGGCGGCCTTGCCGGTGCTGGTTTGGGCGCAATTGAAAGTTCTACATGGGCAGCAGGTGGCGCCGTGGCCGGTGCGGTCATTGGCACGCTGATTTGCTACGCCCAAGATGGTGATGAAGATGAAGACGGTGTGTTTGATCGTCGCGATCGTTGCCCAGGAACCCCGCCCAATACGTCCGTGCATCCAAACGGCTGCCCCATCAAGGAATACGCCAGTACGCCGGTCGAGCCAGAGCCCATTGAGGTTATGGAAGCGGTTCGGGTAGAGCTGGATGTGAAGTTCGATTTCAACAAATCAGACGTTAAAGAAAACAGTCAGGCGGATATCAAGAGCCTTGCTGACTTTATGAAACAGTACCCGCAAACCACCACAACCGTTGAAGGGCATACCGACGCGATAGGCAGCGAGGCATATAACCAAGGCTTGTCCGAGCGCCGTGCCAATGCGGTGCGCGATGTGCTGGTCAATCAGCACGGCATCTCCAGTAGCCGGGTTTCATCAGTTGGCTATGGCGAGTCGCGACCGGTTGCTGACAATGACAGCGAATCCGGGCGGGCAATCAATCGGCGCGTTGAAGCAGAGGTTGAAGCGCAACCGTAACGGATGTCATGTGCTGACAGGCCGTTGCGAACCTTGGCGTTAGTTCGCAACGGCCTGTTAGGAAGTGACAGGTTTAAACCCAGTAAAAGCTGTGAAGCTGTCCCTGCTTTGCAGTTTTTACCGGTCTTCTGGCCGCACACCCCCTAAAGCAGATAAGGTGCAGCGAAATAACAAAGTGTTGGGGGCGGGTGTGAAAATATTTCTGGTTTTGGGTAAGTGCCTGACGGCACTGTTTTGGGGGGTAGTACTGGCAAATCTGTTGCAACCTTTCGCACAGCCTTTTGCGCTGCTGTTAAATGGCGCAGGCGCTTTTATTCTGCTGATTCATGCACTTGAACTGTGGTTTTTTAACGCGGGCCTTAGTGCCTGCCCTAAGCCGGCCCTGCAGCGTGTGCAAGTGATGCTGTTTGGGGTTTTTCAGCTGCTCGGGCTGCCCGCTGAACAAGCCGCTGTTGCCGCTGACGCAGAGTCCCAGGAAACCCTGCAGTTGGAGGTCGAACATGCGTAGCTTGCTCGCTCTCGCCGTATTTTTTAGTCCCCTTGCCCTTGCGCAGGCTGTGATTGAAGTCGACTCCCACACGTTTATGCGTCTGCCAAGCAATACCAACGTGCTGCTCTTGGACCGTTTGGACATTGCCGACCATGGCACGTTGTTGATCCCTGCAGGTTTGACCGAAATCCGCGTGGCGCAGCTGCGCTTGGGGCGTGAAGCGCGCCTGGCGATTGCCCCGAGTGAGCACGCGTTACGTCTTGAGGTGGCGGCTGCCGAGATTGCCAGTGGTGCGCAAATCAGTGCGCGTGGCGCCCAGGGCAGCGCCGAAAAACCCGCATTGCCGGGGCGCGACTTGAGTGTGCGGTTACAGGCCGTGACTCTAGAAAGTTTGATCTTGGATGCCCGTGGCGGTGCAGGTGCGCCTGGTTATGCCGGTCTTTCCGGTGCGGACGGCGAGCAGGGGGGCTGTACGTGGGGTGAGGCCAGTCGCGGCCATGATGGTTTGGATGGCGGCGATGGCCAGCCGGGTGCTGCCGGTGCGCAAGTACGTTTGGAAGTGCCGCAGGGTTTCCCGGTTGAACAGTTACAGGTCCGGGTGGATGGCGGCAGTGGTGGGCAGCCGGGCGTGCCAGGTGCAGGCGGTCAAGGCGGCATGAGTAAGGGCTGCTGGCTATACAGTACCGACGGCGCTCGCGATGGTAAGCCGGGGCAGGCGGGGCGTGCAGGTCAGTCAGGCCCCGCTGGTGCAGTGAATGTCGTGCAGTTCTAGCCGTCCAACCGCTGCTTGCCGGCAGCGGTTGGACGGTTAGAACGAGGGGCGTGCGCCGGCTATTGCGATGACCAGCAGCCCCAGCAGCAGATTGATGCCGACCAGGCGGCGAATACGCCCCAGTACCGCACCGCCGGTCGGCCAGTCTTCTGCCGTTACGGCGCGGCGCAACTCGGGCAGTTGCAGCGCCTGAATGCGCAGAAACAGTGCCAGCATGGCGATATACAGCCCCATCATCACGTGCACATAGCGTGGCGCGCTATCGAAGCCGCTAAAGCGCAGGTGCAGCATGCCGACGCCGGTAATCGGCAAAACAATTACCGCAGCCCAGACCCAGTAGAAAAATCGTGGGAAGACTTCTAGCCAGAGTTTAAGGCGCGATGGCGCTTCCAGCGCGGCGACGGCTGCCGGGCGCAAGATCATCCACGCGAAAAACATGCCGCCCACCCAGACCAGAGCGGCGAGCAGGTGCAAGCTGTAAACGAAGGTGTATGGGGTCATGGGGTACTCCTGTTGGTTAAACACTTATTTACGCGCTGTGGCGTGTCGTACCGGCCGCGTCTGCGGTGGAGCACGTAAACAGGTTCTAAGCGGTTCAGCGCGGGATCAATTAGCGCGCTATGATAGCCGCCGATTTCAAGCACTGAAAATTTATCCAGCCTTTTTGCACCAAGACCTCATGCTCAGTACCGAACTCAAGTCCCAGATCCAGGGCGCCTATACCCGTTTTCTCGAAGCCAAGTCGCTCAAGCCGCGCTATGGCCAGCGCCTGATGATTGCCGAAATCGCCAAGGTGCTGGGGGCCATTGAAGTGGATGACGAGGGCCGGCGTGTCGGTGAGCCCGCTGTTGTAGCGGTTGAGGCCGGTACCGGTACGGGCAAGACCGTGGCCTACAGCATGGCGGCGATTCCTACGGCCAAGGCGGCGGGAAAACGCTTGGTGATTGCCACCGCCACCGTGGCGCTGCAAGAGCAGATCGTGCACAAGGACCTGCCGGACCTGATGCGCAACAGTGGCCTGAATTTCAGCTTCGCCCTGGCCAAGGGCCGCGGCCGTTATTTGTGCCTGTCCAAGCTGGATATGCTGCTACAGGAAGGCCAGGCGCAAAGCGCCACCGCGCAGCTGTTCGAGGAAGAAGGCTTCAAAATCGACGTAGATGAACAGAGTCAAAAGCTGTTTACCGCAATGATCGAAAAACTGGCAGGTAACAAGTGGGACGGTGACCGCGACAGCTGGCCGGAAGAGTTGGAAGATGCCCGCTGGTCGCAGCTGACTACCGATCACAGCCAGTGCACCAGCCGCCATTGCCCGAACTTTCAACAGTGTGCTTTTTACAAAGCGCGTGAGGGCATGGGCAAGGTCGATGTCATCGTCACCAACCATGACATGGTTTTAGCTGACCTGGCCCTGGGCGGCGGTGCGGTATTGCCGGACCCGCGTGACACCCTCTACGTGTTTGACGAAGGGCATCATCTGCCAGACAAGGCGATTGGTCATTTCGCCCATTTCACCCGCCTGCGTTCGACTGCAGATTGGCTGGAGCAGACGGCCAAGAACCTCACCAAGTTGCTCGCTCAGCATCCGCTGCCGGGTGATTTGGGCCGTTTGATTGAGCAGGTGCCGGAGCTGGCGCGAGAAATCAAAACCCACCAGCAGTTTATGTTCGCCGCCTGCGAGCAAGTGGCTGACTTCAAACCGGGCGAAGACATGCAGGGCCGCGAGCGGCCGCGCCATCGCTTTGTGGGTGGCCTGGTGCCGCCGCATTTGATTGAGTTGGGCGTAGAGCTGAAAAAGGGTTTTTCCAAGCTGACCGAACTGTTCACCGGGGTGGCCGAGAAACTTAAGGAGGCTATGGACGGCGAGTCTACTGTCGGCATTGCCAGCCATCAGGCCGAAGAGTGGTACCCGCTGTTCGGCAGCCTGCTGGCGCGTGCTCAGGGCAGTTGGGAGCTGTGGCTGGCCTTTACCGCCGAAGACCCGGAGGCCAGCCCGCCGATGGCGCGTTGGTTAACGTTGGCTGACAGCGGCGCGCTGTTTGATATCGAGGTCAACGCCAGCCCGATCCTGGCCGCCGAAACGCTGCGGCGTAACCTGTGGAATGTCGCCTATGGCGCACTGGTAACCTCGGCGACGCTGACGGCGCTGGGCACCTTTGATCGCTACCGCATGCGGGCCGGCTTGCCGAAAGGGGCGGTGACCGCTGTGGTGCCCAGCCCTTTCCACCATGCTGATGCCGGTGTGTTGCGGGTGCCTAACCTGAATGCCGATCCGCGTGATGCGGTGGCGCATACGGCCGCTATTATTCGTGACTTGCCCGGCTTGGTTGAGGGCTCACGCGGCACGCTGGTGCTGTTTTCCTCGCGCAAGCAAATGCAGGACGTCTTCGAAGGGCTGGAGCGCGACTGGCGCAAACGGGTCTTTATTCAGGGCAATCTGTCCAAACAGGAAACCCTGAACAAGCACAAAGCGCGGGTCGATAGCGGTGAGGAAAGCGTACTGTTTGGCCTGGCGAGCTTTGCCGAGGGTGTCGATTTGCCGGGTGCCTATTGCGAGCATGTGGTGATTGCCAAGATCCCCTTTGCTGTACCGGACGACCCAGTAGAAGCGGCCCTGGCCGAGTGGATCGAGGCGCGCGGTGGCAACCCCTTTATGGAAATCGCCGTGCCGGATGCCTCGCTGCGCCTGGTGCAGGCCTGTGGCCGCCTGCTGCGCACCGAAGCGGACCGCGGAACTATTACCCTGCTGGATCGGCGCGTGGTCACTCAGCGTTACGGCAAGTCGATTCTCAATGCCTTGCCGCCGTTTCGTCGGGAAATTAGTTAGCGCCCTTCGCTCGGTGCCAGGCAACTCGCTGCGCCAAATAGGTTCCAAGTCACGCGTGAACAAGGCCTTGGTCGTCACCGAGGCCTGGATTTTGCCCCAGGCAGTGTTGCCTGTGGCGGCCAAACAATGGGGAGTGTGGTGGGTGAAGGGTAAACGCAGGCTGCAGACAAGTGTTTGGCTATCCGCGCTTTTGACTTATTGCGGCGCCGCCATGGCGATCGAGCCGCAGGAGTTGTTCAATTTTGTCCGGCCGCTGGATGCTGTGCAGGTCGCGACGCAGGATGCCGATCTACCCAACCGTATTGGCGAGCCAACCCCGCAGGGTGAGGTGCTGCGCCGGATAACCTTCCAGCCCGCCGAGCAGCCGAGCGTAAGGCTTACCCCGCAGAACGGTAGCTGGGATTGGTCGCAGCAAGCGCTGGTCAGCCTGCGTGTGCAAAACGCCATGGATTGGGCGCTGACCCTCGATGTGTTGATCGAAAGTGCGGATGGCCAGCGTTTGAGCACCCGTATTGCCTTGCCCGCCGGTCCCGCGCAAACCCTGTTGATTCCTCTGCAAACGGTATCTCCCCGTGATCAAGGGATGCGTGCCGGTGTGCCGATGCCCTGGATGCACAAAGGCCAGCGACTGCTGCTGGCGGGCACGGTCAGTGGCGCACTCGATCTGAGCAAGGTCAGCGCACTCACACTCTCCGTGCCGCAACCCAAGGCGGCGCAAGATATTTTGATCAGCCAGTTTGGCGTTAGTAGCGAACAGCTCACGCGCGCCGCTTATGCCGAGATTGTCGACAGCTACGGGCAGTTCACTCGGGCCAACTGGCCGGGCAAGATCCAGCGCGATGCGCAGTTGCAGCAAGCGGTTGCCGAGGAACAAGCGCAGTTACAGGGCTGGCTGGCTGAGCGCCCGGCGCAGGATAAATTCGGTGGCTGGATGGGCGGGCAAGCGTTCGAGGTCAGTGGTTTCTTCCGTACCGAGAAGCGCGACGGGCGCTGGTTGCTCGTTTCGCCTGAGGGGCATCCGTTCTACTCACTGGGCGTCAACGCGGTGACGGCCGAGCAGAGCGCGACCTATGTCGAGGGGCGTGAGGCGATGTTTACCGATCTGCCGCAAGAGGGTAATGCTCTGACGGCTTATTTCGGCTCGTCGGATAGCCGCAGTGAAACTGGCTCCAACCAGGGTCGAGCATTTGCCAGCGGGCGCTGGTTCGATTTCTACAAAGCTAACCTGCAGCGCAGTTATGGCCAGGTTGACCCTGCTGCCTGGCGCGCACGGAGCAAGGACCGCCTGCAGGCCTGGGGCTTTAACACCCTGGGTAACTGGAGTGAACCGGCGTTCGGCGGCGATTCACGGATGCCGTTCAGCATTCCGCTGTCGATTCGTGGCGACTACGCCACCATCAGCACCGGCGTTGATTGGTGGGGCGCAATGCCGGATCCCTTCGATCCCCGCTTTGCCATGGCCACCGAGCGCGCTGTAGCGATTGCCTCGCGTGATCACCGCGACAATCCCTGGCTGCTCGGCTATTTCGCCGATAACGAATTGGCTTGGGCTGGCCCTGCGAGTGACCCCAATGGCCGTTATGCCCTGGCGTACGCCACGCTGCGTTTGACCACCGATGTACCGGCCAAGCGCGCCTTCCTTAAACAGTTGCGCGATAAATACCGCAATCAGAATGGCCTGTCTCGCGCCTGGGGCATTGAGCTGCAGGCTTGGGAACTAATGGAAGACCCAGGGTTTCAGGCACCGCTGCCAAGTGCCGAATTCCCCGCCATCGAAAAGGACATGCAGGCATTCTTGCGCCTGTTCGCCGAAACCTACTTTAAAACCATTGCCGACTCGCTCGACTGGCATGCGCCAAATCACCTGCTGTTAGGTGGGCGTTTCGCCAGCAGCATCCCCGAAGCGGTAGGCGCCTGTGCGCGTTTCTGTGATGTGCTGAGCTTCAACTTCTATACCCGTGAGCCGCAGCAGGGCTATGACTTCGCCGCGCTGCGTCAGTTGGACAAACCACTGATGATCACCGAGTTCCACTTCGGCTCGCGTGATCGTGGGCCGTTCTGGGGGGGCGTTGCCGAGGTGTACAACGAAGCGGAGCGCGGCCCGGCTTATGCGCACTTCCTGAGCAAAGCCCTGGAAGAGCCACAGGTTGTCGGCGTGCATTGGTTCCAGTACCTCGATCAGCCGGTTACCGGTCGCCTGTTAGATGGCGAGAACGGCCATTTAGGGTTGGTGGCGATCACTGATCGGCCTTGGGCTGGTTTCGTCAAAGCCGTGCGCAAGGCCAATTTGGCTGTCGCAAAAAGCGTGCTCCAGCCTGTGCCTGAGTCTCTGACGAAAACCCCTTGAAGGGCTATTCGCAAAACGGATAGTACCGATGCCAGGCTTGAGCCGGGCTCACCGTAAACGGCAGAGCTGAAACAATCGCCGACCATTTGGCGCGCAGTGATAGAGGAGTAGGGTGGTGCAGATACAGGGCTATTTCGATCTCAAGTTCGAGGCATTGAGAGATGCTTTCGCGGCGTTATTCGATGACCCGCAGGAGCGTGGCATGGCGCTCTGTGTGCAGGTCGGCGGTGAAACTGTGGTGGACCTGTGGGCTGGGGTTGCTGACAAAGATGGCCAGCAGGCCTGGCACAGCGACACCATTCTTAACCTGTTCTCCTGTACCAAGACCTTTACTGCCGTGACGGCTTTGCAGTTGGTCGCTGAGGGCAAGCTTGAGCTGGATGCGCCAGTCGCGCGCTATTGGCCCGAGTTTGCGGCAGCCGGCAAAGATAAAATCACCCTGCGCCATTTGCTCAGCCACCAGGCTGGGCTGCCGGCCTTGCGCCAGATGCTGCCCGCCGAAGCACTGTATGACTGGCAGGCGATGACCACGGCGCTGGCCGCCGAACAGCCCTGGTGGGCATTGGGTGAGGGCCATGGTTATGCGCCGATCACCTATGGCTGGTTGGTCGGTGAGGTGTTGCGCCGGGCCGAGGGGCGCGGGCCGGGCGAATCCATCGTCGCGCGCACGGCCACGCCTTTGGGGCTGGACTTCCACGTCGGCCTGGCGGATGAGGAGTTCGGCCGCGTGGCGACTATCTCCCGTGGCAAGGGGAACGTCGGTGATGCAGCCGCGCAGCGTCTGCTCAAAACCATGATGAGTGAGCCGGCGGCCATGAGCACGCGAGCCTTTACCAATCCACCGTCGATTATGACCAGTACCAATAAGCCCGAATGGCGACGCATGCAGCAGCCTGCGGCGAATGGCCATGGTAATGCCCGCAGCCTGGCTGGTTTTTACAGCGGCCTGCTGGATGGGCGCTTGCTGGAAAGCGAGCTGCTGGATGAGTTGACTCGCGAGCAAGCGGTGGGCGAGGACAAGACCCTGCTGACGCGGACTCGCTTTGGGCTGGGTTGCATGCTCGACCAGCCGGAAGTTGCCAACGCCACCTATGGCATGGGGTCGCGCGCCTTTGGCCACCCAGGAGCCGGCGGTTCGATTGGCTTTGCTGACCCGGAACGGGATGTGGCGTTCGGCTTTGTGACCAACAATCTAGGACCGTTCGTCTTGATGGACCCCCGTGCGCAGAAACTTGCGCGTTTGTTGGCTGATTGTTTGTAGCCAGCTCAGCTAAACTGCTGCGCAATCAGCTGTGGTCAGCTCCTTGAGCAGGTCCCGGCGCGCTTCTTTTGTTTATCACGTGTGGATGCCCGATGCTCACCAATAAAACTCTCGCCGTCGCCCTTTGTGTGCTGATCAGCGGTTGCAGTATGTTTGATAAATCTGCAACGTCCGCGCCGAAAGTGGTTGCCATGCCGCCACCGGCAGTGACTCAGGCGTGGTTGGATGTGTATGAGCCGAAGGTACGTGAAGCGATCAAAGGCACTCACTTTGAGTTCGAACGCCGTGAAAATCTGCTGGTGGTCACCGCTCCGGTGCAGGGCTCATTCAACCCGGACCGTCCGCACATGATGCTACCGAGCACCCTGGGGCCGCTGAGCCGCATGGCCAAGTTGCTTGAGCGTGATGAAACCATCGGTGTGTTGATTCTTGGCCACGCCGACAGCAGCGGTGAAGCGAATGCCAACCGTGACTTGAGCCAGCAACGCGCCCGCGCATTTACCTCGATTTTCCGCCTCAGTGGCCTTAAGCAAAGCCGCTTGATGGTCAAAGGCCTGGGCTCGGATATGCCGCGTGCGGCCAACGATAGCCAACAAGGCCGTGCACTGAACCGCCGGGTGGAAATTATGCTGACCTCGAAAGCCACCCTCAATGCGTTGATTGCCAAATACAGCCAGCCTTTGCCCGCCACAGCAGTAGTGGCAACCAAGTCCATTAAAGACAAGAACGCCAAAGTGGTTGCCAAGGCCGATAAACCCGCGCGCAGCCAATAAAACCCTGCAGCCGCGGCTTGTTGCTGCAGATCAAGCCAGATTGAGCGCTCGCGGGTAAGCTAAGCCTATTTGCCCAAGGGGATTTGCCGATGACTCAAACGCTGGCTGACATGCGCCGTGATTACACCCGCGACGGTTTAAGTGAAGCGCAAGCACCGCTTGAGCCGTTTGCGCTGTTCGAGCAATGGTTTGCCGACGCGGTAAAGACCGAACAGCTGCCGGTTGAACCCAATGCGATGACCCTGGCGACTGTTGACGCGCAAGGCCGGCCGCACTGCCGTGTGCTGCTGCTCAAGGGGTTGGATGTGCGCGGTTTCACCTTCTTCAGCAACTACGACAGCGCCAAAGGCCAACACCTGCAGGCCAATCCATTTGCCGCCATGACCTTCTTCTGGCCCAGCCTGGAGCGGCAGGTGCGTATCGAAGGACGCGTCGAGCGGGTTACGCCTGAGGAGTGCGATGCTTATTTTCAGGTGCGTCCATTGGGCAGCCGTCTGGGCGCCTGGGCCTCACCACAGAGCCAGGTAATTGCCGACCGCGCCGAACTGGAAAGCTTGCTGGTGCAAACGGAGCAGCGCTTTCTCGACCGGGCGCCGCACTGCCCGCCGCATTGGGGCGGCTACCGCCTGCTGCCGGAGCGCGTCGAGTTCTGGCAGGGCCGCTCCAGCCGTCTGCATGATCGGCTTAACTTCCGCCAGCAAGACGGCGCCTGGTTGCGTGAGCGCCTAGCACCCTGAGCGCGCTTTAGTCGCCGGAGTATTGTGCGGCGGCGTGCTCCAGCCAGGCGGGCAGGTCGTTGCGTTTGATGCCGGCGGCCTGCGCCTCAGCCAGGCGCGCGAGCATATAGTCGCGTTTAGCTGTTGAGTCACCGGCCAATGACAGCGCCAGGTCACGATCGATCCAGCGCTTGATCCGCACATACAGCCACCAGTGAAAGTACAGGCCTGCCACGGTGGTAATGGCGACGATAAAATAATCCATAAATCCCCCAAACAAGGTCTTAGCTTAGGCTAATTGGTTGTGGGCTCGCAGGTGGCGCAATGTCGCGTTATGGTCCGGCGATGCAGCGCTGATAATGTTTTCCGCATATTGGCGGGTGACAGTTGAACCGCGCAGGCGTTTTAATGAATGCCTGCCTAATTGGAGAAATAATCATGCGTAACCCCTTTCTGTTGGCTGCCTCCTTTGCCGCGCTAGCCCTGTTGGGTGGCTGCGCCTCTAGCCTGACTGGCGATACCTACTCACGTGAAGAAGCGCGCACTGTGCAAACTGTGCGCATGGGCACTATCGAATCGCTGCGCCCGGTGAAGATTGAAGGCACGAAAACCCCAATCGGCGCTGGTGCCGGTGCGGTCATTGGTGGCGTTGCCGGCAGTGGCGTAGGTGGTGGTCGTGGCAGTGCGGTGGCCGCAGTGATTGGTGCGGTAGCCGGCGGCCTATTAGGCGCGATGACCGAAGAAGGGCTGACACGCACCCAAGGCGTTGAAATTACTGTGCGCGAAGATGACGGCAGCATGCGTGCCTACGTGCAGGCAGTCGAAGAGAATCAGGTATTTCGGGTCGGTGAGCGCGTACGCATCATGACGGTCAATGGCACCAGCCGCGTTACCCAGTGAGTGTCGCAAAGGCCGGATCAGTGTTGGCTGATCCGGCTTTTTATTGCCTTTTTTCTAGATAGACCAGACGTTTACCGGTGTTTAACGGGGTTCCCAGGCAAGTTTCTGGTGAGCGAGTGTTTTGTAATGATTCTATCCATGACGTCTGGCCGATAGTTATGGATAATCGCGCACGTTTTTCTGTTGATCGGTTTTCGCCGCCGCACGGCCTATCAGATGTGTGTGGGGTGTGGCACAGGTCAAACCCTGTGGTTTACCGTCAGTCAGTCAGTCAGTTAGGTAGTCGGCCGGGTTCATGTACGTGCCGGGTTCGTATAAAGAGGTTTATCTATGACGCTTGCGCTGATCATCGCCTTGCCATTTCTTGGCTTGTTTCTGCCGCTGCTGACCGAGCGGCTGGGACGTTCAGCGTGCGCCGCAGCCACCGCACTGGCGCCGTTAGCCGCATTGGTGCTGCTGATCTCGCAGCAGTCTGCGGTGTTCTCTGGCGAGTTGCTCAAGGTCAAGCTGGACTGGTTACCCGCCCTGGGTTTGAACCTCAGCCTGCGCCTCGATGGGCTGGGTTTTCTGTTTGCGCTGCTGATTCTCGGCATTGGCCTGCTGGTGATTCTCTACGCGCGCTACTACCTGTCCAAGAAGGAGCCGATGGGGCGTTTCTTCGCCTTCCTCCTGTTGTTTATGGGCGCCATGCTGGGCGTGGTGCTTTCGGAAAACCTGCTGCTGATGCTGATGTTCTGGGAGCTGACCAGCCTGTCGTCGTTCCTGCTGATTGGCTTCTGGGGCGAGCGCTCGGATGCGCGTAAAGGCGCACGCATGGCCTTGGCGGTGACCGGTGGCGGCGGTTTGGCGTTGTTTGCCGGGATTCTGCTGATTGGCCATATCGCCGGCAGTTTCGAGTTGTCTCAGGTACTGGCTGCCGGATACGCGATCCGTTCCCACGAGCTGTATCCGCTGGCACTGATTCTGGTGCTGCTGGGCGTGTTCACCAAGTCGGCGCAGTTTCCGTTTCATTTCTGGTTACCCCATGCGATGGCTGCACCGACCCCGGTGTCTGCCTATTTGCACTCGGCGACCATGGTTAAGGCCGGGGTGTTTCTGCTGGCGCGACTGTACCCGGCGCTGGCAGGTTCGGAGTGGTGGTTCTACCTGGTCAGCATCACCGGTCTGGTGACCTTACTGGTCGGTGCAGGAATGGCGCTGTTTCAGCATGACCTCAAGGGGTTGCTGGCTTATTCGACCATCAGTCACCTGGGCCTGATCACCTTGCTGTTCGGCCTGGATACGCGGCTGGCGGCGGTGGCAGCGGTGTTCCACATCATTAACCACGCGACCTTCAAGGCCTCGCTGTTTATGGCGGCGGGGATCATCGATCACGAAACGGGTAGCCGCGATATGCGGCGTATCAACGGCATGTGGAAGTACATGCCGCACACGGCCGTGTTAGCCATGGTCGCGGCGTCGGCGATGGCGGGCGTGCCGTTGCTCAATGGCTTCTTGAGCAAGGAAATGTTCTTCAGTGAAACGCTCAATCAGCATCTGCTGGGCAGCTTCAATTGGGTGATTCCGGCAGCCGCCACCCTGGCCGGGGTGTTCTCGGTGGCTTATTCGCTGCGCTTTATTCACGACGTATTCTTCAACGGCGAGCCGATCAACCTGCCGCATTACCCGCCGCATGAGCCGCCGCGTTATATGAAGGTGCCGGTAGAAATTCTGGTGTTCCTCTGCCTATTGGTGGGCATTGTTCCGGCGTACACCGTAGCGCCACTGCTCGCGGCAGCTGCCTCAGCCACCCTGGCGGGTGATGTACCGACCTACAGCCTGTCAATTTGGCATGGGTTTAACCTGCCATTGCTGATGAGTTTTATCGCCCTGTTCGGCGGGATTCTGGTCTACGTGTTCCGCCAGCCGCTGTTTCGCTGGTATGCCGGGCTGCCGAGCGTGGATGCCAAGTTGATCTTTGAGCGTGGCGTTGTGCTGATGATCAAGGGCTGCACGGCCATAACGCAGTGGCTGGAGAACGCTTCGCTGCAGCGCTACCTGGCGCTGTTACTGGCGGCCGCGTTAATTGTGGTGACCCAGGGCTTGAGTGAGTTACCGCAGATCAGTGGGCCGCTGGCCATGACCAAGATTGACGGCATCACTGCGCTGGGGCTGGGCATCATGGCCTTGGCCGCGTTGGTGACGGTGATCTTCCATCGCCAGCGTTTGGTCTCGCTGTTGATGCTCAGTGTGGTCGGCTTGATGGTGGCGCTGGCCTTTGCCCGCTATTCAGCGCCGGATCTGGCGCTGACCCAACTGTCAGTGGAAGTGGTCACGATCATTCTGTTGATGCTGGCGCTGTTCTTTTTGCCGGCGCACACCCGTGTGGAATCCAGCAGCCTGCGTGGCCTGCGCGACTTTACCCTGGCGGTCAGTATGGGCGTGATGGTGGCGATACTGGTGTTTGCCGTGCTCACGCGACCGTATGACAGCATTTCCGCGTTCTTCCTGGAGAACAGCGTGCCAGGCGGTGGCGGCACCAACGTGGTCAACGTGATTCTGGTTGACTTCCGTGGCTTCGATACCATGGGCGAGGTGACTGTATTGGCGATTGCCGCGGTAGGTATCTTCGCCATGCTTGACGGGTTGCGCCTGTTCCAGCCTGAACAGGATGCGCAGGGGCGCAACTGGGCGCGTGATCGTCATCCCTTGGTGCTTGCCACCCTGTCGCGGGTCTTGCTGCCGATGGCATTGCTGGTTTCGGTGTTTATCTTCCTGCGCGGGCATAACTTGCCGGGTGGTGGCTTTATCGCCGGTTTGGTTACGGCGGTGGCGTTGATTCTGCAATACGTCGCCAGTGGCGTGCAGTGGACGCAGTCGCGCCTCCCGCTTAACTACCAAGGCATGGCTGGGCTTGGCGTGTTGATTGCCGGCCTCACCGGGTTGGGCAGCTGGCTGTTTGACCGGCCGTTCCTGACTTCCGCCTTCGGCCATTTCCAGATCCCGCTGATCGGTGAAATTGAGCTGGCCACGGCCATGCTGTTTGACCTGGGCGTGTACCTGACGGTAGTCGGCGCGACCCTGCTGATTCTCGCCAACCTGGGCAAGTTGACCCAGGAAAAAGCTGCACAAGAGGTGCTTTGAAATGGAAGCCATATTTGCCGCGACCTTGGGCATCCTGACGGCCAGCGGTGTGTACCTGCTGCTACGCGCCCGCACGTTCCCGGTGGTGCTGGGGCTGACGCTGATTTCTTATGCGGTCAACCTGTTCTTGTTTGCCATGGGCCGTTTACAAACCGGCGTGGTCACGGTGGTCGGGGCGGGCGCTGAATACGCTGATCCACTGCCACAAGCGCTGGTACTGACCGCGATTGTGATCGGCTTTGCCATGACCGCCTTCGTCGTGGTGTTGGCCTTGCGCAGTGTGGGCGAAACCCGCACCGACCATGTTGACGGCCAGGAGCCTGCACGATGAACCACGGCTTGATCCTGCCCATCCTGCTGCCGATGTTTGCCGGCAGCCTGTTGCTGCTGGGCGCGGGCCTTAGCCAGCGGGTTAAACGTTGCGTATCGCTATTGGCCACCCTGTCGCTGTTGCCGTTGAGCGCTTATCTGCTCTGGCTGGCCGATCAAGGTGTGCTGCAGGTGTATGCCGCCGGTAACTGGGCGGCCCCGTTTGGCATCATCCTGCTGCTCGATCGCCTCAGCGCCTTGCTGTTGGTGGTCACCGCGGTACTCGGCAGCTTCGCTTTGCTGTATGCGGTACGCGGTGATGATGAGCGCGGGCAGAGCTTCCATGCGCTGTTCCAGTTCCAGTTGATGGGCATCAACGGTGCCTTTCTGACGGGCGATTTGTTCAACCTGTTCGTGTTCTTTGAAATCCTCCTGATCGCCTCCTACTCGCTGCTGCTGCATGGCGGTGGCGTCGAGCGGGTACGGGCAGGCTTGCATTACGTGGTGCTCAACCTGGTGGGCTCGGCGTTCTTCCTGCTCGCCGTGGGCGTGCTGTATGGCATCACCGGTACCCTGAATATGGCCGATATGGCCATCCAGGTCGCAGCGGCCGGGCCTGACGATGCTGGGCTGCTCGGCGCTGCCGGTTTGCTGTTGTTGGTGGTATTCGGTCTTAAGGCCGCGTTTTTACCCTTGTATTTCTGGTTGCCTAACGCCTACGCCTCGGCCACTGCGCCGGTCGCTGCGCTGTTCGCGGTGATGACCAAGGTGGGGCTGTACTCGATTATCCGCGTGTACACGCTGATCTTTGGTGACGAGGCGGGCAGCCTGGCTAATATGGCCAACGACTGGCTCTGGCCGTTGGCGCTGCTGACGCTGGTATTGGGCGTGATCGGCGCGCTGGCGGCGGTCAGCCTGCAGGGCTTGCTGGCATATCTGGTGGTGGTGTCGGTCGGTACTTTGCTCGCCGGTATTGCCATCGGTACTGAGCAGGCCTTGGCTGGCGCGCTGTTTTACTTGGTGCACAGCACCTGGGTAGCCGGCGGCTTGTTCCTCCTGGCGGACCTGATTACCCGCCAGCGCGGCGAAAAACAGGGGCTGCTAGTGCAGGGCCCGGCGCTGCAGAATCCTCATGTGCTGGGCGGCTTGTTCTTTTTTGGCGCGGTTGCGGTGGCCGGCCTACCGCCGCTCTCTGGGTTTATCGGCAAACTGTTACTGCTGCGCTCGCTGGAGCCTGGCATGCAGGCGTTGTTGCTCTGGCCGATTGTGCTGGGCGGCGGCCTGCTGACCTTAATAGCCCTGAGCCGTGCCGGCAGCATGCTGTTCTGGCGGGTAGGCTTAAGCCAGCTGGACAGCGCTGAGCTGGACTATGGCCGGCTGCTGGCCTGCATGGGCTTGCTGTTGCTCAGCCTGCTGCTGGTCGTCGGTGCGGCACCCTTGTTGAGCTATGTCGAAGCCACGGCCAGCCAGTTGCATGACCTCGGACTGTACCGCCAGATCATCGAATCGGGAGCTGCACGATGAAAGCACGTCGCTGGTTACCCCATCCGCTGTTGAGCCTATGCCTGCTGATGGTCTGGCTGTTGCTGATGAACGACCTGAGCTTGGGCCACTGGTTGCTCGGTATGTTGCTCGGCTGGGCCATTCCAATGCTGACCCAGGTGTTCTGGATCAACCCGCCACGGGTGTATAAGCCGCTCAAGCTGTGCTGGTTTTTACTGCGCATCCTCGGCGATATCGTCACGGCCAACCTGCAGGTGGCCAAGCTGATCCTCGGTTCGCCCGCCAAGCTACGGCCTGCGTTCGTGGAAATTCCCCTGCTGTTGGAAGACGAGCTGGCCCTGACCATGCTCACCAGTATTATCTCCCTGACCCCTGGCACGGTTTCCGCCGACCTCAGTGATGACCGCAAGACCTTGCTGGTCCACGGCCTGGATGTGCCCGATGCCGAGGCCCTGGTGGCGGAAATCAAGCAGCGTTACGAAGTTCCCTTGCTGGAGGTGTTCACATGCTCGCCTACGTGATTCCACTGTGCCTGGTGCTGATCGGCTTGGCGCTGGTGCTGACCATGGCGCGGCTGATTATCGGCCCAGACTTGCCTGATCGCATCCTGGCGCTGGACACCCTGTACATCAACGCAATCGCCATGCTCGTGCTGTTTGGCGTGTGGCTGGGGTCTGATTTGTACTTTGAAGCAGCGCTGCTGATTGCAGTAATGGGCTTTATTGGCACCGTGGCCGTGGCCAAGTATTTGCTGCGCGGCGACATCATCGAATGAGGAGCATCTAATGGCTTTCTGGATTGAAGCGCTGGTGGCGCTGTCTCTGCTGGTGGGCAGTATGTTTGCTCTGGTGGGAGCGATTGGCCTGTACCGGCTGCCGGACTTCTTTATGCGCCTGCACGGCCCGACCAAGTCCACCACCCTGGGGGTGGGCGGTATGGTGATCGCCTCGCTGATCTACTTCAGCTTTCATGGTGAGGGCGTCAGCCTGCATGAACTACTGATCGCCCTGTTTCTGTTTATCACCGCGCCTGTTAGCGCCCATATGCTGGCCAAGGCGGCCATGCAGCAGAAGCTCCACATCGACGCAAAAACCCGCGGCAAGCCCTGGGAGCAATAAGGCCACACACATTGCCCGGCTGACTGTATCTGTCGGCGGCGCACCGGCCCCTCTACACTGCGGTCTTTGAGCAGAGGTGGTCGATGCGCGAGCAGGGAAGAGGCGTGGCGGTGAGCTGCCTGGTGATTGCCATGGCGCTGTGGGGCAGTTCGTTTATTGCGCTGAAACTGGCCTTTGCCGAGTTGCCGCCGTTGTGGGTGATCTTCGGGCGTATGGCCCTCGGCAGCCTGGTGTTTTTGCTGGCCTGGCGCTGGCGCGGACAGATGCACTACCGCGCCGGCGACTGGAAGTACCTTTTGGGCCTGGCGGCCTGCGAACCCTGTCTGTATTTCCTCTTCGAAGCCCTCGCGCTGCAGCACACCAGTGCCGCCCAGGCCGGTATGGTCACGGCCTTGCTGCCGCTGCTGGTGGCAGTTGGCGCGTGTGTCTTTCTGCACGAGCGGATCAGCCGCATCACCCTTGCCGGGTTTCTTATCGCCCTGGTTGGCGCCATCTGGCTGAGCCTGGCTGGCAGTGCCGATGAGCATGCCAGTAACCCTGTGCTTGGCAACTTCTATGAGCTACTCGCCATGCTCTGTGCTGCGGGGTACACCCTGTTGCTCAAGCATTTATCGGGACGCTATTCGCCTTTTCTGCTGACGGCCATGGTGGCGTTTGTCGGCACTCTGTTCTTTCTGCCTATGGCTTTGTTGAGTGCGCCGTTGCCAACCTCTGTCAGCCTTATGGGGCTGGGCGCCATCGCTTATTTGGGCATTGTGGTCACGGTGGGCGCTTATGGCTTGTACAACTTCGGCGTCAGCCGCCTGCCGGCGAGCCAAGCCTCGGGGTTTACCAACCTGATCCCGGTATTCACCTTGTTGTTCGCCATACTGCTGTTGGGTGAAAGCCTGAATGCCATGCAGATGCTGGCTGCGGCCTTGGTGTTCGCCGGCGTGTTGCTCAGCCAATGGCGCGGCACGCAGGTGATACCGGCCGGTGTACTGGATTAAGGAGCAAGGTATGAGTGATCAGCGCGCCTGGGCACGCTAAACACTCCGGCCGCTTGCGCAACTGGAGTGTTTAGCAGTGCGGTGATGCGTTTTCAGGCGGAAAAACCACCATCAATCATCAGACTGGAACCGGTGATATAGCCCGCTTCCGGGCCCGCCAGGTAAGCCACGAAGCTGGCAATTTCTTCGGCGCGACCGTAACGGTTGATGGCCATCAATTGCTTGAGGCTGTCAGCAAACTCGCCATTTTCTGGGTTCATGTCGGTGTCCACCGGGCCCGGTTGCAGGTTGTTTACTGTGATACCACGGCCACCCAGGTCGCGGGCCAGGCCCTTGGTCAAACCCACCAGTGCGGCCTTGCTCATGGCATATACCGCGCCACCGGCGAAGGGCATGCGCTCGGCGTTGGTGCTGCCGATGTTGATGATTCGGCCGCCGTCGTTGAGGTGTTTGGATGCTTCCTGGCTGGCGATCACCACGCTACGCACGTTGATTGAAAGCGTGCGGTCGATGTCTTCCATGCTCATTTCTTCGATTGGGGCGATGGCCAGTACACCGGCGTTGTTCACCAAAATGTCCAGTTGGCCGAAGGTGCTCAGGGTTTGCTGAATGGAGCCGCGAATGGCGCTCTCACTCGCGCTGTCGGCCTTAATAGCGAGGGCTTTGCCGCCGGCGGTCTGGATTTCCTGCACCAGTATTTTGGCGTGCTGGGCGCTCTGGCTGTAGGTCAGGGCAACCGCAGCACCGTCACGCGCCAGACGTTTGGCGATGGCTGCGCCAATGCCACGGGAACCGCCTTGAATAAAAGCTACTTTGCCGCTGAGGGTAGGGGTGTTGTGCGTCATGTCGATCTCCATACAAGTAAGTTGGGGTGTCGGTACTTCTTGGTGTTGGAGTGAGTATCTGCCGCAGATTGATTTCTAATAAGCCTGTAATACGCATATGCTTTCGATCCAAATGCTATCGAATGCTCGCAGGGAATCGCCTATGGACACCCTTAATTGCATTGAATGTTTTATTCGCAGCGCCCAGTCCGGCAGCTTTGCCGAGGCCTCGTGGCGTCTGGGGCTGACGCCGGCTGCGGTAGGCAAGAATGTGGCGCGGCTAGAGGCCAGCCTGGATGTGCGACTGTTTCAGCGCAGTACGCGCAAGTTGAGTCTTACCGAGGCCGGCGAGCATTTTTTGGCCGAAGCGGCGGGTGGCCTGAGCACTCTGCAACTGGCGATGGAGAATCTCACCAGCCTGCGCAGCCAGCCGGCAGGCGTTCTGAAGGTGAGCATGGGCCTGTCGTTCGGCCGCGAGTACATGGTGCCGCTGCTGGGGGAGTTTCTGCGGCGTTATCCGCGCATCGTGCCGGACTGGCATTTTGATAACCGCCAGGTAGACCTGATTGCCAAAGGCTTTGATGCCGCCATTGGCGGTGGCTTTGATATTCCCCAAGGTGTGGTGGCGCGTGAGCTGGCACCAGCCCACCGCATATTATTGGCGGCACCGCAGTACCTGGAGCAGGCTGCGCGCTTGGATTCACCCGCGGATCTCCCTCAGCACGCCGGCATCTTGATTCGCTCACCGCAAACCGGTCGTGTGCGCCCTTGGGCCTTGCGCAACCGCGAGGGCCTGTTGGCATCCGCAGAGATGCAAACCCGGATGACCTTCAGCGACCCGGAAGCCGCCTGTGTCGCAGCCGAGAGCGGGCTGGGCATTGCCTTGGTCAGCACCGGCCATGCCCAGATATACCTGCGCCGCGGCACAGTGCAGCGGGTATTACCGGATTGGTATGTGGATGCGGGGGCGATTTCGATCTACTTCGTCGGGCAGAAACTGTTGCCGCAAAAGACCCGCGTGTTTATCGATTTCGTCCGCGAGCAATTCCAGCAACAGGGGCTGGAAAAGCTCTTGTCAGCGCTGTGAGGGTTACGGCGCCTTGGGCGGCGCCTGCTTTCAGGCTTCGGCAATCCCCAGCATGTCCTTGATCAGCGCTTCGGCCACGCGAATACCATCGACACCTGCCGACAGAATACCGCCGGCATAACCCGCGCCTTCGCCGGCCGGGTACAGGCCGCGCACGTTGAGGCTCTGCATGTCCGTGCCACGGGTGATACGCAGCGGCGAGGAAGTACGGGTTTCGATGCCGGTGAGTACCGCATCATGCAGGTCGAAGCCTTTGATCTGCTTACCGAAAGCCGGCAGCGCTTCGCGGATCGCCTCGATGGCGAAATCCGGCAGGGCCAGCGCCAGGTCGCCCAGCTTGATGCCGGGTTTGTAGGACGGCTCGACACTGCCCAGCGCTGTTGAAGGTGTGCCGGCAATAAAATCGCCAACCAGTTGCCCCGGCGCTTCGTAGGTGCTGCCGCCGAGCAGGTAGGCCTGCGATTCCAGGCGCTCCTGCAGCTCAACCCCAGCCAACGGGCCGCCCGGATAATCCTGCTCCGGGGTGATGCCGACGACGATACCGGCGTTGGCATTACGCTCGTTGCGCGAGTACTGGCTCATGCCGTTGGTCACTACGCGGTTCGGCTCTGAGGTCGCCGCCACCACCGTGCCACCGGGGCACATGCAGAAGCTGTAGACCGAGCGGCCATTCTTGGCGTGGTGCACCAGTTTGTAATCCGCCGCGCCCAACTTGGGATGGCCGGCGTATTTGCCCAAACGGGCGCGGTCGATCAACCCCTGCGGGTGCTCGATGCGGAAGCCCACCGAGAATGGCTTGGCCTCCATAAACACGCCGTGCTGGTGCAGCATGCGGAAGGTGTCGCGTGCGCTGTGGCCCAGAGCCAGGATCACCTGACGGCTAAGAATCTGCTCGCCACTGTCGAGGATCACGCCGTTGAGCTGACCCTCTTCAATCAGCACATCACTGACGCGTTGCTCAAAGCGTACTTCACCGCCCAGGGCTTTGATTTCCTCACGCATGGTCGCGACCACGCCAGTCAGGCGGAAGGTGCCGATATGCGGTTTGCTGACGTAGAGGATTTCCTCCGGCGCGCCGGCTTTTACGAACTCCTGCAGCACCTTGCGCCCGTAATGCTTGGGGTCTTTGATCTGGCTGTAGAGCTTGCCGTCGGAAAAGGTGCCCGCGCCGCCCTCACCGAACTGCACGTTGGATTCCGGCTTGAGCACATTCTTGCGCCACAGGCCCCAGGTGTCTTTGGTGCGCTGGCGCACTTCGGTACCGCGCTCCAGCACAATCGGCTTGAGCCCGGCCTGGGCGAGAATCAGCGCAGCAAAAATCCCGCACGGGCCAAAGCCAACCACCAGCGGGCGTTCGGCCAGGTCTTCTGTAGCCAGGCCGACGGGTTTGTAGGCGGTGTCCGGGGTGATGCTGATATGCCGGTCATCGGCAAATTTACTCAGCAGCGCCGCTTCATCCTGCAGGCTGCAGTCGATGGTGTAGATGAAGTGTATTTCGCTGGATTTCTTGCGCGCATCGTAGCTGCGCTTGAACAGGCTGAAGTCGAGCAGCTCGCTGTCGGCAATCCCTAAACGCTGGATGATGGCGGGGCGCAGGGCCTCTTCGGGATGGTCGAGCGGCAGCTTGAGTTCGGTGATGCGTAACATGAGGGGGCGATCCACTATCAGGGCCGGAGGCAACCCGGCAGCATTTTAGGACCGGCGATTATACCTGTGATCGCCGGTCCTTGGCTCAGTGGCTGCGTCCATTGGTCATGCACATCGCTCGCCTGCGCTAAGGCGGTCGCAAGGCTTAGCGTGCGTCTGGCTTCACCCAGGCCAGCATCACGTCGAGCATGCGGTTGGCGAACGCCCACTCGTTGTCATACCAGGCCAAGACCTTGACCAGATCGCCCTGCACACGGGTGTGGCTGAGGTCGACCACGCACGAGGTCGGGTAGCCATTGAAGTCGTTGGATACCAGCGCCAGCTCGTTGCATTCCATCACCCCAGCCGGCAGTTGCGCGGCACCGGCTTGCAGCGCGGCGTTAATCGCCTCACGGCTGGTTGGGCGCTCGCAGGTGAAGGTCAGGTCAACCAGTGACACGTTGGGCGTCGGTACGCGTATCGACAACCCATCCAGGCGACCGGCCAGTTCCGGCATCACCAGGCCGATGGCCTTGGCCGCACCAGTGCTGGTGGGGATCATCGACAACGCGGCGGCACGGGCGCGATACAGGTCGCTGTGGGTCTTATCCAGCAGGTTCTGGTCATTGGTGTAGGAGTGGATGGTGTTGACCAGCCCCTGACGAATGCCCACGGCTTCGTGCAGCACCTTGGCCATCGGCGCCAGGCAGTTAGTGGTGCAGGAGGCGTTGGAAACAATCTGCTGATCGCCCAGCAATTGGTGGTTAACCCCGTAGACCACGGTCAGGTCAGCGCTGTCGAGCGGATGCGAGAGCAGCACGCGCGGGCTACCGGCGCTGATGTGCTGCTCGACCTGTTCGCGCTTCTTCAGTTTGCCGGTACATTCGAGCACCAGATCGACCTCAAGCTCGCGCCAGGGCAAATTCGCCACTTCGCGTTCGCGCAGCAGCTGGATCGCGTGGCCGTTTACACTGAATACGTCACCGTCCAGGCTGATCTGCCCGGGGAAACGGCCGAAGGTGGAATCAAAGCGGGTGAGGTGGGCGAGGGTGCTTTGCTCACCCAGGTCATTGATTGCGGTGAGGTGAATCTGGTCTTGCAGGTTGCGCTCGAACAACGCCCGCACCAGGCAACGACCAATACGTCCATATCCATTAATAGCAATGCGCAGCATAACGATATCCCTTTGGCTGACTTCCCTTGCAGCTTAGGCCAAACGCCTAGCGGCGGGCTGATCTATCTCAGCTCTCTGCGCATTGATAGCCTGCCCGCAGGCCTTTGAAAACGTAAACGAGGCAGGCAGGACAAGGCAAAAACGGCCGATGAAGCGGAGTTTACGGGTTGTAAATGAGCATGCAGCGGCCGTTTTTAACGCCGTATTGCCAATGCAGGTCGTTTTCAACGGCCTGCTAGTCGTTACGCGCACCGCCTAGGTAGGCGCAGCCGCGCAATACCTCACCGTCGAGGCGCAACTCGGCGCTCATGTGCTGCACCGCGCCACTCATGCCATCCACACAGCGCTGCGGCGCGAGCCACAGCTCAAGGCGCTGGCCGTTAGCCTCGCTGCTGAGGTTCAGGCGGCCTTCGGGTAGTTGCTCTTCCAGGTAGGGCAGCGCTTGCGGCTCTTTACCCGCACGATTAAGGACCAAGCCCTGATTGCTCACGGCAATGCTCCAGTCGGGCTCATGGCCGCTGGCGCGCAGCAGGGTACGGGTGAAATTGATGTCGCTGCAGCCATGGCCTTCAGCCTGGACGCGGTACACCTGGCTGGGGGTGAAGGTGCCGTCCACCTTAGGTTGGCTGGTGCTAGACAGATCGCCGCGCATATCCACGTACAGCTGCGTCGCGCCATCGCTAAACAGCTCCGTTGCGTCGCGGCTTAAGCTGGTTGCCCCGTCATGGCCGATGACAAAACTGCGTTGCTCCTGGCAGGGGCGAAACAGTAAGTCGCCGTTTGCCAGGCTGAGTTCGCCCTGCAGGCGAGTGGGCGGCGTTGAGGTGTCATTCGGCTGTTCGCTCAACAGCTGGCAGCCGGCAAACAGCGGCAACAGGGCGACGACTAAGGTACGGCTAATGCGCATGAGGCTCTCCTGACAAGTGCGAGCACGTTACCGAGGCACTTGGGTGATCACAAGCGTGATGCTGGGATTCATTGCCTAGTGGCGAAGTCGTCACCGCGTCGTTGTGTGCCTATGTGTATTGAGCTATCGATGAAGCAGCAATAACAGGTTGCCTGCCCAACAGAGGCGCGCGCAGGCAAGGCGCTGGCCAATGGTCTTTCGGGCAAGTCGCGGGCACTTCCTGAGGCCGTTAGGGGCGCCTGGGGACATTTCAGGGCCGCGTACATCGGCTTATGCAACTCTTTTACCGATATAGAACTTTACTTGAGGAGGTTACTGCAGCCGCTACCAATACAAAGGGCTTAAATCCATCTGCGCACGGCGTTTTTGTAGCGCTCAAACTCTGCGCCAAACAGCATGCTCAGTGCACGCTCTTCAGGTGCAATCTGAAAACGGTTGATGTACAGCATGAAAACACCCACACCCAGCAGCGCCACCGGCGATGACAAAAACACCGCCCATGAGACAAGCAACAGCGCAAAGCCGACATACATCGGGTTACGTGACACTTGATAGATACCGGAACGGACAAGCGCTGACGCCGCATCAGGCTTTAATGGATTGACAGTGGTCTGCGCACGCCGAAACGAAACAACCCCCGCCATACAAAAGAACACGCCAGCCAAGGCAACAGCCACCGCCCCAATAATGCGCAATGCCCCAGCCACCTCAATACCTGGCGTGTACAGGGCGATACCCCACATCGCCGCCCCGCACAGGGTGGCAATAAGCGGTGGTGGAATTTTGTTGTCTAGATTCAGCATGCCGCCTCCCTAATGCAGCTCGTGGTGCTCTACGCCGTGAAAAGACTGAGCTAGAGATATCGCCGCCGCGATACCCGACCTGGCTTGCGGGCTATTTTTCCAACAAGTAGACCCCACAATGTCAGATGCCTTAGCCACGATATCTAATACGTTGGCCTTACTCAGATGCGCCAGTGACTCAACACCCATTTGCTCAAGCCTAGCCACAACAGTAGGGCCAACGCCTTTAACCGCCAACAACGCCTTACGCTCATGTGCTGGAAATGGCATGTATTCCTCCTTGATAACTGGTTTTAACTGCTGGTGGATTAGTCCGTTCCAGTGAGCGAAGCGAACAGTTTTAATGCTGTAATGGACTCTCCCCGCGCCACGGTTCTATACCTAGAACTGCGGTGACTGATCATTGGGAGAGACGTTATGAAGCGAATTGCGGTTGATCTGGCCAAGTCCGTTTACCAAGTTGCCGAGAGTGTCCGTTCCGGCCA
>JAHIWP010000056.1 GCA_018816095.1 Gammaproteobacteria bacterium
ACTTCCAACTCGCGAATTACAGCTCGGTACTGGTGGAAAAACCGCTGTTCTACCCCGCCCCCACCCCCAGCGCGCAGGTCAGCCAGCAAACCTTGAATGACATCGCCAACTACCTGCAGCAAGCCATACGCCTTGAGTTGGCCGGACGGATGCGAATTGTCGAGCAGGCCGATCGGGACACCCTGGTACTGCGCAGCGCAATCACCGCGGTGAACCTCTCACCGGAGGCGCTCAAGGTTTATGAAGTGATCCCTGTTGCCCTGGTTGCTGCGGCCGCCAGCACCGCAGCCGGCACGCGCGACCTGAACACGGAAGTTTATGTTGAGCTGGAAGCCATCGATGGCAGCAATAGCAAGCCGATGGTCCGCGTAGTGCGCAAAGGCCATGGCCTGCAGCTGGAGAACGACAGCACCCAGCTGCGCCTCGATGACATCACCCCGGCGCTGGATACCTGGGCCAAAGACGCCCGCGATTTCAAACGCTGAATCCCGCCGCTGCAGCCAACGGCTGCAGCACTTCTCCAGAGCCGCAATGGCCCCCATCCACCGTGCACTGATAACCATCTCGCGGGGCGCCGATCAATCGGCCCCGCGAACCCGCGTGATCATGCTCGCCCCTCGTGAATATGGGCGCAATACCCGCGACAAGGTTAAGCTGTGCCCATGAGCACAGCCCCCTATATCACCCCGCTTGAACCCAACCGCACGGATGCGCCCTCAGGCTTGCGCATCGGTGGCGACTGGACGTTGGCACATTACGCCCACCTGGAAGCTAACGTGCTGCAGCTGCGTGGCACCCTGCACAGCGCGGCCAGCATTGACCTGCAAGACCTCGGCGCGCTGGACACCGCCGGTGCCGCGTTGCTGGTGGAATTACTCGGCAGCCAGCGCCTGGCCCAGCTGGCCAAGGATGCACCGGGTCTGGCCAGCGAACGTCGCGCCTTGCTGCAAGCGGTGGGCAGCGCCATTGCCGAGTCCGGTGATGCCGCGCCGGGCAAACACATACCCGCCTGGCGCGAGTTCTTTGGGCAGATCGGCCAAGCGCTGGAAGAACTCTGGCAGCAAGGTGTCGCGCTACTTGGCTTTATCGGCCTGACCCTGGCGGCGATGGCGTCCATCATCCTGCGCCCCAGCCGCTGGCGCATCACCTCGCTGGTCGCCCACCTGCAGCAGAGTGGCCTGAATGCCGTGCCCATTGTTGCCCTACTGACCTTCCTGGTTGGCGCGGTGGTGGCCTTTCTCGGCGCCACGGTGCTTGCCGATTTTGGCGCGAGCATCTACACGGTTGACCTGGTGGCGTTCTCCTTTTTACGTGAGTTTGGCGTGCTGCTTACGGCCATCCTCATGGCCGGGCGCACGGCCAGTGCGTTCACCGCGCAGATCGGCTCGATGAAGGCCAACGAGGAAATCGACGCCATCCGCACCCTGGGCTTGAGCCCCATGGAGATGCTGGTACTGCCGCGGGTGTTTGCCCTGCTGATCGCCCTGCCGATCCTGACCTTTATCGCAATGCTCAGCGGCATCCTTGGCGGGGCGGTGGTCTGTGCCCTGAGCCTGGACATCTCGCCGGCCATGTACCTGGCCATGCTGCAGGAAAACATCGCCCTTAAACATTTCCTGGTCGGTATGGCCAAAGCCCCGCTGTTTGCCTTCCTGATTGCCGTGATCGGCTGCCTGGAAGGCTTCAAGGTCACGGGCAGCGCGCAGTCGGTGGGCGAACGCACCACCTCAAGCGTGGTCCAGTCGATCTTCGTGGTGATCGTGCTCGATGCCCTGGCGGCGCTGTTTCTAATGGAGATGGGCTGGTGACGGGCGAAGCGATTATCGAGGTACGCAATCTGGTCAACCGCTTCGGCGCACAGACCGTGCACCAGGACCTCGCTCTGGACCTGTACCACGGCGAAGTGCTGGGGGTGGTCGGCGGCTCGGGCACCGGCAAGTCGGTGCTGCTGCGCAGTATTCTCGGCCTGCGCCGCGCCAACTCCGGCACCGTGCTGGTCTTCGGCGAGGAGCTGCTGAGCCTGCCGCCCGAGCGCCGCTCGCAACTGGAACGGCGCTTCGGCGTGCTCTACCAGCGCGGCGCGTTGTTTTCCTCGCTGACCGTGACCGAAAACATCGCCCTACCGCTGATTGAACATGCCGGCCTCACGCGCCCGGCGGCCGAACGCCTGGCCCAGGTCAAACTGGCACTGGTCGGCTTGCCGCGCGAGGCCGGCGACAAATACCCGACCGAACTGTCCGGCGGCATGATCAAGCGCGCCGCGCTGGGCCGCGCATTGGCTCTGGAGCCGGACATCCTTTTTCTCGATGAGCCCACCGCCGGCCTCGACCCGATTGGCGCGGCGGCCTTCGATCAACTGATCCTGACCCTGCGTGATGCGCTGGGCCTCAGCGTGTTTCTGGTCACCCATGACCTCGACACGCTCTACACCATCTGTGATCGGGTGGCTGTGCTGGCGGAAAAACGCGTACTGGTGGCCGACCGCCTGGACGTAGTGGCCGCCACTGACAACCCTTGGATTCACGACTATTTTCACGGCCCGCGCGGACGCGCAGCCGAACAGGCGGCCAACGGCGCGCCAGGGAGAAACTGAATGGAACCGCGTGCTCATCACGTGTTAATTGGCCTGTTTGCCGTACTGATGGTTGCCGCCGCGCTGGGCTTTGCCCTGTGGCTGAGCAAAGCCAACTCGGACCAGGACCTGCGCGACTACGATGTGATCTTCAACGAGGCAGTCAGCGGCCTGTCTAAAGGCAGCGTGGTGCAATACAGCGGCATCAAGGTGGGCGACGTGATCAGCCTGCGTCTTGACCCGCAGGATCCGCGCAAGGTCCGCGCACATATCCGGGTCGACGCCAATACCCCGATCAAGCAAGACACCCGCGCCCGCCTGTCGATCACCGGCATTACCGGCGCGGCGCTGATCCAGCTGCACGGCGGCAGCCCAGACAGCCCGATACTCGAAAGCCAGGGCAACAAACGTGTGGAAATCATCGCCGATCCCTCGCCGTTGTCGCGCTTGATGGCCAACGGTGAAGACATGCTGATCAGCATCACCCGCCTGCTCGACCGCGCCAATCAAGTATTCTCCCGTGAAAATGTCGGGCGCATTTCGCGCACCCTGGAAAACATCGAGCAAACCAGCGCCAGCGTGGCCGACCAGCGCGACGAGCTGCGCCAAGCCCTGCAACAGATGACCAGCGCCAGCCAGGAAGCCGCCAACCTGATGCAAAACGCCAACCAGCTGCTCAGCGGCCAGGGCCGCGAGGCCATGGACAGCGCCAGCCGCCTGATGGCCTCACTGGAGCGCAGCAGCACGACCGTCGAGCAGTTGCTGAGCAACAACCGCAGCGCCCTCGATGGCGGTATGCAGGGTATTGGCGAACTCGGCCCAACCATTATCGAACTGCGCGAAACCCTCAGCAGCCTGCGCGCCTTCGCCCGCCGCCTGGAGGAAGACCCGGCCGGCTACCTGCTGCGTAGCGACACCATCAAGGAGTTTCAACCATGAGCCCTCTTCGCCTGCTCGCAGCCCTGCTGTTGCTTGGCAGCCTGAGCGCCTGCTCGGTGTTACCGAAAAGCCAGGTGCTGAGCACCTATCGCCTGCCTGCCACGAGCCTGCCCAGCCAGCCCGCCAGCGCCGACTGGGCCTTACGGGTGAACACGCCGTATAGCAGCCAATTGCTCGACAGCACGCGGATTGCCGTCGTGCCGCCGGGTGACCAGATCAGCGCTTACCAGGGCGTACGCTGGAGCGACCGCGCGCCACTGCTGCTGCGCGACCGCCTGGTCGACGCCTTCCGCGATGACGGCCGCCTTAAAGCGGTGAGCAGCGATGAAAGCCGCCTGCAAGCCGATCTGGAACTGGACGGAGACCTGCGCGCCTTTAACAGCGAATACCAAAATGGCCGCCCCGTCGTGCGCATTCTGTTCGAGGCGCGCCTGGTGGACAGCAGCAGCCGGCGCATCCTCGCCAGCCAGCGCTTCGAGGCCAACCAAGCCGCCGGCGATACCTCAGTGCCGGCCGTAGTCAGCGCCTTTGGCCTGGCCGGCGATCAACTGGCGCGCGATGTTCTGCAGTGGACCCTGACTCAGGGACAGGCGGCGCAGCAAAAATAAACGAAATTTCCGCAACGCCGACGCTGATGGAGCGGGCTAGCCGGCCGAATAGCGGTTAGCCATTCTGCTCAGCCAACCACGCGCGCACCTCGGCATAGGGATAGTTCTCCAGCGCCGCAAAGCCGCCCAGCTGGCGCGCCTTGAGCTTGGTAAACAGCGGCACGCTGATACCGCAGAGAAACCGCGTTAGGCACTCGCCGCTGGGCTCGCGGCCTTTGAGTTCCTGGTATTTGCGCACAAAACTGTCGCATAGCCCGTGGACATCCTGTTCAACCAAAGGCGGCAAAGCCGGCGGCGCTGGCAGGCGGGCCACCTGCCCACGGCATACCGAACAATGCCCGCACTGCTGCGGCGCATTGGCATCACCAAAGTACGCCGCCAAACGCTGGCTCAGGCACTGCTCGCTGGCAAACAGCGCGAGCATGGCGTGAATCCGGCGAATTTCACTGGCCTCCTGCTGGCTGAAATAACCGTGCAATTCGGCGCTCAGTTCGGCCGGATCAAACGCAGGGTCAAGCAAGGCGTAGACCTCGGCCATCTGCTTACTTTCCAGCTCGATCCAGCCCTTTTCCTGAAAGTAATCCAGCGCCTTGATCACCCGACCGCGCTCGGCTTGGTGCTGCCCATAGAGCTGGTCAAAATCAACCGTGCACCAGGTGCGCGCACGCTGTGAGGTGCTGATCAGCGCTTCAACAAACTGCCGCCGCTCGCCGTCGAACTTCTCCAGTAGCACCTCAGGCTCCAGCAGGTATTTGAAGCGATACTCGGCGAAATAGGCGTAGCGCGGCGCGATGATGCCACGCAGCTCCAGCTGCACCAGCAGGGTTTTCAGCGGCAGTTGGCGGATATTGCTCTGCTCGGACAGCTGATTGAGCATCAGCTCCCATTCGCCGTTCTGGCTGCTGGCCAGCAGCTCATCGAGCACGCAACGAATGCCCTCCAGCTCAGGCGTATCGCCGTACACGAAGTTCTCCAGCACGTTGAGGCTGTCGCGATTGGCCAGCACCAGGCAATCCGAAGGCTGACCGTCACGCCCGGCGCGGCCGATTTCCTGACTGTAGTTTTCGATGGATTTGGGCAGGTCAAAGTGCACCACATTACGGATGTCACTCTTGTCGATGCCCATGCCGAAGGCGATGGTGGCAACGATGCAGTTGATCTGCCCGGCCATAAACTGACGCTGGATCGCCTCACGCGTCTCATGCGGCATGCCGGCGTGGTAGGCGCTGGCGGCAATGCCGCGCTGGCTCAGGCGTGCAGCCACTTGCTCGGCAGTTTTTTGCTGAGTGACGTAGACGATGCTCGGCTGCCCGACCTTGGCCCCCAGCCACTGCTGCAAACGCTGCTGTTTATCGGCACCACTGACCGGCTCGACCAGCAGATTGAGGTTGGCCCGGTAGAAACCGGTGGTGACCACATCATCCGCCGCAATGGCGAACTTCTTCTGCATATCGGCAATCACCGGTGGCGTGGCCGTGGCGGTGAGCAGTAGCACCTGCGGTATGCCGAACTGGCGCTGGTAGTCCGGCAGCTTGAGGTAATCCGGGCGGAAGTTATGCCCCCACTCGGAAATGCAGTGCGCCTCGTCGATCACCAGCAGGGAGATCGGCACCTGGGCGATAAAGTTGCGAAAGCGCTCGTTCTTCAGCCGTTCAACCGAGATCATCAGAATCTTCAGCTCGCCGGATTTCGCCTTAGCCATGACCTCCGAGGCCTGCTCGCGGCTTTGCGCCGAGTCGATGCTGGCGGCGCTGATGCCGCGGCCATGCAGAAACGCCAGCTGGTCCTGCATCAACGCCAACAAGGGCGAGACCACCAGGGTCAGGTGCGGCAGGTGCAGCGCCGGTAACTGGTAGCACAAGGATTTACCTGAACCGGTGGGGAAGATCGCCGCCGCCGAACGCCCCGCCAGCACGGCAGTCACCACCCGCTCCTGGCCTGGGCGCAGGTGTTGAAAGCCAAATACACGTTCGAGGGTACTCATAGCGGTTACTCCATTGACCGCAACGGCGGTAAACAACAATTAAGACCTACAGGACATTGCGCTATTACCAATCCAACTAATGCCGCCGGCATTGCTGGGTTACATTGAATGCATGTAGGCAAAGAAAGGGGACGAGTATGCAGGTATCTGGTTTCAACGGCAGCTTGCCGGTTACCAACTAGATCGCTCATCAGGACCAAATGGCCGCACACATCACTCCACCAACACGGAGTGGCGCCCGCAGATAGCGGGCTGATGGGAACAACGGTTGGTAGCCTGCCTGTTCGCCGTGAGCTGTGCCGACCGAAGGCTAACGCTGCCATACAACTCGAAAGCCCCAGCGCTGCCTGTGACACATCGACACCTATCTGGCGCTAGCCAGCCATGCACAAGTCGACAGCCACGGGGTATACGCACTGGAAATGGCCTGAGTTGCCAACCCGTTAAGCTTGAGGCCCGAAGCAACTACATAGCCACACTGAGGCCGTGAAGAGCGGCCACCCGAGCAAGATGCACTGCAACGTTAGACCACGTGCTTAATCTGCTTACAGATACGCACAAAAAGCCACCTCAGGGTGGCTTTTCCGTTTTTATTGCCGCGACAAAACATTGGAGGGCTTTAGCCGCGACGACGCCTCATATCAAAAGCTCGCCGCTAAAGCGCCTTATACAGGTTATCGCTGTGATTGCTGGAAATAAAAAAACCGCCGGTGAAGGCGGTTTTTTTCAACTTGCGAGCAACAGCTTAGAGCTGTGGACCCGCGTTGCGGATGGCGTCGGACACGTCGAACTTTTTGAAGTTCTCGATGAACAAGCCCGCCAGCCCTTTAGCGGCTTCGTCGTAGGCGTTCTGGTCTGCCCAAGTGTTGCGTGGGTTGAGCAGGTTAGTTTCAACGCCTGGTACCGACTTCGGCACGCTCAGGTTGATGATCGGCAACTGCTCGGTTTCAGTACCGATCAGTGCACCGCTTTGAATAGCGGCGATCACGCCACGGGTGGTCGGGATGTTGAAACGCTTGCCAACGCCGTAGCCACCGCCGGTCCAGCCGGTGTTAACCAGGTAGACCTTGGAACCGAAGCCGCGGATGCGCTTGATCAGCAATTCTGCGTATTCGCCAGCTGGGCGCGGGAAGAACGGTGCGCCGAAGCAGGTGGAGAAGGTCGACTTGATGCCGCCGCCGCTGCCCATTTCAGTGGAGCCAACCAACGCGGTGTAACCGGAGAGGAAGTGGTAAGCCGCTTGCTCTTCGTTGAGGATCGACACGGGCGGCAGCACGCCGGTCAGGTCGCAGGTCAGGAAGATCACAGCATTCGGCTCACCACCGAGGTTCTTCTCGCTACGCTTTTCAACGTGGGTCAGCGGATAAGCAGCACGGCTGTTCTGGGTCAGGCTGTCGTCGGCGTAGTTCGGTACGCGGTTCTCGTCGAGCACAACGTTTTCCAGCACGGCACCAAACTGAATGGCTTTCCAGATGACCGGCTCGTTCTTCTCCGACAGGTCGATGCACTTGGCGTAGCAACCGCCTTCGATGTTGAACACCACGCCCACGCCCCAGCCGTGTTCGTCGTCACCGATCAGGTAACGGCTCGGGTCAGCCGACAGGGTGGTTTTACCGGTGCCGGACAGGCCGAAGAATAGGGTCACGTCACCTTCTTCACCGATGTTGGCGGCGCAATGCATCGGCAGCACGTCGGCATCTGGCAGCAGGAAGTTCTGCACGCTGAACATGGCCTTCTTCATCTCACCGGCGTAACGCATGCCAGCGATCAGGACTTTCTTGGCGGCGAAGTTAATGATCACGCAACCATCGGAGTTGGTGCCATCACGCTCCGGTACGCACTCGAAGTTGGCCACGTTAAGCACTTGCCACTCACCCTTGCCCGCCGGGTTGAACGACTCGGGGTTGATGAACAGGCAACGGCCGAACAGGTTTTGCCAGGCCGTGGCAGTGGTCATCTTGACCGGCAAGTAGTGTGCCTCGGCAGAACCTACATGCACGTAGGAGACGAAACTGTCCTGGGCATCGGAGAACGCCTGTACGCGATCCCACAGGGCATCGAACTTGTCGGCCGGGAACGGACGGTTGATTGCGCCCCAGGCGATTTGCGCCTCGGTGCTTGGCTCTTGCACGATGAAGCGGTCAGCCGGCGAACGACCAGTGCGATGACCGGTGCGCACAACCAGCGAGCCATTAGCGGCCAGCTCGCCTTCACCGCGACGAAGGGCTTCTTCGACCAGTTGGGCAGCGCTGATGTCGGTGTGCACGGCGGTGTTGGCTTGCGTCATGTGGGTCCCCGTCGGCCACGTGGCCGAGTCTTCCAAACGTTTTGTAGTAGAAAGTGGAGCACTACTACAGCGAAAAAAGTGCGCAGGATTATGCCAGAAAAGCAGGTTGCAGGTGCAGCCTCTGATCAGACCACCGCGGCGCAGTGTGCAGTCATGGGTTTAGTGGCGCGTATCCGACGGTACCTCACTGCTGCCGTCGATAAACAGCTGCAGTACATCCGCCGCATCAAACAGGTAGCGCTGGTTGCAGAACTGGCAGTCGATTTCCACGCTGCCGCCATGCTCCTGCACCAGTGCTTCGGCATCTTCCTGGCCGAGGCTGACCAGCGCACGACTGGAACGCTCACGCGAGCAGCTGCAGCGAAATTGCAGCGCGCGCGGGTCAAAGAGGCGCAGTGCTTCCTGGTGATACAGGCGGTGCAGCAGGGTTTCGTTATCCAGGCCAAGCAGCTCTTCAGTTTTCACGGTATCAGCCAAAGCCAGGGCGTGCTGCCAGCTGGCTTCGCGCTCATCATCGTCCTTCAGGCGGTCGGCCGGCAGCTGCTGCAGCAGCAAACCACGCGCACACTGACCATCGGCGCTGAGCCAAAACCGCGTGGATAACTGCTCGGAGGTGTTGAAGTAGTTGGTCAGGCAGTCGGCCAGGGTGTCACCCTCAAGATCGACGATACCCTGATAACGCTGTCCGGCCTTCGGGTCGACGGTTATGGCCAACACACCGTCGGGCATCAACTCACGCAAGCTGGCATCGGCACCGATCTGCTCAGCGTTATAGCGCGCAATACCGCGCAACTCGCCCTCGCTGGAGCACTCCACCATCAACAGCGGCACCGCACCGGAGGAACGCGCCTGCAGAATCAGCAGCCCCTCAAATTTTAGTGTGCCAATCAGCAGGGAGGCGGCAGCAAGCAGCTCACCCAGCAGTTGGGCGACCGGTTGCGGGTAGGCGTGCTTGGCCAGGACGTGGCTGTAGCTGTCGGTCAAGCCAACCAGCTCACCACGGATATCGCTGTCGTCGAACAAGAAGCGTTGGGAAAAATCAGACATGCCAATTTCACTGAATGTGACTCGGCCGACAATTTTAGGCGCAAACGCCCGCCCGACCAAGCGCCTCTTATCTATCAGCCTGGCGGGTAAAGGCTATCGATAGCCACGCACATCACAGTTAGCGGCCAAAAACGGCCTGAAGCTTTGCAATTAATGGGTTGAATCCCTAGCATGCGCGCCGCCTTAAAGCCCTTCAGATGACAAGGATGCCACTGCATGAACCCCACCTTTTTAAATGATCAATGGCGCACGCGGCCATTAATCGCCTGCCATGTTGTCGCCCTGCTCCTGCTCGCCAGCTGGGTCTGGGCACCCAGCCGTGCGCTGTGGGATCAGTTTGATCTGCAACTGTTTGCCCTGCTCAATCAGCCTGTGCATGCAGCCGGCCTGTGGGCAAAAACCTGGGCGATCGGCAGCATGCGCCCGGTCGATATGGGGGTTGGCGTGCTGATGCTGGCCGTGATGCTCAAGGCCGACCTGGTATTCAGCGGCGCCCAGGTGCGCAAAGCGTTGTATGCCTTTCTGGCGACACTGACCCTCATGCTGCTGTTTCGCGTTGGCTTCGCCGAAGTGGTCAAACTGATGGGCTGGCAGCGCCCGAGTGCATCTTTGGTGGTCGAAGGCGCCGCGCGGCTGACCGAGCTGTTCCCTGGATGGGAAGAGCGCTGGGACCTGAAAGACAGTGCCACCCGCAGCTTTCCTGGCGATCATGCTTCGGTCTTGTTGATCTGGGCGATGTTTCTGAGCTTTTTTGCGCGCAACGGGCGCTTGCTGCTGATCTGGACAATGGCCGTGATCTTTATGCTGCCACGCCTGGTGGCTGGCGCACATTGGGGCTCAGACGCGCTGGTAGGCGGTGTCTTTCTCGCGCTGCTGGGCTTGGCCTGGGCCTGTTTTACGCCCTTCGCTTACAAAGCAGTGAATGGCTGGAGCGGGCGACCTTGCCGCTGACACGCTTGCTCAGCCAGCTGCCGTTGATCGGCCGCCTAAGCGTTATCAGCGGACGCTAGCCTGAACGCGCGGCGGCATGCTTCAAGCCTGCGCCGCGCCTTACTCCTGATTACCGTGAAACTGATGCAGCTGCCGCCGCTGCTTCTTGCTCGGCCGACCATCCGTTTGCATGCCTAAGGCACCGGCCTTGCGCTGCGCCGCCGCCTGTTCGCGGCGCTCAATACTGTCAGGGGTTTCGGCGTACAGGGTTTGCGCTTCCGGCGCGCCGCGACGCACCACCGACAACGCTTGCACGACCACGCTGCGCTCATCAAAACCGTTGCGAATCACGTAGACATCGCCGACTTTCGGTTCTTTACCCGGTTTGCAGCGCTCGCCTCGGTGATGCACCTTGCCGCCCTCGATGGCTGCCTTGGCCAAGGCGCGGGTCTTGAAGAAGCGTGCGGCCCAAAGCCATTTATCCAGGCGCACCTTGTCTTCATCTTTATCGCTCATCGAATCCTCACTGTTCACCCGGTGCAGGCGGACATTTTGCCTGATGCAGTTGTCATAAGGGCCAACTAGAATGCCCGCAAATATGATGGATGGGCCCTTTGAAGACATTTGACCAACTGGCGGTGATCGGCCTGCGCGAATGGATCAACCTGCCGCAACTGGGCATGGTCGGCCTGCGCGCCAAGATTGACACCGGCGCGAGCACCTCTTGCCTGCATGCCAGCGATATCCAGCCATTCGACCGGGGTGGCGAACCCTGGGTGCGTTTTACCGCGCACATTGGCACCCTGGTGCAACGTCGGCACCGCTGCGAAGCGCAGCTGGTATCGGTGAAGACCATCAAAAGCTCCAACGGCCACAGCCAATCACGCTACGTGATCCGCACCCACCTGACCCTGGGCGAGCGTGAATGGCCGGTAGAATTCACCCTGACTTGCCGCAAAACCATGCGCTACCGCGTGCTGCTCGGTTCCAAAGCCCTGATAGACGGGCAGTTGCTGGTCAATCCGGCGCTGACCTACGTACAAAACAAACCCACCCTTGCTGACTCCCCTGGTGCCCAATGAAGATCGCTGTGCTGTCGCGCAACCCGCGCTTGTATTCCACCCGCCGCCTGGTCGAAGCCGGGCAAGCACGGGGGCACGAGATGGTAGTGATCGACACCCTACGCGCCTACATGAACATCGCCAGCCACAAGCCGCAGATCCACTACCGTGGCAAGCCGCTGGAAGGCTTCGATGCGGTGATTCCGCGCATCGGCGCATCGGTCACCTTCTATGGCTGCGCGGTGCTGCGCCAGTTCGAGATGATGGGCGTTTTCCCACTCAACGAGTCAGTGGCCATCGCCCGTTCGCGGGACAAGCTGCGCTCGCTGCAGTTGCTCTCACGCCGTGGCATTGGCCTGCCAGTGACCGGCTTTGCCCACTCACCGGATGACATCGCCGACTTGATCGACATGGTTAACGGCGCGCCGCTGGTGATCAAGGTGCTGGAAGGCACCCAGGGCATCGGCGTGGTGCTGTGTGAAACGGCGACCGCAGCCGAATCGGTGATCGAGGCTTTTATGGGCCTCAAGCAGGACATCATGGTGCAGGAGTACATCAAGGAAGCCGGCGGCGCGGATATTCGCTGCTTTGTGGTCGGCGACAAGGTCATCGCGGCGATGAAACGCCAGGCCAAGCCCGGTGAGTTCCGCTCCAACCTGCACCGCGGCGGCAGCGCCAGCCTGATCAAAATCACCCCGGAAGAGCGCATGACCGCGATCCGTGCGGCCAAGGTCATGGGTTTGAGCGTGGCCGGCGTAGATATCCTGCGCTCCAACCACGGGCCGCTGGTGATGGAGGTGAACTCATCGCCCGGTATGGAAGGCATTGAAACCATCACCGGCAAAGACGTGGCCGGCATCATCATTCAGTACATCGAGAAGAACGGTGGCCCGCACCTGACCCGCACCAAGGGCAAGGGGTGAGCCGGATATAGGCGAAGCCCGGCCAAGGATGGCCGGGCCGCTATTACAGATCACTACTGGCCCCGGAGGGGATGCCGAAACGCATACTCAAGCCGATAGCGGGTGCCGCGCCACCCAGGCCAAAAAGTCAGCCTCCCGCAACGGCCGGCTGAAGTAATAACCCTGCCCCAGCGCGCAGCCAAGCTCGCGCAGGCAGTCGAGCTGAGCCTGGCTTTCGATACCTTCGGCGATACATTCCAGGCCCAGGTTGCGGGCGATCACCAGGATGGTCTGCACCAGCATCAGGCCGCTGCCATCTTCGCAGTCCATGTCCCAAGTAAAGCTGCGGTCGATTTTTAGACGGTCCAACGGCAACCGCTTGAGGTAAGTCAGCGAGGAATAGCCGGTGCCGAAATCATCAATGGCAAACCGCACCCCCAATGCCTTGAGCGCCTGCATATTGCTGATGCACTGCTCGACCTCTTCCAGCAATACGCCTTCGGTGATCTCCAGTTCCAGTGCCGCAGCCGGCACCTTGTGCCGCTGTAAACACTCACTGACGCGCGCCACGCAACTGCGCTGGCGCAACTCGCGCGGGCTGAGGTTGACTGCCAACACCAGCTGCGGCCATTGCGGTAGCCAGCGCGCCAGGGCGGCGCACGCCTGTTCAAGGACCCAGTCGCCCAACTCCTCGATCAACCCGGTTTCTTCCGCCAGCGGGATAAAGTCACCGGGCAGAATTTCGCCACGCTCCGGATGCACCCAGCGCAGCGTAAGCGTTCATTCCAAGACATCCTGCCATCCCGCTGACTTCCGCCCTAGAGTGACCTCGCATTCAACAACGCGAGGTTATTTCCATGAGAAAACACCGCACCGCAGAACAGTGGCAAGTCCTAATCGGTCAGCAGCGTG
>JAHIWP010000057.1 GCA_018816095.1 Gammaproteobacteria bacterium
CAAACAGCCGCTCAGGCGTGTTAATACGCCCTGGGGCAGTGCCAACCAACTCTGATGTCTGAACGGCACGGCGTCGCGTCAAAAAGCACCTTGATCCCGCTCTATCGTCTTTTGTGAGGGCAAGTCCGACAGGCTCCTAGGGTGCCGGCTACGGTCCAGGAGCTGCCGATGGACAGCGCCGTGAGGGCGCAGATCAGGCAGCTGGTGACGTAGAAGTATTCGGCTGAAATCAGCTTGAGGCCGAACCAGATCATGGTCGGTACGGTGCCGGCGAGAATCCAGGTGCCGATCAGCGCGCCAACCGCCAGCAGAATCAGGTTGGCCTTCATGGCCATATGGATGCCAGCGAGGATTCCTTCCTCGATTTGCACCCATTGCAGGCCATTTTTCAGGCCGATCAGGCCGGCGACAAAGGCGGCGCTCATCAGTGCAATCTGGTTGGGCCCACTGGAGGAGCTGTCGCCGTACAGGTAAACGGAAAGGGCCAGCAAGACCACCAGTACGCCGATGGGCAGTAGGGCGTCGAGCAGGGAAGGGGAGCGTGCATCAGTCATGGGTGTACCGATCAATCAATGGAAACAGTCAAAGGCGGCCGCCACGACGGGCAAGGCGTCGCGGGTAAACCCTTCCTATGAAAAAACAAAACCCGCGCCGGTAAGGGCGCGGGCTTGATATGGCAGTGGCTTAGAGCGCGGCGATTTTGCCGCGCTGTTCGACCATCTTGCCCAGTGCTTGCTCGGCCTCTGCCAGCTTGGCGCGCTCTTTGTCGAGCACTTCGGCTGGGGCCTTGGCGACGAAGCCTTCGTTGGCCAGTTTGCCGCCGACGCGTTTGACTTCGCCATCCAGGCGGGCGATTTCCTTATCCAAGCGCGCCAGTTCGGCGTCCTTGTCGATCAACCCAGCCATCGGCACCAGCACCTGCATGTCACCCACCAGAGCAGTGGCGGACATCGGTGCTTCTTCGCCGGCTTCCAGCACGCGTACCGACTCCAGCTTGGCCAGCTTATTCAGCAACGGCGCGTTGTCGGCTAGGCGGCGCAGGTCTTCCGCGCTGGCGTTCTGCAGGATGATGTCGATGCGCTTGGCCATGGAGATTTTCATCTCGCCACGGATCTGGCGCAGGCCGAGCATCAGCTGCTTGACCCACTCGATATCGCCTTCTGCAGCGGCATCGATGTGGCTGTCATTCGCCACTGGCCAGGCCTGCAGCATGATGGTTTCACCGCTGACGCCTGCTTGCGGTTTGATCCGTTGCCAGATTTCTTCGGTGATAAAAGGCATAAACGGATGCGCCAGACGCAGCGCCACTTCCAGCACACGTACCAGAGTGCGACGGGTGCCACGTTGGCGTTCGATGGACGCGTTCTCGTCCCACAGCACGGGTTTGACCAGCTCCAGGTACCAGGCGCAGTACTCGTCCCAGATAAACTCGTACAAGGCATGCGCAGCCAGGTCGAAGCGGAAGGCGTCGAGCTGGCGGGTCACTTCGGCTTCAGTACGCTGCAGGGCGGAAATGATCCAGCGGTCTACCGAGGACAACTCGACTTCTTCACCGTTAACGCCAGTGTCCTGGCCATCGGTGTTCTCGATGACGAAGTTGGCGGCGTTCCAGATCTTGTTGCAGAAGTTGCGGTAACCCTCAACCCGGCCCATGTCGAACTTGATGTCGCGGCCGGTGGAGGCCAGCGCCAGGTTGGTGAAGCGCAGGGCGTCGGTGCCGTAGGCGGCGATACCTTCTGGGAACTCGGCTTTGGTCTGCTTGGCGATCTTCTCGGCCAGCTTAGGCTGCATCAAACCGGTGGTGCGTTTCTCCAGCAGGGCGTCGAGGGTGATACCGTCGACGATATCCAGCGGGTCGAGCACGTTGCCCTTGGACTTGGACATCTTCTGCCCTTGACCGTCGCGCACCAGACCGTGCACGTACACGGTCTTGAACGGAATCTGCCCGGTCAGGTGGGTGGACAGCATGATCATCCGGGCGACCCAGAAGAAGATGATGTCAAAACCGGTCACCAGTACGTCGGTCGGGTGGAAGGTTTTCAGTGCATCGGTCTGCTCAGGCCAGCCGAGGGTAGAGAAGGTCCACAGGCCGGAGCTGAACCAGGTGTCCAGCACGTCTTCATCCTGGCGCAGGTTGGCGTCGCCCAGGTTGTGTTCAGCGCGCACTTCCGCTTCGTCACGGCCGACATAGACGTTGCCGGCATCGTCGTACCAGGCCGGAATACGGTGGCCCCACCAGAGTTGGCGGCTGATGCACCAGTCTTGGATGTCGCGCATCCAGCTGAAGTACATGTTTTCGTACTGCTTGGGCACAAACTGGATTTCACCGCTCTCGACCACGGCGATGGCTTTCTCGGCCAACGGCTTGGTGCTGACGTACCACTGGTCGGTCAGCCACGGCTCGATGATGGTGCCGGAGCGGTCGCCTTTCGGCACTTTCAGGGCGTGCGGCTCAATACCTTCAAGCAGACCGGCGGCCTCGAAGGCGGCCACGATTTGCTTACGTGCTTCAAAACGGTCGAGGCCGGCGAACTGCGCTGGCAGGCTGCCGTCGAATTCGCTGTTAACGCTGCCATCGATGTTGAACGCCTGGACTTGCGCCAGTACCGCAGCGTTTTTGTCGAAGATGTTCAGCAGCGGCAGGTTGTTGCGTTTGCCGACTTCATAGTCGTTGAAGTCGTGGGCCGGGGTGATCTTCACGCAGCCGGTGCCGAATTCGGGGTCGCAGTAGTCGTCAGCGATGATCGGGATGCGTCGGCCAACCAAAGGCAGCTCGACGAAGGTGCCAATCAGTGCCTGGTAGCGCTCATCACTCGGGTTTACCGCAACGGCGCTGTCGCCGAGCATGGTTTCCGGGCGGGTGGTGGCGACGATCAGGTAGTCCTTGCCGTCGGCGGTTTTGTTGCCGTCAGCCAGCGGATAACGCAGGTTCCACAGGCTGCCTTTCTCGTCGTGGTTTTCCACTTCGAGGTCGGAGATCGCTGTGTGGAACTTGGTGTCCCAGTTGACTAGGCGCTTGCCGCGGTAGATCAGGCCGTCTTTGTGCAGGCGCACGAAGGCTTCTTTCACCGACTCGGACAGGCCGTCGTCCATGGTGAAGCGCTCGCGCGACCAGTCCACCGAGCTGCCCAAACGGCGAATCTGCCGGGTGATGGTGCCGCCGGACTGTTCTTTCCATTCCCAGACTTTCTCCAGGAACTTCTCGCGGCCCAGGTCGTGGCGGCCAATGCCGTCAGAGGCCAGCTGACGTTCAACCACCATCTGGGTGGCGATGCCGGCGTGGTCGGTGCCCGGTTGCCACAGGGTATTGCGGCCCTGCATGCGGCGGAAACGGATCAGCGCATCCATGATCGAGTTGTTGAAGCCGTGACCCATGTGCAGGCTGCCGGTGACGTTCGGCGGCGGGATCATTATGGTGTACGGCGCGCCTGCACCTTGCGGGGCGAAATAGTTGTTCGCTTCCCAGTTCTGGTACAGGGCGGTTTCAATGGCGTGCGGCTGGTAGGTCTTGTCCATGCGCGGCGGGACCCTTATGACGGCTAGACGGAAAAGCCGGCAAGTATAGCGGGGATGGCCTGTGTGACGTAAGGGTGAGCGCGCTGGGGCTGACTGATGGGCATGTGGCTCGTGTTTATGGCCGACGTGGCGGCAGTAGGCGCGTCAGACGGGCTTCCAGGCGGCGTTTTAGCTCGGCCTCGATCTGCGGCACAAAGTCGTCGATCACGTCTTGCAGGATCAACTGGGCGGCGGCGCGCAGTTCACTGTCCAGGCGGTTCACCTCGCTGTCGCGGCTGATGCTCTGGTTGACGGTTTCGCGCAGGGTCTGTGGTGCTGGTGGCTCGCTCGGCTTAGGGGGTGGGTTGGCTATGTCGGGCGCTGGCGTGACGATTTCGGAGAGCAGGGGGATGCTGTCCGGGTCGATCGAGTCCATCAGCACGGGTGGTTCGAGGTTTTCATCGCCCAGCAGTTGGCGGATCGACTCCAGGTCGTTCAGCAGGTGTGCGGGTTTGTTCGGTGTGTTTGGGTTGTCCATGGTGTGCAACTAAGCAGGCGGTTGAGAAGCGTAGGCGAGGCGGGCAAGGCAAAGGCGGCGCCGGTAGTTTTGCAGCGGCCGGTTAGAGTTCGACTCGCTTGGGATCATACCCGCGCTGCCGGTAACTGCGGAAATTCTCCCGGCAGGCGGTCAGCAGATCGGGTTCCTGATTGACGATCTCAATCACCCGGCTGAAGTGGTCAACCTGCGGTGACAAGTCGCTCCCCAGGTTGATCAGCACACCTTGGGCGCTCGCAGGCTGCTCATCTAGGCCAATCACCACCGGTGCTTGCGCATCGTCCTGATGCAGGCTGTGCGGCACAAAGCTTTCTGCCTTGAAGCGCCACAGCAGTTCGTCCAGCTCGCTGCACTGCGCCGCATCGCTGCCGCGCAAGAATACCGGCAGACCAGCCCGCCAGGCCTTCATGGCCAGCTGGCAGGCCGCGCGCAAGCGGTCACCCGGCAGCGCGGTGGAGAGTACATAGAATTCAATTCGGGGCATGGCGGTACGCTTGGGCGTTAGTTGCAGGAGCGGCTTGCTGATACGCGCGCAGCTTACCAGTCAATCGCGGTCAAGACCGCTCCTGCAATACGCCAACGTCTTAAGCGTTGCTGCGATCCAGCAGGTATTGGGTCAGCATCGGCACTGGACGGCCTGTTGCGCCTTTGTCCTTGCCACCGCTGATCCAGGCCGTGCCGGCGATATCCAAATGCGCCCAGTGGTACTTCTTGGCAAAGCGCGAGAGGAAGCAGCCGGCGGTGATGGTGCCGGCTTTCGGCCCGCCGATATTGGCGATGTCGGCGAACGGGCTGTCCAGTTGCTCTTGGTACTCGTCATACAGCGGCAGCTGCCAGGCGCGGTCGTCGGCGGCCAGGCCGGCGCCGAGAATCTGCTGTACCAGTTCTTCGTTATTGCCCATCAAGCCGGAGACATTGCTGCCCAGCGCGACGATGCAGGCACCGGTGAGGGTGGCGATGTCGATCACCGCCTGCGGCTTGAAGCGTTCGGCATAGGTCAGTGTGTCACACAGCACCAGACGGCCTTCGGCGTCGGTGTTGAGGATTTCCACGGTTTGCCCGCTCATGGTGGTGACGATATCGCCTGGGCGCGTCGCGCCGCCGCTCGGCATGTTTTCGGCGCAGGCCAGCAGGCACACCAGGTTGATCGGCAATTGCAGCTCAAGAACGGCTTTAAGGGTGCCGAACACGCTGGCGGCGCCGCACATGTCGTACTTCATCTCATCCATGCCGGCCGATGGCTTGATGCTGATGCCGCCGGTGTCGAAGGTGATGCCTTTGCCGACCAGGGCGAAAGGTTTCTCGGTTTTCTTGCCGCCTTGGTAGTTGAGCACGATCATCCGTGGCGGCTGATCGCTGCCCTGGGCCACGGCGAGGAAGGCGCCCATGCCGAGTTCCTTGAGCTTCTTCTCGTCAAGGATGTCGACCTTGAGGTTTTTGTAGGCTTTGCCCAGTGCCTTGGCTTCTTCCGCCAGGTAGCTTGGGTGGCAGAGGTTGGGCGGCAGGTTGCCGAGGTCCTTGGTAAAGGCCATGCCGCTCGCAATTGCCTGAGCATGACTGCTGGCGCGCTCAGCGTCGGCCAGGTTGGTTTTTTCCGTGAGCAGGGTGAGTTTCTTCAGTGCGCCGGCTTCGGCCTTTTGGCTCTTGAAGCGATCAAAGCAGTAGCCCGCATCGGCCAGGCTTTCCACCATCAGGCGGGTTTTGCCGTAGCTGTCGCGGTTTTTCACCTGAAGTTCGTCGAGCGCCAGTACCGCGTCGCTGCCACCGAGGCTTTTCAGGCTGCTGTAAACGCCAGTGATCACTTTGCGCAGTTGGCGGTCAGACAGTTCGCTGTCCTTGCCCGTGCCGACCAGCAATACGCGTTCGGCTTTGAGGCCTGGCAGGTTATGCACCAGCAGAGTCTGGCCAACCTTGCCGGCCAGGTCGCCACGTTTGAGCAGCGCGCTAATGGCGCCAGCGCAGGCACTGTCGATGGCCTTGGCGATTTCGCTAAGTGTGCGGCCTTCGCCGACAGGGATAACCAGGGTGGCGGTTTTTAGTGTTTCTGGGCGTGCGCTTTTAACAATAAATTCCATTACGTGGTGTCCCCAAGACAACGAGTCGCTATTGCAGGATAATGCCGGCTGAAATTTCGAGGTTCGCCCGTTGAGCGAGCCGGCAAGCAGTCTGGCTAGTTTGAGCTTAGCCAGCTGAGCCTGACAACCCTGGAGTGTCTGGTTTGATCGTCTTCCGTTATCTGTCCCGTGAAGTGTTGCAGACCTTAGGTGCCGTAAGTGCGGTGCTGTTGGTCATTATTATGAGTGGTCGCTTTATTCGTTATCTGGCCCAGGCGGCGCAAGGGGCGCTCGACCCCAGCGTGCTGCTGCTGATCATGGCTTACCGAATTCCCGGCTTCTTACAGCTGATTCTGCCGTTGGGACTGTTTCTCGGCATTCTCCTGGCCTATGGGCGGATGTACCTGGACAGTGAAATGACCGTGCTCTCGGCCACCGGCATGAGCCAGCAGCGCTTGTTTGCCTACAGCCTGGCGCCGGCAGTTCTGGTGGCGTTGTTGGCCGGCTGGCTTAGCCTGGGCCTGGCTCCGCAAGGTGTTGAGCAGGTGGCGCGGATTCTTAATCAGCAAAGCGCCCTGACTGAGTTGGATACCCTGGAGCCAGGGCGTTTTCAGTCGATGCGCAATGGCTCGCGAGTGACTTACACCGAAGAGTTGTCCGAGGACCGTGGCGCGTTGGCCGGGGTGTTTATCTCCGAGACTCAGCTGTCGCGCGCGGGCGACAAGGAGCGCGGTATTTCTGTGCTGGTGGCCGAGTCCGGACGCCAAGAGATTCAGTCAGATGGCAGCCGCTACCTGATTCTGGAAAATGGCTACCGCTACGACGGCAATCCGGGGCAGGCCGATTACCGCGCCATCAAATACGACACCTATGGCGTGCTGCTGCCCAAGCCGGAAGTGTCCACTGAGGTTACGGAGCGTGAAGCGATCCCCACGCGCGAGCTGATTGGTAGCGACAATCCACGTATGCAGTCCGAGTTGCAGTGGCGCTTATCGATTCCTGTGCTGGTGTTTGTCGTCACCTTGCTGGCGGTGCCGTTGTCGCGGGTCAATCCACGGCAAGGGCGATTCCTCAAGCTGTTACCGGCGATCCTGCTTTACATGGCTTACCTGGCGCTGCTGATCGGTGCGCGTGGTGCGCTGGATAAGGCGACAGCCCCAACCGCTCTGGGTTTGTGGTGGGTGCACGGGCTGTTCGCGATGATCGGCCTGCTGTTGCTGTATTGGGAGCCGCTGCGTTTGCGCTGGGTGGCCCGTCGTGTGGCGCAGGAGGTGGCCCGTGGTTAAGTTGGATCGTTATATCGGCACCCAGGTATTTCTCGCCATCATTGCGGTGCTGGGCATCATTGTTGGCTTGGCACTGCTGTTCGCTTTTATTGATGAGCTGGGCGATGTCGAAGATAGCTATACCCTGTTGGATGCGCTGGGCTATGTGCTGCTGACGGCGCCGCGGCGTCTGTATGAAATGCTGCCAATGGCGGCGCTGATCGGCTGTCTGATCGGCCTGGGTTCGCTGGCCAGTAACAGTGAGCTCACCATCATGCGCGCCGCCGGGGTGTCGATTGGGCGGATTGTCTGGGCGGTGATGAAGCCAATGTTGGTGCTTATGCTGGTCGGCTTGCTGATCGGTGAGTACCTGGCGCCCTATAGCGAGAATCAGGCGCAAGCCAGTCGCGCCATGGCCCAAGGTGGCGGTGACGCGCAGAGTTCCAAGCACGGTATGTGGCATCGCCAGGGGCAAGAATATGTGCACATCAATGCCGTGCAGCCGGATGGTGTGCTGTTCGGTGTGACCCGCTATCGCTTTGATGAGCAAAAGCGCATGCAGTCCGCAAGCTTTGCCCGTCGTGCGCAGTACCAAGGCGATCACTGGCAGCTGGAAGACGTGTCGACCACGCATTTCCGTGAGCGCAGCAGTGAAGTTATCCAGCAGGCGAACGAGCGTTGGGATGTCGAGTTGACCCCGCAGTTGCTCGGCACGGTGGTGCTGGCGCCTGACGCGCTGTCGATGACCGGGCTGTGGAGTTATATCCACTACCTGGCGGAGCAGGGATTGAATAATAGCCAGTATTGGCTGTCGTTCTGGACCAAGGTGCTGCAGCCATTGGTAACGGCCGCGCTGGTGCTGATGGCGATTTCCTTTATCTTCGGCCCGTTGCGTTCAGTGACCCTCGGTCAGCGCGTGTTTACCGGCGTGCTGGTGGGTTTTGTGTTCAAGATCAGCCAGGACCTGCTCGGGCCATCGAGCCTGGTGTTTGGTTTCTCGCCGCTGCTGGCGGTGTTGATCCCGGCAGGCATCTGCGCCCTCGCGGGGATGTTTCTACTGCGCCGCGCCGGTTAATCAGGCGCAAAAAAAGCCGGCGTCCCGTTGTGGGGCGCCGGCTTTTTTATGCCTGCCATCCATGGCGGCGACCCTTTGGGCCGTCGCTGCGCGACGTTAAAAATGGCTCCTCACCATTTTTATGCCTGCGGTTTACTTCTTGTGAATATTCTTCGGCAGCTGGATGACTTGGCTGTCTGAGTAAATGTCGTGCCAGCTGCGTTTCTCCTTGTCCCTCAGGATCCAGAGAAAGCCCAGGCCGAACAGTAGCCAAGAACCAATGGCAACCAGGAAGCGCAGCAGTGCCTGCCACAGGCTGATGGCTGAGCCGTCGCGGTTCTGAATGCGCAGGCCCCAGACCTGCATGCCCAGCGTTTGACCGCTGTGGGTCCAGAACTTGGCGAAAAAGCCAAACAAACTGAAGAACAGTAAGGTCGAGAGCAGGGGGTCGCCATCCAGTGCGCCGGCATCGGACATCTGCTTGAGCTGCGCCTCGCCATAGAAGCCCATCAGGATCAGTTTGTAGATAAAGGTCACCACGATCAGCAGTGCGATGCACAGCAGGAAGTCATAAAACATGGCAGCAAGGCGGCGGATCAGTCCGGCGCTGGGGAATTCACCCTGCGGGCGCAGCAGGTGGTTTGGCATGATGGGCTTTTTACTCGGTCGGCTGGCTGAATGGCGGCAACAATACGGCATTCGTGGCTGGAAAAAATGGCCGCGAGGCATTTTGGCGTCGTTTGGCGGCGGCCTGTGGTGTGCTTGCGGTGGATGATGGGCCATAAAAAACCCCTGATGGCGTCATCAGGGGTTCTTTGAGTCGGCAGGTTTATTCCTGAACTTGGACTTCGTCAGCCTGCATGCCTTTCTGCCCTTGCACCGCGATAAAGCTGACTTTTTGGCCTTCTTTCAGGCTCTTGAAGCCGTTGCTCTGGATCGCGCGGAAGTGCACGAACAGGTCCGGACCATTTTCTTGGGCGATAAAGCCAAAACCTTTCTCGTCGTTAAACCACTTGACGGTACCGTGCTGACGATTCGACATGGTGTATTTCCTTGAACCTAGAGTTGATGACAGCCACTACTCGACATGAGGGGCTGATACTGGTTGCAAGGCAATGTGCGGCGCTGGGCTGGATGTAGCGGATCTCGGTGATCGGCTGCACCAGGTCACGATGATCCGCGACCCATGCAAACACAGTGGCGAGACTTTACGCCAGCGGCCAGGCATATGCCAAGCCCGCCAGCGCATGTGAATACAGGCCCCAAGCCGCGTCTGTGCGGGCTTCAGTGCAGCGTGTTGAGGGTGCTTATAAGGCGCTTTCGCCTCGCGGTTCTGATGCCTTGTCACTTTATCGCGGGCAATAAAAAAGGCCTTCATAATCAAGGCCTTCTTCGAGATTTATGGTCCGGGGGAGACTCGAATCTAGCGCTACAGGCCGCGTATTTGCTGGGTTTAAGGTCTGTGCGGTTTTCGATCTACTCACAAATCTACTCACTATTTGTTTTGTGCCCACCTAAAACATGAATTTTGGGGCGTAAGAAAAGGCACCACCGTCGTTCGGCCAGCCGGTGCCAGTCGTGTTGACCATAGCCTTGTTAATGCCGCAGCCTCTCAGTAGCGCACTCACTCGCTCAAGGATGACCAGTTATGTCGATGCCAGTCGTTACCTACGGATGTACCGCATGCGATCTTAGCCGCTGGGACGCCGGCACCTGGGGCTACAGGTATTACCTGCATGGAGAGACCAAGGTGCGCATGCGTGCCGCCATTGGCTGGTGCTACGCATGTGCTGACCTTGGTGTGATTGAAGTCCTACCTGATGCTGCTGGCGAGCTGGAGCGCCAACGAACGCTGGATGCCTACCGGGCCGAACTTAGCGAAGTGCTTGCCGCTGACCCTCCCCGAAAGCGCTGGTGGCAGTTCTCGGCTAACAAAAGCACCAGGCAGATGGTGTTGGAGGGCGAAGTCGAATCAGCAGCGGAGGCGCTCGCTGAGTATCGGCTGGCGCGCGAAGCGTTGTCCTCAAGGATCAGCCGGGGGCGCTGTCTGCGCTGCGGGTCTGATGACTGCCTACAGCTGCCACCGCATGAAGCCAAGTACTACGATCCAGAACCTGCGCCAGAACCTATCGGCCTCGAGCATCCAGGCTGCGGCGGACAGCTGACAATCTTCTGTGATGACCTGCGCCTCAATATGCGGCTGACAGCGAAGGGGTACGACCTTGAGGGCTTTCTGGTGGAAGAGGTTACGCCGGAGCGCTAAGCGCAATGTCGCGTAGAGCTGCGAGAAGCGGGCTATTTGCTGGCAACTATGGTGGAAACCTCTCGTTTGGAAACGTGTGATGCCCGCACGGTAATACCCGCTTGCCTCGCGTACGCGCGCGTACTGTTCCCGAAACTATGCGGGTGCCGCCATGCAATTAAGGCAGCCTGCCGCCTGAATGTAAGCTTTTGACAGCAACATCACGCATTGCCGGGCGCAGTAATCACGGCCAGAAGGTTAGCTTCTGTTAGCACGCCAGCCTCGCGACGCGCGCGAACTGCCCCCGGAACTAGGCGGGTGCTGCGATGCAATCAAGGCCGTCCTCCGCCATGTAAACTTTTGTCAACACGCCAGCCTCGCGCGCACGCGCGTATTGGTCGCGAAACTCGGTGCAGGTAATACGCTTTGACTGCTCTAGAGCAACGGTCTTCGGCCATATCAGTGACAGTAAAACGCTTACCTAAAAGTGAGGTTTTGTGAGGTTCTGCGGCTTGACTGGATGACAGGTTTTGACAGGTTCGAGGGCGGGCAGAACTGAGGTTTTATGAGGTAGCCGGCTGCGAAATTGCACCCCGCTTGACCACCCGGTTGCATTCGCCCTGACCACCGATTGCATCGGATTTGACCAGCAGCCTTTGTAACCATGATCGGCAGAGAGCGGCCCAGACTGTGTAAAAACGCAGGCACCAATCTTGATATGATTTGACCAGACTTCATCTCAGCAGGAGATGCCTGTGCGGCGATTCATTCAAGGTGAAAATCGGACTCAAGTTACCTTGCTCCCAGAGAGTTTGGACGAC
>JAHIWP010000058.1 GCA_018816095.1 Gammaproteobacteria bacterium
AACCCTAAACTTAGCTCAGCAATCGTTGGTTACATCTTTGATTTCTCGCGGAGTAACTTGTGATGCTGATAATCTTGCGACTAGCAGTCTTACCTCACAAGCACCCACACGAATTGCTTGATTCAGTTGTTAAAGAGCGGGGTGGTTAAGTCTTTCGTCTCAACCGAGGCGAGAATTCTACAGCAGCCTCATCTTACGTCAAGTGATTTCGAAAATTTCTTTTCAATCTCAACCACTTGCGCCTTCGATCAAAATCTAGCTTCTCGTCAGCGGGAGGCGAATTCTACAGCGTTTCAACCCGCTGTCAACCGCCTCATTTACCGCTTTCGATCATCTCGATCGAACCACCAACAGAATCAAACTACCACCCTGCCAGCGCGGCGCATTCTACGCAGCTTTCGCCGCTTTGCAACCCCTTCTTATAAACCAACCTATTGTTTTATAAGAAGTTTAAGGAACCACATACACCTGAGAAGCAGCGCAGCATAGAGAGCACACGATAAAGGCGAGGCAATTGCCAAGCATTTCCCTCAATGCCCACCGCAAGCACCCGACCCAGCGACCAATGTGCGCCGCCCGCAGAAACGTCAAAGCCGTTGAAGCTGACGCTTCAACGGCTTTGACGAACTTAACGCGCAACAGCTGGGCAAGCAGCCACAGCACTCACCCCTCAAGCGCTACTCGAGCTTAAGCGTGATACGCGCAAACGACTTCTTGCCAGCCTGACAAACATGCACTGCACCTACCTTATATATAAAGGCGCGATCTACAACCTCGCCATCGACACGTACACCACCAGACGCCAGCAAATCACGCGCCATCGCCGCGTTCTTAACCAAGCCTGCTTTATTCAGCAACGCAGAAATCGGCATGTCATCAGCGGACAGCACTTCGATCTCTGGAAGATCCTCAGGTAACTCCCCCTCTTTCATGCGATTACCTGCCGAGCGATGGGCCGTGAGCGCAGCCTCTTCACCATGGAAACGCGCAACGATTTCTTCTGCCAGCTTGATCTTCACGTCCCGAGGGTTAGCGCCTTGCTCGACATCGCGCTTGAACTGCTCAATCTCTTCCATTGAGCGAAAGCTGAGCAGTTCGAAGTAACGCCACATCAGCGCGTCTGGCATGGAGACCAGTTTGCTGTACATCACGCCCGGCGCTTCTTGAATACCGATGTAGTTGCCCAGGGACTTGGACATCTTCTTCACGCCATCCAGCCCTTCCAAAAGCGGCATAGTGACAACACACTGGGATGGCTGCCCATAAGAGCGCTGCAGCTCACGCCCCATCAGCAAGTTAAACTTCTGATCAGTGCCGCCCAACTCAACGTCTGCCTGCAACGCAACTGAGTCATAGCCCTGAACCAGCGGATAGAGAAACTCGTGAATAGCAATAGGCTGCTGGGTCGAATAGCGCTTACTGAAATCATCACGCTCAAGCATGCGGGCGACGGTGTACTGCGAGGTCAGACGAATGAAGTCGGCCGGCCCCATCTTGTCCATCCACGTGGAATTGAAAGCGACTTCGGTTTTCGCCGGATCGAGAATCTTGAACACTTGGGTCTTGTAGGTCTCCGCATTCTCTAAAACCTGCTCCCGGGTCAACGGTGGGCGCGTCGCACTTTTACCACTCGGATCACCAATCATCCCGGTGAAATCGCCGATCAAGAAGATCACCTGGTGCCCCAGCTCTTGGAACTGTCGCAGCTTATTAATAAGCACGGTGTGCCCAAGGTGAAGATCCGGTGCGGTCGGATCAAAACCCGCCTTGATACGCAGCGGTTGACCACGCTTAAGCTTCTCAACCAGCTCAGCCTCAACCAAAACCTCTTCTGCGCCGCGCTTGATCAGCGCCAACTGCTCTTCAACCGACTTCATGACAGGACTACGACCACTCAAAAACAAAAGGGAACCAACCATACAAGATCGCGGACAAATCACAAGTTCTGCCAACTATCCACCAAAGCTAAGATCACCTCGCGACAACCGGGGTTGCCTAGCAAGCGATTTGGTTATATTTTATACAGTTACTGCATATTCATCATTTTTTTATCTATTTCTTTCCATTTTTAAAGTCAAAAGCCGCCTATGACCTCTACAACTAAAGCGCCACCGCTCTACCCCAAAAGCCATATTTTGGCGGCCAGCGGCGTCGCCGCACTACTGAGCCTAACCCTACTGGTATTCCCCACTCGCGAAGTTGAAGCCAAGAAAACCTACCTCAACCTTGAGCTGGACAACGGTTCCGAGTACGCCGAACAACAAGCGGAACCGACACCTACAACATCACAGTCGAATCAGTCCCCATTTGCTAACACCGCCTCTGCCGAGACCTCGACTGCCGAGGAGCTGAAAACCACTCAGATCGAGACGCCAGAAGAAGCCGACCCACTGCACCACATTATTAACGTGCAAAACGGCGATACCCTGTCCACGGTATTTGCCAAAGTCGGCTTGAGCGCAACGACCCTGCATGAAGTGCTCAGCAGCAGCAAAGAAGCCAAACAACTGACTCGTTTAAAGGTAGGCCAGCCGCTTGAGTTCAATCTGAGCGCTGACGGCCAGCTTGAAAGCCTGCACAGCAAGCTCAGCGACCTGGAAAGCATTGTTCTGGCAAAGAGCGATAAAGGTTTCACCTTCAAGCGCGAACTGGTTAAACCAGAGATTCAAACAAGCTATAGCCATGGCGTGATCAACAGCTCGCTGTTTCTATCGGCCAAACGTGCCGGCCTGTCGCACAACCTGACCATGGACTTGGCCAACATATTTGGCTACGACATCGACTTCGCCATGGATATTCGTGAAGGTGACGAGTTCGAGCTGATCTTCGAAAAGAAAGTGGTCAACGGTAAGCAGGTCGGAACCGGCAACATTCTCTCCGCACGCTTCACCAACCGCGGCAAGACATATACTGCGGTGCGCTATACCAACAAACAGGGTAATAGCAGTTACTACAGTGCCAATGGCGAAAGCATGCGCAAGGCCTTTATCCGCACACCGGTAGACTTCGCCCGCATCAGCTCGCGCTTTTCCAATGGCCGTCGCCACCCAATCCTGAATAAGATTCGCGCCCACAAAGGCGTTGATTATGCAGCCCCCCGCGGCACCCCAATTAAAGCAGCGGGCGACGGCCGTATTTCGTTGGCCGGGCGACATGGCGGCTATGGCAATGCAGTCATCATCCAGCACGGTCAGCGCTACCGTACGCTGTACGCGCACATGCAGGGCTTCGCAAAGGGTGTACGCACCGGTGGCAACGTCAAGCAAGGCCAGATCATTGGTTATATCGGCACCACAGGCCTGTCCACAGGGCCACACCTGCACTATGAATTCCAAGTTAATGGCGTGCACGTTGACCCGCTGAGCCAAAAGCTGCCAATGGCCGACCCTATCGCCAACAGCGAGAAATCCCGGTTTATGCAGCTGAGCAAACCGCTGATGGCGCAAATGGACAAAGAGAAGTCCACAATGCTCGCCCTTAATAATCAGCGCTAAGCTATGCCCCTCTACCTTGGCGTGATGTCCGGCACCAGCCTGGATGGACTGGACATTGCGCTAATCGAGCAAGAACGTGACACCCGCCTAATAGGCACGCTTTACCTGCCCATGCCAGACGAACTGCGTGGCGCCCTGCTTAGTCTGTGCGCTTCCGGCCACGATGAACTGGCCCGCGCGGCCATTGCCGAGCAGCAGTGGGTACAGCTCGCGGCTCAAGGCATCAACGCGCTACTGAAGCAACATGGCATAGCAGCAGACGAAGTCCGCGCTATTGGTAGCCATGGTCAAACCGTGCGCCACGAGCCAACGCGCGGCTTCAGCATCCAGATTGGTAACCCTGCCTTGCTCGTCGAACTGACCGGCATCAGCGTCGTCAGCGACTTCCGCCGCCGGGATGTTGCCGCCGGAGGCCAAGGCGCCCCTCTGGTCCCAGCGTTCCACGACGCATTGTTCGCGCACGCAAACAGCACCCGGGCCATTCTCAATATTGGTGGCTTCAGCAACCTCAGCCTGCTAGAGCAAGAGCGCCCCGTACATGGTTTCGACTGCGGCCCAGGCAACGTACTGCTTGATGCCTGGATCAAACGCCATCAAGGCCTGACATACGACCAAGATGGGCAATGGGCCGCCAGCGGATCGGTGCAAATGCCGCTCCTGCAGGTTTTGCTGAGCGACGCCTACTTCCAAACCCAAGGGCCGAAAAGCACAGGCCGCGAGCTGTTCAACCTTGCCTGGCTGGACCAACACCTGCAGAAGCAGCCCGCGCTAGCAGCAGCTGACGTGCAAGCTACCCTGCTGGAATTAACCGCCATCAGCATTACCGACGCACTCAAGGGCGCCCAGCAAAACACTGAGATGCTGCTGGTCTGCGGCGGCGGTGCACACAACAGCACACTGATGCGTCGACTTGCGCAGCTGCTGCCCGACAGCCAGGTGAGCAGCACCGATGAGCATGGCGTACCCGCTGACTGGGTAGAAGCTATGGCGTTTGCCTGGCTGGCGCACTGCTGCCTGGAGGGCATACCCGCTAACCGGCCGAGCGTCACAGGCGCACAAGGGCTGCGCGTGCTCGGGGCAATCTATCCCGCCTGATGACCGCACCAGCATCTGCTGCGCGCAGAAACGAAAACGCCGTACACAAAGCACGGCGTTGACTTGAACAGCCTAGAACCTAGATCGAAAACGAAGAGCCGCAGCCACAAGTAGTAGTAGCGTTCGGATTGTTGATCACAAACCGCGAGCCTTCCAGACCTTCCTGATAGTCGACCTCGGCACCAGCCAAGTACTGGAAACTCATTGAGTCGACCACCAGACTCACGCCTTCGCGCTCAACAATGGTGTCATCCTCAGCGACGTCTTCATCGAAGGTGAAACCATACTGGAAGCCAGAACAACCGCCGCCGGTTACAAACACACGCAACTTCAGGCGTGGGTTGCCTTCTTCATCGACCAGGTTCTTCACCTTATTCGCCGCGCCCTGCGTAAATTGCATAGCACTAGGGGTGAAGGTTTCGACGCTCATGCTGATTAACTCCCGGCGCTAAGCGCCATACTGCAGTTTGATAGGCATTATCCGCTTACCCTACAAATGCGGTCAACTATTGCGCTTCATCCAGAGACGCAGGCAACTCCAATGGTCGCGCGTCGTCCTGCAACCGACAGAGACGCCCATCGATTTGCGCTCCCATGGCCATTTCCATTAAGGCGTAGTACAGATTGCCGCGCACCCGAGCGCGCACGCCAAGCTCAAGGCGACCACTGGCGTGTACATCACCCTCGACTTCACCATCAATCACTATATGGGGTGCACGTATCTCACCTTCAACCCGGCCCTGCACGCTGACACGCACCATACCTTCGCTGGCAACCAGGTTACCGATAACCTTTCCATCAACCTGAACAGCACCTTGAAAGCGCAAATCGCCATGCAACTCAGCCCCGACCGCAATCAGGCTGGTCTTGCCCGCGAAACGCTGCACATCAGCGCGCGCCTTGTCTTTACTCCACATACAGAACCATCACTCCTCTTTGCTCCATTCAAATGTGCGCAACAAGGGCTTCTCGCCCTGTACCTCAGCACGCACTTTAATCTCGCGCGGGACAAACCCCTCAGGCAGCTTCAGCTCAGCGAATCGGCCGGCCTCAGGGATTGCCTGAAAGTGCTTAAAGGAAAAGGCAAACGCTTGCTCAGGCAACGCATCCGGCAAGCCAGTCGTCAGCGCGGCTAACTCGAGCGTTACGGCCTGCCCACCTTGTTGACCAACGATTGAGACCTGCAACTGGCCTTCCAGCGGCGCCTCACCTTTACCCACGCGGCTAAGGAGTATCTTGTAGCGGAAATACTCAGGCCTGTCCGTGGCCTGCAACTCAAAGGTCTTAATGCGTAGACCTTCGCGACGACTGGCCGGGGCCAGCACGCCTTTGTAGGACGCCAGGTCCTGCTGTTGCTTGTAGATCTGCTCTTCCAAGAGTTTGATCGTCAAACGACTCTGTTCGTTGGCCTGCTGACTGAGCATTTCTGTGCTGCTCAGTACCGCCACACGCTGGCGTAGCTCTTCGACCTCACGGGCTAACGACTCATCCGGAGCCTGTTTGGCCGACTGCACCGCACCCGCTATGGACTGCTGCCACAAACTGCCAGCATAAAAAGCCAGCGCAATACACAGCAGCACCAGCACACTCAGCAGGCACTGCCGTCGAGCACGCCCAGGATCGCTTGGCCGAACCTCCCACCCCGTCATCAGGGCAGCAGGGCGGCGTGGGACAGGCCCAGGCGCTCATCAAGACCGAAAATAATATTCATGTTCTGCACCGCTTGGCCCGACGCCCCCTTGACCAGGTTATCAATGACCGACAGCACCACCACCAGATCACCATCCTGCGGGCGGTGCACGGCGATACGGCAGACGTTGGCGCCCCGCACGCTGCGGGTTTCCGGGTGGCTGCCGGCCGGCATCACATCGACAAAGGGCTCGTTTGCATAGCGCTTCTCGAACAGCGCTTGGAGGTCAACGGAACGGTCAACCACGGTGGCATAAAGCGTGGCGTGAATGCCGCGAATCATCGGCGTCAGGTGTGGCACGAAGGTCAAACCGACCGCCTGACCCGCCGCTCGTTGAAGGCCCTGACGAATTTCCGGCAAGTGCCGATGCCCCTTGACCCCATAAGCCTTCATGCTTTCGCCCGCCTCGCTAAACAGCGAGCCGACACTGGCACCGCGCCCGGCACCACTCACCCCAGACTTACAGTCGGCGATAATTTGCGAGGTATCGGCCAGGCCGGCCTCAAGCAACGGGATCAGCGCCAGCTGTGCAGCCGTGGGGTAGCAGCCCGGCACCGCGATTAAGCGCGCCTGTTTGATTGCCTCACGATTGACCTCAGGCAAGCCGTAGACTGCCTCTGGGAGCAGGTCTGGTGCGCCGTGTGGCTGGCCGTACCATTTCGCCCATTCATCGGCGTCCTGCAAGCGGAAGTCAGCCGACAGGTCGATCACCTTGGTTCCCGCCGCCAGCAGCTCGCCCGCCAGCGCATGAGCGACACCGTGCGGCGTGGCGAAAAACACCACATCGCAAGCCCCCAACGTGGCGGCATCCGGCACGCTAAACGCCAGGCTGTCGTAATGACCGCGCAGGTTCGGGTACATCTCGTCGACACGCATGCCGGCCTCGGAGCGCGAGGTAATCACCTCGACCTGTGCTTGCGGGTGCTGCGCCAACAAACGCAACAATTCGACTCCGGTATAACCCGTGCCGCCGACGATTCCGACCTTGATCATCATTTGCCCCTTTGCCTTACCAGCAGTGGAAAGCTGCCGATGATACGGGCGCTTCGGCCGGGGGCCAACCGCCAGTGATGACGCAGGCGCTCATGACCACTACTATCGAGGCACTTTTCAGCACGAGTTCAAACAATGCTCTATCTATGGCTCAAGGCCCTGCACATCATTGCCATGGTCTGTTGGTTCGCCGGCTTGTTCTACCTACCACGCCTATTCGTTTACCACGCCATGAGCACCGACGAGGTCAGCCGCGAGCGCTTTTGCATCATGGAGCGCAAGCTCTACCGCGGGATTATGTGGCCATCGCTGATCCTCACCGTCGGCCTCGGCCTGTGGCTGATCAGCCTTAATCCCAGCTACTACTTCAGCCAGGGCTGGATGCACGCCAAGCTGAGCCTGGTTGCCCTACTGGTGGTTTACCAATTTATGTGCGGCGCCCAACTCAAAGCCTTTGCCCGCGATGAAAACCAGCGCGGCCATGTGTTCTACCGCTGGTTCAATGAAGCGCCCGTGCTGGCGTTGCTGGGCATCGTCATTCTGGTTGTGGTGCGCCCTTTCTAATCACTGCAACAAGAGGATTTCTGCATGTCGCTTCCGGCCCTGCTCGAACAACGCCTGCGCCTTCCCGTCGTCGCCGCGCCGATGTTTCTGGTCTCTAATCCGCAACTGGTTCTGGCCTGTTGCAACAACGGTATTGTCGGCAGCTTTCCGGCGCTGAACCAGCGCGAGAGCAGCGGTTTCAAAGACTGGCTAGAGGAAATCGAAGCAGGTCTGGACGTTGCCGCGGCGCCCTATGCGGTCAACCTGATCGTGCATGGCAGTAACCCACGCCTGCAGGCGGACTTGGCGATCTGCGTCGAACAACGCGTACCCATCGTGATCACCAGCCTCGGCGCGGTAAAAGAAGTGGTCGACGCCGTACACAGCTACGGCGGCTTGGTGTTTCACGATGTGACCACACGCCGACACGCCGAGAAAGCCGCCGAAGCTGGTGTCGATGGTTTGATCGCGGTGGCCGCCGGCGCCGGTGGGCATGCCGGGACTTGGAGCCCGTTCGCGCTGATCGCCGAAATTCGCCAGTTCTTCGACAAAACCTTGCTACTGGCTGGCTGCCTTAATCAGGGCCACGAAGTGCTGGCGGCCCAATTGCTTGGCGCCGACCTCGCCTACCTCGGCACCCGCCTGATTGCCACCCGGGAAAACGCCGCCTCCGACGCCTATAAGCAGATGATCCTCGACGCCAAAGCCGCCGACATCATTCACACCCCGGCCGTTTCCGGAGTACCCGCAAGCTTTATGCGCCAAAGCCTGGAACTGGCCGGCTACGATCTCAAGCAACTGCAGAGCAAAGGCGAAATCAACTATGGCGAGAAGCTCAAGCCCATGGATGAAGAAGCCAAGGCTTGGAAAACCGTGTGGTCGGCCGGCCAGGGTGTTGGCAACATCCGCGATCTGCCCAGTGTCGAGCAATTGATCAGCCGCCTCGACCGCGAATACCGCGAGGCACTCAAGCACAGCCTGCAACTACAACAGCGCTGGCCACGATAACGCTCTGAAGTCAGCCAACTGACCCTCAAGGCGCGCGCGAATCCGCACAAGTAACCTACGCCACCATGCGAAGCCCAGCATGGCGACATGGGGCGTAAACAAACACACATTTACGTGCAAAGTGGCTTGTTCACTGGCCTGCGCGGCAGATAGTCTGACACGCGAATCCACTCAGGCACCGACAAGGACGCCGACATGACCCAAGCCCGCTTCAAGATTGTGTTCAACGGCGAGTTGATGCCTGACATAAGCCTGGAAACCGCCAAGGAGAATCTCGCGCGGTTGTTCAAGAGCGACCACACCCGAATCAACTCGCTGTTTAAAGGCGGCACAGTCGAGATCAAACGTGACCTCAGCGAAAACGAGGCCGACCAGTACCTCAAAGCCCTACAGGGTGCTGGGGCAAAGGTACGCAAAGAGCCGGACTTGGCTGCCAGCCTGAGCCTAGTGGACACCGACGAACACCGCGGGCAAAGCAGTGAACCTGCCAGCGACGCCCAGATGATTTGTCCCAAATGCACTCACCCACAAGCCAAAGCCATCGAGTGCTCAGCCTGCGGCATCGTTATCGAGAAATTCATGGCTCGCCAGGCGCAGCTCGCGGAAAATCCACCGCAAGCGACCAGCGCAGTCGCCACACCTTACGCCACGCCCAAGGCAGCTGTGGGCGAAATACTGCCAGCGTTCGGCGAGCTGAATACCTTTACCACCGACGGGCGAATCGGCCGCTTACGTTACCTGGCATGGACGATGGTGCTGATGCTGGCGTGCCTGCCGTTGTTCGGTATCGCGGCCGGTTTTTTTGCGGTTTCGGAGATTCTCGGCGGTCTCTTGATGGTCGTGGTGGGGATCGCGGTAGCGGTAGTCGGTATCATGTTCGGCGTGCAGCGCCTGCATGACATCGGCTGGACTGGCTGGCTGCTGCTGGTCACCCTGGTGCCCGTGATCGGCGGGGTATTTTCTCTGCTGATGTTCGTCATTCCCGGCAGCACCGAAGCCAACCGCTTCGGCCCACCGCCACCACCGAACAGCACCGCCGTTAAAGTGTTGGCCGGCTTGTGGCTGGCTGCGATAGCGCTGGGTATTATTCTGGCGATTGCGCTGCCTTCGCTGGCTTTTTTGACCGGCGCCAACCTTTAACCCCATCACCACCTTAGCCAGTGCATGGAGCCGCAAGGCTCCTTCACGGAGAACCCATGAGCCGTTACGCGCTTATCACTGGAGCCTCCAGTGGCATTGGCCTGGCACTTGCCGAAGCCCTGGCCCGGCGGGGGCGTAATCTGATTCTGGTAGCACGCCAGCGCGATGCCCTGGAAAGTATCGCCAGCGAGCTGACCCAGCGCTTCTCAGTGGAGGTGCTGTTTCGTACCTGCGATTTGAGCAAACCACTGCGCGTCAGCGGCTTGTTGCATGAACTGGAAGAAAGCCAACTGCATATCGACCTGCTGGTGAATAACGCCGGCATTGGCACGTGTGGCGTCTATGTCGCACAGGACTGGGCGCGCGAGCAGGCGTTGATCGAGCTGAACGTCCTCGCCCTCGCCCGCCTCTGTCACGCCATCGGCACCGTTATGGCCGGCCAAGGCAGCGGGCAGATTCTCAACGTGGCCTCGGTGGCCGGTTTTCAACCAGGCCCAGGCATGAGCAACTATTACGCAAGCAAAGCCTATGTGCTGCACTTCTCTGAAGGCCTGCGTGAGGAACTCAAGCCCTACGGCGTCAAGGTTTCCGTGCTGTGTCCGGGCCCAACCCGCAGCGCGTTTTTCCGCAACGCGAGCGTGGATGCCACAGCCTTGCAGAGCGGCACGCTGATGATGAGCGCCGAAGAAGTCGCACTCATCACCGTCAGGGCGCTGGATAAAAATCGCGCGATCATCATCCCTGGCTGGCGCAACCGCTTGCTCGCCCTCAGCTCACGCCTGGGGCCACGCTGGCTGGTTCGGCGGATCAGTGCACGCTTGATTCGTCAGTTCGGCAAACCGCTCTAATCCCCTACCCCGCACTCACCGTGCGCCCATCCGCCCAGGCGCGCAGGGCCGCCAGGTCTTCGGCCATGATCACTGAAAGCGACGCGGTGGTCTGAATGCTTTGCAGCAACACCGCTTGGGCAACCGGCTGCTGCTGCGCTTGCGCGGCATACAGAGCACTCACTACTGCCTGTTCAATCTCTGCACCGGAAAACCCTTCAGAAATCGCCGCCAGCTCAGCCAAATCAAAGCTCGCCGGATCCAACTCGCGGCGCAGCAGATGAATACGGAAGATTTCGCCACGCACGGGCGCATCCGGCAGGTCGACAAAGAACAGCTCATCAAACCGCCCCTTGCGCAGCAACTCTGGCGGCAATCGCGAGATAACGTTGGCGGTGGCCACCATAAATACCGGCGCCTTGCGCTCGGCCATCCAGGTCAGGAGAGTACCAAGCACACGCTGGCTGACGCCGCCATCGTGGTCACCGCTGGCCAAACCCTTTTCAATCTCGTCGATCCACAGCACACACGGCGACATCTGTTCGGCCAGCTTCAAGGCTTCGCGCAGGTTACGTTCGGTCTCACCGAAGAACTTGTTGTATAGGCAGGCAAAGTCCAGGCGCAACAAAGGCAAGCCCCAGAGACCGGCGATCGCCTTGGCGGCCAGGCTTTTGCCGCCGCCCTGCACACCGACCAGCAGCACGCCCTTCGGCAGATCAACGCCTTTACCCTCAAGGAAGATGCTCTGCCGCTCACCCAGCCAGCGTTTGAGGTTGCCAAGCCCGCCCACCTCGGCGAAACGTGCCGTGTCGTACTCGAAACTCAACACACCATCGAGGTCAAGCAACTGGAACTTGGTCTTATTCAGCTCCGGCAAATCTTCCTGGGTAATCGCACCGTCATCACAGATCACATTACGCGCCAGCGCACGGGCCTCGGCATGGCTGAGGCCACGCAGGTTCTTCACCACCTGCTGCAAGGTGCGGTTATCGGTGCGCACGCGGGCATTGCGATTGCGGGCGCTCCAGCCAGTGGCTTCGTCGCGCACGATGGCCAGTAACTCTTCTTCAGACGGCAGCGACAGGCTGAAGCGCGAGGCGTAACGCTGCACCTCCGGCGGCAACCGGCAAGCGTGGGACACCAGCACCAGCGTCGGCTTGCTGGGCAGCTCGCTCATGGCGATTTCCTTGAGCAGTCGCACCAGCTTGGGGTTGTCGTCGAGAAACGGATGCAGGTCACACATCACATACAGCGTCGGTTGCGGATCCGCCTTGATCAGGCGCAGCGCAGCTTCCGGCTCCGTGGTGGCGCTGTCGACGGGCTCTTGAACAGAAAAACCCAGGCGCTGCAGCCCCTCGGTCACCGACCACACCTGCAAACCGAGGCCGCGGCGAACCGCCAGACTGGTCAGGGTTTCCAGAACCCGTACCTCGTCCCAGGACTCAATCAGCACCAGCTTGGTTTTGGAATCCAGCACCAGCCCCAGGTCGTGAATATCGTTTTTCACCCGCACTCCTTGTCCACTAAACTCGGGCCTCTTTTTAGCGGCCAGGAGACCGTCCATGGACTGTCTGTTCTGCAAGATCGTCGCTGGTGAAATACCGGCGCGCAAGCTTTATGAAGATGATCAGGTGATTGCCTTCCACGATATTGGCCCACAAGCGCCGGTGCATTTCCTGGTCATCCCGAAAAAACATATCCGCACCCTCAATGACCTGAACGAAGCCGATACCGCATTGGCGGGGCACATCCTCATCACGGCCCAGCGCCTAGCCAAAGAGCAAGGCTGCGATGACGGCTTCCGAGTGGTGATGAACTGCAACGAGCTGGGTGGCCAAACCGTCTATCACATTCATATGCACGTACTGGGTCAACGGCAGCTGGCATGGCCGCCGGGTTGAAGCGCCAGTACCTGGCGACGCTGATGCTGCTCGGCCTGTTGAGCAGTGCTCCGGCGCAAGCGCAAACACCAGGCCATGTATTCAGCGACCCTCTAGGCGAAAACAAGCAGGGGCCGTCACTGATTGTGCTGCCGGCCGGGCATTACGTGCTGGGCGATCACAGCGGTCGCGGTAATCATAATGAACGGCCACTGACGCCCATTGAAATCAACCGCCCGTTTGCTATGGGTCGCTACGAGGTCAGCTTTGCCGACTGGCAGCAGTACGCCGCGGCCACCGCCACGCTGATGCCGGATAACGAAGGCTGGGGCTTATCGGCACAGCGGCCGGTGATCAACGTCTCCTGGTATCAGGCCGTGGCCTACTGCCAATGGTTATCCAAGGTCACCGGGCAGCGTTATCGACTGCCCACTGAAGCCGAATGGGAATATGCCGCACGTGCGGGGACTGATAGCTATTACTGGTGGGGCGAACAGCTCGACAGCCCGGAAACGCAGCCGCGCGCGCATTGCCGTGGCTGCGCCACCTCACGCCTGATCCAGAATAAGAGCGCGTTCATCGGCCAGTTCAACGCCAATGCCTTTGGCTTGCACGACACCGCGGGTAATGTCTGGGAATGGACGGCCTCGCGGTTTGTCAGCCCTTTCGACGGTAGCGAGCGAGTCGCCGCAGGGTTACTCGACAACAGCCCGCGGACGGTGCGCGGTGGTGCGTGGAACAGTGGCCCCAGCTACCTCCACAGCAGCCAGCGCGACATGAAGCAGCCGCAGCATACGAACTACGCCCTGGGGTTTCGCGTGCTGCGCGAGCTGCCTTAAAGACACGCATCCGCCTTGTTGAGGCGACGCAACGGCTGCGACGAAACGTCAACAGACCCTCCGCATGGTTTGGAGTAAACTGACCGCCGTAGTCATCGCCGGAGGTCCCAATGGCCAGCGAACGTCAATTTTCACCTGTTGATCGCCTGTTACTGCAAGCCGATGCCGCGCTGCGCACCCTGCTGCCCTTCAGTGGTCAGCCCACTCGACCGTCACCGGCCATCGTGCAGCCAGAAGCTGAGCTGGATGACGCGCAGACCCAGCATATTGCCGGCCTGATGCGCATCAACCACACCGGTGAGGTGTGCGCCCAGGCGCTGTATCAGGGTCAGGCCCTGACCGCCAAGCTGCCACAGGTGCGCCAGGCCATGGAGCATGCCGCCGATGAAGAAATCGACCATTTAGCCTGGTGCGAACAACGCATCCGCCAACTCGGCAGCCAGCCCAGCATTCTTAACCCGCTGTTCTACGGCCTGTCTTTTGGCGTCGGCGCGGCGGCTGGACTGATCAGTGACAAAGTCAGCCTGGGTTTTGTGGCGGCCACCGAAGATCAAGTGGTCAAACACCTCGATGAGCACCTGCAGCAAATCCCCCAAGACGACCAGAAGTCCCGGGCGATTCTCGAGCAGATGCGTATTGATGAAGAACAGCATGCGTGCAACGCCCTCGATGCGGGCGGCCTGCGCTTCCCCGCGCCGGTGAAGTTCGGCATGAGCCTGCTGGCCAAGGTTATGACCAGCACCACGTACCGCGTATAACGCTAAATCAGCGGCACAAAAAAGGGCACCTCGGTGCCCTTTTCCTATCACGGCAATCGCGCGACAGCTTATTCAGCCAGTTCGATAATTTCGTAATCATGCGTGATCTCGACGCCACCACGCCCCAGCATGATCGACGCCGAGCAGTACTTCTCAGCCGAGAGTTCGACCGCACGCTTGACCTGCGCCTCTTTCAAGCCGCGGCCCTTGACCACAAAATGCAGATGGATCTTGGTAAACACCTTGGGCTCTTCCGTGGCCCGCTCAGCCTCCAGAAACGCCTCGCAGCTTTCTACCGCCTGGCGCGACTTCTTCAGGATGCTGACGACATCAAAGTTACTGCAGCCGCCCAGACCGATCAGCAGCATTTCCATCGGCCGCACACCCAGGTTACGCCCACCGCTCTCAGGCGGACCGTCCATGACCACTGCATGGCCGCTACCCGACTCACCAATAAACAGGGCTTCGCCGGCCCACTGAATCCGCGCTTTCATTGCCCAGGCTCCGCTGTTAAAAAGGAACGCAGCTTAGCACAGCACTTTTGCCAAGCTGTCATGCTCCACTTGCGCTTAAGTTCCGCGCTTAACTGTTAGCCAGGTCGCAAATCCACATCTGTTATAAGGGTGTTTGTTAAGATGGCGCCTGATTACTGGCACACTTGTGCAGATAACTATTATTAGAAACGCCAGCCAAACAACGGCTTACTCTTATAAATTCGGGATTCGGGCATGGTTGCTATTACCCTCACACCTAAAATAAAAAATCTCGACAAGCTTCTCGCGCATTGCCACCGTCGTCGCTACACCGCCAAGAGCACCATCATCTATGCAGGTGATCGCTGCGAAACCCTGTTCTTCATCGTCAAAGGCTCGGTCACTATTCTGATCGAAGACGATGATGGTCGAGAAATGATCATTGCTTACCTCAACTCCGGCGATTTCTTTGGTGAAATGGGCCTGTTTGAAAAGGACGGGGCGGAAAAAGAACGCAGCGCCTGGGTGCGCGCCAAGACTGAGTGCGAAGTCGCGGAGCTGAGCTACGCCAAGTTCCGCGAACTCACCCAGCAAGACCCCGACATTCTGTATGCCCTGGGCAGCCAGATGGCCGAACGCCTACGCAACACCACGCGTAAAGTGGGCGACCTGGCTTTTCTCGATGTCACTGGCCGCGTAGCACGCACCCTCTTGGACCTGTGCAAACAGCCTGATGCCATGACGCACCCTGACGGTATGCAGATCAAGATTACCCGCCAGGAAATCGGCCGTATTGTCGGCTGCTCGCGGGAGATGGTCGGGCGTGTACTCAAGGCCTTGGAAGAACAAGGGCTGGTCAACGTCAAGGGCAAGACCATGGTGGTCTTCGGCACCCGCTGAGCCTGTAAACGCCAATAAAAAAGCCGACGCATGCGTCGGCTTTTTTGTGGCTTGGTGAATCAATCCACGTCAGGCGAAGTGACCACCCGCTTGCGCTCAGGGAAGAACAAGCGCTCCAGCTCAACCCCAGGATTGTCGGCGCGCATAAACGCCTCGCCCACTAGGAAAGCATAGACCTCGCTGATCTCCATCAACTCGACATCAGCGCGATTGAGAATACCGCTCTCAGTCACCACCAAGCGGCCACGCGGAATCCGTGGCAGCAAGTCAAGGGTGGTCTCCAAGTTGAGCTCGAAGGTGTGCAGATTACGGTTGTTAATGCCCACCAGTGGCGTATCCAACGTTTTCAGCGCACGCTCCAACTCATCGCCGTCATGCACTTCCACCAGCACATCCAAATCAAAAGCTTTGGCCGTGGCAGCCAGCTCGGCCATCTGCCCATCTTCCAGCGCCGAAACGATCAGCAACACGCAATCGGCACCGAGCGCGCGGGCCTCGACGATCTGGTACGGGTCGATCATAAAGTCTTTGCGAATTACCGGCAGTGAACAGGCCGAGCGGGCTTCTTGCAGATAACGATCGGCGCCCTGAAAGAAATCGATATCCGTAAGCACCGACAGACAAGTGGCGCCACCGCTCTGATAACTCTGGGCAAGCTCCGCCGGCACAAAGTGCTCGCGCAGCACCCCCTTGCTCGGCGACGCTTTCTTGATTTCAGCGATCACCGCGGGTTGCTTGCGCTTAGCCTGGGCCATTAAGGCCTGAGCAAAACCGCGCACGGGATCGGCGCTGCGCGCCTGCTGCTCAAGCTCGGCGAGACTGATGATGGCGCGACGGGCGGCCACTTCCTCAGCCTTGCGAGCAAGAATCTTCTCCAGAACAGTTGGAATACTCACCCGGCATTCTCCTCGTTGAATACGGCGGTAAAGGACACCAACTCCTGCAACTTCTCCCAGGCCAACCCTGTGTGCAAAGCATCGTGAGCCAGCGCTACACCTTCTTTCAGGCTAGTCGCCAGATCTGCCGCATACAACGCCGCACCGGCATTGAGCGCGATCATGTCCGCGGCCTTTTGCCCGGCGTCAGTTTTACGCTTGCTTAGCGCGTCACGGATCAGCGCTAACGAAGCCTCCGGGCTTTCCACGGCCAAACCGATCAGGCTCTGGCTCTTTAGGCCGAGGTCTTCCGGCAGCACTTCATACTCGCTAATCACCCCATCCTTCAACTCGGCCACATGGGTCGCAGCCGCCAGGCTGAACTCATCGAGACCGTCGCGCGAGTGCACCACCAAAATATGCTGACTGCCCAGGCGCTTAAGCACCTCGGCCAGTGGTCGGCATAACGCCTGGCTGAATACGCCAACCACTTGATGCTTGACTCCAGCCGGGTTGGTCAACGGGCCGAGCATATTAAAGAGGGTGCGCAGACCCAGCTCACGACGCGGCACGGCGGCGTACTTCATCGCCGAATGGTGCACTTGGGCGAACATAAAGCCGACACCCACGCTGTCGATACACCGCGCCACTTGCTCGGGCGTCAGCTGCAGGTAAATACCCGCGGCCTCAAGCAGATCGGCACTGCCGCTCTTGCCCGACACCGCACGGTTGCCATGTTTGGCCACCTTGCCGCCAGCTGCGGCGACCACAAAGCTTGAAGCCGTCGACACGTTGAAGATATTGGCGCCATCGCCGCCAGTACCCACCACATCCACCACATGGTCGAGGGTCTGCAGGTGCACATGGCTGGCCAGCTCACGCATGACCGAGACCGCACCGACGATCTCGTCGATGGTCTCGCTCTTCATGCGCATGCCCATCAGGAAGGCGCCAATCTGCGCATCCGTGCACTGACCGGTCATGATTTCGCGCATCACGTCCTGCATTTCTTCGGTGCTAAGGTCGAGCTGATTGACCACTCGATTGAGGGCTTCCTTGATATTCATCAGCGCAGGCCTCCTTGTTGTTTGAGGAAGTTAGCGAACAGTTCATGGCCCTGCTCGGTGAGAATCGACTCGGGGTGGAATTGCACACCCTCGATATGCAGCGTCTTGTGGCGCAGGCCCATGATTTCATCCACCGAACCGTCTTCATGCTGAGTCCAGGCAGTGACTTCCAGGCAGTCCGGAAGGGTTTCGCGCTTGACCACCAGCGAGTGGTAACGGGTTACCGTCAGCGGATTGTTTAAGCCGGCAAACACACCCAGATCACGATGAAAGACCGGGCTGGTTTTGCCGTGCATCACCTGACGTGCGCGCACCACATCGCCGCCAAACGCTTGGCCAATACTCTGGTGGCCGAGGCACACACCGAGAATTGGCAGTTTGCCGGCAAAATGCAGGATGGCCTCGATGGACACCCCCGCCTCGGTCGGCGTGCACGGGCCGGGCGACACCACGATGCGCTCAGGCTGCAGCGCTTCGATCTCGGCAATCGACAGCTCGTCGTTGCGAATCACCTGAACATCGGCACCCAACTCGCCCAGGTATTGCACCACGTTGTAGGTAAAGGAGTCGTAGTTATCAATCATCAGCAGCATGGCAGGACTCCTCAGCGCGTGGACGGGTCAGTGACGGTTTGCTCGGCGAGCGCCACAGCACGGAACATGGCGCGACGCTTGTTTAGCGTTTCCTCCCACTCCAGCGCGGGCACTGAGTCGGCCACAATGCCGGCGCCGGCCTGTACATGCAGCTCACCGTTTTTGATCACCGCGGTACGAATGGCGATGGCGGTGTCCATATTACCGTTCCAGGCCAGGTAACCCACGGCACCGCCATAAACACCACGTTTGACCGGCTCTAGTTCATCAATGATTTCCATGGCGCGGATCTTCGGTGCGCCGGACAAGGTGCCCGCCGGCAGGATGGCGCGCAGGGCGTCCATCGCGGTCAGACCTTCCTTCAATTGACCGGTAACATTGGAAACAATGTGCATCACGTTGGAATAACGCTCGATCACCATCTTCTCGGTGAGCTTGACGCTACCGGTGCTGGCCACTCGGCCGACATCATTGCGGCCCAGGTCAATCAGCATCAGGTGCTCGGCGACTTCTTTGGCATCAGAGAGCAGGTCTTCTTCCAAGGCCAGATCGGCTTCTTCATTGGCGCCACGCGGACGGGTGCCGGCAATCGGGCGCACGGTGACCAAGCCATCTTCCAGGCGCACCAGCACTTCCGGCGAACTGCCGACCACATGGAAGTCGCCGAAGTTAAAAAAGTACATATAAGGCGTCGGGTTGATACACCGCAGCGCGCGGTACAAATCAATCGGCGCCGCCTTGAAGGGAATCGACATGCGCTGCGAAATCACCACCTGCATGCAGTCGCCCGCGAGGATGTAATCCTTGATTGCCTTAACCGCGTGCTCGTAATCATCGCGTTTGAAACTGGAAACGAAGTCTGGATCAGCTGCGGCAGGCGCAGCCAAGTCGACACCCAAGCGCGGAGTGATCGGCTGACGCAACTTGTGCAGAATTTCCTGCAAGCGCGCCTGCCCCTGTTCCAACGCATCGGCATCAGATGGGTCAACCAGCACAATGGCGTGCATCTTGCCGGCAAGGTTGTCGAACACCACCACGGCATCGGACACCATCAGCAGAATATCCGGGGTGCCCAGGGCATCCGGGTTCACGCCCTTGGCCAGTTTGGGCTCGACATAACGCACGCTGTCATAGCCGAAGTAACCGACCAGCCCACCGTTAAAGCGTGGCAGGCCCGGCAGGGTCGGTACCTTGTAGCGATCTTTGAACTGCTCAACAAAGGCCAGCGGATCTTCGCAGTGATGGCGTTCAACCTCCACGCCATCGACGCTGACCGTTACATCGTGCTCATAAGCGCGCAGCACGGTGCGCGCCGGCAGGCCGATAATTGAGTAACGCCCCCACTTCTCACCGCCCTGCACGGACTCAAGCAAGTAGGTGTTGGCTTCGTCAGCCAGCTTTAAATAGATGGACAGTGGCGTGTCGAAATCCACCAGGGTTTCGCAGGCAACAGGAATACGGTTATAGCCGGCAGCGGCTAAACGCAGGAATTCTTCGCGGGTCATGATCAGCCTCGTGGCTTGAGGTAATTCGGTCGTGTGCAAGCGTGCCGACTGGGCGGCCAAGATCAGGTCAGAGGCGCCAGCGCCAACGGGCCAAAGCCTTGATGATTTTCATATCGGCGCTTGCCGACCAACGCGTGCAGGTAACCACCACGAAACTCTCTTAATTCAGGCGGGATAGGAGTGCGGCCACACTAGCGCAGGGCTAGAGCCGAATCAACCCGCAAGGCCCGGCAAAAGCGCTGACTCGGCCGAGCACAACAAGCCTGCCAAGTTATCCAGCACTTGCGCGGGGTTCTCCTCGGCAATCGGCCGACCATGGTTGTAGCCATAACTCAGCGCCACACACAGCACCCCCGCCGCGCGAGCCGCCAGCACATCGTTGCGTGAGTCGCCAACAAACAGCGCATGGTCGGCGTCAACCCGCGCCAGCTGCATCACATGCAACAACGCTGCAGGGTCAGGCTTCTGCTGAGGCAGGGTATCGCCACCGATGATCCAGCGGAAATAGCCACCCAAGCCCTTCTCATCCAGCAAGGGCGCGACAAACTGCTCAGGCTTGTTCGTCACTATCGCCAGCTCGACCTGCTGCTCGCGCAACCAGTCCAGGGTTTGCCGCACGCCAGGGTAAACCTGGGTCAGCGTATGGCTTTCGGCGTAGTACTGCATAAACAGCTGCAGCGCCTGCTCAGCGTCCGCGTCATCGATCTCGGCGTGTTCAAGGCTACCCGCCAGGGCGCGGCGCACTAAAACCCGCGCGCCATTGCCCACCCAATTACGCACCTGCTCTAAACCCGCCGCCGGCTGCCCCAACACGAGCAAGGTCTTATCGACCGCTGCGGCCAGGTCCGGCACCGAATCGACCAGGGTGCCGTCCAGATCAAACATCACCAGGCGCGGCAACTCACCCTGAAACAGCTCGCGCAGCAGACTCATCCGCGCGCCAGCGCCAGTTCAGCACGCATGGCGTCGATCACCGCTTTGTAGTCGGGCTGATTGAAGATGGCTGAACCTGCTACAAAGGTGTCGGCACCGGCGGCAGCGATTTCACGGATATTCTGCACATTGACCCCACCGTCGATTTCCAGGCGAATGTCGCGCCCGGATGCATCGATAAGTGCGCGCGCCTCTTTGAGCTTTTCCAGGGTATGAGGGATGAACTTCTGCCCACCGAAACCGGGGTTAACGCTCATCAACAGGACCATGTCGATCTTGTCCATGACGTGTTTGAGCACATCCAGCGGCGTGGCCGGGTTGAACACCAAGCCGGCCTTGCAGCCACCCTCGCGGATCAGCTGCAGGGAGCGGTCGATATGCTCGGACGCCTCCGGGTGGAAGGTGATGTAGCTCGCGCCTGCCTCAATAAAGTCACCGATGATGCGATCCACGGGTTTAACCATCAGGTGCGCATCAATCGGAGCGGTGATGCCGTACTTGCGCAGCGCAGCGCAGACCATAGGGCCAATCGTCAGGTTCGGCACATAGTGGTTGTCCATCACATCGAAGTGCACGATGTCAGCCCCGGCGGCGAGCACCTTGTCCACTTCCTCACCTAGGCGAGCGAAGTCAGCGGAAAGGATCGACGGAGCAATGGCGAAGGGTTGCATAACGCACCTCGGGGGTATTCACGGATGGCGCGCATTGTACCAGCCCCATCGCCGGCCTGGCGCACTCAGCGACACCTGACAAAGCAGGACTGAAAAGGCTAGGCTGGGCGAATACGACACATCCTGGAGAGCCCCATGTTTCTGCGCGCTGCCGCATCTGCTCTGAGCCTGCTGCTACTAACCGGCCCGCTGCATGCCGAAGAACAGACCGCCGCAAACACAGCCTCAACTGACACCGCGGCCGAAGCAACCGACCCCATGCGTGCGCCCCTGGCCGAGCGCAGCGAAATGGAAGCGACTGCACTTGAACAGCAGTTGGAGCCACAGGAACAACAGCATCTGCAGGCAGGCGATGAACGCTTTCTCGCGCTTTGGTTACCCGCCAACACCGCAGAATCCAGCGGCGTGGTCATCATCTTGCCGGGCGACGCTGAAACGGCCGACTGGCCGCAAAGTGTTGGCCCTTTACGCCACAAGTTGCCCAATGCTGGCTGGCACAGCCTCAGCCTGACACTGCCCGACCCAAACGGCGATGCACCGCCGCTGCGCAGCCCAGCACCGCAAACGCAAGCCCCGAGTGAAACCCCGGTCGAAGCCGATCCAGCAACGGCGGCAAGCGAGGAAGCCAACACACCCGCAGATGCCCCCCGCGCAGATGCCCGTGACAACTCGCTCGACAGCGCCGAAACCGCGGCAAGCAAAGCGAAAAACATCGAAGAACAGCAACAAGCCCATGCCGACCGAGTGTTGGCGCGCATCGAATCGGCCATCGGCTTTGCCGAACAGCAGCAAGCCAAGACCATCGTCCTGCTTGGGCACGGCAGCGGCGCTTACTGGGCCGCGCGTTACCTGGCCGAACGCAAGCCAGGCAATATTCACAACCTGTTAATGGTCGCCGCAGCGTTGCCGGCCGGCTACACACCGCCACTGGATGAGTTGATCCCGCAACTTCCGCTGGCCACCGGCGATTTTTATTACAAGGACCTGCCCGCCGATCGCACCGCCGCGCTCAAACGCTCGCAAGCCAGCAAACGGCAAAAGCAGAGCGCCTATACACAGGTCGCAATGAAAGCCCTACCAGGCAACCGTGACGCAGAGCAGGAACAACTCTACCGGCGTATCCGCGGCTGGCTAACGCTCAAGCTGCAGGCCAAATAGTCCTAACGGAAGCCATGACGCTGACGAATCAGATCATAGGCCTGATGCAACTCACGGGTTCGCTCGGTCGCCTCACGGACACGTTCTAGCGAGGCGTTACTTCCCGCCAGCTTGTCGGGGTGATGGCGACTGAGTAAGCGCCGGTACGCCTGTTTTATGCGCGCAGGCTCGGAGTCGGCACTGACATTTAACAGACTCAGTGCACGCTGATAGGCACCACTGGCCGTCGAAGCCAGATGCACCTGCTGAGGCGCATAGGCGTCACTGAACTGCGCCTGGGTAGCCGACGACACCTGCAACCACTTGCCCCACAGCATGATCAGTTCACGCTCAGCCTGACCGACCTGACCATCCACCCACGCCATACGCCAGCAAGCACGCAGCAGCATCTCAGCATGTTCATGCTGGCGGCGTAACGGGCCGCGCAGGCTGTCACGTCCGGCCTTACCCTGGGCGAATGCCGCAACCGCCTGACGCTGACCGTCGCTGCTCAGCCCAAGACGCTGCATTTCTGCCCGCGCCTGCTGAATATGCGCCGGCAATACACGCCCACCACTCTTGGCCAAACGCCCCAACAAAACAAACAGCAGCCACTCATCACGCGTTTGCGCACGGCCTCCCAAGCGCTCACGCAGGGCAGACCAGGATTGCAGGCGCAAACGTCGATCCAGCACCTGCCCCAACAAACCGCCCAGCAGGGCACCCGGAATACTCGCGACTGCCAACCCGGCAACCGCCCCCAGCAGGGTCGCAGGCCAGAGCATCTTAGTGGCGCGCCTCAAGTAGACGCTCAACTTCCGCCAGCCGCTCATGGGTGCCGACGTCCACCCAGCAGCCGGCAAATTGCTCACCGCTGACCTGCCCTGCCGCCATCGCCGCGCGCAGCAAAGGCGCAAGTTTGAAGGCTCCGGCCTGACAACCCGCAAACAGGGCCGGCGACAGCACCGCCATGCCGCTGTAGGTCAAACTTTCCTGGGCGACCTGCGCATCGCTGACCCGGCCATCTCGCAGGCAAAAATCACCGCCCGCGTGATGGCCAGGGTTCGTCACCAGCACCAGATGGGCCAGCCCCGCCAAGGGACGGCGCAGCTCGGCAAAGGGGTAGTCGGTAAAAATATCGCCATTGATCAACGCAAAAGGCTGATCACCCAGCAATGGCAGAGCCTTGAAAATCCCGCCACCAGTTTCCAGCGGCTCGGCTTCCGCGGAATAGGCGATGCGGACGCCGAAGCGCGAACCGTCACCCAGATAGTCCTCGATCTGCTGACCGAGCCAGGCGTGATTGACCACCACCTCGGTAAAACCGGCCGCCGCCAGAGCACGCAGGTGATACTCAATCAGTGGCACACCTGCCGCGCGCACCAATGGCTTGGGCGTGTGCAGGGTCAATGGGCGCAACCGTTCGCCCTTGCCTGCAGCCAGAATCATCGCCTTCATGCCGGCGCCCGCTGCAGGCTGACCAACAACTCACCCAGCTCAGCCAACTCCGGCCGGCGCGCCAATACCGCTTCTATATAAGAGAAGAAGCGCGGCACGTCCCCCAGGTACTTGGGCTTGCCATCGCGGTGGCAAATGCGCGCGAAGATGCCAATCACCTTGAGATGACGCTGCACCCCCATCAAATCGCTGGCGCGCAAAAAGTCTTCCAGCAACGGTTGCACCGGCACACCCGCCTCACGCGCCTGCTGCCAATATTGCTCCAGCCAACTGCGCACGCGCGCCTCGGGCCAGCTGAGGAACGCATCCTTGAACAAACAGGTGATGTCATACGTTACCGGGCCGTAGACCGCATCCTGAAAATCCAGCACGCCGGGATTCGGCTCACTGAGCATCAAGTTGCGCGGCATATAGTCGCGATGCACCAGCACCTTGGGCTGCGCCAGAGCACTGTCAATCAATAGCTGACTCACTCGCTGCCAGGCCGCTTGCTGAGCCGGCGTGAACTCAACCTCAAGATGCCGCTGCACATACCATTCGGGGAATAGCTGCAGCTCGCGACGCAGCAGTGCGTCGTCGTAGCTGGGCAATGGCGTGGTCATCGGCAGCTGCTGAAACGCCAGCAGTGCCTGCATCGCATCAACAAACAACGCATCCGCATTGTCTTCATTGATTACATCCAGGTAGGTCTGCCGACCTAAATCGTTGAGCAGGAGAAAACCACGCTCAAGGTCTGCCGCAAGAATCTGCGGCACGTTGAGGCGGGCCTCAGCCAGCAACTGCGCGACCTTGACGAACGGCCGGCAATCCTCCAACGGCGGCGGCGCGTCCATCACGATCAGTGTCCGTGCACCACCTTGCCAACGGAAATAACGGCGAAAACTGGCATCGCTACTCGCAGGCGTCAGCGTGGCAGCAGGTACGGCGCCCCAGCCCTGCTTAGCAAAAAGCGCTGGCAGCAGTGGCTCCAGCCAGTTTTCGAGAAGTTTTAGGCGTACATCTTCATCAGGCATTACAAGGTCTCCGACGGCGCTAGCCGTTGCGCGGGTCATGCTTTATTATCCAGCATCTTTTCAAGCCCATCGAGAGGCGTGCGGCCTCAGGGCCATTGGCGCGCAGGAAGCCCGGATAAAATAAGATGGCAGTAAAATACCCCGCGTTTCGTAAAAAATTCCCACTCTTGGTTACTAGCAGCCTCCTGGCGCTTCAACCCGTGGCCATTCCATTTGCCGTTGCTGCCGAACAGTACGATTGCCAGGTTTCCGCCACCGGCGGCTGGGCATGCGCCCCGAAAGCCAGCAATGCTGCCCTGCCAGCCAGGCCAGTACAACGTGATTCGCTCGCCAGTAGCAAGGCCGCCGACGGCACAGCCGAACCTGCCCAGGTTAAAGCGGCGCAAGCGACACTGGTTACCGAAAGCCGCGGCAAGGTTCTGGCATCACGCAGCGCCGACTACAGCCACCTCGATTGGGTGCCGCGCGAAAACCTCAGCGCCGCCCAGCTGGCTGAAACCGGCCCTTACTGCGCAGGCGCGTATGTCGAGCCAATTCGGCCCGGCATGAACGACCAAACGCCGATGAGCGAAGCACCGATGTTCCTCTCGGCCAAAGCGTCGCGCTATGAGCAGGAAGAACAAGTCGCCACCCTCGCTGGCGACGTGGTGCTGCGCCAGGCCGGCATGCAGGTCGAAGCAGATGAAGCCAACCTGCGCCAGGCAGAAAACCGCGGCGAACTGATCGGCAACGTGCGCCTGCGTGATCAGGGCATGCTGGTGGTCGGTGATCGCGCCGAGCTGCAGTTGGACAACGGCGAAGCCAAAGTCGATAACGCCGAATATGTCCTGCACAAGAGCCATATCCGCGGTAATGCGCTCTACGCCAAGCGTGAAGAAAGCGCGATTATCCGCCTCAAAGACGGCACTTATACCAGCTGCGAACCCGGCAGCAACGCCTGGCACTTAAAGGGTAATAACATCACCCTGAACCCGGCCACCGGCTTCGGTACCGCGACTAACGTGACCCTGCGGGTGAAGAATATTCCGGTGTTCTACACACCCTATATCTACTTCCCAATTGATGACCGTCGTCAGTCCGGTTTCCTGCCACCGAGCATCGGCAGCTCAAGTGATAACGGCCTGACCTTACAAACGCCTTACTACTTCAACTTGGCACCTAACTACGACGCCACGTTGTACCCAACCTATATGGCTGATCGTGGCTTGCTGATGGAAGGCGAATTCCGCTACCTCACCAAGAACAGCGAAGGTCAAGTCGGCGGCGCCTTCCTGCAAGACAGCAATGACGACCGCAAACTGCAGTCCGACGCGGAAGACCAACGCTGGATGTACAGCTGGCAGCACAAGCAGGGGCTCAACGATCGCCTGCTGGCAGAAGTCGACTACACCGACATCAGTGACCCTTACTACTTCCAGGACCTGAGTACAGACCTGGGCATTGGCTTCAGCAGTTACGTCGACCAACGCGGCACTCTGACTTATCGCGGTGAAGGCTATACCGCACGGCTGAACGCGCACGCTTACGAGCTGGCAAACATCACCGACATCACCCCCTATAACCGCCTGCCGCAACTGACTCTGGATGGCGTACTGCCATTTAAACCTGCCGGGGTTAACTTCACCTATGGCACAGAATACGTGCGCTTCGATCGCGACCTGCGCAAAGGCACCTTCATCAATGAAGATGGCGTAGCTGAGCAACCTTGGTACGATACCCGCCTGCAAGGGCTGGCGCGCGCCAACGGCGAGCGCTTGCATGTTGAACCGGGCATTAGCCTGCCGCTGAACTGGAGCTGGGGCTATATCAAGCCGCAGGTCAAATATCTGCAGACCCAGTACAACTTGAGCCTGGATCAACAAGGCAAAAACACCTTGCTGGCTGAGCAGGAATACAAGAGCAACCAGAACCGTGGCGTAGGCATGTTCAGCCTGGACAGCGGCCTGTACTTCGACCGCAACACTCAGCTGTTCGGCACCCAGTTCCGCCAAACACTGGAGCCGCGCGCTTTCTACCTCTACGTACCGGAAGAAGATCAAACTGACATCCCGGTTTTCGACACGGGTGAAAGCACCTTTAGCTATTCCTCGCTGTGGCGTGAAAACCGCTTCTCCGGCAAGGACCGCATCGGCGATGAGAACAAGCTTTCGCTGGGCATCACCAGCCGCTTGATTGAGAGCAACGGCTTTGAACGCCAGCGTTTCAGCATCGGCCAGGCCTTCTACTTCGAAGACCGCCAGGTACAGCTGCCAGGCATTGACTACCGCTCTCGACAAGACTCGCAGGCGTCTGTTTCGCCTTATGCGCTTGAATATCTGTACCGCTTTAACCGCGACTGGCGCTTCTCGTCGGATTTCAACTGGGATCCAGACAGCCACAGCACCCGCTCCGGCAGCGCGATGTTCCACTACCAGCCAGAAGACAACCCGAACAAGGTGGTTAACGCCGGTTATCGCTACCGTAATGACACTGTGCGCTTTGACGAAGCCAGTGGTAACTGGGTAGTCGGCGGCGGAGACTACGGAACCGTCGGCTCACCCGAATACATCAAGGACTACTACAAAATCAGTCAGCACGACTTCTCGGCTATCTGGCCGATCGTGCCACAGTGGAACGTGATCTCCCGTTGGCAGTATGACTACGGCCGCGACCGCACCCTGGAAGCCTTTGCCGGCTTCGAGTACGACAGCTGCTGCTGGAAACTGCGACTGATCAACCGCTACTGGATCGACTACGACGAAGTCAGCCTGAACCCGTCGCTAAACGACCAGGCTGACCGCGGCATCTTCCTGCAGATCGTTCTCAAGGGTCTGGGCGGTGTAGTCGGCAATAAAGTGGAGTCTTTCCTCGACCAAGGCATTCAAGGTTATCGTGAACGTGAAGATCAAGCTTTCTGATTGCGTGCGCCCGCTGCTGTTGGGCGCGCTGTTTCTGGGTACTGCGGCACAGGCTGAAGTACAACCACTCAACCGCGTTGTAGCGATTGTCGATAACGATGTCGTCATGCAAAGCCAACTCGATGCACGCCTGCGTGAAGTGCAGCAGACCATCGCCCAGCGCGGTGCCTCGGTGCCGCCCGCAAGCGTACTCAGCCAGCAGGTGCTGGAGCGCCTGATCATCGAGAACATCCAGCTGCAGATTGGTGAGCGTTCAGGCATTCGCATTACTGACGAAGAACTGAACCAGGCCATCGGTACCATTGCCCAGCGCAACGGCATGAGCATCGAGCAGTTCCGCGCAGCGCTGGCGAAAGACGGCCTGTCCTACACCGATGCGCGTGACCAAGTGCGCCGCGAGATGATCATCAGCCGCGTGCGTCAACGCCGTGTGGCAGAGCGCATCCAAGTGACCGATCAGGAAGTGCAGAACTTCCTCGCGTCCGATCTGGGCAAGATGCAGCTATCGGAAGAGTTCCGTCTGGCCAACATTCTGATCCCGGTGACCGAAGGTGCCTCGCCTGAGGAGATTCAGGCCGCTGAGCGTAAAGCCCGCGACCTGTATCAACAGCTGCAACAGGGTGCCGACTTCGCCCAGTTGGCCATTGCCAATTCGGCCAGTGAAACCGCGCTGGAAGGCGGCGAAATGGGCTGGCGCAAGGCAGGTCAACTGCCTCCACCGTTTGACACCATGCTGAGCGCCTTGTCGGTTGGCCAAGCGACTGAGCCGATGCGCACTCCCGGCGGCTTTATCATGATCAAGTTGCTGGAAAAGCGTGGCGGCGACAGCCAGGTACGTGACGAAGTCAATGTGCGTCACATCCTGATCAAGCCCAGCGAGATCCGCAGTGAAGCCGAGACCAAACGATTGGTCGAGCGCCTGCATCAGCGCATCCTGGCCGGTGAAGATTTTGCCGAACTGGCGAAGAACTTCTCTGAAGACCCAGGCTCAGCGCTAAACGGCGGCACATTGAGCTGGATCGACCCGAGCGTCTTGGTGCCCGAGTTCCGCGAGGTGATGAACAACACGCCCGCTGGCGAATTGTCCAAGCCCTTCAAGAGCCCCTACGGCTGGCACGTACTCGAAGTCATGGGCCGCCGCGCCACTGACAGCAGCGCCGAGTTCCGCGAGCAGCAAGCCCTGACCGTGCTGCGTAACCGCAAGTACGATGAAGAGCTGCAAGCCTGGTTGCGCCAGATCCGTGATGAAGCCTACGTCGAGATCAAACTCTGACCGGCTAGGCCCACGCCACGCTGACGGACGCTACAGATCAAGCCCGGCTTATGCACACGCATCGCCGGGCTTTTTCATGCTGATCGATTACCGCAGCGCTACCCTAAACTGACGCACCAACCGAGTTGGCGCATAACTGAGAGTTCTCCGATGACTGCCGCCCGACTTTTTGCCCTCACCCCCGGTGAACCTGCCGGCATTGGTCCCGACCTGTGCCTGCTACTCGCCAGAGAAGCGCAGCCGCATGCGCTAATTGCCATCGCCAGCCTGAACTTGCTGGCCGAACGCGCCCGGCTGCTGGGGCTGAACATTCAACTGATCAGCGTCGGCCCTGAATCGTGGCCGAGCCAGGCTGCCCCCGCCGGTAGCCTGTATGTCTGGAACACCCCGCTGGCCGCCCCAGTCGAGCCGGGCCAGCTGGACACAAGCAATGCGCACTATGTGCTGGAAACGCTCACCCGCGCCGGCCAAGGCTGCCTCGACGGACACTTTGCCGGAATGATTACCGCCCCCGTACACAAAGGCGTGATCAACGAAGCCGGAGTTGCCTTCTCCGGGCATACCGAATTTCTTGCCGAACTGACCCACACCGAGCAAGTGGTGATGATGCTCGCGACCCACGGCCTGCGCGTGGCGCTGGTGACCACCCACCTGCCGCTCAAGGATGTGGCGGATGCCATCACCGCAGACCGCCTGAGCCGGGTCACACGCATTCTCAATCACGACCTGCGCACAAAATTCGGCATCGCTAAGCCGCGCATCCTGGTTTGCGGCCTAAATCCGCATGCCGGCGAAGGCGGCCATCTGGGCCGTGAAGAGATCGAGATCATCGAGCCCGCGCTGCAACAATTGCGCAACGAAGGCATCAACCTGGTCGGCCCGCTACCGGCGGACACCCTGTTCACCCCCAAACACCTGGAGCATTGCGACGCGGTGCTGGCCATGTACCACGACCAAGGGCTGCCCGTGCTCAAGTACAAAGGCTTTGGTGCAGCGGTGAACGTCACCCTTGGCCTGCCCATCATCCGCACCTCAGTCGACCACGGCACCGCGCTGGATCTGGCCGGCAGCGGCAAGATCGACAGTGGCAGCCTACAGGTCGCCCTGCAAACCGCTTACGCAATGGCCGAAAGCCAGGTGGCAAGCTGCTGAGCACGACGCCAAGCGCAGGCGTGCGCCGCCAATGCTGTTAAACTGCCGGGCTTTCTACCCCCGTTACATTCGCTTCAAACCTCTGGGTTGAAGCCTGGAGCTGCTGCATGTCCGAATACCAACACCGCGCGCGCAAGCGTTTTGGCCAGAACTTCCTGCATGACGCCGGGGTTATTCACCGCATACTGCGCGCCATCCATGCCCGCGAAGGCGAGCACATGCTGGAGATCGGCCCGGGCCAAGGCGCACTGACCGAAGGCCTGCTGAACAGCGGCGCGCAGCTCGACGTGATTGAGCTCGACCGCGATCTGGTGCCTATCCTGCAGCACCAGTTCGGCAGTAACCCGCGCTTTCGCCTGAATCAGGGCGACGCCCTCAAATTCGACTTCAACCAACTGCAGGCCGCGCCACACAGCCTGCGCGTGGTCGGCAACCTGCCGTACAACATCTCCACGCCACTGATCTTCCACCTGTTGAACAACGCCGCGCTGATTCGCGACATGCACTTTATGCTGCAAAAAGAAGTGGTCGAGCGTCTGGCGGCAACGCCGGGGGGTGGCGACTGGGGCCGTCTGTCGATCATGGTGCAGTACCACTGCCGCGTGGAGCATCTGTTTAACGTCGGCCCTGGCGCGTTCAACCCGCCGCCCAAAGTCGACTCGGCGATCGTCCGCCTGGTACCGCACGAAGTGCTGCCACACCCTGCCAAGGATCATCGCCTGTTAGAGCGCGTGGTACGTGAGGCCTTTAACCAGCGCCGCAAAACCCTGCGCAACACCCTTAAAGCCTTGCTGACCGCCGATGACATCGAAGCCGCAGGCGTAGATGGCAGCTTGCGCCCGGAGCAACTGGACCTGGCTGCATTTGTCCGCTTGGCGGACAAGCTGGCCGAACAACCTGCCGCGACTGACAGCGACTAAACTGGCTATCTGCCTACCGAGCTAATGACCCATGAGCGATTCGCGCTACAACATCGACGTCAGCGTCGTCACCCGCTACCTGCCAGAGCAATCGCAGCCGGAGCAGAGCCGCTTTGCCTTCGCCTACACCGTAACGGTGAGCAACACCGGCGAAATCCCGGCCAAACTGCTCTCACGGCACTGGGTGATTACCGATGGCGATGGCCGTGTGCAGGAGGTGCGTGGCGCCGGTGTTGTTGGCCAGCAACCGCTGATCGAGCCGGGCGCTAGCCACACTTATAGTAGCGGTACGGTGATGACCACCCGCGTCGGCATCATGCAGGGCAGCTATCAAATGCTCGCCGAAGATGGCAAACGCTTTGAGGCGACAATTGCGCCCTTCCGCCTGGCGGTGCCGGGTTCGCTGCACTAATGGCCACCTACGCCGTCGGCGACCTGCAAGGTTGCCTGAAACCGCTACAGTGCCTGCTTGAGCGTGTGGCCTTTGACCCAGCACAAGACAAGCTATGGCTAGTCGGCGACCTGGTCAACCGCGGCCCTGAATCCCTGGCGACGCTGCGTTTTCTCTACAACATGCGTGATGCGCTAACCTGCGTGCTGGGTAATCACGACCTGCACCTGCTGGCGGTTGCGCACAATATTGAGCGACTGAAAAAAGGTGACACCCTGCGCGAGATTATTGATGCGCCGGATGCCGCCGACTTGCTCGACTGGCTGCGTCGGCAAAAACTGCTGCATTACGACGAGGCCCGCGACACCGCGCTGGTGCATGCCGGCATCCCGCCACAATGGACCATGAGCAAAGCCCTAAAACGTGCCGCCGAGGTCGAGGAAGTCCTTCGTGACGATGCACGCCTGCCGCTGTTTCTCGACGGCATGTACGGCAATGAACCGGCCAAGTGGGAAAGCGACCTGCACGGCGTGCCCCGCCTGCGGGTGATCACTAATTACTTCACGCGCATGCGTTTCTGCAAAGCTGATGGCACCCTCGACCTGAAGACCAAGGAAGGCGTCGGCAGCGCCCCACCTGGTTACGCGCCCTGGTTCAGCTACAAACAACGCAAAACCCGTGGCCAACGGATCATCTTCGGCCACTGGGCAGCGCTCGAAGGGCAATCCACGGAACCCGACGTGATTGCCCTGGACACCGGCTGCGTCTGGGGCGCCAGCATGACCCTGATGAATATCGATAGCGGCGAGAAATACAGCTGCGACTGTAAGGAGCAAGCATGAGCGAATTCAAACGTATCCCCCCCGAGCAGGCTCAAGCCTTACGCCAACAAGGCGCGGTGGTGGTCGACATCCGTGACCCGCAGAGCTTCGCCGCCGGCCACATCAGTGGCGCACAACACCTCGACAACCACTCGCTGCACGCCTTTATCACGCAGGCAGATCTCGATGCGCCGCTGATCGTCGCCTGCTATCACGGTAACTCCAGCCAGAGTGCCGCGGCCTACCTGGTCGGCCAGGGCTTTAGTGATGTGTACAGCCTCGATGGCGGTTTCGAGCTGTGGCGCGCCACCTTCCCCGACCAGACGGCACAATCACCCGAAGAATAATTTTTAAAGCGCCAGGCCGCACCAGCAGCGGCCTGCCGACCACTCCCGACCAACGGTAATATCCTGTTATCGTTGCGCGCCCCTTGCCCCTGCCGATTCCGAACTATCCTTTAGCTCAGGCCATCCAAAACAAGGTAGAGCCGGCCAAACGGCATCGGGCCATCGGTATGACTTTTAGGTGATCTGGGGGGATTTATCCCGGCTGCATCCGCACCGGGGGCGACCCAGCATCTGACCGACCCCGCACCGGCTCTGCGCATCGAGCGAGGTGAAGTCATGAGCATTTTCAGCCACTTCCAACAACGTTTCGAAGCGACTCGCCAGGAGGAACTCTCCCTCCAGGAGTACCTCGAACTGTGCAAGCAAGATCGTAGCGCCTATGCCTCAGCAGCCGAGCGTCTGCTGCTGGCCATTGGCGAACCTGAACTGCTCGACACCTCAACCGACCCACGGCTGTCGCGCATCTTCTCCAACAAGGTGATCCGCCGCTATCCGGCCTTTGCCGACTTCCATGGTATGGAAGAATGCATCGACCAGATCGTCTCCTACTTCCGCCATGCCGCTCAGGGTCTGGAAGAGAAGAAACAGATTCTCTATTTGCTTGGCCCGGTGGGCGGCGGCAAATCGTCCCTGGCAGAAAAGCTCAAGCACCTGATCGAAAAAGTGCCGTTCTACGCAATCAAGGGCTCGCCTGTATTCGAGTCGCCACTTGGCCTGTTCAGTGACGCCGAAGATGGCGGCATTCTTGAGGAGGATTACGGCATTCCGCGGCGTTACCTGGGCAGCATCATGTCGCCCTGGGCAACTAAACGCCTGCAGGAGTTCGGCGGCGATATCAGCCAGTTCCGCGTGGTCAAACTCTACCCCTCGATCCTCAACCAGATCGCTGTAGCCAAGACCGAGCCTGGCGACGAGAACAACCAGGATATTTCGGCCCTGGTCGGCAAGGTGGATATCCGCAAGCTGGAAGAGTTTCCGCAGAACGATGCCGACGCCTACAGCTACTCAGGCGCACTGTGCCGGGCCAACCAGGGCCTGATGGAGTTCGTCGAGATGTTCAAGGCGCCGATCAAGGTGCTGCACCCGCTGCTTACTGCGACTCAGGAAGGCAACTACAACAGTACTGAAGGCCTCGGCGCGATTCCTTACAGCGGCATTCTGCTGGCGCACTCCAACGAATCGGAATGGCACAGTTTCCGCAACAACAAGAACAACGAGGCGTTCATCGACCGCATCTACATCGTCAAAGTGCCGTACTGCCTGCGCGTGACTGACGAGATCAAAATCTACGACAAACTGCTGTTCAACAGCTCCCTAGCCAATGCCCACTGCGCGCCGGACACGCTGAAGATGCTCGCGCAGTTCACCGTACTCAGCCGCCTGAAAGAGCCGGAAAACTCCAACGTCTACTCGAAGATGCGCGTGTATGACGGTGAGAACCTTAAAGACACCGACCCCAAGGCCAAGTCGATTCAGGAGTACCGCGACACCGCTGGCGTCGACGAGGGTATGAATGGTCTGTCGACCCGCTTCGCCTTCAAGATCCTTTCCAAGGTATTTAACTTCGACCCACACGAGATCGCCGCCAACCCAGTACACCTGCTCTACGTGCTGGAGCAGCAGATCGAGCAGGAACAGTTCCCGGCAGAAACCCGCGAGCGCTATCTGCGCTTTATCAAGGAATACTTGGCGCCGCGTTACATCGAGTTTATCGGCAAAGAAATCCAGACCGCTTACCTGGAGTCTTACAGCGAGTACGGGCAAAACATCTTCGACCGCTACGTGCTGTACGCCGACTTCTGGATTCAGGACCAGGAATACCGCGACCCGGAAACCGGCGAAATCCTCAACCGCGTGGCCCTCAACGAGGAGTTGGAAAAGATCGAAAAACCTGCGGGCATCAGTAACCCCAAGGACTTCCGCAACGAAATCGTCAACTTCGTATTGCGCGCCCGCGCCAACAACAATGGCAAGAACCCAACCTGGCTCAGCTACGAGAAACTGCGCGTGGTAATCGAGAAGAAGATGTTCTCCAACACCGAAGACCTGCTGCCGGTTATCAGCTTCAACGCCAAGGCGAGCAAAGAGGACCAACAAAAACACAACGACTTCGTCACTCGCATGGTCGAGCGCGGCTACACCGACAAGCAGGTGCGTCTGCTGTCTGAGTGGTATCTACGGGTTCGTAAATCGCAATAAAACGGCCTGACGCTTCAACTGCCGGCGCTGCAGAGCACGCAACTAAACGGCTCTGCAACGACGGCACTTGATACCTGCAGTGCACGGAGGGCAGTGATGAGCCATGTGATCGACCGACGCCTGAACGGCAAGAACAAGAGCACGGTGAACCGCCAGCGCTTCCTGCGGCGTTACCGTGACCATATCAAGAAGGCCGTGGAAGAAGCGGTCAGCCGCCGCTCCATCACCGACATGGAGCACGGCGAACAAATCAGCATCCCCGGCCGCGACATCGACGAGCCGGTGCTGCACCACGGCCGCGGCGGCCGCCAGACAACCGTGCACCCAGGCAACCGCGAGTTCACCACCGGCGAGAAGATTGCTCGCCCGCAAGGCGGTGGCAGCGGCCAAGGCGCCGGCAAGGCGAGCAACTCCGGCGAAGGCATGGATGAGTTTGTCTTCCAGATCACCCAAGAAGAATTCCTCGACTTTATGTTTGAGGACCTCGAGTTGCCCAACCTGATCAAACGCCACCTGACGGGCAGCGACACTTTCAAAAGCGTACGCGCCGGCATCAGCAACGAAGGCAACCCATCGCGGATTAACATCGTCCGTACCCTACGTTCGGCCCACGCCCGACGTATTGCCCTGTCCGGCAGCAGCCGCAACAAACTCAAAGCCGCCCAGGCCGAACTGGAACGCCTGAAACTGGAGCAGCCGGACAACCTGGGCGATATCCAGGCGCTTGAAGAGGACATCAGCAAACTGCGCGCCCGGATCAAGCGTGTGCCGTTTCTCGACACCTTCGACCTCAAGTACAACCTGCTGGTCAAACAGCCCAACCCCAGCTCGAAGGCAGTGATGTTCTGTTTGATGGACGTCTCCGGTTCGATGACCCAATCGACCAAAGACATCGCCAAGCGCTTCTTTATCCTGCTGTACCTGTTCCTTAAGCGGAACTACGAAAAAATCGACGTGGTGTTTATCCGCCACCACACCAGCGCCAAGGAAGTCGACGAGGAGGAGTTTTTCTATTCGCGGGAAACCGGCGGCACCATCGTCTCCAGTGCGCTGAAACTTATGCACGAGGTCATGACCGAGCGTTACCCGATCAACGAATGGAATATCTACGCCGCCCAGGCGTCGGATGGTGATAACTGGAATGACGACTCCCCCGTATGCCGGGACCTGCTGATCAATCAGATCATGCCGCTTGTGCAGTACTTCACCTATGTAGAGATCACCCCGCGTGAGCACCAAGCGCTGTGGTTCGAGTACGAGCAGGTCAGCGAGGCATTTGCCGATACCTTTGCTCAACAGCAACTGGTTTCTGCAGGTGATATCTACCCGGTATTCCGCGACCTGTTTCAGCGGAGGCTTGCCACATGACCCATGCCCAAGATAAACGGCGCCAACCGATCTCCACAGGTTCAGAGTGGACCTTCGACCTCATTCGCCAATATGACCGCGAAATCGGCCGACTGGCCGAGCGTTACGCACTGGACACCTACCCCAATCAAATCGAGGTGATTACCGCCGAGCAGATGATGGACGCCTACGCCTCGGTCGGCATGCCGCTGGGCTATCACCACTGGTCCTATGGCAAACATTTCCTCAGCACCGAGAAAGGCTACAAGCGCGGGCAGATGGGCCTGGCTTACGAGATCGTGATCAACTCCGACCCCTGCATCGCCTATCTGATGGAAGAGAACACCATCTGCATGCAGGCCCTGGTTATCGCCCATGCCTGCTACGGCCATAACAGCTTCTTCAAGGGCAACTACCTGTTCCGCACCTGGACTGATGCCAGCTCGATCATCGATTACCTGGTGTTCGCCAAGCAGTACATCATGCAGTGCGAAGAACGCCACGGCATCGATGCGGTGGAGGATCTGCTCGACTCCTGCCACGCCCTGATGAACTACGGTGTGGATCGATACAAGCGCCCCTACCCGATTTCCGCCGAAGAAGAACGGCGGCGCATGAAAGACCGCGAAGAGCACCTGCAAAAGCAGATCAACGACCTCTGGCGCACCATCCCGAAAAGCGCCAGCAAAGGCGGCGAAAAGGACGACAAACGCTTCCCTGCCGAGCCGCAGGAAAACATCCTCTACTTCCTGGAGAAGCACGCGCCGCTGCTGGAACCCTGGCAGCGCGAGATCATCCGCATCGTGCGCAAGATCGCCCAGTACTTTTATCCACAGCGCCAGACCCAGGTGATGAACGAAGGCTGGGCGACGTTCTGGCACTACACCCTGATGAACGACCTGTACGACGAAGGCCTGGTGACCGAAGGCTTTATGATGGAGTTTTTGCAGTCGCACACCAGCGTGGTCTACCAGCCGCCGTTCGACAGCCCCTACTACAGCGGCATCAACCCCTACGCCCTGGGCTTTGCCATGTATCGCGACATCCGTCGCATCTGCGAGGAACCCACCGAAGAAGATCGCCGCTGGTTCCCGGAGATTGCAGGTAGTGACTGGCTAAGCACCCTGAAATTCGCCATGACCAGCTTCAAGGATGAGAGCTTCATCCTGCAGTACCTGTCGCCCAAGGTAATCCGCGATCTCAAGCTGTTCAGCATTCTCGACGATGATCAGAAAGACGAACTTTACGTCCCGGCGATCCATGACGAACCCGGCTACCAGCAGATTCGTGAAACCCTGGCCGCGCAGTACAACCTGGGTAACCGCGAGCCCAACGTACAGATCTGGAGCATCGACCGCCGCGGCGACCGCTCATTGACCCTGCGCCACCAACAGCACGACCGCAAACCACTGGGCAACTCCACCGAGGAAGTGCTGAAACACCTGCACCGCCTGTGGGGTTTCAATATTCATCTGGAGATGTTCCAAGGCGATCAACTGATCGGCACCCAGCACGTACCGCCGCAGCATGAAACGGCACAAGGCAGCGACTACCCGCGCCTCGACCTGATGATTCCGCCCATTTGAGCATTAGCACCGCTTTATCCGGCGCCCCACCTAAGCGCCGCAGCCGGCCGGTACACTGAGCGTACGCCCAGTGCCCGGCCAAGGCGCCAACCAGACAGCCGCACCATCCAGCCGTTATGCTTTGCACAACGGAGGATTAGTCATGCAGATTTTTAAAGTGGGCGGTGCAGTGCGTGATCGCCTGCTCAACAGAGACATCAGTGAAATCGATTGGGTGGTGGTCGGTGCCAGCGCCGAACAAATGCTCGAATTGGGCTACCGCCCGGTAGGCGCAGACTTTCCGGTATTTCTACACCCGCAGACCGGCGAGGAGTACGCCCTGGCCCGCACCGAGCGCAAAAGCGGGCGTGGTTACGGCGGTTTCACCTTCTTCGCCAGCCCGGACGTGACACTGGAAGAAGACCTAATCCGCCGCGACCTCACGGTAAACGCCATGGCCGAAGATGACCAAGGCAAGCTGATCGACCCCTATGGCGGCCAGCGCGACCTCGACGCTAGGCTGCTGCGCCATGTCTCCCCGGCCTTCGCCGAAGACCCCTTGCGCGTGCTGCGTGTGGCCCGCTTTGCTGCCCGCTACGCCCCACTGGGCTTTACGGTCGCGGCAGAAACCCTGGCGCTGATGCGTGAACTGAGCGAGTCCGGCGAGCTAAGCGCACTGACGCCCGAGCGCAGCTGGAAGGAAATATCCCGCGCCCTGATGGAGCCGCGCCCAGATGTGTTTATCCACGTACTGCGCGACTGCGGCGCCTTGCAGGTCCTGCTGCCCGAAGTCGACACCCTGTTCGGCATCCCGCAGCCCGCAGCCCATCATCCGGAAATCGACACCGGGAAGCATGTGCTGAGCGTGCTGCGCCAATGCGCCGAACACCAGCAGCCGCTTACCGTACGCTGGGCGTGCTTGCTGCACGATGTTGGCAAGGGCCTGACGCCCGAAACTGAATGGCCGCGGCATATCGCCCATGAGGTCAAAGGCTTGAAGCTGATCCGCGCGATCAACCAACGCTGCAAAGCCCCCAAGGATTGCCAGGAACTGGCCCTGCAGGTCGGTGAATTCCACACCCACGGTCATCGCGCCCTGGAGCTGAAGGCGTCGACGTTGCTGAAGCTGCTGCAAGGCTTCGATGTATTCCGCCGCCCGCAACGCTTTGAAGAGTTTATCGCGGCCTGCGAAATGGATGCCCGCGGGCGCCTCGGCCTAGAGCAACGCCCCTACCCGCAGGCCGACTACCTGCGCGCTGCTATGCAGGCAGCCCGAGCGGTAGCGGTGCAACCTCTATTGGCGCAAGGGTTCAAGGGGGCTGAGTTGGGTGAGGCGCTAAATCGCGAGCGGCTGAATGCACTGACTGCATTCAAAGCCGACTACACCGCGTCGCCATCGCGGCACTAGGCGGCGGGGTAAGCCTCAAGCAACGGCGCCGGGGTTAACGGCTGGCCACGCCAGCTGAATGCCACCGGCCACAGCTGCTGGTCAATCTGCGCGCCCTGCCAGAGCTCGGCAAAGCTGCGCTGCTGCCCCGGATGCAAGACATCCGGCACCAGCAACGACAGGGGCCAGAGCACAAAGGCATTCCTCAAGATTTCCGCACGCGGCAGAATTAGGCCGTCGTAATTGCCGACTAAGTCGCCATACAGCAAAACATCGATATCCAGCGGCAAGCCTTTGCGCTCAGGCGCGTAGCGGCCGTTGTCGGCTTCGATAAACTTCAGCCGCCGATCCAGGTCCGCCAGCGACAGCTCGCTATAACCAGCCACCACAAGATTGAAGAACGGTCCGCTCTTGATGCCAACCGCCTGGCTTTCGAATACTGGCGAGCAACGCATCTCGCGCAACAGCTCCGCCAAGGCTTCGAGGCCGGCATGCAAGTGCATTTCGCGCTCGATATTGCTGCCCAGCCCCAATAAAACCCGTGTTAGCGACATCCGCGCTCGATCTCCACGCCGACACCACCGCTGGCTGCGGGCACCGCACCGGGCTTGGTCAGCTTGAGGCGCACCCACGGGATGTGGAATTCGCTCATGAGCACCTGCACCAGGCGCTCGGCAAAGGTTTCCACCAGGATGAATTGCGACTCGCTGGCAAACGCCTGGATACGCTGTGACACACAGGCGTAATCCAACGCTTTTTCCAATTCATCACCGGCCGCAGCGGGACGGTTATCCCAGCCCAGGTACAGGTCCAAGCGCAAACACTGACGAATGGTCCGCTCCCAATCGTAGGCGCCAATCACTGTGTCGACTTCCAGACCCTCGATAAAAACTGTGTCCAAGCACGCTCTCCGCGGCACGACAAGGCTGTCGCACCTAGTTAGAATCAGGGCTCCCTTGCCCGGAATGGATACCATGTTTTGGCTGCTGGCGACCCTCGCCTACCTGCTCGGCTCGTTGTCCTTCGCCATTCTGCTCAGCCGCCTGGCCGGCGGGCCGGACCCGCGCGCCAGTGGTTCGGGCAACCCCGGTGCGACCAATATGTTCAGGCTAGCCGGCAAACGCCTGGCCGTCCTGACGCTGCTCGGCGACCTGCTCAAAGGCCTGCTACCGGTTGTGATCGCCAGCCTGCTCGGCTTCAACCTGCAGCAGCAAGCCTGGATCGGCCTGGCCGCCGTTATCGGCCACCTGTACCCGCTGTACTTCAACTTCCATGGCGGCAAAGGTGTCGCCACGGCAGCGGGCATGCTACTGGGCCTTTACCCACCGGCAGCCTTGCTGGCGATTACCGCTTGGTTGCTTACCTTTATTCTCACCCGCACCAGCTCACTGGCTGCACTGATTGCCACGCCGCTGACCTTGCCACTTTTAGCCTGGCAACAACCGGCGGCCCTGCTCCCCGTCTGTGTACTGACGGGGTTAATCGTCTGGCGACATCGCGGCAATTTACGCGATCTGTTCGCCGGCCGTGAGCGGCATTTCTAAATCGGCCAACCGAGGCCAGCCAGCACTTACAGCGCCGGCAGCTGCTCCATCGGCCAGCGCGCCTGCACCTTGATACTTAAATCCTCGTGCTGCCCCGCCAGCAAACGCTGGCAGCCAGCATAGGCAATCATCGCGCCGTTATCGGTGCAGAATGCCGGACGGGCGTAAAACACCTCGCCCTTCAACTCGCCGAGCATTTTCTCCAGCGACTCACGCAACGCACGGTTGGCACTGACGCCGCCGGCGATCACCAGGTTATTCAACCCAGTTTGCTTGAGGGCGCGTTTGCACTTGATCGTGAGGGTGTCGACCACCGCCTGCTGAAATGCCAAGGCGATGTCGCAGCGGGTCTGCTCGGAGTTATCACCCGCCGCCTGGCATTGCTGCCACGTATTCAGGGTGAAGGTTTTCAGGCCACTGAAACTGAATTCCAGCCCCGGGCGATCGGTCATCGGCCGCGGAAACTTGAAGCGCCCGGGCGTGCCGCTCAGCGCTAAGCGAGCAATCTCCGGCCCACCCGGGTATTGCAGCCCCATCAGCTTGGCCGTCTTGTCGAACGCCTCACCGGCCGCATCGTCCAGGGACTCACCCAGCAGCTGGTATTGGCCGATGCCATCGACGCGCACCAGCTGGGTATGACCACCGGACACCAACAAAGCGACGAACGGAAACGCTGGTGGTTGCTCTTCCAGCATCGGCGCTAGCAAATGGCCTTCCATATGGTGCACACCGAGCGCAGGAATATCCCAGGCGAACGCTAACGCCTGCGCACAAGAAGCCCCCACCAGGAGCGCGCCGACCAGGCCGGGACCCGCCGTGTAAGCAATCGCGTCAATATCAAACGCAACCTTGCCGGCCTCATCGAGCACTTGGCGAATCAACGGCAGCATGCGTTTGACGTGATCGCGCGACGCCAGCTCCGGCACCACACCGCCATACACGCGATGCAGGTCAATCTGGCTGAACAACGCGTCGGCCAGCAGCCCCCGCTCGCTGTCATAGAGCGCGACACCGGTTTCGTCGCAAGAGGTTTCCAATCCCAGAACCAGCATGGGCAGTGCCTTTGTAGTAGAGTGTGCAACTTCGAAGGCGCGCATGATAAGGGCGGCTACCGCACGCCGGCCAGCGCTTTTCGATTAGAGGCTTTGCATTCCTCGCGATGAGGCGGTAACATCCGCAACCCTTAAAAACTACGTTCTCCAGCGTCATCTGCCAGGAGTAACGTTACCACCGGTAATAAAGAAGGTACGCCCTGGATGCCAGCCGTCAAAGTTAAAGAGAATGAACCCTTCGACGTAGCTCTGCGTCGTTTCAAGCGCTCCTGTGAAAAAGCCGGTGTTCTGGCTGAAGTTCGCAGCCGTGAATTCTATGAAAAGCCAACTGCAGAGCGTAAGCGCAAAGCAGCTGCTGCTGTTAAGCGTCACGCTAAGAAAGTGCAGCGCGAGCAGCGCCGCAGCGTTCGCCTGTACTAATTAGTACAAGCAGCGCCTGATACCCGGCTTCGGCCGGGTTTCGCTTTTAGACTCCGCGTAACCTTCGGGCGACGACGGAGTCTTTTAGTTTTTGCCCCTACCTGTTCTGCCTCAGCGCATAACAGTATCCTGAGCGCCTATGGCCGGCCTGATCCCACAGTCCTTTATCGATGACCTGCTCAACCGCACCGACATCGTCGACGTGGTGGCCTCGCGCGTCCAACTGAAAAAAGCTGGCAAGAACTACACCGCCTGCTGCCCGTTCCACAAAGAAAAGACTCCCTCGTTCAGCGTCAGCCCGGACAAACAGTTCTACTACTGCTTTGGCTGCGGCGCCGGTGGCAACGCCTTGGGCTTTGTCATGGACCACGACCAGCTGGACTTCCCCCAGGCCATCGAGGATCTGGCCAAGCGCGCCGGCATGGAAGTGCCGCGCGAGGAAGGCGGACGCAATAACAAGCCACGCCAGCCCACCGACTCACCGCTTTACCCGCTGCTGACGGCTGCCGCCGAGTTCTATAAACAAGCCCTGAAAAATCACCCGCAGCGCAAAGCGGCAATCGACTACCTGAAAGGCCGCGGCCTCTCCGGCGAAATCGCCCGCGACTTCGGCATGGGCTTCGCCCCGCCCGGCTGGGACAACCTACTCAAGCACTTAGCCAGCGATAGCCTGCAGCAAAAGGCGATGATCGACGCCGGCCTGCTGATCGAGAACGCCGAAAGCGGCAAGCGCTACGACCGTTTTCGCGACCGCATCATGTTCCCCATTCGCGACAGCCGTGGCCGAGTGATCGCCTTCGGCGGTCGCGTATTGGGCGACGAAAAACCGAAGTACCTGAACTCCCCGGAAACCCCGGTGTTCCACAAGGGCCAGGAGCTCTACGGCCTGTTTGAAGCGCGCAAGCACAACCGCGACCTCGACGAGATCATGGTGGTTGAAGGCTACATGGACGTCATCGCCCTGGCCCAGCAAGGCTTACGCAACGCCGTCGCCACCCTCGGCACCGCCACCAGCGAAGAACACCTCAAGCGCCTGTTCCGCGTCGTACCGAGCGTACTGTTCTGCTTCGACGGCGACGCTGCCGGGCGTAATGCCGCCTGGCGCGCCCTGGAGGCCACCCTGTCGAGCCTGCAAGATGGCCGCCGCGCACGCTTCCTGTTCTTGCCCGACGGTGAAGACCCCGACACGCTAGTGCGCAGCGAAGGCACCGACGCCTTTCGCGCCCGCATCAACCAGCACGCCCAGCCACTGGCCGACTACTTCTTCCAGCAACTCAGCGAAGAAGCTGACCCGCGCTCACTGGAAGGTAAAGCACACCTGATGACTCTGGCCGCACCGCTGATCGACAAGATCCCCGGCAACAACCTGCGCATCCTCATGCGCCAGCGCCTGAGTGAGATCACCGGCCTTTCTGCGGACGCCACACCACCACCCGCTTCGGCCGCACGCAACAGCCAATCCAGCCACAGCAGCGCACCGCCCAGCGACTACCCGGATTACACCGACATCCCCGATAGCGCCTATTACGATGTCGAGCCAAGCCGCAACGAATACGAAAACCCTAGCCCAACGCCACAATTCGAGCGCAACAACGGCAAGGGCAGTAAGGGCAACTGGAAGAAAGATGGCGGCAAGTGGAGCAAAAAGGGCCAAGGCGAATTTGCCCCGCGCGCATCTCGCACCGCCGTCAGCGTCGAGTCGCCACACCTGAGCGCCCTGCGCACCCTGCTGCATCACCCGCAGCTGGCGCAAAAAGTCGAAGATGTCAGCCACTTCGCCGCCGAAGACGACACCTACGCACAATTGCTGGTCGCCTTGCTGGGCGCACTACAGAAGAGCCCGAACCTGCGCTCACTGCAGCTGATCGCGCGCTGGCACGGCACCGAACAGGGGCGCCTGTTACGCGCCCTGGCAGAAAAGGAATGGCTAATTTCAGCCGACAACCTTGAACAACAGTTTTTCGACACTATAACTAGTTTGGTAGCCCGCCAACGCGAGCGCAGCTTGGAACATTTGCTGCGCAAAGCCCGTCAAAGTGAGTTGAGCGCAGAAGAGAAAGACCAGCTGCGCAACTTGCTGAGCCGTAATGCATCACCAGTAATCCCAAGCCCAACTGGCGCTTAGGGGAACTACTCGGGTATAATCCGCGGCTTGTTTTTTGCCCGCCAAGACCTTCAGTGGATAGGGTGTTATGTCCGGAAAAGCGCAACAACAGTCTCGTATCAAAGAGTTGATCACACTGGGTCGTGAGCAGGGTTACCTGACTTACGCAGAGGTCAACGACCACCTGCCGGAAGATATTTCTGATCCGGAGCAGGTGGAAGACATCATCCGCATGATTAACGACATGGGGATCAACGTATTCGAGGTTGCGCCAGATAAGGATTCTCTTATGCTGGCCGACGCCGACACCGACGAGGCAGCCGCTGAAGAAGCCGCTGCAGCGTTGGCTGCGGTTGAGACGGATATCGGCCGCACGACGGACCCGGTACGCATGTATATGCGTGAAATGGGTACCGTAGAATTGCTGACCCGCGAAGGCGAGATCGAAATCGCCAAACGCATCGAGGAAGGCATCCGTGAAGTGATGGGCGCTATCGCCCATTTCCCCGGCACTGTCGACAGCATTCTTGCCGAGTACACCCGTGTCACCACCGACGGTGGCCGTTTGGTTGAAGTCTTCAACGGCTACATCGACCCGGACGATGGTATCGCCCCGGCCGAAGCAGCCGCACCTGTCCCCACCACAGACGGCGACGCTGATAAAGACAGCGACGACGACAGTGATGACAGTGACAGTGACGAAGAGGAAGAAGAAGGCGACGGCGGTCCGGACCCTGAAGAGGCCCTGCGCCGCTTCACCGCGATTGGCGAAGCCCTTGAAGCCGCTAAGAAAGTACTGAAGAAGCATGGCCGCAACAGTAAGCAAGGCATTGCCGCGCTGAAAGAAATGGCCGAGCTGTTCATGCCAATCAAGCTGATACCCAAGCAGTACGAAGCGCTGGTTGTACGCGTTCGTAGCTCCCTTGAGCGCCTGCGCGCCCAAGAACGGGCGATCATGCAGCTCTGCGTTCGCGATGCACGGATGCCGCGTGCGGACTTCCTCAAGCTCTTCCCAGGTAACGAAGTTGACCAGGAATGGGCCGCTGGCCTAGCCAAAGGCAAAGCCAAGTACGCAGAAGCCATCGGCAACCTGCAAGGCGACATCCAGCGCTGCCAGCAAAAGCTGTCTGCCTTGGAAGCCGAGTGCGAGCTGACCCTGGCTGAAATCAAGGACATCAACCGTCGCATGTCGATCGGTGAGGCCAAGGCCCGCCGCGCGAAGAAAGAGATGGTTGAAGCCAACCTGCGTCTGGTGATCTCGATTGCCAAGAAGTACACCAACCGTGGCCTGCAGTTCCTCGACTTGATCCAGGAAGGCAACATCGGCTTGATGAAAGCGGTGGACAAGTTCGAATACCGTCGCGGCTACAAATTCTCGACTTATGCCACCTGGTGGATCCGTCAGGCGATCACTCGCTCGATCGCCGACCAGGCCCGCACCATCCGTATTCCGGTGCACATGATCGAGACGATCAACAAGCTCAACCGTATTTCCCGACAGATGTTGCAGGAAATGGGTCGCGAACCGACCCCGGAAGAGCTGGGCGAACGCATGGAAATGCCTGAGGACAAGATCCGCAAGGTATTGAAGATTGCTAAAGAGCCGATCTCCATGGAAACCCCGATCGGTGACGACGAAGACTCGCATCTGGGCGACTTCATCGAAGACTCGACTATGCAGTCGCCAATCGATGTTGCCACCGTAGAGAGCCTTAAAGAAGCGACTCGCGACGTACTCTCCGGCCTCACCGCACGTGAAGCCAAAGTACTGCGAATGCGCTTCGGCATCGACATGAATACCGACCACACCCTCGAGGAAGTTGGTAAACAGTTCGATGTAACGCGTGAGCGGATTCGTCAGATCGAAGCCAAGGCGCTGCGCAAGCTGCGCCACCCGACGAGAAGCGAGCATCTACGCTCCTTCCTCGACGAGTAACACCAAAACCCCCGGCCCTGCCGGGGGTTTTGCATTCTGGGCAACTACTCCAAACGCCTAAGCACACCCCCCCGCCTCGCCGTCCAGCACACGAGCTAACGCAAGCTCGCGCTTTCGGCCGACCTCCTTGGCGACTGGCGTTAATAGCAGCCAAACAGACATGGCGATCTGCCAGATCACCTCCCGGCCTTCATGTTCCGGGCGCTTCTCGACGCCGGTGTAACCCGCGTCGGCACCCACCATGTTTTCCTCACCGTGCAGCAGCTTGTCGACCTGGGTAACGTCTGCAACATTGGCTGCCGTCCCTACCACGCTGTGCACCAGGCCGGACTCGGCATCGGCGCCGATGTGGGCCTTCATGCCGAAGTAATACTGATTGCCCTTCTTGGTCTGGTGCATTTCCGGGTCACGCTTACCGTCCTTGTTCTTGGTCGAACTCGGCGCATGGATCAGCGTGGCATCGACGATGGTGCCCTGGCGCAGCGACAGGCCCCGATCGCCCAGGTAACCATTGATCACCGCCAGAATCCCGGCCGCCAACTCGTGCTTCTCCAGCAGGCGACGGAAATTGAGGATGGTGGTTTCGTCGGGAATACGCTCTAGGTTCAGCCCGGCAAACTGGCGCAAGATTGTGGTCTCGTACAGCGCCTCCTCCATCGCCGGATCGCTGTAGCCGAACCAGTTCTGCATCAAATGTACGTGCAGCATCGCCATCAGCTGATACGCCGGACGACCACCTTCACCCTTGGGGTAGTGCGGCTCGATCAGGGCAATCAAACCCTTCCACGGCACCACCTGATCCATCTCGATCAGGAACAACTCTTTGCGGGTCTGCTTGCGCTTGCCGGCGTACTCGGCGTCGGCGAAGGTCATTTGCTTCATCGGGAAACTCGGGCAACGGGATCGGCGTATTTCACCAGATTCGGGAAGTCTTTTTCAGACCATCCTTAGCCCACAATCTCGGTCGATAGATAGGAAAACCCTGACTGCCGCAGCGACAGCCTTTCATTTAATCCTTCGAACGCAGGCTAAGGCGCGTTCCGTCACGCTGTTGTAGGCAATTGCCGGTCGTTAAAACGTCGAAGATCCGCGATCAATCGCCATAAAGACGCTCGCCGAGGGCCTCAAGCCAAGTCAGACGTATCAAATGCTTGCGATATACCAATACCAACGTACAGGACCAGCTCACGGTCACCTAGCTAAACGGTTTTCGTAAGTTAGCGCTCTGAGTGGTCGGCGGCCTGTTTCCAATTCTTGCCGTGTCAGCACGCTGAATATCGGCTGAGCCACGCTGCACCTGCTGGTCGCAGCGTGCTTAGGTTTCTGCAATCGGTGAAGCTTTAGTAATGAAGATGGCGGCTGGAAATACCCGGTGTTTCTAGCCTTCACCGCGCTGGCCTTGGGCCGGCTGGATGACGGTGCTTTTGCCCTGAAACGCTCGGTACGTCCCTAGGCGTTAACTAACATTGGCGGGCCGCTTTTGCCGAATTCACGACGCGCCGAACTGGGCAAGGACGAAAGCCCAGGGGCAGTCCGTTACCGACGCCTCTAGGCGGACAGACAAATTGTACTGCGGCCCGCGTACGGCTCGATAAGCGTTCTGGCGAAGAACCTCAAACAGGACGCTCGTTTCTCCCTGCGGCGCCCGCTATCGCCATGCTTGTTTCACTTGTTCTAAACGCCGAATTACATATTGCACCGTACTGGGCCAGCCTCAACAAACTCGCACCATACGCGAGCGCAGCGGGCCCTCGCCCCTCCCTGACCCCATAGTCCGCAACTCGGATAAATCCACCAGCAAAACAAGGAGATAAGTCGAACTCACTGCACGTTGGCATACCCGATGCACCTTCAAACACAGGCGTCATGCCCTGTTAGTACAAGTTGCTCAACCGCCAAGGTGAAGACAAATGGACAACCGGAATAGCCTGCTTGCAACCTCATTGATCGGATCGCTCATGGTCTTGAGCGGACCTGCTGCGGCGGAAACCATCCGCGTCGGTATCGGCCATCAGAGCATGGTCACCAACACCGTTTCCGGTGGCGTCGTGCTTGAAAAGCTCGGCCTGCTTGACCAGTACTTGCCCAAGACCGGCAAGTACAGCGACGCCGACTACCAGATCGAATTTCGCGATTACGATTCCGGCCCGCCGATCACCAACCAGATGCTGGCGGGCAAGCTCGACTTCGGCGTCATGGGCGACTACCCACTGATCGTCAACGGTGCCAAATTCCAGGCCACTGGAAAGCAAGAAACTCGCTTCATCGCGGTAACCGGCTACAACCTGAAAGGTACCGGCAACGGCATCGTGGTGCCGGCGGCCTCCTCCGTGCAAAGCCTGCAGGATCTGGCCGGCAAGAGCCTGTCTACGCCCGTCGGCAGTGCGGCCTGGGGCATGACACTGAAAGTACTGCGTGATGCCGGTCTGTCGGACAAGGTCACGCTGGTCAACCAGAGCCCGCCTGTTGGCGCCGCCAATATCGCCGCCGGCAAGATCGACGCCCACGCCGACTTCTGCCCCTGGTCGGAGATCATGGAGTTTCGTGGCACAGGCCGGAAAATCTATGACGGTAGCGAAGCCGGGGTGCCTACCTTTCACGGCATCGTAGTGCGCGAGGCCTTCGCCGAGAAATATCCCGAGGTCGTCGAGGGTGTGCTCAAGGCCACCCTCGCTGCGCAGAAGTGGATCAGTGAGGACCCCATGCGTGCCGCCACCCAGGTGGCCGAATGGACCGGTGTCGACAAGGAGGTGCTCTACCTCTACTTCAGCAACGGCGGCATCTCGACCATGGAAGCGAGCATCAAGCCGCAGTGGGTCGAGGCGATGAAATATGACCACGCCCTGCTGCAGAAGGAAATGGACATTCCCGACCTGGATTTCGCCGCCTGGATAGACGACTCCTACCTCAAGCGCGCCTACGCCGCGTCCAACATGGACTACGAGGCCATGGTGCAAAACGTGGTCAGCCCGGCACCACGCGCTCCCGGCCGCAAGCCGGCGGAGATCTGGTTCGCCGATAAGGGCGTTGTCGCCTACGACAGTACCGCGGACATGCTCGCCGCCGAAGCGAAGGCCAAGGCCGACGGCTCTACCCTCTACGCCACCTACGTCTACGACAACCTCACCGGGCTGAAGCTGTTCGGCAAGGCCGCCTACCTGGTCAAGGACCCGAGCGGCGAAGTCCTGGCATTCATGAAAAAAGGCGACTCCGAGCGCCATGTCGCCGAGAGCGGCGGCGTACCGCTGGCCGCCACGCAGCCGGTCGCGATGTTGCCCTGACCCCTCACATGCGCCGCAGAGCGCAGTGCAAACCTGAGCCGAGGAGCATAACCATGAGTGTCAAACCGAACCCCGTGTTCGATCCAGCCACGCCAGCGCCAGCCATAACCGTGGCGCCCGCGCTGGAAGTCGCCGCTGCGCCAAGCCCGTCAGCTGAGCCAGATTCGCCCGCAGCCAACCGGCCGCGGCGGCGTCTGCCGGCCATGACCAATCGCTATCTGGTGCGTGTCGCCGCGCTGTTGATGGCCTTGGTGGTCTGGCATTTCGCAGCCAGTAGCGGCTTCAACTTCTTCATCAATTTCGAGAACGTGCCGACGCCGCTGCTGGTAGGCGAGGCACTGGTGTCTCAGCTCTCCAGCTCCGAGTTCTACCTGCACATCGTCCACAGCATGGAGCGGATCGCCATCGCCTATGCCTACGCCGTGGTGCTGGGCGTGCTGGCCGGGGTAATGATGGGTCGCTCGCATTGGGCCGAAGACATCATCCTGCCGTACATCGAGCTGTTCCGGCCGATTCCCGCGGTGGCCTGGATTCCTCTGGCGATCCTGATGTTGCCCACCGAGCAGTCGAGCATCGTCTTCATCACCTTTCTCGGTGCCTTCTTCCCCATCGTGCTCAACACCGTGCACGGCGTAGAGCAAACGCCTGATGTGCTGGTCCGCGCCGCCCGCAGCCTGGGCGCCAGCAAGAGAGCCATTCTTTGGCACGTGGTGATCCCCGGTGCGATGCCGAGCATCGTCGCGGGACTGGCGATTGGCATGGGTGTGGCCTGGTTCTCCCTGCTGGCTGGCGAAATCATCAGCGGCCAATACGGCATCGGCTACTTCACCTGGACCAGCTACACCCTGGTCAAGTACCCGGAAATCATCATCGGCATGCTCACCATCGGCGGCCTCGGCAC
>JAHIWP010000059.1 GCA_018816095.1 Gammaproteobacteria bacterium
AAGCTTTGGGATGGCCTTGGACTGGTCTCAATACTGGATACGATTAATCGGCTTAGCCGTATAACCTGAACCGCCGTATACGGAACCGTACGTACGGTGGTGTGAGAGGACGGCAGATGTGAATCTGCCTCCTACTCGATCCGCTAGGTTTAGCCTCAGTCGCCGAGGTGCAGGCTGTGCTGGATGCGCAGCGTGCTGAATAGCTGGCGCGCGCGGTAGTGGCCGTACTGCAGGGTATTAACCTTGAGCGAGCGTGGGCTGAACTCACTCAGCGCATCTAGACGCTGACGAATCAATGCGGCATCAGCGCTCCGCTGATACAGGCCCAGGGTGATATGGGCGTGGTAGGGGCTTTGGCGAACTTCACGAGTGTGCTCACCGAGGCATTCGCGCCATGCCAGTAATTGCCCTGTTGGGTCGTCGATCGGCAGAAAAGCCGCGCTGGCAAAACTGTCGGGTTGGCCAATCGATAAGCTCAAGGCGTGACGCGGTTGTTGGCCTAGTGCCTTGAGTTGTCGCTGTAACTGCGACTTGCTGAAATCATCGTCACGCCGCTGCACACCACTGGCAAAGCCGCAGACAAACAGGGTGATATGCGCCTGACGCCGGCCTGGCGGGTGCAGCAGGTCGGCCAGTTGCTGCTGGATGAGCGTGATGCGTGCGAGCAGGTCAGGGCACTGCACCGGCAGTATCCACACGCCATAGCGGTTGCGGCCCTGATGCCACTCGGGGTAGTCACGCAGTTCGGTAACCACGCTCCGCGGTGGGCTGTTGATCGGGTCAGAGAACAGCACCGGGTTAAATGGCCCCGAGGGTTTTCAGTTCGGCGATCTGCGCATTGCTGTAGCCGAGGGCGTTGAGCACGGCCTGGTTATGTTCACCCAATTCCGGGCCGACCCATTCGACGCCGCCAGGCGTTGCAGACAGCTTGGGCACGATGCCGGGCATCTTGAAGGGCTTGCCGTCGGGCAGCTTGGCCGACAGGAGCATCTCGCGGGCGAGAAATTGCGGGTCGTGGAACATGTCCTCGGCGCTGAAGATGCGGCTGGCTGGCACCTCGGCCTGCTTCAAGGTCGCCAGCACCTGCTCCAGCGGCAGTGAACCGACCCAGCGGTCGATCACGCCATACAGCTCATCGCGGCGCGCATCACGGCCGTCATTGCTGGCCAGGTCTGGCGCAGTGGCGAGGTCGTCGCGACCGATGGCCTGCATAAAGCGTTTGAAGATCGCATCGCCGTTGGCGCCAATTTGGATGTGTTTGCCATCGCTGCTGGTGTGGATCGAGGAGGGCGTGATGCCGGGCATGATGTTGCCCGTGCGTTCGCGGATAAAACCGAACACGTCGAACTCAGGGATCATCGACTCCATCATGGCGAAGATCGCCTCGTACAGCGCCACGTCGACAACCTGACCCTGGCCGCCATTCACTTCGCGGTGGCGCAGGGCCATCAACGCGCCAATCACACCCCACAGCGCGGCAATCGAGTCGCCAATTGAAATGCCGGTGCGCACCGGCGGGCGATCTTCGAAGCCGGTGATGTAACGCAGGCCGCCCATGGACTCGCCCACCGCGCCGAAACCTGGTTGATCCTTCATCGGGCCTGTCTGACCAAAGCCGGACAGGCGCACCATCACCAGATTGGGGTTGAGGGCGTGCAGCACCTCCCAGCCCAGGCCGAGTTTTTCCAGCACGCCGGGGCGGAAGTTCTCGATCAGGATGTCGGCTTCGCTGAGCAGCTTCTTCAACACCTCGCGCCCGGCCTCGTGCTTGAGGTTGAGGGTGATCGACTGCTTGTTGCGCGCCTGCACAAACCACCACAAGGAGGTGCCCTCATACAGCTTGCGCCACTTGCGCAGCGGGTCGCCGCCATCGGGCGATTCGACCTTGATCACCTCGGCACCAAATTCGGCGCAGATGCGTGAGGCAAACGGGCCGGCGATCAGGGTGCCAAGCTCAATGACTTTCAGGCCAGCTAAGGGTTTGTTCGGGCTCATGGCGGTTCCAGGGCAAAAAAGCAGGGCTAAGCCTATGCGATTGTGTGGCTACAGGGAAAATATGCACAGGGTATGTCGATGGCGGCTGCGCGCTGGTCATGACCGCGATGTCTCGCTAAGGTCAGTCACAGCCCTGCTGCAAACAGCAGGCGGGTGTTTTGGCAAATGAGGAGCGAGCATGGCATTGCGCAACGCGATTCAGTTGATCACCTATCCAGATCGCTTGGGTGGCAATCTTGGCAGCCTCTACACGCTGCTTGACCGACACCTGGCTGATGCCGTCGCTGGCGTGCATTTGCTGCCGATGTATCCGTCCAATGCGGACGGTGGCTTTTCACCGTTAACGCATATGGAAGTCGACCCGCGCTACGGCGATTGGGCGGATGTCGAGCGTATCTCGGCGCGCTTTGATCTGTGTGTTGATCTGGTGATCAGCCATATTTCCGATGAGTCGCCCGAGTTTCTCGATTTTGTTGCCCGTGGCCAGGACTCTGCCTACGCCGACTTGTTTGTGCAGGTTGATAAGCTGGGCGAGATCAGCCTGGAAGACCTGGCCAAGATTCACATCCGCAAGGAGAAAGAACCGTTTCGCGATGTGCGCCTGGCCAATGGCGAGACGTGCCGAGTGTGGTGCACCTTCACTGAGCGGCAAATCGACCTCAACTACGCGTCGCCACTGACCTATCAGTTGATGGAGCGGTACATGGCCTTTCTCGCCGCGCGCGGGGTCAAACTGTTTCGACTGGATGCGTTCGGTTACACCACCAAGAAGATTGGCAGCAGCTGTTTTTTGGTCGAGCCGGATGTCTATCGCATCCTCGACTGGTTCCGTGAAACCGGCGAGAAGTACGGCGCAGAGATGCTGCCTGAGGTTCACGACCACATCAGCTACCAGTACGCCATATCGCGTCGGCATATGCGCCCGTATGCGTTCGCCTTGCCACCGCTGGTGCTGCATGCCTTTCTCAGCGGGCAAAGCCGCTACCTGAAACAGTGGCTGCGCATGTGCCCGCGCAATCAGATCACCGTGCTGGATACCCATGACGGCATCTGTATTCCAGATGTGGATAGCATGCTGCCGGAGGCGGAAATTCGCTTTCTGGTCGATGAGGTTTCGACCCGCAGTGCCGACCCGATCATGCGTCGTTCAGCGGTCAGCGTGCACAGCGTCGGCGCGATTTATCAGCTGACCTGCACCTTCTATGAAGCCCTGCTGCGCAATGACGATGCCTACATTGCCGCGCGTGCCATTCAGTTCTTCACCCCGGGTATTCCGCAGGTTTACTACGTTGGCCTGCTGGCCGGCTGTAATGATTTTGAGCGGTGTAGCGCAAGCGGCGAGGCGCGCGACGTCAATCGGCACTACTACAGCCTGGAAGAGGCCGAAGAGGCGCTGCAGCAGCCGCTGGTACAGCGCTTGTTGCCGCTGATGCGTCTGCGCAACAGCCATCCGGCCTTTGACGGGCGCTTTGAGTTGAATCAGTCCGGTGAAAGCAGCGTGGCCATGGCCTGGCGTCATGGCGAGCATTACTGCCGCGTGTATGTCGACCTGAGCACGTGCCAGGCGATTATTGATTACCGTGATCCTGAGGACGGCAGCGAGCGGAAAATGCGCTGTTGAGTGGGCGTGCCCTACGGGCGAGTGGCGTTTCGGGTTAGACTTGCGCTCTTTTCGCCCAGTAAGAAGTCCCAGCATGGCCCTGCCGTCTACCACCTACAAAATCGAGCTTAACCTCACCGACATGGACCGCAGCGTCTATGAAAATCTGCGTTTCACCGTAGCCAAGCACCCTTCGGAAACCGAAGAGCGCCTGGCCGCGCGCCTGGTGGCTTATGCCTTGTTCTATCACGAGCATTTGGCGTTCGGTCGCGGCCTGTCGGATGTCGATGAGCCCGCCCTGTGGGAAAAGAGCCTGGATGATCGCGTGCTGCACTGGATAGAAGTTGGCCAGCCGGACAGCGAGCGCATGACCTGGTGCTCGCGGCGTACCGAGAAATTCAGCCTGGTGGCCTACGGCAATCTGCGCGTCTGGCAGACCAAAGAACTCGATCCGGTGCGTACCCTGAAGAACATCAACGTGGTGGCGCTGGACCAGGAAGCCCTGGCCAAGCTGGCGCTGGATATGCCCCGCTCACTGAACTGGAGCGTGATGATCAGCGACGGCGAACTGTTCGTCACCGATGAGCGTGGCCAGCATGAGCTGCCTATTGAGTGGTTGATCGGCGAGCGCTAAGAACCTATTTGCGATCTGCTGCGCGTCGGCCCTGCTGCGTTAAAAACAGGCTCGGAATGCTCATTTACAGCCAGTAAACTCCGCTTCCTCGCCTGTTTTTGCCTTGCATGACTCTAGCTCGCGAGATCGAAAACAGATTCTCTGCGTCTCCCTAATAAAAAATAGGAGCGGACGTTCCGCACCGTTTGTACCGGAATCCTGATGCGTATCGAAGCCCGCCCGTTACCTGCCACTCTGCCTGA
>JAHIWP010000060.1 GCA_018816095.1 Gammaproteobacteria bacterium
ATCGACATCTGTACAAGGCTCGCAACCTGGTAGAGCGCTTTTTCCAGAAGCTGAAGCAGTTCCGCCGGATAGCGACACGATATGAGCGACTGGCCAGGAATTACCAGTCGATGTTATCCCTTGTGTCTGCTGTCATATGGCCCTCCTGAATGAGAACACCCCCTAAGTCTAACGACTACAGGCGCTAAAGGAACACTGGTAAATTTGCTTACACTTTTGCCCGAGCCTCGAGCGCACGCTATGCCCGCCCAACTGAAACGCCGCCTGTTCATCTTCCTGACCATTCTCGCCCTGATTGCTACCGCTCTATTCGGCCACTGGCTGCTGATCGGGCGTTACCTCGAAAGCACCGACAATGCCTACGTTCAAGGGGAAATCACCCGCGTATCCAGCCAACTTGGCGCCCGCATTGAGCAAGTGCTGGTGCAGGACAATCAGTACGTTGAAAAAGGCGAGTTGCTATTGGTGCTGGAAAGCGCTGATTTTGAGCTAGCCAAGCAACGCGCTATCGCCACCCTGGCGACCCGCGAAGCCGAACTCAGCCAGGCGCGCAGCACGCTGGAGCAACAAGCCAGCCTGATAGCCGCCAGCCAGGCCGATGTTTCGGCTAGCGAAGCCACCCTAGGGCGCACGCAGATTGATCTTTCGCGCGCCCAAGCCCTGCGCAAGCCAGGCTTCGTCTCCGAAGAGCGCGTGACCACCTTGGCCGCCGACAGCCGTATCGCCCGCTCGCACGTCAGCAAAGCCCAGGCGGACCTGCAAGCCCAGCGCCAGCAGATCAACACCCTCAATGCCGAGATCAAGCGCCTGCAAGCACAGATCGCCAGCGCCCGCAGCGACCTGGCGCAAGCCGAACTGAACCTCACACGCACGCAGATTCACGCCTCGATCAGCGGCTTTATCGGCCAGCGCGCCGCACGTAACGGCCAAGTCGTCCAGGCCGGCGCTTACCTGTTGTCGCTGGTGCCGGATCAGGACATCTGGATTCAAGCCAACTTCAAGGAAACCCAGATCGGCCGTATGCGGCCCGGGCAGAGCGCGGAACTGACCTTCGACAGCTATCCCGATACGCCTATCGAAGGGCGGGTAGAGAGCCTGTTCGCGGCATCCGGCGCACAGTTCAGCCTGTTACCCCCCGACAATGCCACCGGCAACTTCACCAAAGTGGTGCAACGCATCCCGGTGAAACTGACGTTCGCCGCAGACAACCCGCTCAAAGGGCTGATCCGCCCAGGCATGTCGGTCGAAGTCACCATCGATATCAACGACAACGCTCGCCATGGCGGCTGATGCCCTGCTTCGCCCCACTGGCGAACCGAGCCGGCGTGACTGGATTGCGGTGATGAGCGCCATGCTCGGCGCATTCATGGCCGTGCTGGACATCCAGATCACCAACTCCTCCCTCAAGGACATCCAGGGCGCACTGTCGGCCACCCTGGAAGAAGGCTCGTGGATCTCTACCTCCTACCTGGTCGCGGAGATCATCATGATCCCGCTCACCGCCTGGCTGGTGCAGCTGCTCTCGGCACGGCGCTTGGCGGTGTGGGTGTCCATCGGCTTTCTGTTCTCCTCGCTCCTGTGCTCGCTGGCCTGGAGCCTGGAGAGCATGATCGTGTTCCGCGCCATGCAGGGCTTTACCGGCGGCGCGCTGATCCCCCTGGCGTTTACCCTGACGCTGATCAAACTGCCCGAGCATCACCGTGCCAAGGGCATGGCGCTGTTTGCCCTGACCGCGACCTTCGCGCCGTCAATCGGCCCCACACTTGGCGGCTGGCTGACCGAAAACTTCGGCTGGGAATACATCTTCTACATCAACGTGCCGCCGGGCCTGCTGATGATTGCCGGGCTGATGTATGGCCTGGAAAAGAAAGCCCCGCACTGGGAAATGCTCAAGAAAACCGACTATGCCGGCATCCTCACCCTGGGCCTCGGGCTTGGCTGCCTGCAGGTGTTTCTCGAAGAAGGGCATCGCAAGGATTGGCTAGAGTCCAGCCTGATCAGCGGCCTGGGCAGCGTGGCGGCGATCAGCCTGGTGCTGTTCTTCATTCTGCAGACATCCAGACCCAACCCACTGATCAACCTCGGCGTGCTGCGCGAGCGCAACTTTGGCCTGTCGAGTATTTCCAGCGTCGGCCTGGGCATGGGCCTGTATGGCTCAATCTATGTGCTGCCGTTGTATCTGGCGCAGATTCAGGGCTACAACGCCCTGCAGATTGGCGAAGTAATCATGTGGATGGGCGTGCCGCAGCTGTTCCTGATCCCCTTTGTGCCACTGATGATGAAAAAGATCTCGCCGAAGTGGCTCTGCGCCATTGGCTTTGGCCTGTTCGGCGGCGCCAGTTTCCTCTCCGGGGTTCTCAATCCGGACTTTGCCGGCGAGCAGTTCAACCATATTCAGATCATCCGCGCACTCGGCCAGCCCTTGGTGATGGTGACCATCTCACTGATCGCTACCGCCTACGTCATGCCACAGGATGCCGGTTCGGCGTCCAGCCTGTTCAACATCCTGCGCAACCTCGGCGGCGCCATCGGTATCGCCCTCCTCGCCACCCTGCTCGACAGCCGCGCCAAGGTGTATTTCGATTACCTGCGCGAGTCGCTGGTACCGAGCAATCCGCAAGTCGCCGAGCGCCTGGCGCTGTTAACCGAGAAGCTCGGCAGTGAGCAGGCGGCCCTGGCCAAGCTCAGCGAAATCACCCATCAGCAGGCGGCGATCATGGCCTACAATGACGCCTTCCATTGCATTGGCATCGCCCTCGGCATCAGCATGCTCGCCGTGCTGCTGACCCGTAAGTTGCCTGCCGGCGCCACAGGTGGTGCCGCTCACTAATCCATACCCTGCGCCGGTTCTCGGCGCAGCGTTGTTTCAGGTTACCCATGTCTGAGTCCGCTGCACGCGCCCGCACACTGTTGCTGATAGGCGCTTTTGCCATTATTTACCTGGGCTGGGGCACCACCTACCTGGCCAACCACTTCCTGCTGCTGGAACTGCCACCGTTCGTCATCGGCAGCCTGCGCTTCTCGCTGGCAGGGCTATTGGCCCTGGCGTGGGTAATTCTCAGCGGCCAGCTGCGTATTCAGCGCAGCGATTGGGGCGGCGTACTGCTGGGGGGGTTAAGCCTAATTACAGTCGGCCAGGGCGCCTTGATCTACGCCAACCAGTATTTGCCGACCGGCATGCTCGCCATGCTCTACACCACGCTGCCACTCTGGAGTGTGGCGCTGGAATGGCTGCTCGGGGAGCGCCCACCACTGTGGGTGATGTGCGGCCTGGCGCTGGCCTGCAGTGGCATCGTGCTGCTGATGAATAACGGCCTGGGCCAGAGCGCCTCAGCCGAGCAGTGGTTAGCCGGCCTGCTGGTGGTCGGCGCCACTCTGCTGTGGGCCTGCGGCGCCTGGCTATTGCGTCAACGCCCGCCGTTTCGCTCCAGCTGGCTGGGGCTGAGCCTGCAAATGCTGATCGGCGCACTGCTGCTCGGTTTATTCGGCCTTTGGCACGGTGACTGGCAAAGCCTCGACCTGCATAGCCTGAGTGCTAACGCCTGGCTCTGGCTGGCATACCTGATACTGCCAGTGAGCCTGGGCGTGTACCCAGCCTATTTCTGGTTACTGCGCGAAGTGCGCCCCAGCCTGGTATCGACCTTTGCCTTTGTGAATCCCGTCGTCGCCCTGCTGCTGGGTTACCTGCTACTGGACGAACACCTCAGCCTGCTAGCCATGCTCGCCTGCGGCATTACCCTGGGCGGCGTGGTGCTGATTATTTTCGGCCGCCGCTGAACAGCATTCTGTGGGAGGGGCTGGGTGGCACTCCGCTTTAGCCGCGAACAAAGCAGGCGCCTTGTCGCGGCTAAAGCCCCTCCCACAGTCAAGCAATCACACTTGTAGTAGGCGATCGCGCAGCTTCTGGATCTCATCACGCAGCTGCGCGGCGGCTTCAAATTCGAGGTCGCGCGACAGGGCATACATTTTCTCTTCGAGCTGGCGAATGCGTTTCGTGATCTCGCTCGGCGAACGCAGTTCATTCTCGTAACGCGCACTTTCTTCCGCCGCCTGCGCCATGCCTTTGCGCTTCTTGCTGCGCGCACCAGGCACAACAGCGCCTTCAAGAATGTCCTTAACGTCCTTGAACACACCCTTGGGGGTGATGCCATTGGCTTCGTTGAAGGCAATCTGCTTGTCGCGCCGACGCTCGGTTTCACCAATCGCCCGCTCCATCGAACCGGTCATGCGGTCGGCATACAAAATCGCCCGTCCATTGAGGTTACGAGCGGCGCGGCCAATGGTCTGGATCAACGAGCGCTCAGAGCGCAGGAAGCCCTCTTTATCAGCATCGAGAATCGCCACCAGCGAGACTTCCGGCATATCCAGGCCTTCGCGCAGCAGGTTGATCCCCACCAACACGTCAAAGGCACCGATGCGCAGGTCGCGAATAATCTCCACCCGCTCAACGGTATCGATATCCGAGTGCAGGTAGCGCACCTTAACGCCGTGATCGGCCAGGTAATCGGTCAAATCCTCGGCCATGCGTTTGGTCAGGGTGGTGACCAATACACGCTCCTCAATCGCCACGCGCTTGTGGATCTCCGAAAGCAGATCATCGACCTGGGTCAGCGCCGGACGCACCTCGATCTGCGGGTCGACCAGCCCGGTCGGCCGCACTACTTGCTCAATCACTCGCCCGGCGTGCTCGGCCTCGTAGTTACCCGGCGTGGCCGAAACGAAGATGGTTTGCGGGCTGGCCGCTTCCCACTCTTCAAACTTCATTGGCCGGTTGTCCAGCGCTGAGGGCAGACGGAAGCCGTACTCGACCAGGGTTTCCTTGCGCGAACGGTCGCCCTTGTACATAGCGCCGACCTGCGGCACCGAAACGTGGGATTCGTCGATCACCAGCAGCGCTTCGTCCGGCAGGTAGTCGTACAAGGTCGGCGGCGGCTGACCGGAGTCGCGACCGGAGAGGTAGCGCGAGTAGTTTTCGATGCCGTTGCAGTAACCCAGCTCGACGATCATTTCCAGATCGAAACGGGTGCGCTGCTCCAGGCGCTGCGCTTCCACCAGCTTGTTGTTACTGCGCAGGTACTCCAGGCGCTCAACCAGCTCGACCTTGATCTTCTCCACCGCCTCCAGCAACACGTCACGCGGGGTGACGTAGTGGCTCTTGGGGTAGAAGGTAAAGCGCGGCAGCTTGCGGATGACTTCGCCGGTCAGCGGGTCGAACGAGGAGATGCTCTCCACCTCATCATCAAACAACTCGATGCGCACGGCCTCCAGATCGGATTCCGCCGGGAAGATATCAATCACATCGCCGCGTACGCGGAAGGTCGAACGGGCGAAATCCATGTCGTTGCGGGTGTATTGCAAGTCAGCCAGGCGGCGCAACAAGGCGCGCTGGTCCATTTTGTCGCCGCGGTCGACGTGCAACACCATTTTCAAATACGACTCAGGGCTGCCCAGACCGTAGATGCACGACACCGTGGTGACGATGATGGCGTCTGGCCGCTCCAGTAACGCCTTGGTCGCCGACAAACGCATCTGCTCGATATGGTCGTTGATCGAGGCGTCTTTCTCGATAAAGGTATCGGAGGACGGCACATAGGCTTCTGGCTGGTAGTAGTCGTAGTAGGAAACGAAATACTCCACCGCATTGTTCGGGAAGAAGCTCTTGAACTCGCCATACAACTGCGCGGCCAGGGTTTTGTTCGGCGCCAGCACCAAGGTCGGGCGCTGAATCTGCGCGATCACGTTGGCGATGGAAAAGGTCTTGCCCGAGCCGGTTACGCCGAGCAGTGTCTGATGCGAAAGACCCGCCTCCAGGCCCTCAACCATCTGCCGAATCGCCTCCGGCTGATCGCCGGCCGGCTGAAAACGGGTGACCAATTGAAACTCGGACATGACTGACCTCGGCAAGTGACTGTGACGCGATCTGAAAGCCTACGTCATAACACTGAAATGCATGCGCGCGCTGTCGCGACACGCGTTATGGGCCGGTATACTACCGGGCCACTTACGCAACCCCTAGTGCCAGTCGTAGCGGGGTGTTGCTTAATACTTACCTTCCTCTTCGAGTTGCCGCATCCCATGAGCCTGTTCTCTGCCGTCGAAATGGCGCCGCGCGACCCAATCCTGGGCCTCAACGAAGCATTCAACGCTGACCCTCGCACCACCAAGGTCAACCTGGGCGTCGGTGTTTACACCACCGAAGAAGGGCGCATCCCGCTGCTCCGTGCAGTGGCCGAAGCGGAAACCATCCTGACCGCAGCCCATGCGCCACGTGGCTATCTGCCGATCGAAGGCATTGCCGCCTATGACCAAGCCGTGCAAACCATGCTGTTCGGCAAGGGCTCGCCACTGCTTGAACAAGGCCGTGTGATCACTACTCAGGCCATTGGTGGTACAGGCGCGCTGAAAGTCGGTGCCGACTTCCTTAAGCGCTTGCTGCCTGACGCCACCGTCGCCATCAGCGACCCAAGCTGGGAAAACCACCGCGCGCTGTTTGAGTCCGCCGGTTTCCCGGTGCGCAACTACCGCTACTACGACGCCTTCAGCAACGGCGTTAACCGCGGTGGCCTGCTCGAAGACCTGAAAAACCTGCCTGTGCGCTCCATCGTCGTGCTGCATGCCTGCTGTCATAACCCGACCGGTGTCGACCTGACCCTGGACGACTGGAAAGCTGTGCTGGAAATCCTCCGCGAGCGCGAGCACGTACCCTTCCTCGACATCGCCTATCAAGGTTTTGGCGATGGCATTGAGCAAGACGCCGAAGCGGTGCGCTTGTTTGCTGAGTCCGACCTGACCTTCTTCGTCTCCAGCTCGTTCTCCAAGTCGTTCTCCCTGTATGGCGAGCGCGTGGGCGCGCTGTCCATCGTGACCGGCTCGCAAGAAGAAACCGGGCGCGTACTGTCGCAGGTCAAGCGCGTCATCCGCACCAACTACTCCAACCCGCCGACTCACGGTGCCAGCGTAGTCGCCACCGTGCTCAACAGCCCGGAACTGCGTGCCATGTGGGAAGCCGAGCTGGGTGAAATGCGCGAACGTATTCGCGGCATGCGCATGGCCATGGTCGAGCAGCTGGCGGCGCTAGGCGCTAAACGCGACTTCAGCTTTGTGGCACAACAGCGCGGCATGTTCTCTTACTCCGGCCTGACGACCGAACAAGTCGAGCGCCTGCGCAACGAGTTCGGCATCTACGCTGTGGGCACCGGACGCATCTGCGTGGCGGCACTCAACCAGCGCAATCTGCCTGCCGTGACTCAAGCCATCGCCGCCGTCCTATAAATTCAAAGGGGAAGTCATCAAGGGCTTGACTTCCCCTTTTGAATCAGTAGGATACGCGCCATCGTTCCGCGATAGCTCAGTCGGTAGAGCAAATGACTGTTAATCATTGGGTCCCTGGTTCGAGTCCAGGTCGCGGAGCCAGTTGTTCATCGGGGTATAGCGCAGTCCGGTAGCGCGCCTGCTTTGGGAGCAGGATGTCGGGAGTTCGAATCCCCCTACCCCGACCATTTTTGGGTCGCGATACAAACTGAAAGCGCCGCTGGTATTTACCAGTTGCTCATAGACTTGAATCAAGTACCACGCAGCATTTCAAGCACGCTTGAAAACAAAAACCCGCCTAGCGCGGGTTTTTTATTGCTTGCCATCCACGGATAACCATCCCTCAGGCCGTCGCCAGGCTACGTTGAAAACTGTTGTTGATTCGCCCACCAATGACGGCATCGGCAGCCAACCGCACCAATTACCAAAAACTATTAACTCCATTCATACACAACATTTCTCCAATCAAACTTGAGCCACTAGGCTAGATCTCAATAAAGAGTAATTCTCAATTGAGGTGCAGCATGCTTAAGACTCTAACCTTCACCCTGATGCACTTTTGCATTGCCTTCGCCGTGACTTACGCCCTGACCGGCAGCATCGCCGCCAGCGGTCTGGTGGCCGCCATCGAGCCGCTGTGCAACTCGGTGGGTTTCTACTTCCACGAGAAAGTCTGGCAGCGCATCGAAGGCCGCTCAGTGGCGAACGATGCACGGCCGAAACATGCCTGGTTGCATCACCAAGCCTGAGTGATTAATGCCGGCTTAAAACAACTGAGCCGCGCACAAAAACAGCCCGCCAAGTGCAAGGGCAATCCGCTACTATGCGCGGCTCAGCCACCACACGCGCCCGCTCATGCCCGCCACTTCCCGCTTTCCTGCAGCGCCTTACCTGTTTGCCTGCCTCCTCGGTCTGCTGGCACTTTTCGGCCTGTGGTTTGGCATTGGCCAACCGCTTGAGTTGGCCGACGCCGCGACCCCGACGCACAAACTGCAATGTGCGTCCTACACGCCGTTCGACAAAGATCAGTCGCCCTTCGATCAGCCCATCCAATTACGCCCCGAGCGTATGGACGCCGACCTGGCAATACTGGCCAAGCGCTTTGAGTGCCTGCGCACCTACTCGGTGACTGGCCTGGAAGAGCTGCCGAATATGGCGCGCAAGCATGAATTGAAATTGATCGTCGGCGCCTGGGTCAGCCGCAACCCCGCCGACACCGCCGTTGAAATCGCCAATCTGGTCAAAGTCGCCAACGCACACCCGGATGTTGTCCAGGCGGTGATCGTCGGTAACGAGGCCTTGCTGCGCAAGGAAGTCACACCCGAACAACTGGTGGCACTGATTGAGCAGGTCAAGGCACAGATCAAGCAGCCCGTGACCTACGCCGATGTCTGGGAATTCTGGCTCAAGCACCCGCAAGTCGCCCCGGCGGTGGACTTCATCACCATCCACTTGCTGCCCTACTGGGAAGACAACCCCGCGGGTATCGAAACCGCCCTGCATGAAGTCGCCGAGGTGCGCCAGACGTTTGGTAAGGCCTATGCGCCGAAGGACATTCTGATCGGCGAAACTGGCTGGCCCAGTGAAGGCCGCCAGCGTGAAACTGCCGTACCGAGCCGGGTCAACCAAGCGAAATTCATTCGCGGCTTCGTCGCCATGGCTGAACAAAACGGCTGGCACTACAACCTGATCGAAGCCTTCGACCAACCGTGGAAACGCATCAGCGAAGGCGCCGTGGGCGGTTACTGGGGCCTGTACGACGCCGACCGGCAGGACAAATCGATCCTCGCCGGGCCCGTTTCCAATCTGCCGCACTGGCCGGCCTGGTTGGCGCTAAGCCTGAGCCTGTTTGCCGCCACACTGCTGCTTGCTGGCCGCCCACACTCACCCCGCGCAGCACTGCTGTTACCGCTGCTAGCGGCGCTGGGCGCGGCCTGTATTGGGTTGTTTGCTGAGTTAGCACTGGTGACCAGTCGCTACCTCGGCGAATGGCTCTGGGCCGCCGCGCTAATTGTGCTGAATCTGCTGGTACTGAGCCACGCAGCGCTGTTTCTGGGCCGCCATGATGGCTGGCGCGCTCGCCTGCTCCATTGGCTGCACAGCCGTGGCGCACTGTGGCTGGCGCTGAGCGGCTTTGCCGGCGCGGTGATGATGCTGGCGCTCGTGGTGGATGCTCGCTACCGCAGCTTCCCCAGCGCCGCACTCTTGCTGCCGGCACTGGTCTATCTATTCCGGCCGGTGGCCGGTTATCGCCGCGAAGTAGCCCTGCTGGCCCTGCTGATCGGCGCGGGCATTGCGCCGCAGCTGTACCAGGAAACCCTGAGCAACTGGCAAGCCCTGGGTTGGGCCATGACTTGCGCGTTGCTGGTCGCAGCGCTCTGGAGCAGCCTGCGGACCAAACCACAAACCGCCTGATCAGGCGGTGCGCGGCGCACGCACCCAGCGCAGCAGCGCCAGCACCACGGCGAACACACCCAGGCTAGCGCTGTACAGCACTAGCGCCGGCAGAGCGAGCAGCAATGCAGGCACTGCCAGGCGCTTACCCCAGGCACCTGGCAGCACAAATGCCAACACGGCACACACCAACGAAGCCCAGGCCATTACCCCGAAGTGGATCAACCAGCCAAGGCTTGCGCGCACCTGGCAAGCCAACTGCTGCGGGGCTTCGACGCATAGACCGACCCACTGCGCGCCTTCCATCAGCTGGTAACGCAGCGCAACGCTCAGCGCCAAACACAGCGCTGCCACGATCAACAGAGCCGTACTGGACAGGTAACGGGACATAAGCAAACCAGACAGATAAGAAGGGCGCGTAGGATAAGCTGAGGCGGCAGCGATAACACGCTCAAGATCGCCTATTTAAGGTCGCTGCGGCTAAAATCCAGCCATGCTTATACGCCGCCTAATACTGCTCACCGCCAGCCTACTCGGCCTTTGGATGCTGTGGGTCATGCTGCTGCCCACGCCCAGCAACCTGCCAGCAAGCACCTCAGTGAGCAACGGCAGCTGGCGCGTGGCCGAATATACCGTCAGCGCCCTACAAAGCTTCCAGCTGGAAGCACGTATTCTGGCCCGCGAAGACTATTACCTCGACCGCGGCGCCAAGCTGTCGCCGACCGACCTGGCGCTTGGCTGGGGACCGATGGCCGACCCCGAGGTTATCCGCCATATCAGTATCAGTCAGCGCAACCGCTGGTACTTTTGGCGCGCTGAGCAACTGCCCATTGCGCGCCGTCAAATCGAGACACACAGCGCCAACATGCACCTGATACCCGCTACCCCCGAAGTGGCCAAAACCCTGGCACAGCTCAAAGAGGGCCAGCAGATTCGCCTGGCGGGCCAACTGGTGCGCGTTGATGGTGACGATGGCTATCGCTGGGTCAGTTCGCTCAGTCGTGAGGACACCGGCGACGGTGCTTGCGAACTGATCTGGGTCGAACAGCTGGCTGTACTACCCTAATCATCCCGGCGCTCAACAAAGCGGCGCCTAGCTGAGGATGAGGCGTCTATAACTAAACGGCACTTGGTCGGGCTTATGTGGTCAAATCGATCCGCATTGCACTGCGACACCAGCAACAGCCCTCGCTCTCAAGAGATTTAGCCATGCCGTATTTCCTTCGCCTGCTTGCCCTTCTCGGCTGCCTGGCTCTGGTCACTAGCGCCAGCGCCGCCGACATCAACGCTGACAGCTATGGCTACCCCATCAGTAACGCCTTCGAAGCCACCCTGGTAACAACCCCGCCAGAACTACGCCCAAAGCTGCCGGCAGATGCCGATATCAACCAGCGTGATTACCAGATCAAACTGCGCCCGGGGCGTGAATTTGAGCTGCCGGACAACTTCTGGCCCGTCACCAAAATGCGCTACCGCCTGGCCAAGCAACGTGGCGAGGCACCACTGATCTTTATCATCGCCGGCACCGGCGCGCATTACGCCAGCAGCACCCCGGAGTACCTGAAGAAGCTGTTCTACGGTGCCGGTTATCACGTGGTGCAACTGTCATCGCCCACCAGCTATGACTTTATGTCCTCAGCCTCGCGCTTTGCCACACCGGGCATTACCCGTGACGATGCCGACGATCTGTACCGCGCCATGCAGGCGGTTCGCGCTCAGCATCCGCGGCTGAAAGTCAGCGCGTTTCACCTCACTGGCTACAGCCTGGGCGCTTTGCAGGCGGCGTTTGTTAGCGAACTGGATGAAACCCGTCGCAGCTTCAACTTCAAGCGCGTTTTGCTGCTCAACCCGCCGGTCAACCTCTACACCTCGGTGACCAACCTCGACCGCATGGTGCAAACCAAGGTTAAAGGGATCGACAGCAGCACCACCTTCTACGAATTGGTACTGGGCAAGCTGACCCACTATTTCCAGGACAAGGGCTACGTTGATATCAACGACGCCCTGCTCTATGACTTCCAGAACTCCAAGGAGAAACTCAGCGACGAGCAGATGGCCATGCTGATCGGTGCGGCGTTTCGCTTCTCCTCCGCCGACATTGCCTTTACCTCGGACCTGATCAACCGCCGCGGCCTGATCACCCCGATCAACTATCCAATCACCGAAAACACCAGCCTGAGCCCATTCTTCAAGAATGCGCTGAAGTGTGACTTTGATTGCTACCTGACCGAACAGGTGATCCCGATGTGGCGGGCCCGCTACGACGGCGGCAGCCTGGCGCAACTGATCGACCAGGTCAGCCTGTATGCCGTGGCTGACTACCTGAAGAACAGCAGCAAAATTGCCGTCATGCATAACGCCGATGACGTCATTCTCGGCCCTGGCGACCTGGGCTTTCTACGCCGCACAATGGGCGAACGCCTGACTGTTTATCCGCTGGGTGGCCATTGCGGCAACCTCAACTACCGCGTCAACAGCGACGCCATGCTGGAGTTTTTCCGTGGCTAAGCCTATTCCCCTTGCCGTGTTTTTTAGCCTGCTGCAGGCCAGCAACCTGGCCTGCGCAGAGCACACGACCGACGACGACGGCTTCAAGCAGCCGATGCAGCACCTGCAATTTAACCCAGGCCTGGACCAGCGTGAGTTCGAGCGCTCAACCCTCAGCGCATTGAATGTTTATGACCCATTAGAGTCGTGGAACCGCCGCGTCTACCACTTCAACTACCGCTTTGATGAATGGGTATTTCTGCCGATTGTCGATGGTTACCGCTACATCACACCCACGCTGGTACAAACCGGCGTCAGCAACTTCTTCAGTAACCTGGGGGATGTACCCAACCTGCTCAACAGTGCGTTGCAGTTCAAAGGCAAACGCACCCTACAGACCACCGCACGCCTGCTATTCAACACCACCATTGGTGTCGCCGGCCTGTGGGACCCGGCCACGCTGATGGGCCTACCCAAGCAGAAAGAAGACTTTGGCCAGACCCTCGGCTATTACGGCACTCCAGCGGGGCCTTACCTGATACTGCCGCTACTGGGCCCGTCCAACCTGCGCGATACCGGCGGTTTGGTTGCTGACTTTGCAGCGAAAAGCCAGGTTAACTGGCTGAATGTTGCCGAAGTCAGCACTAACCATCCGGAAATCACACTACTGGAGGTCGTAGACCAACGCTCAACGGTGAACTTCCGCTACGGCCAACTCAACTCGCCATTTGAGTACGAGAAAATTCGCTTCTTCTATCACGAGTCGCGCAAGCTGCAGATTGCCGAGTAGCTTGACCCAAGGGCCGCCCCCAGGTTTTAACCTGACGCGGCCTAGCACTATTGGAGAACAAGGCTCATGCGCGTCGCCCAACTGGCCAAAGCTGCGGCAGTCAGCAGCGAGACCGTACGCCATTACACCGATCTTGGCCTGCTCAGGCCCACACGCAACCCGGATAACCGCTACCAGCAGTATTCCAATGCGGATCTGCAACGCCTGCGTTTTATCGCCCGCGCCCGCCGCCTGGGTTTTAGCCTGAAAGACACGCAACAAATCATCAGCAGCGCCGATAACGGCCACGCACCGTGCGCCGAGGTGCGCGACTTATTACACGAACGCTTAGCTGCGTTGCAGGCGCATATCGAGGAATGCCAACGCCTGGCGCTGGTGATGCAAAACGCCTTCAACGACTGGGCCGACAAGGACGATTGCGCCCCTGACGGTCAAGCCATTTGCCGTTTGATCGAAGACTTCGAACCGCAGATCGAGCGCCGCCCAGCGACACCCTGCCCCGCGCACTAACCAAGCTGCCTGAGATCTCGCGAGCTAGAGTCCTGCAAGGCGCTACGTTAGTAACAGCCTCCGGCTGGTCAAAACAAGCGAGGACGCGGAGTGTACTTTTGTACATGAGCATTCCGAGCTTGTTTTTAACGCAGTAGGGCCGACGCGCAGCAGATCGTAACCCTAGTTACTGCGCGTAGCGGCGATTCAGGCCGGGCGGTACACCGCTGCTGTCAGTCGGTAACCAGGGCCCTTGCGGATTAGTGGCCCAACTCCAGCCAGCATTCCAGCGGTAATAGGTGCGCTCACGGTAGTACAGATGAGAAGCACCACCGACCACATACACCCCCAGCCGTGCATCCCACTGACTGGCCACCCCCGGTGGCGGGGCAAAGCGTGGGTGGTTGCTGCTGCCACTCGGGTTTGCCACCGGCGCTGTGCTGAGCGGCGTCTGCACGCAAGCGCCGAGGCTCAGCAAACTGACCAGTACAACGCCACGCCATAGCGGACTCATGGCGCTGTGCTGTCCGCGCTGTCGATCAGCAGTTGTTGTGGCTCAGTAGTTTTGCTGGCCAGCGGCAGGCTGCTGCCGACCCACTCACCGGCTGTGGCATTGCCACTGCGAGAAATACGCGCCACCAGCTGCACCTGCTCGAAGCCTGAGATCTTCAACTGCGGCATCATCGCGTCGCTGTCCGACAAGCGCACTTCAGCGGGCAAGTCAGCCACGGTCAGGCGCTTGACCGCCAGCGGCATCGGCGGCCCGGATACCGCGCGGGCGAAGATAAATACCGCATCGCCCGGTTGCACCTTGGCCTGCAAGTCGTCGGCGAGCGCCACCTGTACGGTCAGGCCAGGGCCGGCAGTAACTGCAGCCTCTTCAACGGGCTCACCAAGCTGCTCGCGGGCGCGGTCTATCCCGCCCTGAATCGCCTGACGTGAAGGGTCTTCAGCCGGCAGAACCGCCACCAGCTGCTGCCAGTGACCAATCGCCTGCTTGAACTGTCCGCTCTCGTAGGCGGCAATACCCAACAGGCCGAGGCTGGTGACTTCCGCCAGATCGGCTTTAAGCGCCTCATCGGTCAGCGCCTGCAACTGCGGCGTCCATTGCTTACCACCGGCAAAATACAGCGCCTGCGCCCATTGCCCGAGCAGCTCAGGCGCACGTCCTGCTACTTCAATGGCACGTTCAAAAGCCTGGGCAGCCTCCGCCGCACGCTCCTGAGCCATATAGGTGCGACCGAGGAAGTACCAGCTTTCGGCCGATTTGGGATCACTTTTGACTGCAGCTTCCAAGCGCGCAGTCATTTCCTCGATGGTCTTCGGCTGATCCGCAAAGGTGCGGGCGCGCTCGACATCATCAATAGCCCCCCAATGCTGATACAGGCCATACCCCAGCAAGGGCATCAGCAAGGCAAACACCAACGGGACCTTAAGCCCCAGCGTGCGCTGCGGCGGCAGCGCCTGCGCACCTTCGGTGTCTGCCAGCAACTCACGGGCCGCCTCATCACGGCCAGCGGCAAGCTGCTCGGCGTTCAGCGCACCTGCAGCGTGCTGAGCCTGCAAGTCCTGCAGGCGCTCTTGATACAAGGTCACGTTGAGGGCGGTACGGTCTTCTTCAGCCTGGAGCTTGCGCCCACGCAGCACGGGAATCAGAACAAATGCCAGGGCTGTCAGCAACAGCAGGCCGGCGCATAACCAGAATTCAATCATCAGTCTTTTTTATCCACAGGCGGTTGATTGGCGGGCCGTTGGCTGAGCAACGTCGCCAGACGCTGCTGCTCGTCCGCAGACAGGCCGTTGGCGACACCACCCGACTTACCACGACGACGCAACAGGATGACCCCAAGCAAAGCGAAACCACCGATCAGCAGACCGGCCGGGCCGTACCACAGCAACAGGGTGCGCGCGGTTACCGGCGGTTTGTAGAGCACGAAATCGCCATAGCGGCTGACCAGATAATCGATGATCTGCTGGTTGCTCTGGCCCTCCTCCAACATGCGGAAGATCTGCGCACGCAAGTCCATGGCAATCGGTGCATCGGAGTCGGCGATGTTCTGGTTCTGGCACTTAGGGCAACGTAGCTCTTGCACCAGGTTGCGATAACGCTGGCGCTCGGCCTCAGTGGCAAACTCGTAAGTATCGATAGCGGCCTGAGCGGTGCCTAACAGAGCCAGACCCAGCACGGCGGCGGTGAGTAAACGCCTCATGGCTGGGCCTCATCGACCAATTCTTGATACAGCGGCGCCAGCTGCTCACGCCAAACACGCTCATCGATCACGCCAACAAACTTGTGGCGGATGATGCCGGCCTTGTCGATCAGGAAGGTCTCAGGCGCGCCATACACGCCTAGGTCCAGACCCAAAGTGCCGCGGGCGTCATTGATATTCAGCTGATAGGGGTCATGGAACTCCACCAACCACTTTTGCGCGGCGGCATTGTCGTCCTTGTAGTTGACCCCATAAATATTCACGCCCAGCTTGGCCAACTTGTTCAGCACCGGGTGTTCAACCCGGCAAGCCACACACCAGGTGGCCCAGACATTGACCAGCGCAGGCTTGCCCTTGAGATCAGCCTCGCTGAGCAACTTACCGTCCTGCACGGCCGGCAGGGAGAACGCCGGCAGGGGCTTGTCGATCAGCGCCGATGGCAGCTCGGACGGATCGAGGAACAGCCCGCGGTAGAGAAACACCGCCACACCGAGAAAAAGCGCCAGGGGCAACAGCAGCAACAAACGCTTCATGCCTGCGCCCCCGCCATACCCAGCGCTTCACGCACGCGGGTGCGCACCTTCATCCGGTAGCGTTTGTCGGAGGCTGAAAGGAAGCCACCAAAGCCCATCAGCAGCGCGCCGAACCAGATCCAGCGCACAAACGGCTTGATGTGCACGCGCACTGCCCAGGCGCCATTCTCCAACGGTTCACCCAGGGCGACGAACAGGTCTCGGGTGATCCCGGCGTCAATGCCGGCTTCGGTCATCACCGATTGCTGCACGGTGTACAAGCGCTTCTCAGGGTGCAGCACGGCAATCTGCTTGCCGTCTTCGAGGATGCGCACAGTGCCTTTATCCGAGGTGAAGTTCGGCCCTTCAAAGTGCTCGGCACCTTCGAAAGTGAACTGATAACCGCCAATCTCCACTGACTCACCCGGAGCCATGCGCATATCACGCTCGAAACTGCCGACACTGGTCAGCACCACGCCCAACGCACAGATCGCCATGCCCAGGTGCGCCGTCTGCATGCCCCAATAACTGCGGGTCAGGCTCGGCAAACCTTTGAGCAAGCCCTTGTGCCGGGTTTTCTCAAGAATGTCGCGCACACCGGCCAAAACCACCCAAGCAGCCAGCAGCCAGACCCCGAGCACCGCCCAGTTAAAGTCACCCACCAGGAAGGTGGCGATAACCGCCAGCACCACGCTGCCGATCAGTACCGGCGCGAGCATGTTCAGCAACCATTTAACTGGCGTGTCTTTCCAGCGCACCAGCACACCGACCGCAATCATCGCCATCAACAGGCCCATCAACGGCACGAACAGCGCGTTGAAGTACGGCGGACCAACCGACAGCTTGGCGCCGGTCATGGCGTCCAGCACCAACGGGTACAGGGTGCCGAGCAGAATCATCGCCGCGGACACTACCAGAATCAGGTTATTCACCAGCAGCAGGGTTTCCCGCGACCACAGGGCGAAGCCGACCTGGCTCTTGACCACCGGCGCACGGATTGCAAACAGCGCCAGCGAGCTGCCCACCACGATCAACAGGAACGCCAGGATAAATACGCCGCGCTCAGGGTCGCTGGCGAAGGCATGCACTGAGGTGAGCACGCCGGAACGTACCAGGAAGGTACCCAGTAAGCTGAGGGAGAAGGCAGCGATGGCCAGCAGTACGGTCCAGCTTTTGAATACACCGCGTTTTTCCGTTACGGCCAGGGAGTGGATAAGCGCAGTACCAACCAGCCAGGGCATAAAGGAGGCATTTTCCACCGGATCCCAGAACCACCAGCCGCCCCAGCCGAGTTCGTAATAGGCCCACCAGGAGCCCAAAGCGATACCAATGCCGAGGAAGGCCCAGGCAACGATGGTCCACGGCCGCGACCAGCGCGCCCAGGCCGCATCAAGTTTGCCGCCTAGCAACGCGGCAATGGCGAAGGCAAATGCCACCGAGAAACCGACATAGCCCATGTAGAGCATCGGCGGGTGCACGATCAGGCCAAAATCCTGCAATAGCGGATTGAGATCACGGCCATTGGCCGGGGTATCAAACAGCAAGCGCGCGAACGGGTTGGACGTCACGATCAGAAACAGCAGAAAGCCGATGCTGATGATGCCCATGACCCCGAGCACGCGCGCGAGCATTTCTTCCGGTAGCTGACGCGAGAAGATCGACACGGCAAAGGTCCAGCCGGCGAGAATCAAGCCCCAGAGCAACAGCGAACCTTCGTGGGCACCCCACACGGCGCTGAATTTGTAATACCAGGGCAGCGCGCTGTTGGAGTTGTTGGCCACATAGGCGACGGTAAAGTCGTCGACCATAAAGGCGTAGGTCAGGCAGATAAAGGAAAACAGCAGGAAGGCAAACTGACCCCAGGCGGCCGGTGCCGCCAGGCTCATCCACTGGCGATCACCGCGCCAGGCGCCAATCATTGGTAATGTCGCCTGCACCAGCGCCATGCACAGCGCCAGAATCATTGCCAAATGGCCGAGTTCGGGGATCATTGCGCCGCCTCCAGTCGGGACGCCTGCTTGGCCGCTTGGGCCGCGTCGTGTTTCTGCTTCATCCCGCTTTGCTCCAACGCCTGCATGACTTCCGGCGGCATGTAGTTTTCATCGTGTTTGGCCAGCACTTCATCGGCAATTAACACATTGCTGGCGTCGAGCTTGCCCATGGCGACAATGCCCTGCCCCTCACGGAACAGGTCCGGCAGGATGCCGCTGTAGCGGATGGTCACGCGCTTGGCACCGTCGGTCACCACAAAATCAGTTTCCAGCGAATCGCTGGAACGCGTGACGGAGCCCTCTTCGACCAGGCCACCGGCACGAATCCGGGTGTCCTGCGGGGCGTCACCATTGGCAATTTGCGTAGGTGTGTAGAACAGGTTGATGTTCTGCTGCAATGCGCTCAGGGCCAGAGCCACGGCAATGCCTACACCAGCGATGATCGCCAGAACGATAAACAGGCGTTTCTTGCGCAGCGGGTTCACTTCGACTCCTCCCGGCGCAAACGACGCGCCTCGTCTTGCAGATAACGTCGACGTGCCAGGATTGGCAGCGCCACATTCAACCCCAGCACAACCAGGCTGATGGCATAACAGGACCAGACATATGGCCCATGGGTCCCCATGGCGAGAAACTCGCTAAAGCTGGCAAAACTCATAGGCCTTTCTCCACCTGCGCCTTCACTTCGGCCTTGGCCCAACTGCTGCGCGCCTCGCGCTTGAGCACCTCCAAACGCATGCGCAGCAGCAGTACCGCGCCAAAGAAGCAGTAGAAGCCCAGCACCATGATCAGCAGCGGCATCCACATTTCAAACGGCATGCTTGGTTTTTCCACCACGCTGAAGGTGGCGGGCTGATGCAGGGTATTCCACCACTCCACCGAGTATTTGATGATCGGGATATTCACCACACCGACAATCGACAGCACCGCGCAGGCCTTGGCGGCGCTGTCACGGTTGGTGATGGCGTTACCCAAGGCGATCACACCGAAATACAGGAACAGCAGAATCAGCATCGAGGTCAGGCGTGCGTCCCAGACCCAGTAGGTGCCCCAGGTCGGCTTGCCCCATACCGCGCCAGTCACCAGGGCAATAAAGGTGATCCAGGCACCAATGGGCGCCGCCTGCTGCAGCGCGACATCGGCCAACTTCATTTTCCACACCAGGCCAACGGTGCCGGCGACTGCCAACATCACGTAGATCGACTGAGCCAGAAAGGCCGCGGGGACATGGATATAAATGATGCGAAAACTGTTGCCTTGCTGGTAATCCGGCGGCGCAAAGGCCAGGCCCCAGACCAACCCAACCAGCAGCAGTAAGACGGCGGCAACGGCCAGCCAGGGAAGCCAGCGGCTGCTGATTTCATAAAACCATTTGGGCGAGCCGAGCTTGTGAAACCACGTCCAGTTCATCAGGTTACTCATCAGTGCTAGGGCTGATCGCGGTGCAGGTAAGCACCTGCGGCGGCCGGCCATTCAGGCTTAGTTGTCTACTCAGCGACACTGATCGTTAGACCAGCGGCGATGGCAAAAGGTGTCAAGGTCACCGCCAATGCGGTGAGGCTGGCCAACCACAACAAGTGGCCGACCGCCGGCAATCCTTGCAGGCTGGCTTGTAACGCACCGCTGCCGAGAATCAGCACCGGGATGTACAACGGCAAAATCAACAAAGCGAGCAGCAGGCCGCCACGTTTGAGGCCCACAGTCAGCGCGGCACCGACGGCGCCCAGCAAGCTCAACACCGGGGTGCCCAGCAGCAGGGAAACCAGCAGTACCGGTAAACAGCGCTCAGGTAACCCCAGCATCAAGGCCAGCAACGGTGCCAACAGCACCAACGCCAACCCAGAAAACAGCCAGTGTGCCAGTACCTTGGCCAAAACCAGAAGAGCCAGGGGGTGCGGCGAAAGGACCCACTGCTCCAGCGAGCCATCCTCAAAATCACTGCGAAACAGCCCGTCCAGCGAGAGCAGCACGGCCAATAGGGCCGCCACCCACACCAGCCCAGGCGAAAGGCTTTGTAATAACTGCGTCTGCGGCCCCACTGCCAGAGGAAACAGGGCAATCACAATGGCGAAGAACACCAGGGGGTTGGCCAGCTCGGCGGGACGACGAAACAGCAAGCGCGCTTCGCGGGCCAGCAGCAGAGTAAAAACATTGCTCATGATGTGCGCAGCCCCAAATCAAGCTCGCGATAACCGGCCGGTTTAACGCGTAACTCGTGATGCGTGGTCAGCACCACCAAGCCGCCTTGCTGACAATGCGCGGCCAGATGGTCTTCCAGCTGCGCCACTGCAGCTTTATCTAGCGCAGTGAAGGGCTCATCCAGCACCCACAGCTTCGGCCCAGGCAGGTACAACCGCGCCAATGCCACACGTCGCTGCTGGCCGGCGGACAGGGTATGACAGGGCACATCTTCAAAACCGCGCAGCCCCACCGCATCCAGCGCCTGCCAGATAGCATCGCGTTCCGCCGGCTGATGCAGCGCGCACAGCCAGCCGAGGTTCTCTTCGGCCGTCAGCAAGCCCTTGATGCCGGCGGCATGGCCAATCCACAACAGGTTGCGCGCCAGCTCGGCACGCTGCGCCGTCAACGGACGACCATTCAGGCGGATCTCGCCGGCAGTCGGTTGCATCAGACCCGCTAACAAGCGCAGCAGGCTGGTCTTGCCGCTGCCGTTAGGGCCGGCAACCTGCAACATCTCACCGGGAACCAGACGTACTTCCAGCTGCTCGAACAGCATGCGCCAGTTTCGCTCACAGGCGAGCGCCACGGCTTCGAGAAGGGGACTGATCAAGGCATCGGTACCTAAAGTGGATGGCAAAAGCGGCTCAAGTCGGCAGCGTCTTGGCCGCTATACTGACGCAAGTGAAACACGCAGCCGGCCCTGACGGGGCGCGATTATACATGCCATGCCCCGCCTCCCGCAGCGGGCATTTTCGACAGGTTGTAACCCACCAATGAGCGAAATCAGCAGTCCACGGCCCATGCCGCCGACGCCCCCCAGCAGCCGCCCCAATGCCGTAGCGGCTGACCAAGCGGTGAAGCTGCTGCAACCCCTGCAAGGCTTACTGCTCAGCGGAGAAACCGCCAAGGCCGAAGTTATCGCCTTGAAAGAAGTGGCACAGAGCTTTCAGTTACTGCTCAAGCTGACACTGGAGAATGGCCGGCAAACCACCCTCGAAGCCAGCAGTTCAAGGCCTATCGCCCAGGGCACCTCACTGGCGGTGACCGCCTTGTCGGAAACCCGCCTGGCCTTAGCCGTACTGGCCGGGGGCAATAAACCGCTCACCAGCCTGGACCTCGAACAATTACCCGTCGGCACCCTGCTACAAGGCAAGGTGGTCGCCCGCGAGCAACTGCCGCAGGGTCGCGCGCAAGAGGTGGTCTACAAAGTCGTGGTCAACTTGCTCAACACGCAGCTAGCCGGCAGCAAGCTGTCGCTGGAAACTCCGCTGGCGCTGCCGGTAGGCAGTTTGCTCAGCGCACAAGTGCAGGGGAACCAGTCGTTGAGTTTTCTGCCTTTGAGCGGCCGCCTGGATCAACTCGCGCTAAACCAGCAATTGGCCTCACAAAGCAACCGCCAAGGTTCATTGGAAGGTTTATTCAGCGCCCTACAAGGCCTGCGCGGCAGCGCCGAGATGAGCGAAGGCCTGCGCACCAGCATCGATAAGCTCTTCGGCACCCTGCCCGATGCCGCTCAGCTAAGCACCCCAAAAGGCCTGGCCGCCGCCCTGGAGAACAGCGGTATTTTGCTAGAGAGCAAACTATTGGGCGGCCAGGGCCAAGCTCTGCCGAACGACCTCAAGGCCAACCTGCTGCGCCTGATTACCCAACTATTGCCCAGCCTGTCAGCCGGTACCCCTTTGGCCGCCGCCACTGCCAGTTCCGCAATGGCACAGGCCATGCCGGCCCTGGCCCGCGACCTACTTGGCAGCCTAGGTAAGGCCAGCACACGCCAACAAGGACTGAACTTCCCCCTGCCCTCGCGCCTGCTGCAATCGATGGAAGGTGAGGCTGACCTGGAGGCCCTGCTAAAACTTGCTGCAGCGGCCATCTCGCGTCTGCAAACTCACCAGCTCTCCAGCCTGGCGCAGAGCCAGGTCGGACCGGACGGCAACCTGCTCACCACCTGGCAACTGGAGCTCCCCATGCGTAACCAGCAGGAGCTGGTGCCGCTGCAGGTAAAAATCCAGCGCGACGAAAGCAACCCACAAGAAAAACCCGAGAAAAAAGAAACTCTGTGGAAAGTTGAGCTGGCATTCGATATCGACCCACTGGGCCCCCTGCAGATCCAGGCGCAACTGGCCCATGGCCGTCTATCCAGCCAGCTGTGGGCCGAACGCAGCAGTACCGTCAGCCTGATTGATGCCGAACTGGACAACCTGCGCCAACGTCTTAATGCCGCAGGCGTTCAGGTAGGTGAACTGGCCTGCAGCCAGGGCATACCGCCGCGTGGTCCACGCACAACCTTGGAACAACGCTGGGTGGATGAAACCGCATGAAGAAGACCGCGCCACGCCAAGCCATCGCCCTCACCTACGACGGGCAAAATGCGCCTGTGCTCAGTGCTAAAGGCGATGACGAACTGGCCGAAGCAATCCTGGCGATTGCCAGAGAATATGAAGTCCCGATCTACGAAAATGCGGAGCTGGTGCGCCTGCTCGCGCGCCTAGAGTTGGGTGATGCAATCCCGGAGCAGCTGTATCGCTGTATCGCGGAAATCATCGCCTTTGCCTGGTACTTGAAGGGTAAAGCACCGGCGGGGGGTGGGCGCGATACAGATATCACGCCGCCGCTGCGCCTATTGGAAGGCCCAGCCCACTGAGCAACCGCCGATCTAGAAGGAAGGGTTCATCAGTGACGCTGCAGTTTGGCCTGCTGCATTTTGCTGACCAACTCAGCCTCAGCCTTGCTCAGGCCGCAGGACTGAGTCAGGTCATCCACACTGGCACCCATGCCAGCCAGTCGCGCCGCTTGGGTAAACGACAGGCTACTGGGGTCACGCTGTTCAATTTGATTGAGTTTGTCCGGCAGCGGCGCCACAACGCGACGCAGCTCTTGTAATTCTTCGCCCATCTGCACGCTGCCCGCCAGGTAGGCATCCAGACGCCGACTGAGCTCTTTGAACCGCCGGTCACGCACGGCGTCACGCTCAGCTTGCAGCTTGACGACATCGCGCAACTGCCGTGTAAACCAAATGCAGGCCCCCATTAGCCCCAGGCACACCAGGGTTAGGACGGTAAGCAGCGCGACAAGCATGAGCTAGATGCTCTCCAGCTCGGACCACTCTTCTTCACTCATCATCTTGTCCAGCTCAACCAGAATCAGCAGTTCGCCGTTCTTGTTGCATACGCCCTGGATAAACTTGGCGGATTCATCATTGCCAACGTTCGGCGCTGTTTCCACTTCAGATTGGCGCAGGTAAACCACCTCAGCCACGCTATCGACCAAGATACCAACCACCTGCTTGTCAGCCTCGATAATCACGATACGGGTGTTATCGGTCACCTCAGTGGAGTCCAGGCCAAAACGCTGGCGCGTGTCGATCACGGTAACCACATTACCGCGCAGGTTGATGATGCCCAGCACATAGCTCGGAGCACCCGGCACAGGGGCAATTTCGGTGTAGCGCAGGACTTCCTGCACTTGCATCACATTGATGCCATAGGTTTCGTTATCCAGGCGGAACGTCACCCACTGCAGAATCGGATCTTCAGAACCTTGTGCCGAACTTTTCTTCATGTCCCTAACCTCGTCTTGAACCGCTCACGGCGGCGATCGCGGGTATCTAGCCCGCTGTCTTTACTGTAGTTGTAAGGCGGTGCAGCGCACAGCCCGTGCGTTATTCAATGACCCTGTCTGGCCGCCATACGTTTAGCGGCACCACTGGCAATCAACTCAGCCAGCGATGCAATATCCAACAGGGCACACATGTGTTCAATTACCGTACCGGCCAGCCATGGGCGCTGAGTCCGCTGGCTGCGCCATTTGACCTCATTCGGGTCGAGCCGAATCGAGCGGCTGACCTGATGCACAGCCAGCCCCCACTCATAGCCCTGAACGGAGATCACATACTGTAAACCTTCGCGAAAATCATCGCGGTAACGATCAGGCATTACCCAGCGCGCAGTATCCAGCACCTTCAGGTTGCCTGCCTGGCTCGGCAGTATGCCGAGAAACCAGTCGGGCTGGCCAAATAATGGCGTCAGCTCCTGGCCTTGCAGGGGGTAAATCGAACCCAGACACACCAACGGCACGGCCAACGTCAGGCCGGCAACGTCGAACAATAAACATTCGAAAGGCTCCTGAGCCCATTCCGGACGGCCCGGTAACGCCGGTTCAGGCGCCATCAACGGAGGCAGCGATACGCGCTCAACCTCAATCACGGCTGGAGTGGCAGCCACTTGTGGCGCGACTTCAACGCGGGCTTCAACGGACGGTGCCGGGATCTCGATGGTAGGCAGCACAAGCGGTCGTGCAGCCAGTTCAGCCAAGGGTTTGCTGGCCACGGCTTGCACTTGAGGCAGGGTTCGGGCATCGCGAACCTGCTCTTCAAGCACCGCGGCTTCGAACTCATCCAGCGTGATGCTATCGGCTAACTCGACCGCAGCGTCCTGCAACAAGCTATCCAGATAGGACTGCAAGGCCAGTTGCGGACGTGTCGCGGTAGCAAGGGGAAGACTCATGAAAACAACCCGTAATAACAATCTGTACAGACTATCGGCCGCGCTAGCGACAGACTTGAGCCTATATCTTCAGCATAGCCGCTCATCTCAGGCGACCTGCGCGGCAATCTGCTGCGCCAACAAGTTCTTGAGAAGCGCCCGGTAGGCAATCACGCCACGGCTATTTTTGTCGAATTGCGACGGTGTCAGGCCGGCCCGACTGGCGTCGCGCAGGCGCGTATCAACCGGAATATAAGCGGGCCACAGGTGCTCAAGGTAATTGTTGCGCAAGACCCGCAGCGTACTCATGGAGGCCTGAGTACGGCGATCAAACAGCGTCGGCACGATGGTGTAAGGCAGCGCCTGCTGCCGCGAGCGGTTGATCATGGCCAGGGTATTGACCATGCGTTCAAGGCCTTTGACCGCAAGAAACTCAGTCTGCACCGGAATCACCAACTGTTGGCTGGCAGCCAGGGCATTGACCATTAACACGCCGAGCAAGGGCGGGCTGTCGATCACTGCATGATCAAAGTCCTCCCAAAGCTGCGCAAGGCTCTTGGCGATCACCAACCCTAACCCGCTCTGCCCGGGTGACTGACGCTCAAGCGTGGCAAGTGCGGTACTGGAAGGCAGCAAAGAAATTCGCTCATGGCTGGTCGGCAACAGCAATTGCTGCGGCAAACCGCGCGGCACGCTGCCCTTGTGCTGAAACAGATCAAAACTGCTGTGTTCAAGGCTGTCAGGGTCGTGCCCGAAATAGCTGGTCATCGAACCATGAGGATCGAGATCGACCACCACCACGCGCTTACCGGCATCAGCCAGCAGGCCCGCCAAGGCGATTGATGTGGTGGTCTTACCAACGCCACCTTTTTGATTGGCTACTGCCCAGACTCTCATCGTAATCATCCTCTCGGTGCAGGTGATGCCTGACCGAGAACGGGGCCACCTTTATGGGGCCGGCGACGGGGGGTTGACGGCACCCGCTTGCGGGGCCGGCGCTATCAGTGTTGCTGCAGGTTGCGTGCCAGCCCGCTTCAGGGCCGCATCAGGCTGCGCATTCGCGCTGCCCACACCACTTACACTGCGACGCACATCGAGATTGCGCGATATCACCAACACCACCCGGCGATTGCGGCCACGCCCTTCTGCGGTGGTGTTATCGGCCACGGGCTGGAACTCACCGTAACCTACAGCTGCCATACGACTCGGGTTAACCCCATCCATCGCCAGCATCCGGACGATACTCGCGGCCCTTGCGGTAGAAAGCTCCCAGTTAGTAGGAAACTGCGCAGTCTGAATGGGCAGGTTATCGGTAAAGCCTTCTACATGAACCGGATTCTCATAGGGCGCCAGAATTTTGGCTACCTTCTCGATAATATCGAACGCCGCATTATTAGGGACGGCATCTCCACTGGTGAACAGCAGGCTGGAACTGAGCTCAATCTCGATCCATAACTCATTGCCGCTGACCTTGAGTTGACCGGACTGAATCAAGCCGCCAAAGGCATCACTTATGCTTTGGGCGATACTTTCCAACGAGTCGGCAGCTGACAGCGTGCTTTCTTCATCCACCAGCGAACGATCCGGCTCAGTGGTACGCGGCCGCTCATCGCCGACCGGAATCGGCTTGATCGCGCGATCAGGCTGATTGAACACACCAGTCAGGCTGTCTGAAAGAATTTTGTACTTGCCTTCGTTAATCGAGGAAATCGAGTACATCACCACGAAAAACGCAAACAGCAAGGTAATGAAGTCGGCATAGGAGACCAGCCAACGTTCGTGGTTTTCATGTTCTTCTTGATGACGCCGGCGGGCCATGTTGTGCCTCCATCAATCCATAAAGCCTTGCAGCTTCAATTCGATGGAGCGTGGGTTTTCACCCTCGGCAATCGACAGGATGCCTTCGAGCAACATCTCACGATAACGCGATTGACGTTGAGCGATGGCCTTAAGCTTGTTACCAATAGGCAGCAGCAACAGGTTGGCAAACCCCACGCCATAAATGGTCGCCACAAAGGCCACCGCAATGCCGCTGCCGAGCATGCTCGGATCGGCCAGATTACCCATGACGTGAATCAGGCCCATCACCGCACCGATAATGCCGATCGTCGGCGCATACCCGCCCATGCTTTCAAACACCTTGGCAGCCTGAATATCACGGCCCTCCTGGGTGTACAGGTCGACTTCGAGAATACTGCGAATGGCTTCCGGCTCTGCACCGTCAACCAACAGCTGCAAACCTTTGCGGGCGTAGGGGTCCATTTCAGCATCAGCCACCGCCTCAAGGCCCAGCAAACCTTCCTTACGCGCGGTCATGCTCCAGCCGACGACCCGATTGATACCGCCGACCAGATCTATCCGCGGCGGAAAAAAGATCCAGCTGATAATTGCCAACGCACGCTTGAATACATGGACGGGAGCTTGGAGGAATGCTGCGCCTAGGGTGCCGCCGATGACGATCAGCGCTGCTGGCCCATTGAGCAAAGCACCAACATGACCGCCTTCGAGATAGTTGCCGCCAAGGATCGCGACAAATGCCAGGATGACCCCAATAAGGCTCAGTACATCCATTAAATACAGGCCTCCACCAGGTGCCTGCCAATATCATCCAACGGGTACACAGCATCAGCCAGATTGGCTTTGACGATAGCCATGGGCATGCCGTAAATCACACAACTGGCTTCATCCTGTGCCCACACCTGGCTGCCGGTCTGTTTGAGCAGGCGCGCACCTTCACGGCCATCCGCCCCCATGCCCGTCAGCACGACCGCGAGCACTTTGTCCGCGTAAGATTTGGCCACGGAGCCGAAGGTGATATCGACACAAGGCTTGTAGTTAAGGCGCTCGTCACCCGGCAAGATCTTCACCATGCCACGGGCGTCAACCATCATTTGCTTACCGCCTGGGGCTAACAGCGCCAGCCCAGGCCGCAGCACATCGCCATCTTCAGCCTCTTTGACGCTGATACGGCACAGCTTGTCGAGGCGCTCGGCAAAGGCCTTGGTGAAGGCTGCAGGCATGTGCTGGATCAGCACCAGCGGCGCGGGGAAGTTAGCAGGTAACTGCGTCAACACACGCTGCAGCGCAACCGGCCCACCCGTTGAGGTGCCGATAGCGACTAATTTATAGGGCTTACGCTTGGGTATAGCACTCGAAACGGCCGCAGGGGCAGGTGCAACCGCGGGTCGACTCAGCGTGCTGGCCGTTGAGGCGGGGCGTACCGCTGGCCGGGCTGGCGCAGCAGCTGATGCCGCAGGCTGCGGGCTCAGGCTGCGGCGGTTGCTGCGGGCGATGGTATGGATTTTCTCGCAGAGCAGTTGCTTAACCCGCTCGGGGTTACGCGAAATGTCTTCAAAGTTCTTCGGCAGAAAATCCACGGCACCCGCTTCAAGAGCATCCAGCGTGACGCGTGCGCCCTCATGGGTAAGTGAGGAGAACATCAATACCGGCGTTGGGCAGCGCTGCATGATGTTACGCACGGCCGTGATGCCATCCATCATTGGCATCTCGTAATCCATGGTAATTACATCAGGCTTGAGCGCTTGAGCCTGCTCAATAGCCTCACGACCGTTAGTGGCGGTGCCGATTACCTGAATATTCGGATCGGCTGAGAGAATCTCTGACACGCGCCGACGAAAAAAACCGGAGTCATCTACCACCAACACCTTAACAGCCATATACAACTCCTAAGCGGCGCGAAAAATACCCGCGCCGCGAACAATCAGATACGTCGCGCGTAATGTTTGAGCATGCTCGGCACGTCAAGAATCAGAGCAATACGGCCATCACCGGTGATCGTCGCGCCTGACATGCCTGGAGTGCCCTGCAGCATCTTGCCAAGCGGCTTGATCACCACCTCTTCCTGACCCACCAACTGATCGACCACAAAGCCAATACGCTGGCTGCCAACGGTGAGAATCACCACATGCCCTTCGCCCTGCTCCACGTGGGCGGCATTGCCGATCAGCCAACGCTTGAGATAGAACAGCGGCAAGGCTTTATCACGCACGACCACCACTTCCTGGCCATCGACAATATTGGTACGCGATAGATCAAGGTGGAAGATTTCGTTGACGTTAACCAGCGGAAAGGCAAAGGCCTGATTGCCCAACATCACCATCAGCGTCGGCATGATTGCCAGGGTCAGCGGCACCTTAATGACGATCTTCGAGCCCTGCCCCTTCACCGAAAATACGTTGACGGTGCCATTGAGCTGGTTAATTTTGGTTTTCACCACGTCCATGCCCACACCGCGACCGGAGACATCGGAGATCTCCGTCTTGGTCGAGAAGCCGGGGGCGAAAATCAGGTTGTAGCACTCGAACTCATTGAGCCGATCAGCCGCATCCTTATCCAACAAACCTTTTTCCACGGCCTTGGCACGCAGCACATCCGCGTCCATGCCCTTACCGTCATCGGAGATCGACAAGAGGATGTGATCACCCTCCTGCTCGGCGGACAGCACCACTTTGCCGCCTCGCGCTTTACCGGACGCTTCGCGTTCGTCTGGGGTTTCAATGCCATGGTCAACCGCGTTGCGCACCAAGTGCACCAGCGGATCGGCCAGCGCCTCGACCAGGTTCTTATCGAGGTCGGTTTCTTCACCGACCAGCTCCAGATTGATCTCTTTCTTGAGCTGGCGCGCGAGGTCGCGAACCAGTCGCGGGAAGCGCCCGAAGACTTTCTTGATCGGCTGCATGCGGGTTTTCATCACCGCCGTCTGCAAGTCGGCCGTCACCACATCCAGGTTGGACACCGCCTTGGACATGGCTTCATCGCCGCTACTGGAACCCAAGCGCACCAGGCGATTACGCACCAGCACCAGTTCACCGACCATGTTCATGATTTCATCCAGGCGCGCAGTGTCGACCCGCACGGTGGTTTCCGCTTCGCTGGGCGGCGCAGCCTTTTCTACCGCAGGCACCTTGGCGGGTTCAGCCTTAGCCGCTGGCTTTGCAACCGCAGGCGCTGAACTTTTGCTGGGTTCTACTGGCTTGGCAGCTGGCGCTGGCGTAGCGGCTTTGATCGCCTCTGGCTCGACAAACTTGCCTTTGCCATGCAGCTGATCGAGCAAGGCTTCAAACTCATCGTCGGTGATGTCACCGCTTGCTGCAGCAGGCTCAGCCGGGGCTGCCGGCGTAACGGGAGCCGAAGTGGCTGGCGCTACAAACTGACCTTTGCCGTGCAGCTGGTCGAGCAACGACTCAAATTCATCGTCGGTGATTTCATTGCTAGAGGTAGGCTCGGGTACGGCAGGTGCGACGGGAGCCTCGGGCGTGACGAACTGACCTTTGCCATGTAACTGATCCAGCAACGACTCGAATTCATCATCAGTAATTTCATCGCTGCTGGCGGCGCTGGATGCGGCTGTCGCCGGTTCATCCAAAGCACCGAGCAACGTCTCGAATTCACTGTCGGTAATGTCGCCAGCAACGGGCTCAGGCGCATGCTCAGCGGGCACTTCAACCGCCACAACCGGTTCAGGCTCAGCACCTGCCGGTTCAGCCAGGCGCGCCAAAGCAGCCAGCAGCTCAGGAGTAGCCGGGGTTAGATCGGTACGCTCGCGCACCTCGGTAAACATGCCGTTAACGGCATCCAGTGCTTCAAGTACCACATCCATTAACGCGGAGTCGACGCGCCGCTCACCCTTGCGCAGGATGTCGAAGACGTTTTCTGCGATATGGCAGCATTCCACCAGCTCATTGAGCTGGAGAAAACCAGCACCACCTTTGACGGTATGAAAACCGCGAAAAATAGCGTTGAGCAGATTCATGTCGTCCGGACGACTTTCCAGCTCTACCAGCTGCTCGGACAACAGTTCAAGAATCTCGCCGGCCTCTACCAGGAAGTCCTGGAGGATTTCTTCATCGGCGCCGAAGCTCATAAGACGTGTGCTCCTAAAATCCTAAGCTAGAAAGCAGGTCGTCGACATCATCTTGATTAGATGCGACGTCTTCACGCTTATCGGCATGAATCTGCGGACCTTCACCGTGGGAAGGTTCTTTTTGTTTTTCTTGCTCGGCACGGAGTAACTCGTGGTTGTGCTCAATGCCGGCAAATTGATCCACCTGGCTGGCCATCAGCACCAGTTTCAGCAGGTTGCTTTCAACTTCAGTGACCAACTGGGTCACCCGTTTGATCACCTGCCCGGTGAGATCCTGATAATCCTGAGCCAGCAAAATATCATTGAGGTGCCCGGAGATTTTCGCGCTATCACGCTCACTGCTTGCTAGAAAAAGCTCAACACGCTTGGCCAACTCACGAAAACCGTCTGCGCTCATCTCGCGGCGCATAAAACGCCCCCAGTCAGCACTCAGGCTTTGCGCTTCAGCACTGAGGTCATTGACCAGCGGCGCACTCAACTCAACCAGATCCATGGTGCGATTGGCCGCTTTCTCGGTCATCGTCACCACATAATTCAGGCGTTCGGTGGCATCGGTGATTTGCGAGACTTCAGTGGCATGCGGCACACGAGGGTCAAGCTGAAAATTGACGATAGCGTTGTGCAGCTCACGGGTCAGCTTGCCGACCTCATGATACAAGCCACGGTCACGCGCCTTATTCAGGTCATGTATCAGCTGGACCGCTTCACCAAAATTGCCTTTTTCCAGGCTGTCTACCAGTTGGCGAGCGCTGTGCTTCAAGGACGATTCAAGATCACCCTGAGCAGGATTTTTATGCTCCATAGAACCTCGTGGCAGACATCAGCCGTTGACCCGCTCAAAGATTTTCTCAATCTTCTCTTTCAGAACCTGGGCAGTGAACGGTTTGACTACATAACCGTTAACCCCAGCCTGGGCAGCCTCGATAATCTGATCACGCTTAGCTTCTGCCGTGACCATCAGCACCGGCAGGCTTTTCAGCCGATCATCTGCACGCACGGCACGCAGCAAGTCAATACCGGTCATGCCAGGCATGTTCCAATCCGTTACCAGAAAGTCGAAGCTGCCGCTTTGCAGCATGGGCAATGCAGTCGTGCCGTCATCGGCTTCTGCGGTGTTGGTGAACCCCAAGTCACGCAGGAGGTTCTTGATGATCCGTCGCATCGTTGAAAAGTCATCAACGATGAGGATTTTCATGTTTTTGTCCAAGTCGACCTCCGTACAGTCCCAAACGCACCCAGCAACCTGCATGCGCCTTTATTCATGAAACCAGCCGCGGGAGCGGGCAGTTTAGTGCGCGCGCCACTCACCCAGACGGGCGCGTAAACGAGCGGCACACTGACTGTGTAGTTGGCTTACGCGTGACTCGCTAACCCCCAACACCGCGCCGATCTCTTTAAGGTTCAATTCTTCATCGTAATACAGTGCCAACACCAAGCGCTCGCGCTCTGGCAGGTTGCCAATGGCATCCGCCAAGGCCGCCTGAAAGCGTTCATCTTCTAGATCACGAGAAGGTTCGAGGTGGTGGTTGCCAGCGTCTTCAGTCAACTCGCCGTGCTCGCCGTCCTGTAACAGGTCGTCGAAACTGAACAGGCGGCTGCCTAAAGTGTCGCCAAGAATGCCGTAGTAATCCTCCAGACTCAATTGGAGTTCGGCCGCAACCTCTTGATCTTTAGCGTCCCGACCGGTTCTAGCCTCAACTTTTCGAATGGCATCGCTCACCATGCGGCTATTGCGGTGCACCGAACGGGGTGCCCAGTCGCCTTTGCGCACCTCATCAAGCATGGAGCCGCGAATACGGATACCGACGAATGTCTCGAAACTGGCACCTTTACTGGAGTCGTATTTTTTTGACGCTTCAAGCAGGCCGATCATCCCCGCCTGGATCAAGTCGTCAACCTGCACACTGGCCGGCAAGCGTGCCAGCAGGTGATAGGCAATGCGTTTGACCAGAGGCGCATAGCGCTCGATCAGCTGGTGCTGGGAATCCTGCGCCTGCGCTTTGCTATACATACGAAGTCCAGAGGCTGCTGTCATATGGCCGTGTCTACGATCGGTTGCTGCACCAGTCGCTCAACAAAGAACTCTAAATGACCGCGCGGGTTGGCCGGTAATGGCCAGGCGTCGACTTTCTGAGCGATTGCTTTGAACGCCAGCGCGCATTTCGAGCGCGGAAAAGCTTCATAAACCGCGCGCTGCTTCTGCACGGCCTTGCGCACTGATTCGTCGTAAGGCACTGCACCGACATACTGCAGGGCAACGTCAAGAAAACGATCAGTCACCTTGGTCAGCTTAGCAAAGAGATTACGACCTTCCTGCGGGCTATGAGCCATGTTGGCCAATACCCGAAACCTATTCATGCCGTGGTCGCGGTTGAGCAATTTAATCAGGGCGTAAGCATCGGTAATCGAGGTGGGTTCATCACACACCACCACCAGAACCTCCTGCGCGGCGCGCACGAAACTGACGACACCATCACCGATCCCGGCGGCGGTATCGATAATCAGCACATCGAGGTTGTCGCTGATATCGCTGAAGGCCTGGATTAATCCAGCATGCTGCATCGGCGACAACTGCACCATGCTCTGAATGCCCGAAGCGGCCGGCACGATGCGAATACCACCGGGCCCCTGCAACAGCACATCACGCAGCTCACACTCGCCGCTGATAACGTCTTCCAGGGTGCGTTTAGCACTGAGCCCCAACAATACATCAACGTTGGCCAAACCCAGGTCAGCGTCCATCAACATAACCCGGCGCCCCAGATCAGCCAGGGCCAACGCCAGGTTCACCGAGACGTTGGTCTTGCCGACGCCACCTTTGCCGCCGGTCACCGCAATCACCTGTACGGGATGCATACCCATAATTTCTAATACCTTGTCTAACGTCGTCTGGAGCCACTTGCTCGGCTAAATACCGCTCAATTCCAATAATATTTAGCTTAACTGGCACGCCGTGCAGGCTGCTGGTAAAGACCGGAAAACATCTCTGCCATCGTATCTTCACTCGGTTCTTGGGTCGCCTGCAGCCCAACGGCCCGACTCACCAACTGATGACTGCGCGGTATCTGCAGGTCATCGGGAATGCGTGGCCCATCAGTGAGGTAGGCTACCGGTAGACGTTGGCTAATAGCCAGCCCTAACACCTCACCCAAACTGGTGGCCTCATCCGCTTTAGTGATAATACAGCCAACCAGACCACAGCGTTTATAACTATGGTAGGCGGCTTTCAGCACTTGGCCCTGGCTGGTCGCGGCCATCACTAGATAGCTCTTGGCATTGACGCCACGGCTGGCCAGCGTTTCCAGCTGCATGCGCAGCGCCGGATCATTGGCCGGCAGGCCAGCGGTATCGATCAGCACCACACGCTTGCGCGCCAGCGGAGCCAAAGCCTGGGTCAAGGATTGACCCGGATCGACCAGCGTGACTGGCACGTTAAGAATACGACCCAGGGTTTTGATCTGCTCCTGCGCGCCAATGCGGTAGCTATCGAGGCTGACCAGGGCAATATGCTGCGCGCCGTACTTGAGCACATAACGCGCCGCCAGCTTGGCCAATGTCGTGGTCTTGCCCATACCCGCCGGGCCCACCAGGGCGATCACACCACCCTCTTCCATTGGCTCTTGCTGCGGCGTCTTGATGGCGTGAGCCAGGTGCGCCAGCAACATGCGCCAGGCCTGACGCGGCTCGGCAATGTTGGCAACGCGTTCAAGCAGCGCCTTCGCCAGTTCAGCGGACAGCCCCATGCGCTGCAGACGACGCCACAGATTCGCTTGCTGCGGCTGGCGGCTCTGCAGCTGCCCCCAGGCAATTGAACCCAGCTGCACCTCAATCAGTTCACGCAGGCCATGCAGCTCGAAGCGCATGGCATCCAGGGCGCCCTGATCAGCGGCGGCAGGTGCAGCACGTGCCGGAGACAACGCCTCGGCCAAGCGATCGACTGGCACACTGGCGGCAGCGCCAAACAACTGACGATCCTTGCCGGCATCGACTTGAGCACGCGTGGTCAGCTCCGCCTGCGCTGTGGCAATTTTTGCCTGGGTCTTGCGCAATTCGGCTTCCAGCGCCGGATTTGGCTGACGGGCTGGCGCGGCAGGCACTTGATAATCCAGTGCGGCGGTCAGCTCGACACCGCCAGCAACCCGGCGATTGCCAATGATCGAGGCATCGGCACCCAGTTCATCACGCACCAGCTTCATGGCGGTACGCATATCGGCGGCGAAAAAGCGTTTGACCTGCATGGCCTGTAACCTCGGTTAGTTCTGCCCCACCGTCGCAACGATGGTGACCTGCTTATTATCCGGAATTTCCTGGTATGCCAGTACATGGATACTCGGAACCGCCAGCCGCGCGAATCGCGAGAGCATCGCCCGGACCGGACCGGCCACCAGCAGTATCACTGGCTTGCCGAGCATTTCCTGGCGCTGCGCCGCTTCCACCAGGGAACGCTGCAGCTTCTCGGCCATGCCAGGCTCCAGGAGGATGCCCTCCTCGGAGCCTTGACCGGCCTTCTGAATACTATTTAGCAATATCTGTTCCAACCTTGGCTCAAGGGTGATCACAGGCAGCTCCGGCTCTAGTCCCACAATGCTTTGCACAATTGCCCGGGCTAACGCGACACGCACCGCAGCCACCATAACGGCGGGATCTTGACTCTTCACCGAGACATTGGCGATGGCCTCGGCAATGGTACGGATATCACGCACTGGCACCTGCTCCTGCAGCAGGCTTTGCAGCACCTTGAGCAGGGTCGACAGGGAAATCATCCCAGGTACCAACTCTTCAGCGAGCTTGGGTGAGCTCTTGGCCAGCAGCTGCATTAACTGCTGCACTTCTTCGTGCCCCAGCAGTTCATGAGCATGTTTGTGCAGCACTTGGTTGAGGTGGGTGGCGACCACGGTACTGGCATCCACCACGGTATAACCAAGAGACTGCGCCTGATCACGCTGGCTTGGGTCGATCCACACCGCTTCCAGGCCGAATGCCGGATCCTTGGCGGCAATGCCATTGAGCGAACCGAATACCTGACCAGGATTGATCGCCAGCTCACGATCCGGATACACCTCGGCCTCGGCCACGCTGACGCCCATCAAGGTCAGGCGGTAGGCGCTGGGCTGCAGGTCAAGGTTGTCGCGGATATGCACCGAAGGCATAAGAAAGCCCATTTCCTGGGAAAGTTTTTTGCGTACGCCTTTGATCCGCGCCAGCAGCTGGCCGCCCTGGTTACGGTCAACCAGGGGAATCAAGCGATAGCCGACTTCCAAGCCGACCATGTCCACCGGCGTCACGTCGTCCCAGCCCAGTTCCTTAACCTCCTGAGCCTTCTGCGCCGGCAGCAGTTCCTGCTGGCGCTGCACTTCCTTAACCTCGCTTTCTTTAGTCGTGCGCTGCTTATTGGCAATCCAATAGGCCGCGCCCGCCGCCACCAACCCGAGACTGATAAAGGAGAAATGCGGCATGCCGGGCACCAGGCCCATGGCGATCATCACCGCAGCTGTCACCGCCAGCGCGCGCGGCGAAGCAAACATTTGCCGATTGACCTGGGCACCCATGTCTTCCGAACTGGAAACCCGGGTCACCATAATCGCGGCAGCAGTGGACAGCAGCAGCGAAGGAATCTGCGCCACCAGACCGTCACCGATGGTCAGCAAGGTGTAGATACGCCCCGCGTCGACAAAGCTCAGGTCATGCTGAAAAATCCCGATGGCCACGCCGCCGATCAAGTTGATAAACAGAATCAGCAAGCCGGCAATCGCATCACCGCGCACGAACTTGCTGGCACCGTCCATAGAGCCATAGAAGTCGGCCTCCTGGGACACCTCGCTGCGCCGCAGCTTGGCCGTTTCCTGATCGATCAGACCGGCGTTAAGGTCGGCGTCGATGGCCATTTGCTTACCGGGCATGGCATCCAGAGTGAAGCGCGCGCTGACTTCGGAGATGCGCCCAGCACCTTTGGTGACCACTACGAAGTTGATGATCATAAGGATCGCAAACACCACGATACCGACCACGTAGTTGCCGCCGATCACCACCTCACCAAACGCTTGAATCACCTTACCCGCGGCATCTTGGCCATCCTGGCCATTGAGCAGCACCACCCGCGTGGACGCGACGTTAAGCGCCAGCCGCAGTAAGGTCGCCGCGAGCAGAATGGTCGGGAATACCGCGAAATCCAGGGGCCGTAGGGCATAGATCGCCACCAGCAACACGACGATCGACAAGGCAATACTGAAGGTAAACAGTACGTCGAGCAGGAATGGCGGAATCGGCAGCATCACCATGCCGAGCATGACCAGCAGCAGCAACGGAATACCCAGATTGCCCTGCTTCAACCCCGACAGGTTGCTGCGCACATCACCGATCATTTGTGAGCGATCTATTGCCACACCACTACCCCAGCCAATTCAATCTTTTGACGCTTTGCGCGCCTCTGGGCAGGGATTTGCAAGAAGCTGTCCAACTTTACCGGCCTGAGCCAAACAGCCGGTAAATGGGAGGATTGCCGCGCACGGATGATCAGTCGTCGCGGCGTAAATCCGGCGGAATCGGGATCTCTGGCAGCGGCCCGGGGCGTTTGCCTTTGCCCGCCTGGTACTGGCGCAGCTGGTAGACGTAAGCCAGTACCTGGGCAATCGCCAGATAAAGCCCTGCGGGAATTTCCTGATCCAGCTCAGTGGAATAGAACACGGCCCGCGCCAGAGCCGGAGACTCCAGCACCATCACCTTGTGCTCATTGGCAATCTCACGAATCTTCAATGCCGTAAAGTCGCCGCCCTTGGCCAGCAGCACCGGCGCGCTGCCTTTGGCCGGGTCGTATTTCAAGGCCACGGCAAAGTGCGTCGGGTTGGTGATCACCACATCGGCGTCCGGCACTGACTGCATCATGCGCCGCTCGGCCATTTCGCGCTGTAGCTGACGAATACGCTGCTTAACTTCCGGCTTGCCTTCGCTGTCTTTGTACTCGTCGCGCACTTCCTGCTTGGTCATCATCAGCTTCTGCTTGCTGCTCCAGAGCTGGAATGGCACGTCTACGGCAGCAATCAAAATCAACCCGCAGGACATCCACAGGGCGCTCCAGCCCACAACCGTCATCGAATGCAGAATCGCCGATTCAAGGGGCTCATGGACAATTGCCAACAGGTCTTCCTGCCAGGCCGACAACACCACCACGCACACCAACAGGATCAGAATGAATTTGGCCAACGCCTTGAGCAGCTCAACCAGCGCCTGCACGGAAAACATCCGTTTAAGGCCCGCTGCGGGATTCATCCGGCTGGCCTTGGGCGCCATGGCTTCGGCGGAAAACAGCCACCCCCCCAAAGAAATCGGCCCAACAATCGAGACGATCAACAGCAGTATCAGCAGGGGAAACAGCGCGTTTAATGCGATCTCCCCGGATGCCGCCAGCCACAGCCCCATGCTGCGCTCATCCATGACCACCTCACGCGGCAAGGAAAAATTGCCCTGCATGATGTCCATCATGGACTTACCGATACTGCCGCCGAACGCCAACATGCCGCCAAACCCGCCCAACGTCACCGCGAGGGTGTTGAGCTCTTGGGAGCGGGCAATCTGGCCCTTCTCACGGGATTCGCGCAGGCGTTTCTCCGTGGGTTCCTCGCTTTTATCAGCACCACTCTCGGACTCGGCCATGGCTTAGCGCGCCCTCGCCATTTCACGAAGGAACTGCAAGGCTTCGGTCGCAAACATCTGGTATTGCGCGAGGAAATCGGCCATGCCGATCCAAACAATCACCAGCCCGAGCACCAAGGTCAGCGGAAAACCGATCGAGAAGATATTCAGTTGTGGCGCCGCCCGAGTCATGACTCCGAACGCAAGATTGACCACCAGCAGCGCGGTGACCGCAGGCAACACTAAAAGCAAAGCGGCGCCTAGCACCCAACTCAGTTTGTGGGCGATCTCCCAGTAATTTTCCAAGAGAAAACCGCCGCCAACCGGCAGGGTAAAGAAACTCTCGGCGAGCACTTCAAAGACCACTAAATGGGCATTCATCGCCAGAAACAGTAGGGTCACCAGGATCGTAAATACCTGGCCGATCACTGGCACCGAAATACCGTTGGCGGGGTCAACCATTGAGGCAAACCCGAGGCCCATCTGCATGGCAATAATTTGCCCGGCAATCACAAAAATCTGGAAGAACAGCTGCAGCACAAACCCCAGCATCGCGCCGATCAGGATCTCCTGAGCAATCCAGATAAAGGCCTGCACACTGATGGCATCAATAGCCGGCATGGGCGGCAGGCTCGGCATAATTGCCAGGCAGATGGCCAGAGACAGATACAGGCGCACCCGGCCAGGAACCAGCTGAGTGCCGATGAGCGGCATAAACATCAACAGCGCAGAAATGCGAAACAGTGGCAGCATAAAACTGCCCACCCACGCCCCAATCTGCCCGCTGCTTAATTCGAACATGTCAGCCGATCAACAGCGGAATGTTCATGATCAGGTTTTGGGTGTATTCCATCAATTCGCGCACCAGCCAAGGGCCGAGCACTATCAAGCAGATCAGAATCACCAGCAACCTGGGTAAAAAACTCAGGGTCTGTTCGTTGATTTGGGTCGCTGCCTGGAACATTGCCACCAGCAAACCCACCAGAAGACTAGGCACGACGAGCACAGCAACAATCATCGCAGTCAACCACAAGGCATCGCGCACCAGATCAACCGCCACTTCAGGAGTCATGGCTAAGTACCTCCGAAGCTGGCGGCCAAGGTGCCCATGATCAGCGCCCAGCCATCAATCAACACAAACAGCATGATCTTGAACGGCAGGGAAATGATCAGCGGCGACAGCATCATCATGCCCATCGCCATCAGGATACTGGCTACCACCATGTCGATGATCAGAAACGGGATAAAAATCATAAAGCCAATCTGGAAGGCGGTTTTCAGCTCCGAGGTGACGAAAGCCGGCACCAGAATGGTCAGCGGTGCATCATCCGGCGTGGCGATATCCGTACGTTTGGACAGGCGCACGAACAGCTCCAGATCGCTTTCGCGGGTCTGCGCCAGCATAAAATTTTTGATTGGCCCTTCCGCCTTGAGGATCGCATCCTGGGCGGTCATCTGCTCGCTGAGGTAGGGCTGCAGGGCTTCGCGGTTAATCTGATCAAACACCGGAGCCATGATAAACATGGTCAGAAACAGCGCCAGGCCCACAAGAATCTGGTTCGACGGTGTTTGTAGCAGGCCCAGCGCCTGCCGCAAAATAGAGAAGACGATGATGATCCGGGTAAAGCTGGTCATAAGCATGACAAACGCTGGAATAAAACTCAGCGCAGTCATGATCAGCAGGATCTGCAGGCTAACCGAATATTCCTGCTGTCCTTCGGTGTCGGTACTCAGGGTGATCGCCGGAATCGATAACGGGCTACTGCCCGACTGAATCAGCGTGCTACCCGTCGGCGGATCTGCAGCGAACGCAAGCGAAGCCGCCAGGCTAAAAACCAACACCAGTAAGCAACGCAGCATCACGACTTGTCCTTCTGATCCTTACCCAGCAACTCCATCAGGCGCTGCGCAAACTCGGTCGAGGCCGGCTCGGCATCCGGCAAATGCACCGGTTCCTGCATCACATGTAACGAGGTGATGTTGCCTGGCGTCAGCCCCAGCAACACCTGCTCGCTCCCCACCTGCACCAGCACCAAGCGATCGCGCGGCCCTAAGGCCTGGGTGGCCACCACTTTGATCACCTGACCACCACGCGGCACGATCCGCTGTACCCGGCGCATCAGCCAGGCCAGCAGAAAGATCAAGCCGATCACCAGCAACAGACCCAGCAACAGCTGCACCAACTGCCCGCCCATACCCGAACTGGCAAGCGGGGCAGCGGCTTGTGCGGCGGGTTCGGCAGCCATTGCAGCAACAGGTAGAGCCAGCAGGCTCAGCAGGAGGGTTCTATACATGGTTAGCGCAACTTCTTGATGCGTTCGCTGGGGCTGATCACGTCAGTCAGACGAATGCCGAATTTCTCATTCACCACCACCACTTCGCCATGAGCAATCAGGGTGCCGTTGACCAACACATCCAGCGGCTCGCCGGCCAGACGATCCAACTCAACGACCGAGCCTTGATTGAGCTGCAGCAGGTTGCGAATGGTGATATCAGTGCTGCCGACTTCCATGGAGATCGACACCGGGATATCCAGAATCACATCCAGGTTCGGCCCATCCAGGTTAACCGGCAGGTTGTTCTTGGGCGCGCTGCCGAATTCTTCCATGGGCGCACGCGGGACCGAGGGTGCCGCATTGCTTGCAGCAAGCATGGCGTCGATATCGTCCTGCCCGGCATCGCCGGCCTCAGACAATGCAGCCGCCCACTCATCGGCAAGCGCCTGCTCTTCAGGGGAGCTGGCTTCTTCGCCGTCTTCGATATTATCGTTTTCGTCTGCCATCGTTTTTCCTCGGCTGGCGTGAATAGGGTTAACAGTTAACGCAGGCGCTCAATCGGATCGAGCACCTGCAACGCCAGGTTGCCTTTGTGGGCCCCTAGCTTGACCTTGAATGAAGGGACGCCGTTAGCGCAGAGCACCATATTTTCTGGCAGCTCAACTGGGATCACATCGCCGGGCTGCATGTGCAATATGTCGCGCAATTTAAGCTGGCGCCGCGCGACGGTGGCACTCAGTGGCACGCTCACACCGAGGATGTCTTCGCGCAGTGCCTTGATCCAACGCTCATCCTGATCGTCGACATCGGACTGGAAGCCCGCATCAAGCATCTCGCGGATCGGCTCGATCATCGAATACGGCATGGTGATATGCAGATCGCCGCCACCGCCGTCCAATTCGATATGGAAGGTCGACACCACAATCACTTCACTGGGGCTGACGATGTTGGCCAGCGCCGGGTTCACTTCCGAGTTGACGTACTCGAAGTTGATATCCATCACCGCATGCCAGGCTTCTTTCAGGTCAACAAATGCCTGATCCAGCACCATGCGCACCACACGCAATTCGGTCGGGGTGAACTCACGCCCTTCAATCTTGGCGTGACGGCCGTCGCCGCCGAAGAAGTTGTCCACCAGTTTGAACACCAGCTTGGCGTCGAGAATAAACAGGCCGGTGCCGCGTAGCGGCTTCATCTTCACCAGGTTGAGGCTGGTCGGCACATACAGCGAGTGCACGTACTCGCCAAACTTCATCACCTGCACGCCGCCCACCGCCACATCGGCAGAACGGCGCAGCAGGTTGAACATGCTGATGCGGGTATAGCGGGCGAAGCGCTCGTTGATCATCTCAAGCGTCGGCATACGCCCACGGACAATACGGTCCTGGCTGGTCAGGTCATATTGCTTGACGCTTCCCGGTTCGGCTTCATCCTCGGTTTCAACCAAGCCGTCATCCACGCCGTGTAACAGGGCATCGATTTCATCCTGGGAAAGCAGGTCTTGCACAGCCATATACCGCTCCTGGTTACTGCAATACGAGGTTGGTGAACAACACTTGCTCGATCGTGACCTTGCCGGTCTCTTTCTGCGCCAACTCCTGCACGCTGGCGGTGGCCTGCTGGCGCAGCATTTCCTTGCCCACCGGGGTAATCAGGGAGGCGAAGTCCTGCCCGGAAAACAACATAACTAAACGGTTACGCAGCACCGGCATATGCACTTTGAGGGCATCTAGTGCGGCCTGGTCGCGCGTCATCAACGCAACGCTGACCTGCATATAGCGGGCGCGGCCCTGATAGTTGAAATTCACTACAAATGCCGGCGACAGCTCTTCATAGATAGCTGCCTGTTTGACTGGCGCTGCAGGCTCATCACTGGCGGCGGCCTTGGCCTCTTCAGCGCCCGCGTCATTCTTGCTCAAAAAGAACCAGGTGCCGCCCACGGAAAGACCTACAGCCAGCAGCACGGCGAGCACGATGATGATGATCAGCTTCATTTTGCCGGCTGGTTTCGCTTCGCCATCTGCCGGCGCTTGCGCTGCTTCTTTCTTAGCCATGCCAATAATCCGTCATTATTCGGAGTTCTATCCGCTTTCAAAGGGTTGCGAGCAAGTGTTATGCCAGTCTGTCAACAGGCCTGCTCACTACGGGTGGTCCAGCACCTTAAATAGGTGCGGCCAAGGCATCGGTAAGCGCACGCCCCAAACAAAACCGCCCGACTCCCACGCAATGGGAGCCGGGCGGTACGCAGTTTAGATCAGTGGGCCGTGCAACTACAGCGCCAAGCACCTCAGAACCTAACCAAAGCCGGCGGCGCATCGCCTGTCCTGCATTAATGCAGGCTGATGCGGGCTAGCGGTTGCTACTCGCTCAAGCGTAATAGTCGACCAGGCCACGGGCGCTCCCCGCGTTTGGCCGCGCTGATTCAACAGTGCTCACATGCAGTTCTTCGTCCGCGCCCGATCGCTCACCCGAGGCACCACCACGCCCTCTGCCGTCACCACCATCCTGACCTTGCCAACCGCGGTTCAGCGACTGATCGGAAACGCTCACGTCCAGCTGGTTCATGCCTTGCTGGGCGAACAGCTCACGCAGGCGATGCATCTGCGCATCCAAGGCTTCACGCACGCCCGCATGGGGGCTGGCAAAGGTCACCTGGCTCTGTTCTTGGTTGACGCTAATGCGCACCTCCAGGCGCCCCAACTCGGCCGGATCGAGTTGAATTTCGGCAGATTTGAGATTCTGGCTGGACATCACCATCACTCGATCCACTACCGCCTCACTCCAACCGCCCTGCTGCATGGGCACCGGCTGCCCAACCACAACCGGCGCACGCGCAGAGAGTGGGCTTTGTTGGCCAATGGCCTGACTCAGCGCATTGAGTTTGCTGACAAAGTTCTCAGGCGAATTGTTCGCCGTGCCCTCCTTCAGCGCTTCCAGGCTTTTGCCGGTAAGGGCCTCAAGCTGTATGTCCGAGAGCTCGAGCGCATCGCCTTCAACTGGCGCCTCATCCTGCAGCAGCTGACTGGCCAGCATACCCTGACTCGCGCTCTGCGTTGCCTGATTAGCCTGCGCCAAAGGTGTAGCGGCTTGTTCCGCCAACGTTTTTTCCTTCGCCCCCATCTCCAATGCCATACGCACTGCTGGCAGTTGGTTGAGCGCATCCAACTCAGCGTCAAAGCTGGCCTCGGTCATACTCGCAGGCCCTGAACTGGTCAACCCGCTGGTTACCAGCAAGGGCGCAGGCGCACTGTCGGGCGCGAGCCCTTGCGGCGGCAGTTCACCGGTTATACCGAGCAACAACAGCGGATCAAGCGCATCCGCCTCGCTTGCCGGGTCACTCGGCAAAGGCTTGCCGCTATCGGCAAGCTCGCCAGGCACAGTGACAGCAACAACCTGCGGCTCATCGTCTTGCTGCTCTTTCGGTTTACTCTCGCGCGCAGGCTTTGCGGCAGCATCGTTACGCTCGACCGCCTTGGCCTGACGCTCCTTGGCGTACACCTGGGAAAAGCTGGATGCCTCGTTTTTATTGGCCTGCGCGGGTTTTTCCGGCGGCTTTGCTGCAGCAGCCTTAGGCTTTACGGCAGGTGCCGATTTAAGCAGCAGATCGGGGGCAACGGACATGGATACTCTCCGCTCGGGGTTGGTCGTGCAGAGGCAATTGCAAGGGGCGGGCCAACTCATTGGCGTAGCAATAAACAAGGCAGGTATGCAGCAGGCGCCTGCTCAGCAGCAAAACTAATGCCGATAACGCTGGCGCTCGGACTTCAGCAAGATGCGCACAATGGCAAACTCACGCTCAACCTGCTCAACCAGCTCAGGGGCTTGCGCCAATTGCTCGCGCCGCGCGGCCTCTTCCAGTTGCCTGCAAAGCCCTGCGAGCATCAGCGCCCCCATATTGCTGCAACTGCCTTTAAAACTGTGGGCGGCCAGTCGCAGGCTCTGTGCATCCGTCGCCTGCTCAGCCTGGCGCAGCGACAGTAGGCGCTCTTCGGAGTCGATCAGAAAGGTATCCAGCAACACTGGATATTCATCTTCCATAACGTCCTGCAATGCCAGCAACACGGTGCTATCAAGATGAATATCGGACAACGTCTCACTCCCTGGGCGTTATTGCGTCGATTATGCCCTAGGCTGCCAAGAAAACTCCACGCGCACCCCGGACTCGCCGTCACCCCAACTGCAACGCTCACTCAATCGCCTGACCAGCGCCAGCCCGCGCCCGCTTAGGCGATGGGTATCGCTCGACTGCGCTGACACCTGCGACGTATTAAAGCCCGAGCCACTGTCCTCGACGCGGACAATCAAACGCCCGCCAGCACCCTCGGGGATTAATTGCAGATGAAAACGCACAAACCCGTCCACCAGCGTGGCCAGCCGCATGCTGCGCTGGCGGTAATATTCGGCAAACCCCTCTGCATTCGCCTTGAGCGCAGAATCCAGACCCAGCACGCCATGTTCCAAGGCGTTCGAATACAGCTCGGCCAGTACACTGAACAGGGCACCGCCCTGGGGTCGCAGCCCTTGCACCTCTAACAGCAGCTGCAAGAGAAACGGTAAAGGATTGAAATGCCGCAGGGTTTCACCGCGAAACTCGAAATTCGCCGACCAGTCCAGTGAGTGACTCTGGCCATTGTCCGCAAAAGCCAGTGGCGGCCGGTTCAGCGTGGCCTGATCGACCAGGCTGACCTCAACAAGGCTGACATCATCCTGTTGCTCACCACTGAAATGCGTCAGCGCCTGTTGGATTTCAGCAAACAGCTGCGCCTGCTGCCGGTTGGCACGAAACACCTCAAGCAAACGTTCCTCACCAAACAGCTCACCCTGCTTATTGCACGCTTCCAGCACACCATCGGAGAGCAGGAAAACCCGATCACCCAGCGCCAGCGGGTAGACCTCGTACTTGTCATTGAACGCGCCAGGCTCAAGCACGCCCAGCGGCAAGTGCCGCGACACCAACGGTATCCGCTCGCCATTGCCGCGCAGCAGATAACCATCCGGCAAGCCACCACCCCACACCTCGACCACCTGGCGCTGGAAGCTGATGTTCAGAATGCTCGCACAGCAAAACACGCCCACGGGCAGGATGTGTTTGAGCTTGGCGTTGATTTCACGCAGCACTTCGGCCAGGGAGTAGCCCTTGGCTGTCATGCCATAAAACACCTCGGCCAAGGGCATCGCGCCAATCGCCGCCGGCAAGCCATGCCCGGTGAAATCACCGAGCAGCACATGCATGCCACCGGAGGGTTTGAACGCAGCGAGCAGTAGATCGCCGTTAAACACCGCATAGGGCGATTGCAGGTAGCGGATATTCGGCGCATCCAGGCAACCGGAATGGGTCACCTTGTCGAATACCGCCTTGGCCACCCGTTGCTCGTTGAGCAGATGCTCGTTGTGCATGGCAATCAGATCGCGCTGCTGCAAGACTGTGTCCTGCAAGCGCCGCAGGCGGTCCATCGCGTTGATCTTGGCCTCAAGAATGACCCGATTGTAGGGCTTGGCCAGAAAGTCATCACCGCCGGCCTCCAGGCAACGCACTAAGGCTTCGCCTTCGGTCAGGGAGGTCAGAAAAATGATCGGCACCAGTTCTTCACCAGCAGCCTGCTTGATTCGACGTGCGGCGTCGAAGCCATCCATCACCGGCATCAGGGCATCCATCAGCACCAGCTGTGGACGCTCCTGCTCGAACAATGCCACCGCCTCAAGGCCATTGCTGGCCGTCAGCACCCGGTGTCCCTGGCGGCTGACAATGGTCGACAGCAGCATGCGGTCGGCAGCATTGTCCTCGGCGATCAGAATGGACAGGCGCTCTGGCATGGCATGCGCCCCGATCAGGTGATTTTGAACAGCTGCTCGAAGTTCGAGATCGCGAGGATTTTGCGCACATCCGGGTTGCAGTTGCGCAAGCTGATCTGCGCACTGTCGCCGCCGGCGTGATCACGCAGCAACAGCAACATACCCAGCGCTGAGCTGTCCAGGTAAGTGGTGCCCTTAAGATCGACAACATAGCGCTGCGGCGTAGTGCTGACGCGCTCATAGGCATTGCGAAATTCCTGATGCGCAGCGAAATCGAAGCGGCCCTGAATCACAATGGTCAGCTCTTGCCCATCGGATGAGGGCTGCGAGGTGATTGCCATGAATTACTCCTTTAACAAATAGACTCGGGCGCATGTTCGAGTATGCCAAGCGGCACGTTATGCACAGTCAAGATGTAGCATCGCAAAGCCTGTGCGGCAACTGTTTAGGCGGTATTGAGTGGTGATTCAAGCCGTTATATCGACGCCTAATACTGGGAATCACGGGCCACTAAGCGCTGCGAGAGTTCATCAAGCAACTTCTGTTCGCGCTTGTCTTCGGCCAGTCGCGCTTCGTCCTGATAACGCTTGACCAGTTTGCGCAGCCCTTCCATGCGGGCGTAGCGCTGTTGCCAGATATCACGCACCTTGTCCATATTGGCGCGGTGCCAATCGACACTGTTGCGCTGCTGGCCGATAGCACCTTCCAACTGGGTGAGAAAGCGCTGGTAGTTCATCAGCCACTGCCCAGAAACACCGCGCTGGCCTTCACTGATCCATTGCTGCTGATAATCACCGCGGTAGCGCTCCAAGTCCCCCAGCTGCACTTCAGCCTGACGCAATAAGCCCTGACAATGGCCCAGCTGCAACGCGGCCTCGCGCTCGGCACGCTCGGCCATGACTACCACGGGAGCCAACCGCGCCGCGCGGCTTTGCGCCATGGCTTAGTTGCCCGCCGCGCCAGGGTTGAAGGTGGCAGCGAGCATCGCACTGCTGTTTTCCAGGCTTTCATTGTCGTGCAGGCCCTGCCGCAAGTATCTGACCATGGCCGGCTGACGGGCGATGGCCAGGTCGGTATCCGCGTCGCCCCCCGACACATAAGCACCCACGCTGATCAGGTCGCGACTCTGCTGATAACGCGACCACAACTGCTTAAAGCGCTGCGACAGGCGCAGATGTTCGGCACTGACCACCTGCGGCATCACCCGGCTGATCGAGGCTTCAATATCAATGGCGGGGTAGTGCCCCTCCTCGGCCAAGCGTCGCGACAACACGATATGCCCATCGAGCACCCCACGGGCGGCATCGGCAATCGGGTCTTGCTGATCGTCCCCCTCACTGAGCACGGTGTAGAAGGCGGTAATCGAGCCGCCGCCCTCCTCGGCATTACCGGCACGTTCCACCAGTTTGGGCAGGCGAGCAAATACCGACGGCGGATAGCCCTTGGTCGCTGGCGGCTCGCCAATGGCCAGGGCGATTTCGCGCTGCGCTTGAGCAAAACGGGTCAGCGAATCCATCAGCAGCAGTACGTTCTTGCCTTTGTCGCGGAAGTATTCGGCTATTCGCGTGCAATACATGGCGGCACGCAGACGCATCAGCGGCGCGTCATCGGCTGGCGAAGCCACCACCACGGAGCGTTTAAGGCCCTCGTGACCGAGAATCTCATCGATAAATTCTTTTACTTCACGACCCCGCTCACCGATCAGCCCGACCACGATAATGTCGGCCTCGGTAAAGCGCGTCATCATGCCCAGCAGCACCGACTTACCCACACCGGTACCGGCAAACAGGCCAAGACGCTGACCGCGGCCGACGGTCAGCAAGCCATTGATCGAGCGGATACCAACATCCAGCGGTTCACTGATGGGATTACGCTTGAGCGGATTGATCGTCGGGCCATCCATCGGCACCCAGTCTTCGGCCTTCATCCCGCCTTTGCCGTCGAGCGCGCGGCCGGTGCCATCGAGAACCCGACCGAGCATCGACATGCCCATGGGCAGTCGGCCGGTATCCGGCAGCGGCACCACACGCGCACCGGGGGCGATACCGGCCAGACTGCCGACCGGCATCAAGAAGATTTTGCCATTGGAAAAACCCATCACCTCGGCTTCGACCTGCACCGGGTGATAGCTGTCATCGTTGATCACCAGACAACGGCTGCCGAGTGCAGCACGCAGGCCTTCGGCTTCCAGGGTCAGACCGACCATGCGCAGCAAGCGGCCTTCAACCTGCGGCTGAGTCGGCAGCGCTACGACATTGCTGTAACCGGCCAGGCGCTTGGCAAAGCTGATCCGTTCAAGGCGCATCCGCAATCATCTCGGGGGCATCCAGGTCAGTTTGCAGGTCGGCTTCCAGCGGGTGCATGGCCTGCTCGCGCTGCTGTTCAAACAACTGCTTAATGGCCTGATTCAGTCGGGTTTCCACCGTGGCATCAATGCGGCTGAGTTCGCTTTCCACCCGACAACCGCCGGGCAGCAAAGCGGCATCTTCGAGAATTCGCCAACTCTCTTCATGGCGCTCGCGCAGGGCTTTAACCATCTCGAAATCTTGCGGATTAAGGTGAATGCGGATATTGCCCGCGCCCATCGGCAGCAGCTTCAACGCCTCGCTGAGCACCTGACGAATCTGGCTGGAATCACTGACCAACTCACGCTGAATCACCTGGCGCACGATCTGCTCAAGCAGCTTGATCAGCCCTTCTTCGAGCTGCTGATCCTGCCCGGCGATCGGCTCGAACAGGTGAGTCATAAGCTGCTCCAGCCCAGCTATTTTTGCCGCCAAGGCCACATCGGCGTCCTGTTTGGCTTTTAGCTGGCCTGCATGGAAGCCGTCTTTTTCGCCGGTGGCAAACCCCTCGTTGTAGGCGTCCTGACGGATTGCCTCCAACTCATCCAACGTCAAAGGCTTGACGTCTTCTAGAGCCACCTCTTCGCTGTCGGCCTGCGCGGGTTCGCTCGTTTCAGCGGTCGGTTCAACAGCCTGTTCTTCTGCGCTGGGTTCAGGCGTTGGCGCATGCGGGTCAAAGCTGGGCAACGCCCAGACGTTAACGCCTCTTAGATCCTTGGCGCGAATCAGCTCACTCGCCGGTTCTTTACTGGACATTGCTTAGACCATTTCCTCGCCGCCTTTGCCGCCCAAGACAATTTCCCCGGCTTCGGCCATACGTCTGGCGATGGTAAGGATTTCCTTCTGCGCCGTTTCCACATCGCTGACGCGTACCGGGCCTTTGGCTTCCAGATCGTCGCGCAGCAGTTCGGCAGCACGTTTGGACATGTTCTTGAACACCTTTTCCTTGATGGCCTCATCGGCGCCCTTGAGCGCCAACACCAGCACATCGGAGGAAACTTCGCGCATCAACGCCTGGATGCCACGGTCATCGACATCGGCCAGGTTGTCGAAGACGAACATCAGGTCTTCGATCTGGCTGGACAGGTCCTCGTCAACTTCACGGATCGAATCCATCAGCTGACCTTCAACCGAGCTGTCGAGGAAGTTCATGATGTCGGCGGCACGCTTGACCCCGCCCAATGCAGCGCGAGTGCTATTAGAGCTGCCGGAAAACTGTTTCTCAAGGATCAGATTGAGCTCTTTCAGCGCGGCTGGCTGCACGGTGTTCAGTGAAGACACCCGCAGCACGATGTCCAGGCGCACCTTGTGGTCGAAATGGCCAAGCACTTCACCGGCCTGGTCGGGGTCGAGGTAGGCCACAACAATGGCCTGAATCTGCGGGTGCTCGTAGCGGATCACATCCGCCACGGCACGCGGCTCCATCCATTTAAGGCTGTCCAAGCCGCTGGTGCTGCCGCCGAGGAGGATGCGGTCAATCAGATTGCCGGCTTTGTCTTCGCCCAGGGCCTGCGTGAGCATCTTACGGATGTAGCCGTCGGCACCAACGCCCAGGCTGGTCTGATCGCCGACGATGTCAACGAACTCGCCCATCACCTGCTCGACCTGCTCACGCTGAATATTGCGCATACCGGCCATGGCCACGCCTACGCGCTGCACTTCCTTCGGCCCCAGATGCCGCAGCACTTGGGCGGCATCCGTTTCACCGAGCGACAGCAGCAGGATCGCGGCCTTATCGACCTTGTTCAACTTGGCGACGGTTCGATTATCACTCATCGGCGTTAATCCACTCTTTCACAACCTGGGCGACGCGGCCCGGATCTTCTGCGACCAGGCTCTTTATGGCGTTTAGCTGTGCATCATACCCCTCACTCGGGCTCGGCAGGAGGATGCTTTGCGGCCCGCCGAGGCTGACCCGGTCTTCGGCCAAGTCACCGCCCAACCCGCCCATTTCACCGAGTTCAACGTCGCCACCACGGCCATCGCCCTGGCTGCGGCCAGCACCGGTGATGTTGTTCAGCACTGGGCGCAACACACCAAATACCAACACCAGGATAAACAGGACGCCAAGTACCTGTTTGACCACATCCCAGAACCACGGCTGGGTATAAAACGGAATTTCGATCAGCTCTTCACCCAGTTCAGCGGAGAACGGCGTATTGATCACGCTGACGCTGTCGCCACGGCTGGCATCGAAACCGACGGAGTCCTGCACCAGACGGGTAAAGCGCGCCAGGTCGTCACTGCTCCACGGCACGCGAGTGACCTCACCCGTGGCGGCATCCGGCTTGGCTTGATCATCGACCACCACCGCCACCGACAAGCGGCGCAGACGCCCCTGCTGTTGTTTGGTGTAGCTGATTGAACGGTCCAGCTCGAAGTTGCGTGTCGATTGCTCACGTTTGTCCGCCGGATAAGGCGCGAGCATGGCCAGGCCGGTGGCCGGGTCGATGATTTGCGCGCCATTGGCGTCCAGCAAAGGCTGCCCGGGCGCAATCGCCCCAGCCACAGCTGCGGCACCCGCACCGGCTTGCTGAGGTGCTGCGGCGGGACCTGGCGGCTGATTACTCAGGGCACCGGGCACGCCTTGTGGTGGCAGGCTGCTGGTGCGTTGCTCATTGACCTGCTGCTCACTGCGCAGCGCCGGCTGGTCGGGGTTGAACATTTCCGAGGTGGACTCCACCGCGCTGAAGTCCACATCCGCCGACACTTCGGCCTTGTAACGACCAGAGCCCAGTACCGGCTGCAAAATATTGTGCACGCGCTGGGTGAACAGGCTTTCCATGCGGCGGCTGTAATCGAACTGTTTGCCGGCCATGGTCAGCTCGGACATTTCCTGAATATCCGAGAGCAGGTTGCCCTTCTGATCGACCACGGTGACCTGGGCCTTATTCATTTCCGGCACGCTGCTGGCAACCAGGTTGACGATGGCCATCACCTGGCTCGGCTCCAGGCCGCGCCCCGAATACAACTCAACCAGTACCGAGGCGCTGGGCTTACGTTCGTCGCGTACGAACACCGAGCTTTTCGGGATAGCCAAATGCACGCGGGCGGCTTTGATGTTGTTCAGGCTGGCGACCGTTCGGGCCAGCTCACCTTCAAGGCCACGGCGGTAGCGGGTGGCTTCCATAAACTGGCTGGTGCCCAGGCCTTGCTCCTGGTCGAGAATCTCAAAGCCGACGCTGTTGTCTTTCGGCGCAACGCCAGCGGCCGCCAGACGCATACGCGCACGGGCCAGGTCATCGGCCTGAACCAATAACGCGCCGGAGTTGGGCTCCACGGTGTATTTGATATCGGCAGCGGACAGTGTCTCCATCACCTGCGAAGCATCCATGCCATCAAGGCTGCCATACAGCGGGCGGTAATCCGGTTGCTGCGACCACAGCACCACGGCAAAGCCGATGGCCACACTGGCGGCAAGACCGACCAACAAACCGATCTGCCGCAACATCGACATATCGGAAAGGTTTTCCAGGAAGGTCAGGCCGAACAATGGTTTTTTCGGCTCGCCACCAGTGGTGGCAGGTACGTTTGCAGCGACAGCTTCCGCCATGATTCAGCCCTACCCTTAAACCGGCATCTGCATAATGTCTTGATACGCCTGAACCAGCTTGTTGCGCACTTGGGTCATGGCTTGCATGGAGACGCTGGATTTCTGCGAGGCAATCATCACATCCGTCAAATCCACACCACTGGTGCCCATTTCAAAGGCGGTTGCCAACTTACTGGCTGCCTGCTGGGTTTCGCTAACCTTGCCCACCGCCTGGCCGAGCATATCGGAAAAGCTCGGGGCCCCTGGTTCAGGCGTGCTGGCGACAGGTTTCTGACGCACCATGGCGTCGGCCTGCATAGAACGCATTTCCAGCATCAAACGATTGAACTCAACACCCTGACTCATCACTTCCTCCACTGGCCGCAGTTTTTTGACGCTTTGCGGCGTTTGCAGAGGTATTGCAACAAGGGTGCCAGGTTACCGACCTAGCGCTCAGCGCCTAGCGACGCGCCTGCGAGCGGATATACAGCGCTTCAACCTTCTCTCGTGCCCAAGGCGTCTTGCGCAAAAAAGTCAGGCTGGACTTGATGCTCGGATCGCTCTTGAAACAGCGAATGTCGATGCGTTGCGCCAAGCCATCCCAACCATACTGGGCAACCAGAGCGGTGAGGATGGCTTCAAGTGTCACGCCATGCAGCGGATTGTTCGGTGATTGAGTCATGCAGAACCTGTACGGACAGCCTGATTGAAAATATGCGCCACCTTAGCCAAGCCCACGCCTGACCGAAAGTGCGAAAACTGATGCCGGGGCTTTTATCTCGTCATAAAACGGCTCTGGCCGTTTTTGACGTCGCCAAGCAACGGCGTAAGGACGATAGCGAAATATGACGACCAAAAAAAACCGGCCCTACAACGTGTGGGCCGGCAAAAAAACGCTTAAGTCACATGCACATCAGCGCAAAACACGCTGACTGGGCAACTGCGCGATCGGTCAGTTGCCCACTACAGGGGATTATCAGGCCGACTGGTATTCTTTCTCGGCTTCGTCGAAGCGCTTGATCATGCCAGCCGATGGGCCGTTGCCGATTTTGCTGAACACGACGATGGCCAGGGTGGCGAAAATAAAGCCAGGGATGATTTCGTACAGACCCAGGTGACCGAGAAGGTTCTTCCACAGGATCACGGTCAGGGCACCCACCAGCATGCCGGCCAACGCGCCGTTGCGAGTCATTTGCTTCCATACCAGCGACAGGATCACCACCGGACCGAAGGCTGCACCGAAGCCTGCCCAGGCATAGGACACCAGGCCCAATACACGGTTTTCCGGATTAGCCGCCAACATGATGGCGACGATAGCGATCAGCAGCACCATGCCGCGACCCACCCATACCAGCTCGACCTGCGACGCATCTTTACGCAGGAAAGCTTTGTAGAAGTCTTCCGTAAGGGCACTGGAGCACACCAGCAACTGGCAGCTCAGGGTGCTCATCACCGCGGCGAGAATGGCAGACAACAGAATGCCGGCAATCCATGGGTTGAACAGCAACTTGGCCAGTTCAATAAAGACGCGCTCTGGGTTATCGGTTACCGGACCAGCAAGGTCCGGGTTAGCGGAGAAATACGCAATACCAAAGAAGCCCACTGCCACGGCACCCGCGAGGGTCAGGATCATCCAGGTCATGGAAATGCGACGGGCAGCGGGGATCGACTTAACCGAATCAGCAGCCATGAAGCGCGCCAGGATGTGCGGCTGACCGAAGTAACCCAAGCCCCAGGCCAGCAACGAAATCACGCCAACAAAGGTCGCGCCCTTAAGCATGTCGAAGTTAGTGGCGTCCTGCAGTTCGATGGCGGCGAAGGTGGTATCTGCGCCACCGGTGGCAATCATCACCACGACCGGAGTGAGGATCAGCGCGAAGATCATCAGCGTGGCCTGCACGGTGTCAGTCCAGCTCACCGCCAGGAAACCACCGATAAAGGTGTACGCAATGGTCGCCGCCGCGCCAGCCCACAAGGCTGTCTCGTAGGACATACCGAAGGTGCTTTCAAACAGGCGGGCACCAGCCACCACGCCCGAGGCGCAATAGATGGTGAAGAACACCAGAATGATCAGCGCCGAGAAAATACGCAGCACACGACTGCCATCCTCAAAGCGGTGGGTAAAGTAATCGGGCAGGGTCAGCGCGTTGCCATTGTGCTCGGTCTGCACCCGCAGACGGCCAGCCACGAACAACCAATTCAAGTAGGCACCGGCGATTAGGCCGATGGCGATCCAGCCTTCAGACAGGCCCGAGAGGTATACCGCGCCCGGCAAGCCCATTAGCAGCCAGCCGCTCATATCCGATGCCCCCGCCGACAAGGCGGTAACAAAACTGCCCAGGCTACGGCCGCCCAGAATGTAATCGGAAAGGTTCTTGGTGCGCATATAGGCGACCAGGCCAATCAGCACCATGAGCGCGATGTACACCACAAAGGTGACGAGCATCGGAGTACTTGCAGTCATTAGGGAATCCCCTCTTGATTGTTGTTATTGGGCAATAGGGAGTAGCCCCATTACCAACGTGGCATTTCATACCCGCGATGCAGGTGAAGCCGGTTCACGCAGTCGGAGTTCTAGACCCCATTACAAAAAGGGCGCATGTCGCAAAACAGTCGCCCGTAAAACGCCTTTAACGGCTTGCCAAGGCCTCGCACGCAAAGCAACGGCACGTACTCAAACTACGAATTAATACTGCGCACGGCTGACAACTTAACACCCAAAGAATGCGGAGTTTGCGCACGATCAGCCGCAGAAGCGACTCAACAAATTATACCGCCACGCCCTGCCTTTTATTGGCCGCTACCTGTATTAGGTCTAGCCCAATTGCGGCGGCTTGCAGGAACGTCCTGTGGCGCAAACCTAGGCACGGCGTAAGCCGGGAACGGAATTTAGTGGCAGAGGCATGAACGCTTCTTACAAAATGCTCTGGAGTTTTTACAAAATGCTCCATGCCGGGAACTTCCGGCAAACACCTGTTTCAAGCACCGAGCAGCAATGGCGGCGCCATTTACCGCACGACCTACCCGCATAGTACCGATCTAGACAGCCTGAACAAATATTGAGGTGTGTATTGCAGAGCGAAACATCCGACTACTCCGTCTACCGGCGCTTGGTCTCGCAACTGCTGCAGGGTGAGGAGCAATTACCCAGCCTGCCGACCCTCACGATGGATATTCGCCGCGCCTTGGGCGATCCCAATATTTCGCTCAACGCCTTAACCCGCTTAATCAGTCGCGACCCTGCCCTTAGCGCCTTGCTGATAAAGCATGCGTCTAGCGCTTTGCACCGTACCACCACGGCACCGAAAACCCTGCTTGAAGTCATCAGCCGGCTCGGCATGGCCGAAGTCGACCGAATCACCATGGCGCATAGCATCAAAAGCCTGTTTACCCTGCACAGTCCCAAGCATAAACAGCTGTTTATCGAGGCGTGGGAGCGCGTGGTGATCAAGGCCAGCACCTGCACCCTGCTTGCTCGCCAGCTTGGCCATGTGACGGCGGAACACGCCCTGTTGGCCAGCCTACTCAGTGAAGTCGGCACCCTCGTCGTGCTTTCGGCGTTCCGCAGCGACAGCGTGCCCCTCTCCAGCGCGCTGTATTACAAGCTGTGCCGCGAATACAGCAAATCGCTGGGGATTATCGTGTTGAAGAAATGGTCGGTGGATAACGACTATATCGAGATCATTCGCAACACCGGCAATTGGCAGCACAGCCCGGCAGGTAAGCTGCAATTGCTGGATATGGTCAACCTGGCGCTCTACCACTCGCTCAAGGAGCACGAGCCAACTGCAGATTTGCCGCCGCTGCAAGAGCTGGCGGCCTATAAGAAGCTGACGCCGCCGCAGAACTCCATCGATGAAAACGGTGAACTCAGCCTGCTGAGCAGTCACCGCGCCGAGATCCTGGCAATCGCCCAGACCTTACGCTGAGCCTCTTTACTGCTTCACACGCTCGAGCCAAGCAACGCACTGCGCGGGCAACAGCGTCAGGCTGGGTTTGATGCCGTAGGCCTATGCGCAACAGACCAGAACTAAACGTTAGCGATCGATTACTTGCGCCCGCATGGGCGCCAGCCGCGCCAGCAGGCGATTCTGCGCGGGCATGGGGACGCCCTGGGCACTCATGGCCTCTTGCAGGTTTTCCACCAGGGCATTGAAGTCACTCGGCGTGAGGTGCTGGCCCTTGTGGCTTTCTTCCATGCTGTCACCACTGTAAGTACAAGGGCCGCCGGCCTCGACGCAAATCTGCTCCACCAACTTGTCGCGCAGACGCACGATGTCGATATTTTCAAAGTGCCTAACGATGCGCGGGTCGCCGGCAATATTCAGCAGCATGCCCTCGACGATGCGGGTAATCCCGGCCTGTCCCCCCAGGTCGCGGTACAGGCTGTCGTCTTTGGCCGGCTGCTGAGCACAGGCCGTCAGGGTCAACACAATGGCCAGCAGCAGGCTGCGCATGCTTAGAAGCTCCCTTGCACGGACAGGTAAACGCCGTCCTGGTTATCCAGCGTGGCGATTTCCCCCAGGCGCGCATAGGCCAGTACCACGGAGAGATGCTTGTTGGGGAAGTAACCGAGAAACAGGTCGGCCCAGTCACTCTCCCCGGCAAAGCTGAGGTTGTCCGGCTTCTCGCGGTACTCGACGCCCAGCGCCCAGCGCGGGTTGAACAGCACGGCAACCGAGCCTTCCTTGAGCACCGAGTGGCGATCACGCCGATCACCGCCAAAGCCCAGCAGGCCCAGCTCATTGGCCCGGCTGTAACGAACACCGCCATTGAGCAGCAGGTTGTAGCCCAAGGCACCGCCAAGGATCAGCCGGCTCGCGGTGATATAGCCCTCGGTGTCTTCGCTGCGCTGCGCGCCAATCAGCCGGGGAATCAGAAAATCCTTCTGGCGCTTGTGCTGAATACCCAGCGACACCTGCGGCAGCTTGTCGTAAATCAGGTCGCCAAACAGGCGCACCTTGAGGCCGAACACATCCTGGCTCAGGCTGTTTTCCGGCAGGTTGAGGTTGCGCGCCAGGGTGCCCAAATCAAAACGCTGGCGGGCGAAGGACAACTCGATTCGGTTATCGAATGCGACACCAATACCGGCCACATCCAGGCGGTAGTCGCCGGTTTCCACCCGCGTGGCGAATACATCGGCGCCCCACTCGCCGCGCTCGCCATACCCGGACAACACCGCCCAGGGCGTGATGCCACCGCCGGCCGCGCCCTCCAGGCTGCTGGCGCCACCGGTGGCCAGCAGGCGGCCATCGGCCCAGCTCAGGTTAGCCAACAGGCCCAGCAACAGAAGCACACCGTGAAACGGCTTTAGCATGGTCAATGCACCACGTCCGAGGCGGCTGGCGCGTGTTGCGCCAGCCAGGTTTCAAAGGCTGACGCCGCCAGCGGCCGGCTGATCAGGTAGCCCTGGGCGGTGTCACACTTCCAGCGCGCCAGGAGTTGCAGGCTGCGCTCAAACTCAACGCCTTCAGCCACCACCTTGAGGCCCAGGCTGTGGCTCATTTCGATGGTTGAACGCACGATCACCGAATCTTCACTGTCATCATCCAGATCGCGGATAAACGATTGATCGATCTTCAGCTCCTGCACCGGCATACGCTTGAGCTGAGCGAGGGACGAGTAACCCGTACCAAAGTCATCCACCGACAAGCTGATACCGCACTCGCGCAAGCCATGCAGCACCTGCAGAGCGACCTCCGGATTGAGCATCACCCCGCTTTCGGTAATCTCAAAAATCAGCTGTGCGGCCGGCACTTGGTATTCAGACAACAATTGGCTGACCCGCGCCGGTAACTGCGGGTCGATCAGGTCCTCGGTGGAGATATTCAATGACACCTGCACGTAAAGGCCGCGCCCGCCCCACTCACGCAACTGGCGCATAACGTCTTCTAGCACCCAGGAGGTCAACAGCTGAATGCTGCCGGTGCGCTCGGCCAGCGGAATAAACTCCCCAGGCGAAACCATGCCCAGCTCGGGGTGTTGCCAACGCAGCAAGGCCTCTGCCTGCCGCACCCGCCCGCTGGCAATATCCAACTTCGGTTGATAGTGCAGCAGCAGCTCGGCCTTGCTCGGCGCGTGGCGTAAATCGCGAATCAGGCGAATCTGCCGCTGCTGGGCATCATCGCGCCCCCGCTGGTAGACCTGTAGATGGCTGGCCATACCGGCCGCATCCTGCATCGCGATGGCCGCCCGGCGCAGCAGTTCTTCCGGGGCGTTGCCATCCACCGGGTAACTGGCAATGCCAATGCGGCAATCCAGTGCTACATCATGGCTGGCCACGCGCAAAGGTTTGAGCAGCAATTGCTGCAGCGTGTCGGCAATGCCCACGGCGCTGTCGCTGTCGGCGTTTTCCAGCAGCAGGAGAAACTCGTCACCGATGATCCGCGCCACGCTATCGCCGGGGCGCAAAATTCCCTGCAGTTGCCGGCTAAGCTGCTGCAGCGCCAAGTCGCCGCCCTCCGGCCCGAGGCTTTCATTGACCGCGCGAAAGTTCGCCACCCCTAAATACAGCAACGCCATCGGCCGCCCCGCCGTAATGGCACTGCCCAGGCGCTCCAGCGCCAGCGTGCGGTTGGGCAAGCCGGTGAGCGCATCATGCAAGGCATTGTGCGCCAACTGCCGTTCACGCTCGGCAATGCCTTGCTGCATGGCCTTGAAGGCCATGGCCAAACGCCCTAATTCGTCAGCGCGGTGCAGGTCCAGATCGGCCTGATAATCCCCCTGACGCACTCGTTCGGCGACGGCAGCCAGTTGCTGCACGGGTTGCGACACCGAGCGCGCTAACAACAGGGCGCCGCTTAGTGACGCGGTCAGTGCCACCAGGGCGATCAGCAGAATATTTTGATCAAGCGACGCGAACGCCTGCTGCGCCTGACTCAGGGATTTGTGCAGCAGCGCACGCACCTCAAACCCGTCGCCACTGGCCAGTACCAGTGCTTGGTTAAGGTAGCGTTCGCTGCCGATCAAGCTCACTGCATCATTCGTCAGGTGAGTCATCCCCTCCTGTACCTGCTCGCGCTGCGCCGCTGGCAAGGTACTGATCCAGATATCAGCCCCCCCCTTCTGGGTCGCCAACAGGGTTAAGTCCAGGTGGGTCAGTTCGCGCAGCTCGGCAGCAAAGGCATCATCCACCTGAAAGCCCATCATCACTCGGGCAATCGGCAACGGTGCGCTAACGGTGGCCTGCACCAGCAGGTAAATTTTCTCGGCAATCGGCATCAGGAAAATCTGCACGCCTTCGCGCTGGCGCTGCATCACCTGGGCACTCAAGCGCTGGGCTGTGGCACCGCTAATCTGCCGGTCGCTGCTGACTTCCAGGTTGCCGTCTAGGGACAGCATCATCACCACACTGGCATTGATCCGCGCACCGTGATTGGCCAACGCCGAACGAATGGTCTCGGTGTCACCGCTGGCCACGGCGTCCTTAAAACCGAAGTCGGCGGCCAACACCTGAACGGCATCGTGCAACTGCCGGCCACGCACTTCGAGCAACTGCTGAAACACCAGGCTGCCGACATCCAGCTGCTCGCGTGCCTGGCTGCGCACCGCTGCATTAGTGGCGGTTTGTACGGCTACATAGAGCGCGCCGACCACAATGAGCAGCAGCAGAACCAATACACCGGCAATTCGCGCCTGGAAGCTATTGCGCAGCATCGCGGGCCTTCTTAAATGCATCGCCAAAGGCGCTGGCCGGCGCACGCGGGGCAACCTGGGCAGCCGGGGCTTGTATGGCCAAGGTGAAGCGCTGCTGGTTACCGCCCTCGCTCAACTGCACCTCACCGGCCGCCTGCGGCAACATCTCTGGGGCTTGTGGGTGCCACAGGCTGGCCGAGTAAGTACCCGCCGGCAGTTGGTCAATACGCAAGCGCCCCTGGGCATCGCTCACAGCAAACCAAGGATCGTCGGTGACATAGACATAGCCCAACATCCAGTCGTGGATATTGCAGCCAAGCACGACCACACCGGGCTTATCGAAGATCACCGGTTCACTTGGCGTGCCCTGATACAAGCGCAATTCAAAGCGCTTGGCTGGTGAGAAGGAATAGACGTGGTGGCGAATATTGTCGCTATTGGGAAACTTCACCGACGTGCCGCTGCGCACCGCCAGCACATTCGGTACGAACTGCTGCGAGCGTTGATCCATAATCGCAGCCGCCGATGCAGTCGGGGCATCGGCGAAGCTGCGCAAACTAAGTACGGCATTCGCAAGCGGCTGGCCTTGGCTGTCCAGCAGTTCAGCCTGCAAGCTGGCGGCATGCAGCGGCGCGCTCAGCAGCAAGAAAATCAGCAGCGAGCGCGCAAACGATAAATACAGGTATTGGCTCATCAAGACGACTCGTACGCGAGGGGCACACTTTATTAGGAACAGCATCCATGCCTGACACATTGAGTGCCGCAGTGAGCCACAGCTTAGCCGCCTGCCTGCAGAAGTTCACCTTATGTCGGCCGCCATCCCCCGTTGTATCGCGGCGAGCCAGATGCAGCGCAGGCTAGAAGGGCCGGTTACTCGGCGCTGCGCAGGCGCTTGGGCGTCAGGCCGAGGTAGCGACGCATCGCCGTGGTGAGCGCGCTCTGGCTGGAGAAACCGCACTCCTCGGCGATGCGGATAAGCGGCAACCCACTCTCGCGCAACAAGCGCACTGCGCGATCAAGGCGGGTTTTCAGCAGGTACTGGTGCGGCGTAAGGCCGACACTGTCCTTGAACTGCGCGTGAAAATGACTAGGGCTCAAGCAAGCCACCTGGGCCAGCTCAGCCACGCTGATGCGCCGAGCCAGGTGCTCGACGATATAAGTATCGAGTCGTTCTAAATTAAGCGGGCCAATGGCGCGCGCCTGCTGCTCACCAAACAGTCGCAGGTGCAAAGCCCTCAGCAAAACGCCACCGAGCGCCCGCGCCAACAGCGGATCAGAGCCGTAACGCTCCAGCTCGGCGCCGGCATAGCTCAGCAGGTTCTGGAAATCGGCATCCAGCTGCGGGTAGCGCGGTGTTTCAAACAACCCCGTCAGCAGCTGCAGGTCCTCACTGGATACACCCTGCTCATCCAGGTCGATGATCAACATGCGGTTATCGCCCATACCGGCGAACTGATGATCGGCATCCCCGGGCACCAGGCAGGCACGCATGCGGCACACCTCGCCGCCACGACCATTGACCTCAAACTCCGCGCGCCCAGCCAGCGACAACACCAGCTGGTGATGGTCGTGGGTGTGTTCATGGGCTTGGTCATCAAGACGTATCAAGCGCGCGTTGAGCATTAAAAGTGCAACCCCGGATAAAAGAGGTGCAACTTTAACCGTTTGCCCGGTGAAACTGCAGCCAGCACGACAAATGGGCAGCGCCCGCCGCGCCCCTTACAGCTAATTAAAAGCACCTGAATACGCTGCCTGTAGTCAGCCCCTAGTGGGTCAATCACCTTTCATTTGCACGACCTGGCAAGCGATTTGCTGAACAATCCTGTCCCTTGCGCATCGCTCGGGTTTTAGGACACCCGCTATGATTTTCAGCATTGCCCTCGCTCTCGCATCAGCGCTGTTACTCGCCGGCCACTACCTCAGCCAGCTTGCGGCTAAACGCCATGAGCAGCACCTAAATCAACTGCAATCAGGCCGCCCCCTGGCACTGCAGGTGACGCGCCAACCCTAGTGCAGATTTCCGCAGGCGAGCCGTTGCAGTTATGCTGGCAACCTCGACTTTCGCCAGGAGTTCACCATGCTCGCTCCCCGCCTAACGCTGATGTTTGGCCTTGTGCTGCTCAGTGCCTGCGCACAAAAACCCAACAGCGTCAGCCTGGAGCAGAACCAGCAGAGCAAATGCCCGCTATCACTGCACATTGGCCAGCAATTTATCCTGCGCTTGCCGAGCAACCCGACTACTGGCTTTCGCTGGTTGATGCGCGACTCGGCAACACAGGTTCTGCAAAGCCTCGGCCCGGAGGTCTACAGCAACCCTGAAGATGCCGGCCTGGTCGGCAGCGCCGGGGTTTCTACCTGGCGCTTTCAGGTGGTTAAGGCCGGCGAAGGCCAACTGGCCCTCACCTATGAACGCCCCTGGGAAGTCGGCGTAGTGCCTGCCCAGCGCTTCGACTGCACACTCAAGGCGCAGTGACCTGTCGCCATAGGCTGCGCTAACTGGTTGGGCCAATGGGCAATCACCGCATCAGCCTTTAAACCGGCTAACGAGACCGAGAACTAGCGCCGCATACGTGACGGCCACATGGATTTGCGACCAATAGCTGCAATCAACGTTTGGCTATGGACGTTACTTGGCTAAAATGCCCGGCTTTATCGATCAGTGCGCAGCCAACGTGAGCAAACAACCCGACCGTCTTTTCGCCCAACCCCTGGCCCAGGTGCCGGACTTCGTGTTCAACGAAGATGTGGTGCGGGTCTTCCCCGACATGATCAAACGCTCGGTACCGGGTTACCCGACCATTGTCGAAAACATCGGCGTACTCGCCGGCCAGTTTGCCCAGCCGCACAGCGTGCTGTATGACCTCGGCAGCTCATTGGGCGCAGTTACCCAAGCGTTGCGCCGGCATGTACAGATCGCCGACTGCCGAGTCATCGCCGTGGACAACTCCAGCGCCATGGTCGAGCGCTGCCGCGAGTATCTGTTCGCCCAGGACTCGATGTTTCAGGAACTGCTGCCGGTTGAGGTGCTCGAAGCCGATATTCTCAGCCTCGACTTTCAGCCAACCTCGTTGGTGGCGCTGAACTTCACCCTGCAATTTATTCAGCCCGAACAGCGCCTCGAATTGCTCACCCGCATTCGCCAAGCACTGCTGCCCGGCGGCGCACTGATTCTCTCGGAAAAACTGCACTTCGAGGACGCCGAACAACACCGCCTGCTCGGCGACCTGCACATCGCCTTCAAGCGCGCCAACGGCTACAGCGAGCTGGAGATTGCCCAGAAGCGCAGCGCCATTGAAAAAGTCATGCTGCCCGACAGCCTGGAGCAACACCGCGAGCGCCTCCTCGCCGCGGGTTTCAGCCAAGTAGTGCAGTGGTTTCAGTGCCTCAACTTTGCCTCGATGATTGCCCTGCCATGATTAATCGCCTCGACCTCGACGCCCTGCAAGCAGCGCTTGCCGGTACCCCGCTGCAGGATTGGTCCGCCGACTTGCCTGGCCAGATCGATGCAAAACTGGCCATCGGTCACGGTGACCTGCCGCGCTGGTACGGCGCCGTCCAAGCACTGCCTGAACTGCAGGTTGAGCAACTGGAGTTGCTGCACGATTTCAGCCTCAACGGCCGCTGCGATGAGCCGACGCGCGGCGCGCTAAAAACTGCTTTGCAAGGGCTGATCCCCTGGCGCAAAGGGCCGTTCCATCTGTTTGACGTACACGTCGACACCGAGTGGCGCTCGGACTGGAAATGGCAGCGGGTGGCCCCCTACCTCGATCTCAAGGGCAAGCGCGTGCTGGATGTCGGCTGCGGCAACGGCTACTACATGTGGCGCATGCTCGGCGCAGGTGCGGACAGCGTGGTGGGCATCGACCCGAACTGGTTGTTCCTCTGCCAGTTTCTGGCGATGAAAAATTACCTGCCCGACCTGCCCGCCTGGCACCTGCCGTTGGCCTTCGAAGAACTGCCCGGCAAGTTGCAGGGCTTCGATACGGTATTTTCCATGGGCGTGCTGTATCACCGCCGCTCGCCCATCGATCACTTGATCGACCTCAAGGACTGTTTGGTCAAAGATGGCGAGCTGGTGCTGGAAACCCTGGTGGTGGAAGGCGATGCCCAGCAAGTGCTGGTACCTGAAGATCGCTACGCGCAGATGCGTAACGTCTGGTTCCTACCGTCGGTGCCGGCCCTAGAGCTGTGGCTGCGCCGCGCCGGCTTTGTTGATGTGCGCTGCGTGGATGTCAGCACCACCAGCGTCGACGAACAGCGCTCAACCGAGTGGATGCGCTTTCAGTCGCTGCCTGAGTTCCTTGATCCGGCCGACCATAGCCGCACGGTCGAAGGACTGCCGGCGCCAAGCCGCGCGGTATTGATCGCACGTAAACCGTAAGATGAGTTAGACGCGCAGCGGCGTAACCCATGAGTCCGAGAGATGGGTATCGCTGCGCTCAACCCATCCTACAACTCGCCTCTCGATCAACCGCGATTGGCCGCTGCGGTGATCAGCTGCTTCATTTCCACCACTGCCTGCTTAAAACCGACAAACAGGGCGTGTGCCACCAGTGCATGACCAATATTCAGCTCGTTGATCCCGGCAATCGCGGCCACCGGCTCAACGTTGTGGTAATGCAGACCATGGCCGGCATTGACGATCAGCCCGTGTTGCAGGCCGCAAGCCACGCCGTCGCGAATCCGCGCCAGCTCGCGTGCCGCCTCTTGCGGCGTATGGGCATCGGCATAACGACCGGTGTGCAGCTCGATAGCCGGGGCACCTACGCGCTTGGAGGCTTCAATCTGCTGCGGCTCAGGGTCGATAAACAGCGACACTTCACAGCCAATTTTGCTCAGACGCTGAACCGCCGCACGAATGCGTTCTTCTTGTCCTGCCACGTCCAGGCCGCCTTCGGTGGTCAGTTCCTGACGCGTCTCTGGCACCAGGCAGACGTGCTCGGGACGAATGCTTTCGGCAAACGCGAGCATCTCCTCGGTCACGCCCATCTCGAAGTTCATCCGCGTCTGCATGACTTCCTTGAGCAGGCGCACATCACGCTCTTGAATATGCCGGCGATCTTCACGCAGGTGCACGGTAATCCCATCGGCCCCGGCCTCTTCAGCGTCCAGCGCCGCCTTGACCGGGTCTGGGTAGCGGGTACCACGGGCCTGGCGCAAGGTGGCCACATGGTCGATGTTCACACCCAGCAGAATACGATTGGCATCAGTCACGGCTTGGCTCCTTGAGCGTCATAAAAAGTTCGCGGCTGACCAGCGGTCGTCCGCCTAAATGGGGGGCCAGGGCTTGGCGCATCAGGCGCTTGGCAGCCGCCAGGGCGCCGGGCGTGGTCCAGTCGGCCTCGGCCATGGCCAGCAATTCAATCCCGTGGAAAACCCCAGGCTGAAAATGCCCGATGGGCACCAGCCCGGTTTCGGTCTGCAGCCGATACAGGCCAGCTTCGGCGATGGGCTGGCCTTCGCTGTCCAGATTCAGGGCAAAACCATAGCCCAGCTCATCCAGCAAACGCCACTCAAAAGAACGCAGCAACGGCTCCAGCGCGCGGCCCTCGGCAAGGGCCAGCACTGTCATCGCGTAATGTTCGAAGACGGCAGGATGGGGCGCTTCAGCGGGGAGCAAGCGGATCAGTAGCTCGTTGAGATAGATACCACTAAAAAGGGCCTCACCGACTAACAGATTAGGAATGCCTGCGGGATCGAGGCGGCCAACGTTTTTCAGCTCGCCGCGCCCGCGAAACTCGGCCTCAAGCGGAATAAACGGCCGCGCCAAGCTGCCCGCCTTCCCCCGCGCACTGCGCAATACCGCCCGCAGGCGGCCTTGCGGCGTAAGGAAATCCACCAGCGCACTGCTCTCGCGGTAAGCACGGCTGTGCAGCACATAAGCGGGCTGGCTAGGCGCAAGCATCAAGGCTTACTCGAAATAGCGGGCACACAGGCGGGCCCGCGGCGCATCAAATATTGTCGTAGCCCAAAGAACGCATGGCGCGCTCATCGTCAGACCAGCCACTTTTGACCTTGACCCACAGATTAAGCATGACCTTGGAGTCGAACATCACCTCCATGTCCTTGCGGGCTTCCTGGCCAATACGTTTGATCCGCTCACCCTTGTCGCCAATGATGATTTTCTTCTGCCCGTCGCGCTCAACCAGAATCAACGCATGGATGTGCAGAATGCGCCCATCGCGCTTGAACTCTTCGATTTCCACGGTGATTTGATACGGCAGCTCGGCGCCAAGTTGGCGCATGATTTTCTCGCGCACCAGCTCGGCAGCGAAGAAACGGCTGGAGCGGTCGGTGACCTGATCTTCCGGGAAGAAGTGCACACCTTCCGGCAAACGCTCACCTACCAGCTTTTCCAGAGTATCGAGGTTATGCCCGTGCTGCGCCGATACCGGAACGATTTCAGCATTCGGCAACTGGGTGGCCAGCCACTCCAGATGCGGCATCAGCTCGGCTTTATCTTCCAGACGGTCAGTCTTGTTGATCGCCAGAATCACCGGGCCTTCGACGTACTGAATGCGCTCCAGGACCATCTGGTCTTCGTCAGTCCAGCGGGTACGGTCGACCACAAAGATCACCACGTCGACATCTTTCAGCGCCGACGAGGCGTTCCTGTTCATGTAGCGGTTGAGCGCTTTCTCGTTGTTTTTGTGCAGGCCAGGGGTATCGACATAGATAGCCTGCACCTCACCCTCGGTCTTAATCCCGAGCATGTTGTGCCGCGTGGTCTGCGGCTTGCGCGAGGTGATCGCCAGCTTTTGCCCGAGAATATGGTTGAGCAAGGTCGACTTACCCACGTTGGGCCGGCCGACGATGGCGACATAGCCACAGCGTGTAACAGGTAAATCAGTCATTGCCATTCTCCACACCCAGGGCGATCAGCGCGGCAGCGGCGGCCACCTGCTCGGCAATACGCCGGCTAGCACCCTGCCCCAGGGTTTTATCATTCAGTAAGGTAATCTGACATTCGACCACGAACGAGCGGCAGTGCGGCTCGCCCTGGATGTCCACCACTTCGTAACGTGGCAGCTCACAACCGCGCGACTGCAAAAACTCCTGCAGGCGGGTTTTCGGGTCTTTGTTGGTGTCGACCAGCGTCAGGCTCTCCAGCTCCGTGGTCAGCCAGGCCAACACCCGCTCACGGGCGGCCTCCATACCGGTATCCAGGTAAATGGCGCCAATCAACGCCTCCAGGGCATCGGCCAGGATCGACTCACGACGGAAGCCGCCACTTTTTAGCTCACCGGAACCCAGGCGCAGGTACTCGCCGAGGTCAAAGCCGCGCGCCAATATCGCCAGCGTTTCGCCCTTGACCAAGCGCGCACGCAAGCGTGACAACTGGCCCTCACGGGCCAACGGAAAGCGCTGAAACAACGCTTCACCGGCGACAAAGTTGAGGATCGCATCACCGAGAAACTCCAGGCGCTCGTTATTACGCCCGGCGAAGCTGCGGTGGGTGAGCGCCAGGATCATCAGTTCCTGATCTTTGAAGGTATACCCGAGTTGCCGCTCGAGGCGGGCTAATGACGCGCTCACGGCATACGCACGCGGAATTCTTTATCGAAACGCACCACCAGATCGATATTCTCGATCAACGGCTCGCGCTTTTCGTATTTCACGTGTACCCGAAACTCGTTGTTTTCCACTTTAATTTTCACTGCGTCCTGCATGTTCAAGTCACGAATGCTGTTGACCTGCATGCCTTTGCTGATATAGCTGTAGAAATCGCTGACGCTGCGAACATCAAGCGCTTTATCGGTTTCGACGGAGGTGATCATTTTCTCCAGCGCCATGTTGTCGAAGTAATGCGGCATTACCTTGAACGCTGCGCTGGCCAAAAAGGCCACAACTGCAAGCACCATCAGCCAACTGAGAATCGACATTCCTTTTTGCGAATGTGCAGATTTCATATTTGTCCCCAAATTCAAGTGGTGTGAAAGTCATTACGGCTGGAGGCAAGACTATATATAGCCTGCGAGGCTGCATTTAACAGCGTCGCAAGCTCGTCCGCGGGTCAGTGAATCAGACCTACACGGGAAAAATTGGGCAGGTTACTCGACTTAGGATCCGGCCAGCTCATCCAGATCGCAAAGGCCTTACCGACGATATTCTGATCCGGAACCATGCCTAGCAGCGGCTTGGGGATGGCCGGATCATTCCAGTAACGGCTGTCATTGGAGTTGTCGCGGTTGTCGCCCATCATGAAGTAATGCCCTTGCGGCACCACCCACTCGCGGCCAGGTTCAAGACGGTAGCGGCGCATTTCCTTACGGATCTGGTGCTCTGCCTCACCGAGTTTTTCGTTATACAGCGTCGCGCTGCCCAGGCTGCCGGGCTCATCGCCAATCAACTGCTGCGCAACAGACTCACCATTAATGGTCAGGCGCTTGTCGCTGCTGTAAGCAATCCGGTCGCCGGCCAGGCCCACCACACGTTTGATGTAGTTAATGTTCGGATCGCTGGGGTAGCGGAACACCATCACATCGCCGCGCTGCGGGTCACCCACCTCAATCACCTTGGTGTCCAGCACAGGCAGGCGAATGCCATAAGCGAACTTGTTAACCAGGATGAAATCGCCCACTTCCAACGTCGGCTTCATCGAGCCGGATGGAATCTGGAAGGGTTCGACCAGAAACGAACGCAGCACCAGCACGATGGCCAGCACCGGGAAGAACGATTTACCGTACTCCATCAGCAGCGGCTCTTTGTTCAAGCGTGCCACTACCGCCTCATCAGGTTCACTGACCTGGCTGTGGTAGGTGCTAATCGCCGCTCGCCGGCGTGGCGCCAGAAAGATCAGGTCGAACAACGCCAGCGCGCCACAAACGGCGACAGCGATAACCAGCAATAACGGGAAATTGATCGACATAGGCCCTTAACTATCCAACCTGAGCACGGCGAGGAAGGCTTCCTGTGGAATTTCCACGTTGCCGACCTGCTTCATGCGTTTCTTACCGGCCTTCTGCTTTTCCAGCAGCTTGCGTTTACGGCTGACGTCACCACCGTAGCATTTGGCCAATACGTTCTTGCGCAGCGCCTTGACGGTAGTGCGCGCCACGATCTGCCCACCAATGGCCGCCTGAATGGCCACATCGAACATCTGCCGAGGAATCAGCTCTTTCATCTTCTCGGTCAACGCACGGCCTTTGTAGTGCGCGTTGTCACGGTGCACGATCAACGCCAAGGCATCGACCTTCTCACCGTTGATCAGTACATCCAGCTTGACCAGATTGGCCGACTGGTAACGGTCGAAGTGGTAATCCAGCGAGGCATAGCCCCGGCTGGTTGATTTCAGACGGTCGAAGAAGTCCAACACCACTTCGTTCATCGGCAGGTCATATGTAACTTGCACCTGGGAGCCGAGGAACAGCATGTCGTGCTGCACGCCGCGTTTTTCAATGCACAGGGTAATCACGTTACCCAAATGCTCCTGCGGCACGAGGATATTGGCGCGCACAATCGGCTCACGCATATCTTCGATGGCCGAAAGATCTGGCAATTTCGACGGGTTATCGACGTAAATCGTCTCACCGGTCTTGAGCAACAATTCGAAAATCACCGTTGGCGCGGTGGTGATCAGGTCCAGGTCGTACTCGCGCTCCAGGCGCTCCTGAATGATCTCCATGTGCAGCATGCCGAGGAAGCCGCAACGGAAGCCAAAGCCCAAGGCATCCGAGCTTTCCGGGGTGTACTGCAAGGATGAGTCGTTCAGCGTGAGCTTTTGCAGGGCTTCACGGAAATCTTCAAAGTCATCAGAGCTAACCGGGAACAGGCCGGCGTAAACCTGCGGCTGGATGCGTTTGAAGCCTGGCAGCACATCAACATCCGGCGTCGAACTCAAGGTCAGGGTGTCGCCCACGGGCGCGCCATGAATGTCCTTGATGCCGGCGATGATAAAGCCCACTTCACCCGCTTTGAGATCAGCGGTGGCGGTGTGCTTCGGGTTGAACACGCCGACACTGTCGACCAGGTGAATCTTGCCGGTTGACTTCACCAGCACCTTGTCACCCTTCTTGATCCGACCATGGCGCACGCGCACCAGGGACACAACGCCCAGGTAGTTATCGAACCAGGAATCGATGATCAAGGCTTGCAGTGGGTCTTCGATATTGCCGGTAGGCGCGGGAATGGTCTGCACCAAGCGCTCAAGCACCTCATCAACGCCCAGGCCGGTCTTGGCACTGCAAGTCACGGCGTCGGTGGCATCAATACCGATGATCTTCTCGATCTCTTCCTTAACCCGGTCTGGGTCGGCCTGAGGCAAGTCGATCTTGTTCAGCACCGGCATGACCTCAAGGCCCTGCTCAATCGCGGTGTAGCAGTTGGCTACCGACTGCGCTTCCACGCCCTGACCCGCGTCGACCACCAGCAGCGCGCCTTCACAAGCGGCCAAGGAGCGGCTGACTTCGTAGGTGAAGTCGACGTGGCCCGGCGTATCAATGAAGTTCAGCTGGTACGTAACGCCGTCTTTAGCCTTGTAATACAGGGTGACGCTGTGGGCCTTGATGGTGATCCCGCGCTCGCGCTCAAGATCCATGGAATCCAGCACCTGGGCTTCCATTTCACGATCAGCCAGGCCGCCACACATCTGGATAAAACGGTCAGCCAGGGTCGACTTGCCGTGGTCAATGTGGGCGATGATGGAGAAATTGCGGATATGACTCAAATCACTCACGGATCAACACTCGAAAAGGTCGCAGGCGATTGCCCGCCGAAAATAGCCGCGAAGTGTACCCGAAAGCCACCTTGCACGTCACCACAGCCGCAAAGCGGCTCCACGTAAAAGGGCGACCGAAGTCGCCCTTTTACCCTAGAACTGTCGTTAATCGGCCAGCTTAAAGGTAATAAAGCTGGCACGCCCCTGACGCAGTACACGCATAGACACCGAACGATTTTTCGGCAGCGCCTGCGCCACCTCGGTAAAGGTCTTGGCCGAATTAATCGCCTGGTTGTTCAGGTGCGTGATCACATCGCCCGGACGCAAGCCAATCAACGCTGCCGGCCCCTCCTGCACCTCGGAAATCACCACGCCACCTTTAAGATCGAGGCTCTTCTTCTGCTCAGCACTCAACTCAACCACCTTGACGCCAAGACGATTGCTGCTGCGCTCGACGCCAGGCGCCGCGTTTCCTGCCAACGTTTCGCCATCTTCAGGCAACGCACCGATGGCCACTTTTAACTTCTTACGTGCGCCGTCACGCACCACGTCCAGTTCGGCGCGAGCGCCCGGTTTCAGCGCACCGACCAAATGCGGCAGATCAGCTGACATGATGATCGGCTTACCATCCAGACTGAGGATGACATCACCCACTTGCAGACCGCCTTTAGCCGCCGGACCGTCTTCTAGCACCTGAGCCACCAAAGCACCCGCCGGCTTGTCCAGGCCAAACGACTCGGCCAGATCCTTGTTCACTTCCTGAATCACTACGCCCAGCCAGCCGCGGCTGACCTTACCCTCCGCCTTGAGCTGATCAGCCACGTCCATGGCCACACTCATCGGAATGGCAAACGACAACCCCATAAAACCGCCGGAACGGGTGAAAATCTGCGAGTTGATGCCGACTACTTCGCCGGCCAAGTTGAACAGTGGACCACCCGAGTTGCCCGGATTGATTGCCACATCCGTCTGGATAAACGGCACATAGCTCTCGTTCGGCAGACTGCGACCCTTGGCACTGACGATGCCGGCAGTGACCGAATGATCGAAGCCAAATGGTGAACCGATCGCCAAAACCCACTCACCGACTTTCAGCTCGTCAGACTTGCCCAGCTTGACGGTTGGCAGACCGCTACCCTCAACCTTGAGCAACGCCACATCGCTGCGCGGATCCGTACCAATCAATTTGGCTTCCAATTCACTGCGATCCGCCAAGCGCACGATGATCTCATCGGCATCGGCAATCACGTGATTATTGGTCAGCACATAACCATCAGCGGAAATGATAAAACCGGAGCCTAGCGACTGAGCTTCACGCTGACGACCGCCCCCTGGCGCACGCGGCATCTGGGGAATGTTGCGCTCAAAAAACTCGCGAAACATCGGCGGCAAGCCTTCCAGATCAGGCACATTAAGCTGACCTGCGCCGGCCACCGGGCGATCCGGCATCTTCTGCCGGGTACTGATATTGACCACCGCCGGCGACGCCTGCTCAACCAGCTCGGTGAAATCCGGCAGGCTGGCCTGGGCAAGCAGTGCCTGCCCCATCAGCAACACGGCACATAACGCAGTAAAGGTAGATTTCAGACCAGGCTTCGACATACAACTCCCCATCAGGCCAGCAAAAGTCTTAATACGCTGCCGCGGCACCAGCAAGCAATGCGCGCAACACCACAGGTTGCAGAGCCGGATCACCGGCCGTAAGACGACTGCGCCAACGTACTGCGCAGCAGGCAAGCAGAAAACCGAACAGCGCACTGAGTATCACCCAAGGCTCCCTCAACCCTAGCTGATCAGCCAGCACAGCTGCAAAAAATAAACCCAGCAATGGCAGCAAATAAACCAGCAGCGAGCCGCGCACCAGCAAATCCTCGCGCACGCCGATGATGACTGCATCCCCAACACTCAGGTGTAGATTCGACAGCGCACGTACATAACCACGACGCCCACTTACCCCGATCTGGTCAAGCAAGCCCTGGCCGCAACCGGCTTTGACCGAGCAGCTGGAGCAGGTGCTTTTACGCAAGGTTTCGACCCACACAGCGCCCGACTCGACTGCCACGACGCGGCCATGCTCCTCGATCACTGCACCACCTCAGTGGCTGCACGCATTGACAAGGCCACACGCTCAGCGGTCCCCAGCGGTATCTCGCCGACCACCGTGACCATGACATCACCATCGTCCGTTTTCAGCCGGCGCGAAACAGCAGCAGTTGGCCCCAGTTGAGTGCGCATGTCTTCGACGGCCGTACCGCGCAACGGCTCCATAAATACAGAAAAGCGTGCCAGGCCGTCGTCATACACCTGGCAGGCGACCAACTCATCCGATGCCGGGCTGCGACGCTGAGTAACTGAGCTCAGACTAAAACCTGGCGGCAACCAATCCGAGTGCCAGGCCTCAGCAGTGTCAGCCTGCACAGGCGACAACCGCACGGGCCGACAGCCGACGCTCGGTTCTAGGTTAGCAACGGCGGGAGTCTCAATTTGCAACTGGGTGAATTGAAAACGCTCGAGCAACTGGCCTTTGTCGTTAACCAACAACGATTTCAACGGCAAACCTGTTTGCTGATCAACGTGCAGCTCGATGCCATAACGGTGCTGATCTCGCGGCACCAGCGCCAATACACGACTGGCACGCCCCGCCACACGAGCCGCACCCAGCACACGCAGCTCGTACCATTCACTCAATTGCGCAGCATCCAGCCCTCTGGCGGGCCACAACTGGCTGTCAATCAACTGATCGGCCAATGCGCCGCTGGCACATTGCACCTGACCATCGACGCGCACGACCTCCTGAGCTGAACCATCCAGCTGCAGCAACCGCTCACGCGGAGCGCCATCCTCCTCAACGCGATGCCAGATACTGTGCGTCGAAAAGCTGCCATTGCGCTCGTATACAAAGGTGCCTTGAAAGCTCTGCGTGCGCTCAGCATCCGCCAAACGCTGCAGTAAGTCCTGCCCCTCATCGGCCACGGCAGGCAATGCCAGCCAACTACCCAGTAACAGGACGCTAAAAGGAATAAAGCGCATGCGACTCCCTAACGAAAGCCCTTAAGGGGTTTCCAAACTGGCGGCGCGCGCATAAGGCAGCGCACCTTCACTGGTGCTCATGGCCGCTTGTTGCGCATGCTGGCGCAAATAAGCAGGCAGGCGCTGCTCGTGCCAGCCAGGCTGACCCTGACCTACAGCACTGGCAGCTGGGCCAACAGACTCTTCGCTCGTATTAAAACCGGCCAACATGGCCTGACCGCTGACCTGTGGCGTGCTCAGCACCGGCTGACTAGCCTGCTGCGCCATTTGTGCACCGGTGATGTCATCTTGGTTATACAGACGCACGCCAGCCAACACCGCCACGGTAACCGACGCAGCAACCGCCAAACGCCCTACGGTGCGCCAGGCGCCACGCGCTGCTGGCTGGGCAACCGGCGCGGCCTCATCAGCCAAGGCGGCAGACACGGCAGCCGCAATATCCAGGCGCGGTTCAAGCAGCTCTTTGTGCATGACCGCACGCGCAATTTGATAGCGCGACCAGGTTGCACGCAGCTCTGGGTCGTCACTGGCCGCCAGCACTCGCCTTAATTCAAGTTCATCCGCTTGGTTATCCATCACCGCGGACAGCGATTCCTGCAGGGTTTCACGACTCATGGCGGTTCCTCTCTTGGCTGACGCCGCTGCCTTAGGTTTCCTGCAACAACGGCTGCAGGGATCGATCAATGGCCTCACGCGCTCGGAAAATTCGCGAACGCACGGTACCAACTGGACACTGCATGACGCTGGCAATGTCCTCGTAACTCAGACCATCAAATTCACGCAAGGTTAGCGCTGTGCGTAAATCTTCTGGCAATTGCTCAATACTGCGGTGCACCGTGGCCTCGATCTCGTCACGCAAGAGCACGCGTTCCGGCGACTCGATATTTTTGAGGGCGTGATCGCCATCATAGAACTCGGCATCCTCAGCACTTACATCACTCTCTGGCGGCCGCCGACCGCGCGACACCAAATGATTCTTTGCCGTGTTAATGGCGATGCGGTACAGCCAGGTATAAAACGCACTGTCACCGCGGAAATTACCCAAGGCTCGGTAAGCCTTGATAAAGGCTTCCTGCGCCACATCCTGTGCCTCATGGGTGTCATGCACAAACCGCACAATCAACCCGAGAATCTTGTGTTGGTACTTGAGCACCAATAGATCAAATGCACGCTTGTCGCCGCGCTGAACGCGCTCGACCAGTTGCTGATCATCTTCCTGGGTTAGCATGAAAACTCCTCATTGGGTTTGAAGGAGCGCAAGCCGACCCATTAATCGATCTGCCAAAGTAGACTTGGGCATTGCGCAAAAGTTCTCTCCTTCAAACAAGCTTCCTGCAGATCACTTAAAAGCCCTGCACGGAATAGCGCAGCAAAGGGACTCCGATGCTGCGCTTTTAGTCTGGATCACACACGGGCCAAGCAAAACTGCTGCCCTACTGCAACGCCGCCCGAGACAGGCGAATTACCAAATAAATAACCGCCTATGGAACCCGAAACACTTAAAAAGTTCCCGAGTAACACACTTGGTCATAAGCCGGCTATTGTGCAGCCCACCCCCTCTATATACTAGGGGTCGCTTTTCGCGGAATTCAAACATGAGCCAACATTACCAACACGACGTTCTGGTTATTGGGAGTGGCGCAGCCGGTCTGACTCTGGCCCTGACGCTGCCGGCGCACCTACGCATTGCTGTGCTCAGCAAAGGTAACCTGTCCAACGGCTCCACCTACTGGGCACAGGGCGGCGTGGCGGCGGTGCTGGACGACACCGACACCATCGAATCGCATGTCGAGGACACCCTCAACGCCGGTGGCGGTTTGTGCCGCGAAGAAGCTGTACGCTTCACCGTCGAGCACAGCCGCGAAGCCATCCAATGGCTGATCGATCAGGGCGTGCCCTTTACCCGCGACGATGAGCACGCCCGTGAAGATGGCGGTTTCGAATTCCACCTAACACGTGAAGGCGGCCATAGCCATCGGCGCATCATTCATGCCGCCGATGCCACTGGCGCCGCAATCTTCAACACCCTGCTCGAACAGACCAAGCAGCGAAGTAATGTCGAACTGCTGGAGCAGCGCGTCGCCGTCGATCTGATCACCGAGCGCAAACTCGGCCTGGAGGGCCAGCGCTGCCTGGGCGCTTACGTACTCAACCGCACCAGCGGTGAGGTAGATACCTTCAGCGCGCGCTTTGTGATTCTCGCCACTGGCGGTGCAGCCAAGGTCTACCTGTACACCAGCAACCCGGACGGCGCCTGCGGTGATGGCATCGCCATGGCCTGGCGCGCCGGTTGCCGGGTCGGCAACCTGGAATTCAACCAATTCCACCCGACCTGCCTGTACCATCCCAAAGCGAAAAGCTTTCTGGTCACCGAGGCGCTGCGCGGTGAAGGCGCATTGCTCAAGCTGCCCAACGGCGAACGCTTTATGCCGCGCTTCGATGACCGCGCCGAGTTGGCCCCGCGCGATATCGTGGCCCGCGCCATCGACCATGAAATGAAGCGCCTGGGGATTGATTGCGTATTCCTGGATATCAGCCATAAACCGGCTGACTTTGTGAAATCACACTTCCCTACTGTGTACGAGCGCTGCCTGGATTTCGGCATCGACATCACCCAAGAGCCGATTCCAGTCGTACCGGCCGCGCATTACACCTGCGGCGGCGTGCTGGTTGACCAAAACGGCCACACCGACGTGCCCGGGCTATATGCCATTGGTGAAACCAGCTTTACCGGCCTGCACGGGGCTAACCGCATGGCCAGTAACTCGCTGCTGGAATGCTTCGTCTATGCACGCTCGGCGGCCACAGACATTGTCAGCCAGCTGGCGCAGGTACAAATACCCACAGATCTACCCAGCTGGGATGCCAGCCAGGTCACCGACTCCGATGAAGACGTGATCATTGCGCACAACTGGGACGAATTGCGGCGTTTTATGTGGGACTACGTCGGCATCGTGCGCACCAATAAGCGCCTGCAACGCGCCGAGCACCGGGTGCGTCTGCTGCTCGATGAAATTGACGAGTTTTACAGTAACTACAAGGTCAGCCGCGACCTGATCGAGCTGCGTAACCTGGCCCAGGTGGCCGAGCTGATGATTCGCTCAGCCATGCAGCGCCATGAAAGCCGTGGCCTGCACTACACCTTGGATTACCCGCAGCAGTTGGCCGAAGCAAAAGACACTATTTTGCTACCGCCCACCTATGGCGACTGAACTTCAACCGCACGCGTAAGCGCCGGTGCTGATCACGTGGCAGGCTGTCGCGGGCGATGCACAACGAGCGCACGCGGCGCTGCCCAGCCAGGCGAAAGCGCAGCAAGACAATCAGCGGCAACGCCAGGCTATCGGGGTGTATTTCGATGGCCTGCCAGCCCTGCGCGGCACTGTAAACCTGCCAGCCATCGTGATTGCAGCGCAGCGCCTGATAGGCACAAGGCTGCGTCAGCAACAGGTGTCGCGGCACAACCCAAGCGGCATGCGCCAGACAGAACAGCACACCCAAGCCCCACGTCCACAGCGGAATATCCACCCAAGCGAGACTGAGCAGCGCAAGCCCCAGGACTAGCGCATAGCCTGCCAGCAGCCAGCGCGAGGGCTGCCACTGGCATTCAAAGGCATCACTTCGGCTGGACACGATCCAGAATCATCCGAACCATGCGCTTAAGATCGGCATCTTCCGGCTCAGCACGCTGCATAAACCAGCCGAACATGTCCTGATCTTCGCATTCAAGCAGCTTGCGATAACGCTCGCGATCATCGGCGTCGAGGTGTGGATACACCTCTTTGACAAACGGCACCAACAGCACATCCAACTCCAGCATGCCGCGACGGCTGTGCCAAAAAAGACGATTGAGTTCAACCGAGTCAACCATAGGTCTGCTCCTTGAAAAAATGGCGTGAAACCATTTTTAACGTCGCACAGCGACTGCCCGAAGGGTGGTCGCCATAAATGGCAGACCATAAATAAGGCGCGCAGTATACCGAGGAAACCGCCGCGATTGGCCATGTACAGCACTGAGCAGGGTGATGTACTGCTGCGATGCAGCGGCAAGCGCTGACAAGGCGCAAGGTGCACTCTATGATGAGCACCCTAATTTTTATCCAGCGATACCTAATCCACCATGGCCGACACCGCGTTTTATTGCATCCTCAGCCACGAAGGCATCCTCGCCGTACGCGGCCCGGACGCCAACAAATTCCTCCAGGGCCAAGTCACCTGCAACCTTAACTACCTGAGCGACAGCCACTCCAGCCTCGGTGCGCGCTGCACACCCAAAGGCCGTATGCAGTCGAGCTTTCGCATCGTCATGGTCAGTGACGGCTATTTACTGGCGATGGCCAGCGAGCTGCTTGAAGCGCAGCTCGCCGACCTTAAAAAATACGCCGTATTCAGCAAATCCAAGCTCGCCGATGAAAGCAGCGCGTGGCTGCGCATTGGCCTAAGCGGCGGCGATAAGGCCCTGCACAGCCTCGGCCTGGAACTGTCTGACACCGCCGACAGCGTGGCCCATGGTAACGACATGCTGGCCCTGCGCCTGAGCGATGGCCGCGCCGAGCTGTGGATACCTGCCGCCCAAGCCGAAGCCGTACAGGCGCTGTTGGCCAGCCAACTGCCAGAGGCGCCGCTCAACGATTGGCTATTGGCCCAGGTCCGCGCCGGGATTGGTCAGGTCATGGGCAGCACCCGCGAGCTGTTTATCCCGCAGATGCTCAACTTGCAGGCGGTGGGCGGTGTCAGCTTTAAAAAAGGCTGCTACACCGGCCAGGAAATCGTTGCGCGCATGCAATACCTGGGCAAGCTCAAACGCCGTTTGTATCGCCTAGAACTGCAAGACAGCCAAGTGCCGGCACCGGCCACAGAACTGTTTTCGCCCACGCATGCATCCAGCATCGGTGAAGTCGTGCTGGCCGCGCGCAGCGAAGCAGGTGTCGAACTGCTCGCCGTGCTGCAGGGCGATGCGGTGCTAAATGGCAATATCCACCTGGGCTCTGCCGAAGGCAGCCCGCTAAGCGTGCTTGATTTGCCGTATACACTGGATACAGACCGTGAAATACAGCGCTAATCAGCGCGCACCCGTTCATTACACTTATTTGCCTGACCGCCTAAAGAGAATTGCCCATGAGTAAGCTTGCCGAAAAAGTCCAACAAGAACTGCTCCTGGCTATCGACAGAGATGAACTGGTGCTGCCAACCCTGCCCGAAGTCGCCCTGCGGGTGCGCGAAGCGGCAGAAGACCCTAACGTCGGCATTGCCGAGCTGAGCAAGGTGATCGGTAACGACGCGGCCCTGACCGCACGCATCATCAAAGTCGTCAACAGCCCGCTGCTGCGCACCAGCAAAGAAATCACCGACCTGCAAATGGCCGTCGGCCGCCTGGGTATCAACTACACCAGCAACCTGGCCACAGGCCTGGCGATGGAGCAGATGTTCCAGGCAACCAGCGACGTCGTGGACCGCAAGATGCGCGAAGTGTGGAACAAAAGCACCGAGATCGCCGGCATTTGCCACGTACTATGCAAGCACTACACCCGCCTGATGCCGGACCAGGCCACCCTCGCCGGCCTGGTGCATCAGATCGGCATACTGCCGATCCTTACCTATGCCGAAGAGCACAGCGAACTGCTGGCTGACTCAATCAGCCTCAACCACGTGATTGAGCAGATTCACCCCATCATTGGTGACAAAATCCTGCGCACCTGGGAATTCCCCGAGCAGATCGCCATGGTGCCCAGCCAGCACCTGGACTTCACCCGCGACAGCGCTAAAGTCGACTATGTCGACTTGGTTCAGGTCGCCACCCTGCAAAGCTACCTGGGCAGCGAGCACCCCTACACCCAACTGGACTGGAGCCAGATCCCGGCGTTCCGCAAGCTGGGCCTAGACCCAAGCCAGAACCTGAATGACGACGAAGACCTGTCGGCTGCCATGGAAGCAGCCATGAGCATGCTTCAGTAACGCGCTCACAAGCCCACACGCGCATGCAACCGAAGCCAACCAGCCGGGCCTCTACCTCGGTAACTGGCATACGGTTCATGCGCACACTGCTGTTATCCGCCCTACTCAGCCTGATGGGCTGTGGCCTCGCGGCGGCACAATCGGTGCGGCTGACCAACGGCGAATGGCCGCCTTACCTGGGTGAACACCTGCCACACCACGGCGTTGCCTCGCGCATTGTCAGTGAAGCCTTTGCCTTGCAAGGCATAGTGGTGGAGTGGGAGTTTCACCCTTGGGCCCGCGCATTACTAATGGCTAAAAAAGGCCAACGTGCCGGCAGCGCCGTGTGGCTGAAGAACAGCGAGCGGGAAGCTGCGTTCTTTGTCAGCGACCCCGTGATGGACAGTGGTTATTACATCTTCCACCGCAAAGGCTATAGCTTTGACTGGGCTCAGGTAGCTGACCTGCAAAGCCAGCGCATTGTCGGCACTCGCGGCTATGACTACGGCAAAGCCTTTCAGCAGGCCGAAGCCAGCGGGCAACTACGGGTCAACCGGGTGACCAGCGATGAAACTGCGTTTCGCCAGTTACTCGCGGGCCGAGTGGACCTATTCCCGGTCGATAAAGCCGTAGGCTTTGACGTGCTGTATCAGCACTTCAGCGCCGCCGAGCGTGCCCAACTGAGCTTTCACCACACCCCGTTACGCACTGACAGCATGCACCTGCTGCTGTCTCGGCGAGTTCCCGGCAATGCGCAACTGCTCAAGCGCTTCAACCTTGGTCTGCAACAGTTGTGCGAAAGCGGAAAAATCGCCCAGTACCTGCTGGAAATCCAACAACCACTTAGCCTCAGCCCTTAACGCAAGCCTCGCCTGCGGCAAATGCAACGCGAACCAACAAGCCATGGGGCTGCGCCTGATGCAGGCTGATATCCGCCTGATGTGCACGGCAGATTTCACCGACAATCGCCAAGCCCAAGCCGGCTCCCGCGCCCTTATTACTGTGCCGATAGAAACGCGCAAATACCCGTTCATGCGCCTCTGCTGGAATACCTGGGCCATCATCCTCGACCTCCAGCACCGCGCTCGGTAGCACCCGCAAAATCACATTGCCGCCAGACGGCGTATGCGCTAGGGCATTGTCCAGCAAATTGCACAGCAACTCATTGAGCAAGGTCGGCTCGCCGCTGACCCACACCGGCTGCTCGGCTTCCAACGCCAGGGCGATGCCCCGCGCATGGGCCAGCGGCGCCAGCGCCATTCCTAACTCGCGGGCCAGTTGACTGAGATCCAGACGTTGCGCGCCACCTTCAGCGATTGCCCGCGCGCCACTTTCGATGCGTGCCAGGGAGAGCAATTGATTGGCCAGATGGGTCAGCTTGTCGGTGTTATGCGCCGCTTCCTCCAGCGTACTGCGCCACACCGCCGGCTCTTGTGCGCGCAAGCCCAACTCAACCCGCGCCTTGAGCGCCGCCAAGGGTGTGCGCAGCTCATGGGAAGCATCGGCAATAAATTGCGACTGGCGCTCGAACAGGTTGTGCAGCCGATCATTGAACTGGTTTAGCGCATCGATCAACGGCCGCAACTCACGCGGCATGCCGACAGCCGACAACGGTTGCAAATCATCACTTGTGCGCGCTGCCACGCGGCGGCGCAGGGTTTCCAGCGGGCGCAGCGCAGCACTCACTGCCAACCACACCAACAGCAACGCGCTCAGCGACAGCACGCCCATGCGCAGCAGAGTACCGAGCAACAACTCGCGGGCCATGCGTTCGCGTGCGCCCTGGGTTTCCGCCACGCGAATTTCCGCTACACCATTGACTCCCGGCTCGCTGACTGGCTGCAGCAGGCTAACCACGCGCACACCCTGATTACGGAATTCGGCATCGTAGAAACGCGCCAACGCCGGATAATCCTCGGTGCGTTTGGTGCCCGCAGGCGCCGGCGGTAAATCCTCATAACCGGACACCAGTGCGCCCTGCACATCCAGCACTTGATAGTAGATACGCCCGGCGCTGTCATAGGCAAAGGTGTCCAGCGCCACATAGGGCACATTGGCATTCAGCCGTTCGGCGGTGGTGTACAGACCATCGGCAATCGCCCGCGCCGAGGCCAACAAGGTGCGGTCATAGGCGGTATCCGCCGCATGTCGGGCGCTCCAATAGGCGCTCAGGCTGCTGACCAACAGAATCAGCGCCAACAGCAGCGCCAAGCGGCGAAGCAGGCGCCCGCGTAGGCTGCTCGAGTCAGTCACAGCAGGCTCAGTCACTGAGTGCTTCCAGCAAATAGCCCAGACCGCGGAAGGTGACAATCTTCACGCCGCCGCCCTCAAGCTTCTTGCGCAGGCGGTGTACGTAGATTTCGATGGCGTCGCTGCTGGCCTCTTCATCCAGGCCGAACACCTGGGCGGCCAGCTGCTCCTTGCTCATCACCCGGCCCGGCCGGGCAATCATCGCCTCCAGCACCGCTTGCTCGCGCGAGGTCAACGTCAGCAGGCTATCAGCCAGGCTAAACGCCGGGTATCCAGGTCATACAGCAAATTACCGCAGCGTTGCTGGCGTTCGCCACCCAGCACGGTGCGGCGCAGCAGGGCCTTGACCCGCGCCTCCAGCTCGCTCAACTCGAAAGGCTTGGCCAGGTAATCATCGGCGCCGAGGTTAAGGCCATGCACGCGGTCCTTGACCTCACCGCGCGCGGTAAGCATCAGCACTGGCAGGGTATTGCCGCGCTCGCGCAGGCGCTCCAACACCTGAAAACCGTCCAGACGCGGCAGGCCGATATCGAGAATCGCCAGGGCGTAATCCTCGCTGCCAAGGGCCAGATCAGCGGCTATGCCGTCATGCAGCATGTCCACGGTCAGCCCGGTGCCACGCAGGGCCTGAGCCACGCTTTCAGCCAGGGGCAGATGGTCCTCGACCAGCAGGATTCGCACGGTAATAGCACTCCACGAACTTGTTGTTATGTACCCAGTGTAACGGTGCAAAGGCTGCTGCGAACGCCCCTGCAATTTTCTTTCAAGCTGAAAGCCTGGTGAAAGCTTGACCCCATAGCATCGGTTTCAGGTGGCTCGACCCACCGACCTGAACGACTGACGCAGTGGTGCGCAGCCGTGACAAAAACAACAATGGAGACCACAGGATGCCGACTGCATCAAATCGGGCACTTTCGCCTGTTCACCTGCTCAGCCTGGCCATCAGCACGGCCCTGCTTGCCCCCGCAGCCAATGCCGACTTTGTCGCCGACAGCAAGGCAAGCCTGACCACCACCAATATCTACCTCAATCGCGACTTCCGTGAAGGTACAAGCAGCCAGCAGAACAAGCGCGACGAATGGGGTCAGGGCTTTCTCCTCGACATCCAGTCCGGCTACACCGAAGGCACTGTCGGCTTTGGTTTGGACGCCATGGGTATGCTCGGCGTCAAACTAAACTCCGGCGGCGGCAGCACTGGCACCGACCTGCTGCCTGTGCAGGACGATGGCGGCACCCCAGACCAATTCGGCCGCCTGGGCCTGACAGCCAAGGTCAAGGTCTCCAATACCGAGCTGCGCTATGGCTCGCACATTCCTGAGCTGCCCGTGGTCAAGGCCAGCGACAGCCGCCTGCTGCCGCAGGTATTTGAAGGCGGTTTGCTGACTTCGTCCGAATTGGATGGACTGACTTTTACCGGCGGGCGTTTGGACAAAGTGATCGACCGCGCCTCGACCAACTCCGAAGAGCTAATCCTAAACAGCAAAAATCGCCGCTTCGCCGGCGGCATCACCGCTGACCATCTGGATCTGATGGGCCTCGACTACCAGTTCGCCAAGGGCCTCACCGGCCGTTACTACTTTGCCGACCTCGACGATATTTACCGTCAGCACTTCTTCGGCCTGCTCGCCAGCCAGCCACTGGGCAGCGGCAACCTGAGTGCCGATGTACGCCTGATGCTGAGCAAAGACAGCGGCGCGGCGAACGCCGGAAAAGTCGATAACCGCGCCTTCAACGCCATGCTCAGTTACGCCATCAACGGCCACAAACTGGGCCTGGGCTTTCAGGACATGAGCGGCGACACCGGTTACGCCTATATCGATGGCAGCGACCCGTTCCTGGTCAACTTCGTACAGATCAACGACTTCGCCAACGCCGACGAACGCTCCTGGCAGGCCCGTTATGACTACGACTTCGGCAAAGTTGGCGTACCCGGCCTGAGCTTTATGACCCGCTACATCAAAGGCAGCGATGCGCAAATTGCTGGCAGCGACGACACCGGCGGTGAGTGGGAGCGCGACATCGAGGTCAAGTACGTGGTGCAGAGCGGCCCGCTGAAAGATGTCTACGTGCGCCTGCGTAACGCCAGTTTCAAATCCGACTTCGCCCGCGATGCGGACGAGAACCGCGTCATCGTCGGCTACACGTTGCCGATCTGGTAAACCACAATAAGAGTTCAGAGGAACACACCATGAAAACTGCCTTTACTCGCATTGCCCTGGCTACCGCTTGCATGGCCTTTGCCGGCCAACTGCTGGCTGCGGAACCGAAGCGCCCAGAATGTATTGCCCCGGCCAAACCCGGTGGCGGCTTCGACCTGACCTGCAAACTGGCTCAAAGCGGCCTGAAAGACGAAGGCCTGCTCAAATCACCGATGCGCGTCACCTACATGCCCGGCGGTGTTGGCGCGGTGGCCTATAACGCGGTGATCGCCCAGCGCGCTGATGATCCAGGCACCATCACGGCGTTTTCCAGTGGCTCGCTGCTTAACCTGGCGCAAGGCAAGTTCGGCCGTTACGACGAAACCGGTGTGCGCTGGCTCGCCGCCGTCGGCACTGACTACGGCGCCATCACCGTGCGTGCCGACTCGCCCTACCAAAACCTCGATGACTTAGTGCAAGCGCTGAAAAAAGACCCGGGCAGCATCGTTTTCGGCGCTGGCGCCACCATCGGCGGTCAGGACTGGATGCAAACTGCACTGATCGCGCGTCTGGCAGGCATCGACCCGAAAAACCTGCGTTACGTGGCCTTTGAAGGCGGCGGCGAAACCCTCACTGCCATGCTCGGCGGCCATGTACAGGTCACCTCCAGCGGCCTGGGTGAAGTCACCCCGCAACTGGCAGCGAAGAAAGTACGCATCCTCGCCGTGCTGTCCGATGAGCGCCTGCCAGGCAAACTGGCTGACATCCCGACAGCCAAGGAGCAGGGCTACGACATTAGCTGGCCGGTGATCCGTGGTTTCTACATGGGCCCAGAAGTGACTGACGAGCAGTTCAACTGGTGGAAACAGCAGTTCGACACCCTGCTGACCAGCGAAGATTTCGCCAAGCTGCGCGAGCAGCGCGACCTGCTGCCGTTGTCAGTCACTGGCGACGAGCTGAAAGCCTTGGTCTTCAAGCAAGTTGAGGAATACAAGGCACTGGCTGGCGAGTTCGGCCTAGTTCAGTAACTCGCTACGTAGGATGGGTTGAGCATCGCGATACCCATCGCTCAAGCGCACCCTTGATGGGTATCGCTGCGCTCGACCTACGCGGCCCGACCCATCCTACGGTTTCACGCTCTGCCCCCGATTCTCGACTAGGTAATCCGCCATGTACGTTCGCCTGTTCGCCGCGATCTGGCTGTTGTTTTGCGCCGCGCTCGCCGTTATTGCCTGGGGCTTCCAGGCACCCTTCGCCTACGACCCGGTGGGTCCGCGCGCTTATCCCTTGCTGCTGCTAGCCCTGATGTCGGCCGGCAGCCTGTGGCTATTGTTCAAGCCAGGTTTGCTCGAACAAACCTTCAACCGCAAAGCCGCTCTGCGTGCCACGTTGTGCGTGCTTACTTTGCTGGCCTATGCCGTGCTGTTTGAAACCCTTGGCTTTGTTATCAGCACGGCCCTGGCCGCGTTCGCCCTTGGCCTGCTGTTTACCGGCCGCCTGATTCCTTGCGCCATCAGCGCCGTGCTGATGGGCGTGTTGCTGTATGTGCTGTTTGACTACCTGCTGGATGTGCCGCTGCCCCTCGGCCTGTTCGAAGCCTTTGTGGAGAGCTGAAATGGAAACCCTGAA
>JAHIWP010000061.1 GCA_018816095.1 Gammaproteobacteria bacterium
CGGATTTTGCCCATCATTTCCATACTGATCACCCTGTGTTCTCCTGCTCAAAAATTGAGCAGAAGCAGTTGAACACCTGGGTCAGTTTTCAGTCGGCAGAACAGCCTCTACTGGGTCAGTTTTCGGTCAGCGGCAACAGCCCCAGGAAGAGCTGGTATAGAAGCCGTCATCATTACACTCGCCTGGCTTGGCAGTGTTGAAAGCACCCGTACAGGTGGTGTTAGGCGTCACTTCACCTAGGCCGTAAACCGGATCACGACCGAAACGCAGCTCACCCGTATCATTGCTAATGCCACTGACATGGTTGTAGCCAACCTCGCCGACCAAGGTCAGGCGACTGGCACCCAGCACCCGGTCAACAAACTGCACGGCGCTGATTTGCGCCTGAGTCACAGGCTTGCGCACATAACCGGCGAGCTTCTCACCCGAGACATTGCGTGCATGGCCGCTGGTGAATACCGGCGAATTGGCAAGCCCGAGCGAGCCGAGAGTCAAATCGGTTGAGTTGATCGCGGTCGGCATATTCGGCCGATAGCTGAGTTCACCGGACAGAGCTGTACCGGCAACGTTGGTCTGGAAGCTCAGGCCATACAGACGAATATCCTCAGGGTATTCAAGGAAGTAGTTAGCACCAGGCGCACCAGGGACGACGAACACAGATGGCGTGGTGGTGCGTGTAAAGCTACCCATCGGTGAACGGCTGTGGTAGTTCATCGCATACAGGCCGAACTCGGTGTCGTTCAACGACTCAGCGAACCAGCGCAGCGCTACGCCGAACTGGCCACTGTCCCGTGCATCACGGTCACCAGCGCGCGGAATGTACATCGGGTTACCTGGCCCGCCGCTGTTGTTCGACACATCAGGGGCTATATCGGCACCAGACACTACCAGACGGTCATCACAGCCGTCGGCAGCCGTGTCGCTCGGGGAGAAGAACGTACCGCAGTTATCGATAACGGTCTGATCCCACTCCAATTGGTAGAAGGCTTCCATGCTGACAGTGTCGGTCAGGCTCTGGGACACATAGAGCATGTTGACCGGAATCAGACCTTCCTTCAGCTCGGCACCTGGTCGACGAAACGCAGCCGCGTCGACCGGGTTGATGCTGTTGATCGAGTTACCGATAAAGGTGCTCTCACCCCAACTGACCACTTGCTTACCAACACGGACACTGCCTGGCTTATCGCCAATGCTGTAGTTGTGGTAGACAAAAGCATCGAGGATTTCCGCACCCGAGGCCTGCGCTGCAGTCTTGCGGTTGTGGTCATCGATGTCGTACAGCAGCCGGCTTTCGTCCTTGGTTTCAAAGTCGTACCAGTACTTGCCGCGGATAAATACGCCGGTATCGCCGTACTTCAGCTCCAAGTCATGTACACCCTTGAAGATCTTCGAGAAGGTTTCACCCTTTTTGAAGTTCAGGCGGCCGTCGTCGTTGGTTTGCGATGCAGCCTTACCGCCGTTACGTAGACCCACCATATCTGGATCTGCCCCACGCACACTCCAGCTGGCACCCACAGAAAGCGATGAGTCGAACTGCGCTTCGACCTCACCAATGTTGAACGTAATAGCCTGGACAGGCCCTACACAGCCGACAGCGATGGCAACAGCCAAGATGCTGGGCTGGAAGATGGCATGTCTTGTTGTTGTTCTCATGCGGCTCTCCTAGAAAGCGGGTTTCGTGTTGAGCCACCACGCTACCCAGCCGCCTTAGGCGGGATAAGCGCCCGAAAGAGGTATTTGCCCTGTCAGCCGAAAGAGTGAATGCACCTCTAAAAAGCCGCTCTCCAGTCGGTCCATGGACCATTTCAATGGCGCTTTATAGGGTGGGTGAATGGCCCTAGTGGCTCGCTAGAGGCATTGGCGGCTACTGACGCGGCAACGCAGACCGCGCTGCGGCACCAGCACCGAGGCCAATCAGTGGTTCCGGCAGACATGCGTATCGATTTAAATACATCGTAATGAAAGCGACACAAAGCGTTCAACCCCGACGCCAGTGCCTTGGCCGGGCGCTTTATGGGTTAACCACCATCACTCGTACCGAAATCAATACAGCTGTTATATGACCGAACCCGCGAAAATAACGTAAGCCATTGTTTTTATTGATAAAAAATAGAATGGCACCTACCTTGCTAGGGTCTATACACTTTCCGCCCGTGCCCGGCACGAGCGTCCAGCACATCGCCCCCAACAGAAAGGGCGAGTCACAACCCTTGAGGAGTTCACATGAGCGAATTGCGTTTTACCGTTGAGCACGAATGGCTGCGTCAGGATGCCGATGGCCTGGTCACCGTGGGCATCACCGCCTATGCCCAGGAAGCCTTGGGGGATGTGGTATTCGTCCAGCTGCCTGAAGCTCAGAGCTACGCTGAAGGCGCAGAAGTGGCCGTGCTGGAATCGGTAAAAGCTGCAAGCAACATCGCCATGCCGCTGGACGGTGAGGTGGTTGAAGTGAATGGCGAGCTAGAATCCAGCCCTGAGCTGGTCAACGAAGACCCCTTGGGTAAAGGTTGGTTCTTCCGTTTCCGTCCGGCCAATGCCAGCGCCGTAGCCGACCTGCTCGATCAGGCCGCCTACGAGCGCCTGCTCAACGCCAATGCTGACGCCTGAGAGATTGCAATGACCAAGCTGACCACCCAGAACGAATTTATCGCCCGGCATATCGGCCCACGTGAGGCCGATACCGCTGCCATGCTCGAACTGCTCGGCTACGCCAGCATCGATGCGCTGACTGATAACGTCATCCCCGAGAGCATCAAGGGCTCCAGCGTCCTGGGTTCCCTGCCGGGCCTGTCGGAAGCCGACGCTCTGGCCAAGATCAAGGCCATCGCGGGTAAGAACCAGCAGTTCAAAACCTACATCGGTCAGGGCTACCACGGCACCCACACGCCAAGCCCGATCCTGCGCAACCTTCTGGAAAACCCAGCCTGGTACACCGCTTACACCCCGTACCAGCCAGAGATTTCCCAAGGCCGCCTGGAGTCTTTGCTGAACTTTCAGACGCTGATCAGCGACCTCACCGGTATGCAGATCGCCAACGCCTCGCTGTTGGATGAAGCCACCGCCGCTGCCGAAGCCATGACCTTCTGCAAACGCCTGTCGAAGAACAAGGCCAGCAACGCCTTCTTCGCCTCCCAGCATTGCCACCCGCAAACCCTCGACGTGCTGCGCACTCGGGCCGAGCCGCTGGGCATTGAAGTCGTGATCGGTGACGAAGCCGCGATTACTGATGCCAGCGCCTACTTCGGCGCGCTGCTGCAGTACCCGGCGAGCAATGGCGATATCTTCGACTACCGCGAACTGGTTGAGCGCTTCCACGCTGCCAACGCGCTGGTCGCTGTCGCCGCTGACCTGCTGGCCCTGACCCTGCTCACCCCGCCCGGCGAGTTCGGTGCCGACGTCGCCTTGGGCAGCGCCCAGCGTTTTGGTGTGCCGCTGGGCTTCGGTGGCCCACACGCCGCCTACTTCGCCACCCGCGATGCATTCAAGCGCGACATGCCGGGCCGCCTGGTCGGCATGTCGATCGACCGCTTCGGCAAGCCGGCCCTGCGCCTGGCCATGCAAACGCGCGAGCAACATATTCGCCGCGAGAAGGCCACCAGTAACATCTGTACCGCCCAGGTCCTGCTGGCCAACATCGCCAGCATGTACGCCGTGTACCACGGCCCGAAAGGCCTGACCCAGATCGCCCAGCGCACACACCAGTTCACCGCAATCCTGGCCAAGGGCCTGCGCGCCCTGGGTTACAGCGTTGAGCAGGCATTCTTCTTCGACACCTTGACCCTGGCCACCGGCGGCAAAACCGCAGCGCTGCACGCGGCTGCTCGCTCTGCCAGCATCAACCTGCGTGAAATCGATGGCGAGCGCTTGGGCCTGTCCCTGGATGAAACCAGCGATCAAGCCGCCGTTGAAGCACTGCTCGCAGTATTCGCCGACGGCAAAACCGTTCCAGCCTTCGCTGAACTGGCGGCAGGCGTGACCGCCCAGCTGCCAAAAGGCCTGCTGCGCGAGAGCGAAATCCTCACTCACCCGGTATTCAATCGCTACCACAGCGAAACCGAGCTGATGCGCTACCTGCGCAAGCTGGCCGACAAGGACCTGGCGCTGGACCGCAGCATGATTCCGCTAGGTTCCTGCACCATGAAACTCAACGCCGCCAGCGAGATGATCCCAATCACCTGGGCCGAGTTCGGCAACCTGCACCCTTTCGCGCCAACCGAGCAGAGCCAGGGTTACACCCAGCTGACCACCGAACTGGAAGCCATGCTATGTGCGGCCACTGGCTACGACGGCATCTCCCTGCAGCCGAACGCCGGTTCCCAGGGTGAGTACGCCGGTCTGTTGGCGATTCGTGCTTACCATCTGAGCCGCGGCGATGATCAGCGCGACATCTGCCTGATCCCGCAATCGGCCCACGGCACCAACCCTGCAACCGCGAGCATGGCCGGTATGCGCGTAGTGGTGACCGCGTGCGACAGCAGCGGCAACGTCGACATCGCCGACCTCAAGGCCAAGGCCGAAGAGCACAAGGACCGTCTCGCCGCGCTGATGATCACCTACCCGTCGACCCACGGTGTGTTCGAGGAAGGCATCCGCGAAATCTGCGCGATCATTCATGACAACGGCGGCCAAGTGTACATCGACGGCGCCAACATGAATGCCATGGTCGGCCTCTGCGCCCCGGGCAAGTTCGGCGGCGACGTCTCGCACCTGAACCTGCACAAAACCTTCTGCATCCCGCACGGCGGTGGCGGCCCAGGTGTTGGCCCGATTGGCGTCAAAGCGCACCTGATTCCGTTCCTGCCTGGCCACGGCCATATGGCCCGTAAAGAAGGTGCAGTCAGCGCCGCGCCGTTCGGCAGCGCCAGCATCCTGCCGATCACCTGGATGTACATCAGCATGATGGGCGGCGAAGGCCTCAAGCGCGCCTCGCAGATGGCCATTCTCAACGCCAACTACATCGCCCGCCGCCTGGAAGAGCACTATCCCGTGCTGTATTCGGGCAGCAACGGCCTGGTGGCGCATGAGTGCATCCTGGACATCCGTCCGATCAAGGACAGCAGCGGCATCAGCGTTGACGATGTGGCCAAGCGCCTGATCGACTTCGGCTTCCACGCCCCGACCATGTCCTTCCCGGTGGCCGGCACGCTGATGATCGAGCCGACCGAAAGCGAATCCAAGGAAGAACTGGACCGTTTCTGCGATGCCATGATCGCCATCCGCAACGAGATTCGTGCGGTAGAAGCTGGCCAGTTGGATGCCAACGACAACCCGCTGAAAAACGCCCCGCACACCGCCCTGGAACTGGTCGGCGAATGGACGCACGCCTACAGCCGCGAGCAGGCGGTGTACCCGGTTGCTTCGCTGATTGACGGCAAATACTGGCCGCCGGTCGGCCGCGTGGACAACGTGTTTGGCGACCGCAACCTGATCTGCGCCTGCCCGTCCATCGAGGCCTACCAGGACGCTTAAGACGATGTAAACGTAGGATGGGGCGGGCCGCGCAGATTGAGCGCAGCGATACCCATCACGCCACACCCATCAACGATGGGTTACGCGGCGTTCAATAGCGGCGTTGCCAGCCTGTTCAGGGCAATGCGCCGCTAACCCATCCTACGGTTTTGTTTATCCAAGAATTTCGACTCACCCCTACCCGGGGCGGATCAGTTGCACCCAAAACAACAACAAGCGAGGGATCTCACCATGTTCAGCAAGCACGACCAACTGCAAGGTTATGACGACGCCCTGCTCGCCGCGATCAACGCCGAAGAACAGCGCCAGGAAGATCACATTGAGCTGATTGCCTCGGAAAACTACTGCAGCCAGCGCGTGATGCAGGCGCAAGGCAGCGGCCTGACCAACAAGTACGCCGAAGGCTATCCGGGCAAGCGTTACTACGGTGGTTGCGAACATGTCGACAAGGTCGAAGCCCTCGCTATCGAGCGTGCCAAGCAGCTGTTCGGTGCGGACTATGCCAACGTGCAGCCGCACTCCGGCTCCTCCGCCAACAGCGCGGTGTACCTGGCGCTGATCAATGCCGGCGATACCATCCTCGGCATGAGCCTGGCCCACGGCGGTCACCTGACCCACGGCGCCAAGGTGTCGTCCTCCGGCAAGCTGTACAACGCCGTGCAATATGGCATCGACGAGCAAGGCCTGATCGATTACACCGAGGTCGAGCGCCTGGCCGTCGAGCACCAGCCGAAGATGATCGTCGCCGGTTTCTCTGCGTATTCGCGCACCCTGGATTTCGCCCGTTTCCGCGAAATCGCCGACAAGGTCGGCGCGCTGCTGTTTGTCGACATGGCCCACGTCGCGGGCTTGGTCGCCGCTGGCCTGTACCCCAACCCGATTGCGTTTGCCGATGTGGTCACCACCACCACGCACAAAACCCTGCGCGGCCCGCGTGGTGGTTTGATCCTGGCCCGCGCCAATGCCGAGATCGAGAAGAAACTCAACTCTGCGGTATTCCCCGGCAGCCAGGGCGGGCCGCTGATGCACGTGATCGCCGCCAAAGCGGTCTGCTTCAAGGAAGCGCTGGAGCCGAGTTTCAAGGCTTACCAGCAGCAGGTCATCAACAACGCCCAGGCCATGGCCGAAGTGTTCGTCGGCCGTGGCTATGACGTGGTCTCCGGCGGTACCGATAACCACCTGATGCTGATCAGCCTGGTCAAGCAGGGTCTGACCGGCAAAGCCGCCGATGCCGCACTGGGTGCGGCGCATATCACCGTGAATAAAAACGCCGTACCGAATGACCCGCAATCGCCGTTCGTGACCTCCGGCATTCGCATTGGCACCCCGGCCGTGACCACGCGCGGTTTCAAACAAACCGAGTGCCGCGAACTGGCCGGCTGGATCTGCGACATTCTTGATGACCTGGAAAACCCGGCGCTGATCGAACGCGTCCGTGATCAGGTGGCGAACCTATGCGCCAGCTTCCCGGTCTACGCTGACTAAATAAGCCGTTGAACTATGCAGCCGCGGTTACCCGCCGCGCTGCATCCACGCCACCCACGAGGCTGGCTCAACGCCGGAGAAAACATGTCACTCAGCGTTTTTGACCTACTCAAGATCGGCATCGGCCCATCCAGCTCACACACGGTCGGGCCGATGCGCGCCGCCCTGCGCTTTGCCGAAGGCCTGCGCCGCGATGATTTACTGGGCAGCACCGAGAGCCTCAAGGTCGAGCTATACGGCTCCCTCGGCGCGACCGGCAAAGGCCACGGCAGTGACAAAGCGGTGCTGCTCGGCCTAGCCGGCGAACAGCCGGACACCGTCGATACCAACAGCGTCGACGCTCGACTGGCCGCGATCCGCGCCAGTGGCGAACTCCAGCTGCTCGGCGAAAAAACCATCCATTTTGTCGAGAAGCAGCACCTGGCAATGATCCGCAAGCCGCTGCCCTTCCATCCCAACGGCATGATTTTCCGCGCCTTCGATGCCGCCGGTTTACAGATCCGTTCACGCGAGTACTACTCGGTAGGCGGCGGTTTCGTGGTCGATGAACAAGCGGCCGGTGCCGACCGCATCGTCGAAGACACCACGCCGCTGCAATACCCCTTTACCACCGGAAAACAGCTGATGGCGCATTGCGCTGAGCACAAGCTGTCGATCAGCCAGGTGATGCTCGCCAATGAAGCCGCCTGGCGCCCGGAAGCGGAAACCCGCATGCGCCTGCTGCAGATCTGGCAGGTGATGCAGGACTGCGTCGAAGCCGGGTGCCGCAATGAAGGCATCATGCCCGGCGGGCTCAAGGTCAAACGCCGCGCCGCCGCTCTGCACCGCCAACTGTGCAAGCACCCGGAAGCCAGCCTGCGCGATGCGCTGAGCGTGCTCGACTGGGTCAACCTATACGCCTTGGCTGTCAACGAAGAAAACGCCAGCGGCGGCCGCGTGGTCACAGCGCCGACCAATGGCGCGGCCGGCATTGTGCCGGCGGTGCTGCATTACTACAGCCGCTTTATTCCCGGTTCCAACGATGACGGCATTGTGCGTTTTCTGCTGACCGCCGCCGCTATCGGCATTCTGTACAAAGAAAACGCCTCGATCTCCGGTGCTGAAGTCGGCTGCCAGGGCGAGGTCGGCGTGGCCTGCTCGATGGCCGCCGGAGCGCTCTGCGAAGTGCTCGGCGGCAACGTCAATCAGGTGGAAAACGCCGCCGAAATCGGCATGGAACACAACCTCGGCCTGACCTGTGACCCCATTGGCGGCTTGGTGCAGGTACCCTGTATCGAACGCAACGCCATGGGCTCGGTGAAAGCCATTAATGCGGCGCGCATGGCCTTGCGCGGCGACGGCCAGCACTTCGTCTCGCTGGATAAAGTGATCCGCACCATGCGCCAGACCGGCGCTGACATGAACAATAAGTACAAGGAAACCGCCCGTGGCGGCTTGGCCGTGAACATCGTCGAGTGCTGATCACGGCAACCCATACAACCCTGTTGGCGCCACGCGCCTACACACGTAACGCTTACAGAACTGGAGAAGCGCATGACCACTGAAACTCTGGCGAAAACCCCACTACACGCCCTGCATCTCGAACTGGGCGCACGCATGGTGCCGTTCGCCGGTTATGACATGCCGGTGCAATACCCGCTGGGCGTGATGAAAGAGCATCTACATACACGCGATCAGGCAGGCCTGTTCGACGTGTCGCACATGGGTCAGATCTTCCTGCGCGGCGCGAATGCTACCAAGGCACTGGAAACACTGGTACCGGTGGACATCATCGACCTACCGGTCGGTATGCAGCGCTACGCCATGTTCACCGATGAAAACGGCGGCATCCTCGATGACTTGATGGTTGCCAACCTAGGCGACGACACCCTGTTTTTGGTGGTCAACGCGGGCTGTAAAGGCCAAGACCTGGCCCACCTGCAGAAGCATATTGGCAGTCAGTGTGAGATCGAAAACCTGTTCGAAGCGCGTGCACTATTGGCGCTGCAAGGCCCGAAAGCCGTCGACGTACTCGCGCGCCTAGCCCCAGAAGTGGCGCAGATGACCTTTATGCAGTTCGCCCCCGTGCGTTTACTCGGTGTGGACTGCTACGTCAGCCGCTCCGGCTACACCGGTGAAGACGGCTACGAGATCTCCGTGCCGGCCGAACACGCCGAAACCCTGGCGCGCAGCCTGCTGGCCGAAACAGAAGTCGAGGCCATCGGTCTCGGCGCGCGCGACTCGTTGCGCCTGGAAGCCGGCCTGTGCCTGTATGGCCATGACATGAGCACCCGCGTTACGCCGATCGAAGCCAGCCTGCTGTGGGCAATCTCCAAACCGCGCCGCGCCGACGGTGCCCGCGCGGGCGGCTTCCCAGGTGCCGAGCGCATCTTCGCCCAGCAACAAGCCGGTGTTGCCAGCAAGCGTGTTGGCCTGCTGCCGCAGGAGCGCGTGCCGGTGCGTGAAGGCGCGGAAATCGTCGATGCCGACGGCAAGGTAATTGGTGCCGTGACCAGCGGTGGTTTCGGACCGACGCTGGGCGCGCCAGTGGCCATGGGTTATGTGCAGAGCAGCCATATCGCCCTGGACACTGAGCTGTGGGCCATCGTGCGTGGCAAGCGCGTAGCGATGAAAGTCGCCAAAACGCCGTTCGTGCCACAACGCTACTACCGCGGTTAACCTCCGCCCCAACGTAGCCCGGATTGCATCCGGGCTACTCGCTAACCGCCGCTAGCGGACAGGGCCTGCAGCCCTGGCCATCAACCGCAGCGCTACTCGCGCAACTGCCCGACCATCGCCGCGGCAACGCTCAGCACATCCTTACCCAACTGCTTGGAGCGCTCTCCGTTCCAGCCCGTTTGCGGGTTAGGCCGGTCATCGTGATCCTTGAACGGCATTTCGATGGTGAACGCCAGGCAATCAAACTCCAGCCCCACCGCATTGCAGGCCAGGGTGGTATTGGCCTGACCGAACTGGTCAGGGGTATAACCGAACGTGGTCTGAAACTCGGCGCCGTTATCAATCAACAACTGCCGAAACTGCTGCTCCAAATGTGCAAGGCGCGGACTGTAGCCCGGATTGCCTTCACAGCCGGCGGTAAACACATGAGGAATTTCCTCATCACCATGAATATCCAGGAACAGATCAACGCCGACGGCGCGCATCTGCTGCTGGACGAAGTACACCTCGGGGCTGTCCGCCTCAGTGGCTGACTGCCAGGCACGATTGAGGTCGCGACCAGCGACGTTGGTCCGCAAATGACCACGGAAGGCACCGTCCGGGTTCATGTTCGGCACCAGGTACAGATCGGCCTGCTCCAGCAAGGCATTCATCTCGGGGTCATCATGTAGCTGCAGACGCTCAAGCAGCCCTTCCATAAACCACTCAGCCATATGCTCGCCCGGATGCTGCTGGGCAATCAGCCAGATCTTGCGCGGCGCCTGCGGATTGCGGCTGATGCGCAGCAATTCGATCGACCGACCTTCGATGCTCTTACCGCAGGCAAACAGCTCGGCGCCAGCCAAACGCTGCGCATCGGCAATCAGACGTGCATGGCGCTCGCGACTATAGGGCTCAAAATAGGCAAACCAAACCTGCGCTTGCTGCGGCTCGATGTCGAACTTCAGCGCGCCCTCTTCAAAACGGCTAGGCACGCGAAACCAGTTACGCTGATCGTACGAAGCCACCGCGTGGTAACCCGCCCAGGCATGCGGGTATGACGACTGCCCGGCATTGCTCAGGCTAAACCCGTAGGGCTGCCCTGGTTGCAGGCCATCCACGTGAAAGTGGAACCACTGGAAATGCCCACTGTTGAGGTCCGCCCGAATCGCCAGCAGCACCTGCTGCGGATTGCTGGCGTCGATGACCTCGATATTGCCACTGTCGAAGTTGGAGCTGATCTGCATGAATACCTCGAAGGCAGGTGATAGGCCGCTAGGTGCCAGCGTCGCAGCTCTAGCTGGCAAGCGAAACGCAGAAGGCGACACACTGATATGGATTCGCCCCTTGCGCAACTTGCTGAGGCGCGCACAGTCTGCTGTTTATTCCATCGAACACCGCAAAGACAGGAGAGCCGAACGCATGGCTATTGCTTACCCCCGCGCAGCGTTGCTGGGCATGCTACTGATACTGGGCGGCTGCGCCAGTTCATCACACGACAACCAACCCACCGCACAGAACCAAACAGACACGGCAAAAACCAACCCCGCCACTGCCCAGGCCGAGCTGCAGCGCCAGGCTAATCGCGGCGACCTGGACAGCCAGTTCCAACTGGGCAGTCTGTATTTTGTCAGCCAACCAAAAGACCTCAAACAGGCCGAGTACTGGTGGAAACAGGCCGCCGACAAGGGCCATGCACTGGCTGCGGTCAGCCTGGCCTTTTTGTATACCGGGCGCGACAACCCGGCACTCAACAACCCGCCACTGATGCTCAAGTACTTGAACCAGTCTGCGGCAGGCGGCAACCCCATGGCTCAGCACATCCTCGGCAATCTTTACCTCAATGGCGAGCAAGGCGTGCCCCGTGATGCACACCAAGCCAGGGCATTATTCCTCAGTGCCTGCCAGCAGAACTATGCGCCCAGCTGCGAGGCGCTTGAACGCAAGCCTTGATGCTAATCAAGCTTCCACAGCCGAACTGCTGAGCGGCGTGGCGGGCTCATCTGCAGGTTGCTCATGTTGCGGCGAAGCAGAAGGTTGATCCTCTTGCGGTTCAGCGGGCGGCAGCCATTCATTTGCCGACTGCTGAACCTCATCCACCTGTTTGTTGAGTTCTTTGAGCGTGCTGTCGAGCGTGTCACGGGCCACCTCCACAACGGCCTGCTCAGCCTTATCCGCCAGCTGCTGCGCGGACTGCTCAACCATGTCGCACCCCGTCAGCCCGATCAGCGCCAGGCCCAAAAAACCTATTTGTAACGACTTACCCATTACGCACCCCATACATGGCAATTAACTATTCAGGTCGAAACGGCGGTTTAACGGCCGCCACGGTTTTTGGCTCAACGCTGATGCTCAGCCGGGGCGACCTGCCCACCGGTCTTCCTCAGCGACAGCAGCACCCCACCCAGTAACAACCCCAGAGTCAAGCCCTGGGAAATCAACGCGGGTGATCTTGCCGATGCTGCCAGCTAGGAAAATCTTGCCGCCAGAGCGAAGTACAAAGCACGCAGGTCTAAATTAAGAACAGCTCTAGCGCAGCCACCCGGCTTAGTGTCGACGTTGTAAAAACTGCAATTGCAACATGGCAGCGAGTAACTGTCAGAGTGGGCCGGCGTTGCGGTCGCAAATGTAGAGAGGCGCGAGGTTTTCCTCAATCTGCCAGCGGTTGCAGGGTATTTCAAAGTACCGGGCGGTGAATGGCCTGCGGTGTGAGTCAGCGGCCTGGCTGAAGGGCGCAAATAGATGCACAGAAAGGGCGCACAAAGTCATTGCCTGCATGCGGGGTATTCAAGGCCTGAATTCAACACATAAGTGCAACGCTCACCCCTGTATGCACTTCGTACGGCGTCTTCCAGCCCAAGCGCTTGCGCGGGCGTAGATTGATCCTCGCTACTGTCCGATTGACGGCTTCGACGGTCAGCTTGCTGAA
>JAHIWP010000062.1 GCA_018816095.1 Gammaproteobacteria bacterium
CAAACAGCCGCTCAGGCGTGTTAATACGCCCTGGGGCAGTGCCAACCAACTCTGATGTCTGAACGGCACGGCGTCGCGTCAAAAAGCACCTTGATCCCGCTCTATCGTCTTTTGTGAGGGCAAGTCCGACAGGCTCCTAGGTACTTTGCCATGAACCCTCTGGCTGCAAACTTATCTTCCGCCACGCGCCCGTCTTTCTCCACTGCTCAGTCAGGTGCGCGCAATGCTGCTGACGCGCAGGCAACGCTGGCCAATCGTCTGGCCGAACGTCTCGGCCTTGAGCCAGGTGCACTGGCCGGCAAGGCCAATGACTACAGCCCGGAAAAAGTCGCCGGGCGCATTCTTGGGTTTATCGAGCAGCGCTTGCAAAGCGAGCAAGCGGCCGGCGCTGATACCGGCAAACTGCAAAAGCTTCTCGACCAAGCCCGTGAGGGTGTTGAGAAAGGCTTTGGCGAAGCGCGCAAGATTCTCGACGGCATGGGGGTGCTGCAAGGCAAGGTGGCGAGCGATATTGACGACACTTACCAAAAGATTCAGGACGGCTTCAGTGACCTGAGCAAGCGTTTCAGCCCCGATGCCGCATTAGCTGAGGGCTCAAACAGCATTGCGGCCTATAGCGAGCGCTTTGCCGCCCAGGCAGAAACGTTCGAGATGTCGGTGACCACCCGTGATGGCGATCGTCTGCGTATATCCATCGCTCAGGCATCGGCCAACTGGTCGCAAAGTGGCGTTGTCGCCAGCAGCAATGGCAATGGCAGCTCTGTGGTCGCCAGCAGCCAATCGGGCAGCCTGCAGATGGGGGGCTGGCAGGTCAGTGTTGAAGGCGAGCTGGATGATGAGGAGCGTGCCGCACTGGAAAAACTCTTCGGCCAAGTGCAGGAACTGTCCAATAAATTCTATTCCGGTGACCTGAACGGTGCCTTTGATCGCGCCATGGCGCTGGAGATGGACGGTGAGCAGTTGGCGTCGATGTCTCTGCGTCTGACGCAAACCACCGTTCGCCAAGCGACTGATGCCTACAGCGCCGTGGCCCAAGACGCAGGGCAGGCCGCCAGCGCGGTGAATAATTCGCTAATCGACTACGCCCAGGGCCTGCTCGAAGCGTTGCGCAACGTCAATCAGGTGGTTGAAGCGGGCACAGGCAAGGGCAACCTGCTGGATCTGCTCAAAGGCGGTTTCTCGCTGGACGAGCGTTTTGACAGCAGTCGGCTGGACAAGGCCGCGCAGCTCAATAGCCGCTTGCTCGATGGTTTGCAAAACCTAGGCAACCTGGGCCTGGACAGCACCAAGGGCTCCGACGCCTGAGTCATGCGCAGTGCTAAACTGCACGTCCAGTCGTCGGAGGTGCGTAGATGCTCCCGGAATGCCAACTGTTTGGAACGCTCGGCTGCCACCTTTGTGAGGTGGCAGAAGCTTTATTGATGCCATTTGTCGAGCATGGTCTGTTGGTCGAGTTGGTCGATATTGCTGAGCATGAATACTTGGTCGAGGATTATGCCTTGCGTATCCCGGTGTTACGTCGCTGCGATACTGGGGCCGAGTTGAACTGGCCATTCGAAGCTGAACACATTGTCGAATTTCTACGCAGCGCCTGATATCTGTGCGCTGCGTGCTGGTCTCTGATTTATTCAAGGAAAATATTGATGAGCATGGTGCATGGCGACGCCTTGTCGCTGCTGCTGTTCCGATTACACAGCGGCCGTTTGCTGGGAATCAACCTGCTCAAGGTTCAGGAAATTATCCCATGTCCCGCGCTGACCAAGTTGCCCAGCCGCCACCCGCATGTGCGTGGTGTCACCACCCTGCGCGGGTCTGCGTTGACGGTAATCGACCTGGCCAAGGCCATCGGCGAGCAAGGGGTTCCTGGGAGCAATGACGGTTGTCTGATCGTCACTGAACTCAGCCGTTCACGGCAGGGCCTGCATGTGCAGAGCGTGGAACGCATTGTTCAGTGTTCCACCCGCGATGTGCGTCCACCGCCGGCAGGTTCCGGCAGCAAGGCGTTTATCACTGGGGTGACGCAGATCGACGGCAAGATTGTGCAGATTCTCGATATCGAGAAAGTGCTGCATGAGCTTGCGCCGGTGATTGTCGAGGAGTTGGACGAGCAACTGTTGTCAGAGCGTGAGCGCGCACTGCTCAAGGGCCGTCGCGTACTGGTGGTGGATGACTCCCACGTCGCGTTGCACCAGACCATGATTACCCTGCGCAAACTGGAGCTGGATTGCCAGATGGTCCGCAGCGCTGCCGACGCGCTTGAACTGCTGCAGAAACAGTTCGATGCTGGGGAGCCCATTGAGGTGCTGGTCTCGGATATCGAAATGCCAGAAATGGACGGCTACGACCTGGTTCGTACCCTGCGTAAAAAACCAGATATCGGGCAGATCTATGTGCTGCTGCACACCTCGCTCGACAGCACTATGAACACTGAAAAAGCCAAGGCAGTCGGTGCCAATGACGTGCTGACCAAGTTCTCCATCGTCGATCTGAGTAAGGCCTTGGTGCGCGCGTTCGATAGCCTGTAATAGGCTTTTCGATACCCATAAAAAAGCCCGCATTGAGCGGGCTTTTTTATGGGTTTTATCTGCGCTGATCAGGGGCAGTAAAACCAGAATTTGGTCGAGAGACAGGATTCGAACCTGCGACCTTCTCGTCCCGAACGAGACGCGCTACCAAGCTGCGCTACACTCCGAATGGGCAAAATTTTACTGAAAAAGTTCTACCGCACAAGGGCTTAGGTTTTAATTTTTTCTATCGTCCAGCGCTCTTTAGCTGCGCCTGAAACAACCCAGGCGTCGGGTAATAAGTTTCTGACGACGCCTGAGGTATTAACTTACAGCTCTTTAACGGTGCGCACTTGGTCCTTGTTGACCTTGGCGCGTTTGCCGTCGAGTTGTTCGAACTCATAGAAGCCCGAATCCTCGTCAAAACTCGGCTCATCGATGGTCTGGATTTCACGGCCATCGTTGAGGGTAATCACGGTGGGGGATGCGCAGCCTGTCAGCGCGACCAGGCCCAAGGTAAGCAGCATTGCTGGAATAATCCGCTGGGTCATGGAGATCTCCTTAATTGATAGATGTTTTACCCAGCTTGTGACGAGACTTCGCCAGGCAAGTTCCCTTCTTCCGGTTAAGAGCGCGCCACGCTGAGTAATTCTGGCGTATTGAAGTTGGCCAGACGCGGGTCGCCCTGCGGGAGTTCTAAGGTCAGGGGATCAAGGCTGCGCAGCCAGCGCTGCGGGCTGCGCTCACCGGCTTGCCAGGCCAACTCCAGGCTAGGGTGAAGCGCGGTGGGAATGACGCTGAATAGCGGCTCAAGAAAATCACCCTGGCGGATCACCACAGCGCGTTCGCCAGCCTGGCGCAAGAGCTTAACCAGCAGTGGCCTGTCGAGTTGTGGGGCATCGCACGGCAGGATCAGCAGGTGCGTATGCAAGGCTGCGCGTAGGCCGGCTCTGATGCCCGCCAGGGGGCCCTGGAAGTCAGCCTGATCATCGGCCACCAGGCGATCTGCGAAATGTGCATATTGCTCGCTGTTGCGATTGCAGGAAATGATCAGATCGTCGGTCAGGGGGCGAACCAGTTCGTACAGCCAGGCAATCAGCGGCCGGCCTTGCCAGTCGAGCAGCCCCTTGTCCTGGCCGCCCATACGTTGCCCGCGCCCGCCCGATAGCAGCAGCACAGAGCAGGCAGGAAGGGTGTTAGCGGTGGGCATATGACGTCTCCGGAAACGGGCCTGTGATATAACGGCGAGCATTATTGCCCATAACTGGAAGCCTGCCATGAACCACAAGGCCGAGGCACATTTCGTGCCCTTGAATATCGCTGTGTTGACCGTCAGTGACACCCGCAGCCTGGACACCGACACCTCCGGCCAGCTGTTTGTCGACCGCCTACAAGCTGCCGGCCACCAGCTCGCCGCACGGGTTCTGCTCAAGGACGATCTGTACAAAATTCGCGCACAAGTGGCGACCTGGATTGCCGACGATCAGGTGCAGGTGGTGTTGATTACCGGCGGTACCGGCTTTACCGGCCGCGACAGCACCCCGGAGGCCGTGAGCTGTTTGCTGGACAAACAGGTCGATGGGTTTGGTGAGCTGTTTCGGCAAATTTCTGTGCCTGATATTGGTACGTCGACCATTCAGTCCCGCGCTCTGGCTGGTTTGGCCAACGGCACCTTGGTCTGCTGCCTGCCGGGCTCGACCAACGCCTGCCGCACCGCCTGGGACGGCATCCTCGGCGAGCAGCTGGATAACCGTCACCGCCCATGCAATTTCGTCCCGCACCTCAAGTCAGTGGCCGCTTGCGAGAGCCGTGGATGAGCGGCTGTGACAAGCCGGGATTGATGCCCGTTGAGGCGGCGCTGGCGCGTTTGCTGGCGCAGGCTGAGGTCAGTGCGATTGTTGAAACTGAACAGGTCAATCTGAGCGATGCCGCTGGCCGGGTATTGGACGGGCCACTGCTGGCTGAGCTGGATCTGCCGCCCTGGGACAACAGCGCCATGGACGGCTACGCCCTGCGCCTGGCCGATTGGAATGACGAGCCTCTGCTCGTCAGCCAACGTATCCAGGCCGGCAGCGCGCCTGCGCCTTTACAACCGGGAACCTGCGCGCGAATCTTTACCGGCGCGCCGCTGCCAGCTGGTGCAGACACCGTGGAAATGCAGGAAAACGCCGTGCTCGGCGAAGATGGCCGTGTTGCCTTTAGCGAGCCGCTTAAACTCGGGCAAAACGTGCGCGCCCAGGGGCAGGAAACCCGTATCGGTGATTCCGTGCTGCCGGCTGGTACCCGTCTGGGGCCCATCGAGCTGGGTCTGGCTGCATCCCTAGGTTGCGCCGAATTGATCGTGCGCCGACGGCCGCGTGTGGCCGTGTTGTGCACCGGTGATGAGCTGATCGAACCGGGTCAGCCGCTGGGCCCTGGGCAGATCTATAACAGCAACCGACGTTTACTGATCGCCTGGCTGCAGCGTCTGGGCTGCGAGGTGGTGGACGGCGGCATTCTGCTCGACGACCTAGAGCTGACCCGTGCGGCGTTAGGTGCGCTGAGCGATGTCGACTTGATCCTGTCCACCGGCGGTGTGTCGGTGGGCGAGGCGGATTTCCTCGGCATGGCCCTGCGTGAGGAAGGCGAGCTGGCGCTGTGGAAACTGGCGATCAAACCGGGTAAACCGCTGACCTGCGGGCAGTTCCGGGGTGTGCCGGTGATTGGTCTGCCGGGCAATCCAGCCTCGACCTTGGTGACCTTTGGTTTGCTCGCACGGCCTTATCTGCTGCGCCGCTTGGGTGTGCAGCGGGTCGAGCCGCTTGGCTTTCCGATGCCGGCCGGCTTTACCTGGGGCAAGCCAGGCAAGCGCCGCGAATACCTGCGTGCGCGACTGGAAAATGGCCGGGTAGTGCCTTATCCGAACCAGAGTTCCGGGGTGCTGCGCAGCGCCGCCTGGGCCGAGGGGTTTGCTGAGGTATTGGAAGATACGACGCTGGCCGAGGGCGACAGCCTGCGCTTTATTCCGCTGAGCGAGATCTTGGGGTAAACCTGCGTAGGATGGGTTGAGCACAGCGATACCCATGCCGTTGATTCGCTGATCAACGATGGGTTACGCCGCTGCGCGGCTAACCCAGGCGGCCCCACCCATCTTATGGATTGCGTTGGCTCTCGCGAAATTCGCCTGGGGTCTGCCCGGTCCAGGTCTTGAAGCTGCGGTGGAATGAGCGCGACTCGGTAAAGCCCAGGTAGCTGGCGATATCCTGAATCGCCAGGTCGCTGCGCAGCAGGTAATGCTCAGCCAGCTCCTGGCGCAGTTCATCGAGAATCTGCTGGTAGCTGGTGCCGGCCAGCTGCAGATGACGCTGCAGGGTGCGCACCGTCATGTTGAATTTCTCTGCCACGCGCTCCTTGCGCGGCAAACCATCCTTGAGCAGCAGACGCAGGGCGTTCTTGACCCGCTGAGGCAGCGGTTCGTTGCCGTCCAGTCCCGCCATCAGGGTCAGCGCGTGTTCTTCCAGGGTGCGCAGTAGGTTGGCATCGGCTTGGCGCAGCGGCACCGCTAAGTACTCCAGTGGCACGATCAACGCGTTGCAGCTTTGCTCGAAGCGGATCGGACAGCCGAAGATCGTTTGGTACTCGGTAATGTCGACGCCCTCAGGCAGGGCATGCTCGAACCACACCTCACGCGGCGAACTGTCCGATTCGGAGATCCAGCGTGCATACAGCAGCCATGACGCCAGGACGTTCTCTACTAGATGACGGCGGATCGGTTCGGCTTGATGACGACAGGCCCAGATCAGCTTGACGTGGTCGCTAGCGGGCTCGACCCGGCTGACGCCCATATCGCCCACCAGTTTTTCATAGGGCACGATGCGGCCCATGGCCTCACCGAGGGTGGCGCAATTCATGGTGATGTAACCCAGTACGCTCCAGGAGCCTGGCTGCACAAAGCGTGCGCAATGCAGGCCGAACAACGGGTCGTTCGAGGCCGTGAGCAGATGTGCGAGCAGGCGCTCATGGGTTTCGCTGGGGATGCGTTTGCCGTTATCGGCCAGGTCTTCGGCTTTGATGCCGGCTGCTGCGAGCGCCTGATCGACATCCAGCTCCAGGTGTTCGGCATGGCGCAGGTATTTGAGTAAGGCGGGGACTGAGGTGTAGCCGAGATTGTCGGTCATCTTCTTATTCTGAATGTCTTGATTGGCGATAGCGCCTGGCTTGATTCGACAGTGACGCGCTTGAGCGGCCGGCTAGTATAGGCAGCCATAGAGGGTGACTGAAATATCCGGGAGACACAGATGCGACGTTGGAACGGCTGGGGTGATGAAGCAACAGTGGTGGAACTGCCGGCCCATGGCGAGGCTTTTCTGGCTGAACTGGTCGGCCCTGGCCAGCTGCTTGCCGATGCCAGTCTGGAGCAGGTGCTGGCGCAGGTGCCGGCCTCACGTCTGCAGGCCCATCCGCTGATCTGCCTGAATACCGAAGACCGCGTGCGCCATGCCCGTGGCCAGAGCCTGCCGGACTGGCTGGCGATGCGCTCGGGTGATTTTGGCGTGTTCCCCGACGGCGTGGCCTACCCGGAGAGCGCCGCGCAGATCCGCGAGCTGCTGGCTTGGGCCAGCCAACAGGACCTGATCGTGATTCCCTATGGCGGCGGCACCTCGGTGGCTGGGCATATCAATCCGCAGGCTGGCAGCAAACCGGTGCTGACCCTGTCGCTTGAGCGCATGTGCAAACTGATTGAAATCGATCACGACAGCCTGATCGCTACCTTCGGCCCCGGCGCCAATGGCCCGCAAGTGGAAAGCCAGTTGCGCGCCCAGGGCTGTACCCTTGGCCATTTTCCGCAGTCTTGGGAGCTGTCGACTCTCGGCGGTTGGGTGGCCAGCCGATCCAGTGGTCAGCAGTCATTGCGCTACGGGCGTATCGAACAATTGTTTGCCGGTGGCAAGGTTGAGACCTTCGCCGGCACCCTAGAAATACCAACCTTCCCGGCATCTGCGGCCGGGCCCGACCTGCGCGAAATCCTCATGGGTTCGGAAGGGCGCTTCGGCATCATTTCCGAGGTCAAGGTGCGTATCACCCGCCTGGCCGAGCAGGAGAATTTCTACGCGGTGTTTTTGCCCAACTGGCAGCAAGCGCTGAGCGCCATTCGCAGCCTGGTCCAAGCGCGGGTGCCGCTGTCGATGCTGCGCCTGTCCAACGCCATTGAGACTAAAACCCAGCTGGCCCTGGCCGGTCATCCGCAGCAGATTGCCTGGCTGGAGAAATACCTGGCCCTGCGCGGCGCCCGTGACGGCAAGTGCATGCTGACCTTCGGCGTTACCGGCAGCCGCACGCAGAATGCCGCTTCGCTGAAGCAGGCAAAGAAGCTGCTCAAAGGCTTTGGTGGCATCTTTACCGGCACTCTGCTCGGTAAAAAATGGGCAGAAAACCGTTTCCGTTTTCCCTATCTGCGCCACGGCCTGTGGGCCGCCGGTTACGCGGTGGACACCCTGGAAACCGCCACCGACTGGAGCAATGTCGATAACCTGCTGAACAAGGTTGAGGCCAGCTTGCGCAACGGCTTGAGCGAAGAGGGCGAACAGGTGCATGTGTTTACTCACCTGTCCCACGTCTACAACCAAGGTTCGAGCATCTACACCACTTACGTGTTCCGTCCGGGCAGTGACTACAGCGAGGCCATGGCGCGCTGGCAAAAGCTCAAGCATGCCGCTTGCCTGACCATCGCCGAGAACCGCGGCACCATCAGCCATCAGCACGGTGTGGGGCATGATCACGCGCCTTACCTGCCGGTAGAGAAGGGCGAGCTGGGTATGGCCACGCTCAAGGCACTGGCCGGGCATTTCGACCCTGAACAACGCCTGGCCCCTGGCGTGTTGCTGCAGGATTGATGATGACTCAGTGGAACGCCGCTTGGCGCGAGCAGGCATTATCCGAACTGGCTGCACGCGACTGGGACCTGATCGTCGTCGGTGGCGGCATCAGCGGCGCCGGGATTTTGCGTGAAGCAGCACGGCGCGGCTGGAAATGCCTGCTGCTGGAACAGCGTGATTTTGCCTGGGGCACCTCTAGTCGTTCGTCGAAGATGGTGCATGGTGGCCTGCGCTATATCGCCAAGGGCCAGTTTGGCCTGACCCGTGATTCGGTGCGTGAGCGTCAGCGTTTGCTGCAGGAGGCGCCGGGCTTGGTCGACCCTTTGAGTTTTATCATGGCGCATTACCAGGGCGGCTTTCCCGGCCCCAAGGTATTTGGCTGCCTGCTGGCGGTGTATGACGCCCTGGCTGGCAAGCGCAACCACCTGTATTACCCCTTGCAGCTATTGCGCTACATGGCGCCTGGTTTGAAGGAAGACGGCCTGCTTGGCGGTACGCGTTTTTTCGATGCCGTGACCGACGATGCACGGCTGGTGCAGCGAGTGCTCGGTGAGGCCCGCGCGGAAGGGGCGGAAGCGCTCAACGGCATGCGTGTGGTTGAGCTGCTGCGTGAGAATGGGCAGGTCACCGGCCTGCTCGCCGAAGACAGCGAAACAGGTTTGCGCTACAGCTTTAAGTCCCGTGCTATGGCACAGGCCACCGGCACTTGGGCTGATCAGTTACGGCAGAAGACCGGGCTGGAGCATATCCGCCCACTGCGCGGCAGCCACCTGCTGCTGCCGGCCTGGCGTTTACCGGTGGTGCATGCCTTTAGCTTCATGCACGCGTCTGATAAGCGCCCGGTGTTTGTCTTCCCTTGGGAAGGCGCAACGGTGATTGGCACCACTGATCTGGATCACCCGGCACCGTTGGCGGAAGAAGCACGGATCAGCCCGGACGAAGTCACTTATCTGCTCGATGCCTGCGCTCAGCAGTTTCCCGCAGCCGGGATAGGTGCGGCCGATGTGCTGTCGACCTGGGCCGGCGTGCGCCCGGTGGTCAGCGATGGTGAGCCGGGGCGCAAACCCTCGGATGAAAAGCGCGAACACGCGCTCTGGGTTGAACCCGGCTGCGTGACCCTGGCTGGCGGCAAGCTGACCACCTTCCGCCTGCTGGCGCTGGAGGTGCTGCAGGCTTGCGCGCCGATGGTTGGCCGCACGGTCGACGACCATGGCGCGGCGACCTTTGCTGCGGTGTCCAGCCAGCCGATGCCAACGCTAAGCCCGGCTCAGCAGAAGCGCCTAATCGGCCGTTATGGTCGGGCGCTGCCGCAATTGCTGGCGCTGATCGACGAGCTAGGCGTAGAGCCGGTAGTCGGTACGGACACCTTATGGGCCGAACTGGCTTGGGCCGCCGAGCAGGAGTTGGTGCTGCATCTGGATGATCTGCTGCTACGCCGCACCCGCCTGGGCCTGCTGCTGGCGCGCGGCGCGGCTGCCGAACTGCCGCGTATCCGTGCGTTGTGCCAGGCGCGGTTGGGCTGGGATGACGCGCGCTGGCAGCGGGAAGAAACGGATTACCTGGCGTTGTGGCAGCAGTGTTACAGCCTGCCGACACCGCAATGATGCGCCCCAGCGGTATAGCCCGCGTTCGACAGTAGGATGGGTCGAGCGCAGCGATACCCATCGGCAATAACAAGAAGGAGTGCGTCTTGAGCGACAAAAGCTACCTGTTGGCCATCGATAACGGCACCCAGAGCATCCGGGCGCTGCTGTTCGATCTTCAGGGCAACCTGCTCGCCAAGGGCAAGGTAGAGCTGGAGGCCTATTACTCCAAGCAGCCTGGTTGGGCCGAACAGGACCCGGAGTATTACTGGGCCAGCCTGGGCCAGGCCTGCGCGCAGTTGTGGCAGCAGGTGGATATTGACCGAAGTCACATCCGTGGCGTATCGCTGACCACCCAGCGTGGCACGCTGATCAATGTTGATGCGCAAGGCCAGCCGTTGCGTCCGGCGATGCTCTGGCTCGATCAACGTCAGGCCGAGGTGCGCGAGCCGATAAAGGGGCCGTGGGGCTGGCTGTTCAAGCTGGCTGGCGTGCAGGGCACGGTGGATCACTTTCGTGCCCAGGCTGAAGTTAATTGGATTGCGCAGAACCAGCCAGAAATCTGGGCCAATACCCACAAAGTGCTGCTACTTTCCGGCTTTCTCACCCATCGGCTGTGCGGCCAGTTTGTCGATTCGCTGACCAGTTGCGTGGCCTACCTGCCGTTCGACTACAAGCGCCTGCAGTGGACCAAAGCCGGTGACTGGAAATGGCAGGCCATGCCGGTACGCCGTGAGCAGTTGCCGGAGCTGTGCAAACCTGGTGAACTGCTCGGCCATATCAGCGCCGAGGCCAGCCGGCATACCGGGATTCCCGAAGGCCTGCCGCTGATCGCTGCCGGTGCTGACAAGGCCTGTGAAGTGCTCGGTGCGGGCGGTGTCGGACCGTCCACCGCGTGCCTGTCCTACGGCACTACGGCAACGATCAACACCACGCGCAGCCGCTATCTGGAAACTGTGCCGCTGATCCCGCCATACCCTTCGGCGATTCCCGATCACTTCAACACCGAGGTGATGATCTATCGCGGTTTCTGGATGGTCAGCTGGTTCAAACAGGAGTTCGGCCTGCGCGAGATGCAGCGCGCCAAGGCGCTGGGTGTCGAGCCTGAGGCGTTGTTCGATGAGCTGGTTAACAGCGTACCGGCTGGCTCCATGGGCCTGATGCTGCAGCCGTACTGGTCACCTGGCATTCGTGAACCGGGGCTGGAGGCCAAGGGGTCGATCATCGGCTTTGGTGACGTACACACCCGCGCGCATATCTACCGAGCGATTCTTGAAGGGCTGGCGTACGCCCTGCGTCAGGGCAAGGAGAAGATCGAGAAGCGTTCGGGCACGCGCATCACTCGCCTGAGGGTTTCCGGTGGCGGTTCGCAGAGCGATGCCGCCATGCAACTGACCGCCGATATCTTCGGCCTGCCGGCCGAGCGGCCACATCTGTATGAAACCAGTGGTTTAGGCGCAGCGATCAACTGTGCAGTAGGGCTGGGCCTGCACCCAGATTACCCGACGGCGATTGCCGCCATGACCCGAGTTGGCCAAGTGTTTGAGCCCAATCCTGAGGCGCAGCGCACCTATCAGCAGCTGTACACCCAGGTTTATCAGCGCATGTACAAGCAGCTTAAGCCGCTGTACCAGACCATCCGCAAAATCACCGGCTACCCGGCTTGAAAGGCTGCTTGGCTTGTAGGATGGGTTGAGCGCAGCGATACCCATCGGCATACGATGGGTTACGCCTTCGACTAACCTGCGCGGCTCTCCCCATCCTAGGGGCTAAGCCAGCACTGCGGTCACGCCACATCCACCAAGATGATTTCGCTATCCTCGATAGCCGTTACCCGGATCACCTCGACATCGCTGACGGCGACGCCATCACGGGCCTGGGCGCTGACCCCGTTAACCTCGATACTGCCACTGGCGGCCACCAAATATGCCCGGCGCGCTGCACCAATCGGGTACTCGGTGCTCTGGCCGGCTTGCAGGGTGGCTGCTGCCATACGCGCGTTAGTGCGGATCGACAGCGCGTCCTTATCTTCGGCAAAGCCGCTGGCCAGGGTGACAAAGGCACCGGCGCGCTCGCCTTTAGGAAATGGCTTGGCCCCCCAGGATGGCGGCAGACCGGATTGGTTGGGCTGAATCCAGATCTGGAAGATTTTGGTTGTGGTGTCTTCCAGGTTGTATTCGCTGTGGGCAATCCCGGTGCCGGCGCTCATCACCTGCACATCACCGGCTTCGGTACGGCCATGGTTACCCAGATTATCTTTATGGGTAATGGCGCCTTGGCGCACATAGGTGATGATTTCCATATCGCGGTGCGGGTGGGTTGGAAAGCCCGTGTGCGGGGCAATCTCGTCATCGTTCCACACCCGCAATGGCCCCCAGCCCATGCGCGTAGGGTCATAGTACTCGGCAAAGGAAAAGTGATGGCGAGCGTTGAGCCAGCCATGATGGGCGCCGCCGAGTTCGGCGAAGGGGCGTACTTCGATCATCTGCATATCCTCATTGAAAACACCGGCTTTCAGCCGCGGTGTTCGTGGGCAATGGATAGATGATCCAATAAATCAATGCGATTAAAAATGCTTAATTATTGAGCTTAATGATCGCTATTTTTGATGTTTTTATAAGCTCCGGTTTGCCACAACCTGGCGGATCCAGTATCAAATGGCTGTGCTGAGTATTTGTCTAGGGCGTGAAAAGGAAGCCGCTGATGCAGGAACGTAAAGCGCTGTTAATTCTGCATGGCAAGCAAGCGCTCAATGCCGAAGTGAGGGCGGCCGTGCAGGCGCGCCGTCAAGAGGGTTGGCAGCTGGATGTGCGCGTCACCTGGGAGGCCGGTGATGCGCAGCGCATGGTGCGCGAAGCGTTACAGGCGGGTTACCCGACGCTGATCGCCGGTGGTGGTGACGGCACCCTGCGTGATGTGGCCGAAGCCATGGCGCACGCTAAAACCAACGCCAGCCTGGTGTTATTGCCATTGGGCACCGCCAATGATTTTGCTCATGCCGCCGGTGTACCGCTGACGCCCATGGCCGCGCTGGCCTTGCTGGATGAGCCGGCGCAGCCGATTGATCTGGGTGAAGTCGACGGTCAGGTGTTCCTCAATATGGCCACGGGTGGTTTTGGTTCCAGTGTCACGGCCAACACCTCGGAAGAGCTTAAGCGTGTCCTAGGTGGGGCCGCTTACTTGCTGACAGGGCTGAGCCGCTTTGCCGAGGTGGAGTCGGCGTTTGGTCGCTTTTCCGGGCCGGATTTTCAGTGGCAAGGCGAATTTCTCGCACTTGGTATTGGCAATGGCCGGCAAGCCGGGGGTGGGCATGTGTTGTGTCCGCAGGCGCGGGTTAATGATGGCCTGCTGGAGGTGTGCATTGTGCCGGCGGCAGATGATGTGGTTGGCACTCTGGGCACGCTCTTGTCGGGCGGTATCAATGGTTTACAGAGTGTGGCCGTCAGTGCGCGGCTGCCTTGGCTCGAGGTGGAGGCCCCGCAAGGCCTTGATCTCAATCTGGATGGGGAGCCGGTGGTAAGTCGTCAATTACGCTTTGTGGCCCTGCCGGCCGCTTTACGCGTGCATTTACCGGCAGGTTCACCGCTATTGCAGGCTTAGCTTGTCCCTGATGGGCCTTTGTAAGGCCCTTGTCGCACGGGGCGCTTCGTTATCGGCCTTTAGATGGGCGGCCTGTAGCCGATACACTAGGGCATGGCCATTTGAACTAGGCTAATTCGATCAGTGAACAGGAGCGCATGATGGCCGGTATTCTCGACTCAGTGAACCAACGTACCCAGCTGGTGGGCGAGAATCGCCTGGAAATTCTGATGTTCCGTCTGGTTGGCCGGCAACTGTTTGCAATCAACGTGTTCAAGGTGCAGGAAGTCCTGCAGATGCCCAAGCTGACGCTGATGCCGCAGCGTCATCGATTTGTTTGCGGGGTAGTGAACTTGCGTGGGCAAACCCTGCCGGTGATCGATTTGTCCCAGGCCATCGGCATGCGCCCCATCGTGCCTGATGAGCGCAGCACCATCATCGTCACCGAGTACAACCGCTCGGTGCAGGCGTTTCTGGTCGGTGGGGTCGAGCGCATACTTAACCTCAACTGGGAATCCATCCTGCCGCCGCCGGGCGGGGCCGGTCGTCAGCATTACCTGACAGCCATCACCAAGGTTGAAGATCAGATTGTCGAGGTCATCGACGTGGAGAAGGTGCTGGCGGAAATCACCCCGATGAGCACCAAGGTCTCCCCGGAAAAACTCGCCGACCCGCTGCTGGAGCACGCTAAGGGGCGCGAAGTGCTGCTGGTGGACGACTCCACCGTTGCCATAAGTCAGCTCAAGGGCACCATGGCGCAGCTGGATATCCGCTGCCATTGCGCCAGCGATGGCCTGCGCGCCTTGAACCTGCTGAAAAGTTGGGCTGATGAGGGCATTGATGTGCACGAAAAGCTGCTGATGGTGATTACCGATGCGGAAATGCCGGAAATGGATGGTTACCGCCTGACCACGGAAATCCGTAACGACCCGCGCCTGAAGAATTTGTACGTGGCGTTGCATACCTCGTTGTCAGGCAGCTTCAACGAGGCCATGGTGAAGAAGGTGGGCTGCGACAACTTCCTGTCTAAATTCCAGCCCGACAAGTTGGTGGATGTCGTGTGCGACCGCTTAGCGCTTCTGCACTCGGCTAATTAGGTCGTGTGTTTGCGTCAGGCCGGAGTTATTCACTCAGGCGCTGGCGCAGTTGCTCAATGCGCTCGCGGTTGACGTCAAAGTCTGCATAGCCCATGCGCGACGCCGAACGCACATCCACCGCCGTCGCGCCGATCATAAACTCCACATCATCCACAAAACGCATCAGCTTGCTGCTGAACTCTGCGCGTAAATACCCCGGCGCTTCATCCACCAGACGCGCGCGCGGCTCATTGCTGATCAGGGCTTTGAGGCGTGCCTGGGTTTGCTCAGGTGAGCCTTGCAGGGGCAGTGGTTTGATGGCGTGTTGGGCATCGCTGGCCTGGCTGTTTACGCAGTTCGGTGAGGCTGGGCAGGCGGCCAAGTGACCCTTGTGGATGCCTAGGTTGTCCGGCGGACTGCCGCTGCAGGCGCTTAGCAACGTGGCAAATGGCAGCACTAGCGTAGGCTTGTAGGTGCGGCGGCTTACTCGTATAAGTGCATTTTTCCAAAAGGAAGTTGGGTTCATGTTGCATCTCTCCGGGTTGTACCGCTATCCACTGAAATCAGCGATGGGCGAAGCCCTGCGCGAAACGGTGCTGGACACCTTGGGCGTGCAGGGTGACCGACGCTGGATGGTAGTCGATACGCAAACGGGGCGCTTCCTTACCCAGCGTTTGCTGGCGCAGATGACGCAGCTGCAGGCGCGTTGGCTGGGTAGTACGCAGCTGCAGCTGAGTGCGCCAGGTATGAGCGATCTACAGGTGGCGGTGCCGGATGAGCAGGCGCCGCTGCGCGCGGTGACGATCTGGCGTGACAGCCTGCAGGTGCCAGATGCCGGTGATGCGGCTGCACAGTGGCTGAGTCAATGGTTGGGGCGTGCCTGCCGGCTGGTGCAAGTGTCAGAGCCGCGTGCGCGGCAGGTTGATACGGCTTATGCCGAGGCGGGTGACAAAGTGGCGTTTGCCGATGGTTTTCCTCTGCTGCTGATCGGCCAAGCGTCGCTGGATGACCTCTCGGCGAGGGTTGGCCGGCCGTTGCCGATGCTGCGTTTTCGTCCGAACCTGGTGGTCAGTGGTAGCGCGGCGTATGCCGAGGACAGCTGGAAGCGGATTCGTATTGGCGAGCTGGAGTTTCGCGTGGTCAAGGGCTGCTCACGCTGCATCATGACCACCCTCGACCCACAAACCGGCGAGCGCAGCGCAGACCGTGAGCCGCTGACCACGCTGAAAACCTACCGTGAGCGCAATGGTGAGGTGTTTTTCGGGCAGAACCTGATCGCCTGCGGCGAGGGCTATTTGCGGTTGGATATGCCGGTTCAGGTGTTGGAGTAGGGCGGCAATGCACGCTCAACAGGTGCTGTTGAGCGTGCAGGATGAGCCTTTACTGGTCGAAGTAACGCTCGTGCCAGGCCACCAAGGGCTGCGGCGCGTTGAGTTTGTCGCCATAGATCACTGAGTAGGACAGCACGTTCTGCACATATTGGCGGGTTTCATCAAACGGGATGTTCTCGATCCATACGTCATACGACAGGTGATCCGCCCCGCGCAGCCACTGACGAACACGGCCTGGGCCAGCGTTGTAGGCCGCGGAGGCGAGCACGCGGTTACCGTTGAACTGGCCGTATATCTGGCTCAGATAGGCCGCACCCAGTTGAATATTGACCTCCGGGCGGTAAGCCAGCTGCGGCGATGACAACGGAATACCGAAGCGTTTGGCGGTTTCCTTGGCCGTGGCGGGCATCAGCTGCATCAAACCCATCGCCCCAACCCCGGACTTGGCGTCGGACATAAAGCCACTTTCCTGACGGGTGATGGCAAATACCCAACTGGAGTGAATATCGCGGTTGCGCGCCTCGCGCACCAGTTGCTCACGGTGGGCCATTGGGAAGCGCACATCGAGATCATCCCAATACTGCGCTTGGCTGATAGTGCGAATGGCGGGGAAGTACCAGCCCATCTCGTAGGCTAGGCGCGCCTGGGCGACCATTTCATCGCGGCTAAACAAGCGCGTGACGTTGTACCACTCGCGCCGCCCATCGGCGACTTGGCCACGGGCGTGGAACTCCAGGGCGCGACGAATCGCCGCCGAGTTACGCACTTTGTTGATGGTTTGCGGGCTCAGGGCCAGCGGCTTGTTTCTCAGCTGATAGGGCGCATGTACTTGGTCGGCGGCCATAAAGCCATAGAAGTCACGTTCCTTGGCCAGCGACTGGTACAGGGCTTTTGGCGCCTGGCTGTTGGGCTGCGCGAGTTGCAAGGTGCGCGCCTGCCAGTAACGCCAGCGGTTGGTGTTGCCGAGTTCGGCGGGCATTTTGCGGGTTAGCTGGTTGGCTTCCTCCCAGCGGCCCAGGCGCAGCAGCAAGCGCGCGCGCCATTCGCTGACGGTGTTATCACGCAGCTCTGGGTCATATTTGGCCATGACTTGCAGGGCGCGGGCATCGAACCGCTTGGCCAGGGTCAGGCCGATTTCGCGGGCGATGGCGACTTGTTCCGTGTTGGAGAACTTCATGCGCTGGGCATAGCTGTCGAGCAGTTTGAGCGCGCTTTCCGGATCCTGGCGGGCCAGACGGCGCAGGCCCAGACCGACGATGTCAGCGCTGGCCGGATCGGTCTGAGTGAAGCGACTGGTTTGTTTCAGCAGCTCAGGCTTTTGCGCAACCTCCAGCAGGTTTTTGCCCTGGTTGCCCAGCGTCGGCAGGCTCTTGATCAGGTGGCTGAGCAGGCCATAGTTACGCGACTCGGCTGCCAGTTTGGCGCGCTGCCAGCGTTTCTGTTCAGTGAGCTGGCCTTCCGCCGCCCAGCGCTCGAATAGCGGATCGCAGGCATTGGGCTGCGATTTGCCCAGCAGCCAGAGTTTTTCTGCGGTGGCATTACCTTCAGCGCGCATGCCATGGCTCAGTTGGTACTGGCCATACAGGCAATCGAGTTCGGTGAAGTTCAGCGCCGGGTCGTAGTGGTTGATAAAGGTCTGCCATTCACCGCGCTCGGCCAGCCAACGCAGCCAACGCAGCTTCATCCAGTTGATCTGCGGCAGGTCACCGTGTTCGGCGAGGAATTTCTCGATCTCGTCATTGCTCGCCCATTTCAGCCGCGCCGTCAGCTCGTCATAGGCCAGGTAAGGCTCCAGCGGGTAGTCGCGCAGGGCGTTGGCGTAACGCTGGTAAGGCTCTTTGTCACCTTTGGCCAGTGCCGCTTTGGCCTGGTCGTAATACTGGCGTTGTTGCGTCAGGGTGGCGGCCTGCGCCGCAGATAACCCGAAGGAGGACAGCAATAGGCAGGACAACAGGTTGAGCAGGGGACTGCGCATGACACTTCCAGGCAAATAGTGCGTATGGCCCTAGCTTAGTCCTTTGCCTGGGGAGGGTGAAGGCTCAAAGCGTTGCAGCGCGTAATTGCTGCGATGGGGCTTCGCTTAATGGTCGATTAGGCGTGCTAGAGCGCTTGCCGTCAGGGTTGTGTGGTGCAACGGTGTGGGTTACCTCGGCCGCCGGCGAAATTGCCTGCTCGGCCTACGCGCTTCTCGGTTAGAATGCGCGCCCTGTTTTGCGGCTGCTTTGGGCATCTGCAGATGATTTTCTGGGTGTTTCAGGTTACCGCTGTACGTTTGATGCAACGAAGCACGTTGCTCAGCCCCGGTTGACCGGCTTTCACCCGTCGTTTTTTGTTGAGGCGTGCCATGACCCTGCTCAAGTTCACCGATATTTCCCTGGCCTACGGCGCAATGCCGCTCTTGGACAAGGTGTCTTGGCAGATCGCCCGTGGCGAGCGGGTGTGCATCATCGGCCGCAACGGCACCGGCAAATCGAGCATGATGAAGCTGGTCAAGGGCGACCAGAAAGCCGATGACGGTGCAGTTTGGCGAGCGCCAGGGTTGAAGATCGGTGAGTTGCCGCAAGAGCTGCCGGTAGCCGATGACCGCACGGTGTTTGATGTGGTCGCCCAGGGCCTGGACGGCGTGGGTGAACTGCTTGCGCAATACCATCACCTGGCGCAGAACTGCGTCACTGAAGACGACCTGAATAAGCTGATGCACGTGCAGCAGGACCTTGAGGCCCGTGACGGCTGGCGCTTGCAGCAACTGGTCGACAGCACCCTGAGCCGCTTGCAGTTGCCGGCTGACAAAACTCTCGCTGAACTCTCGGGCGGCTGGCGTCGTCGCGTGCTGCTGGCCCAGGCGCTGGTCTCCGAGCCGGATCTGCTGCTGCTTGACGAGCCGACCAACCACTTGGACATCGGTGCGATTGCCTGGCTGGAAGAAGCCTTGACCGATTTCCAGGGCGCGGTGCTGTTTATTACCCACGACCGCTCCTTCTTGCAGAATCTGGCCACGCGCATCCTTGAACTGGACCGTGGTGGCCTGATCGACTGGAATGGCGACTACGCCAGCTTCCTGGTGCACAAAGAGGCCACGCTGGCCGCTGAAGAAACCGCCAACGCGTTATTTGACAAAAAACTGGCCCAGGAAGAAGTGTGGATTCGTCAGGGCATCAAGGCTCGCCGCACCCGTAACGAAGGCCGTGTGCGTGCTCTCAAGGCCCTGCGCGTGGAGCGTAGCGAGCGCCGTGAGCGTACCGGCAAGGCCAATATCATGCTGGAAACAGCAGAGAAATCCGGCAAGCAGGTGATGGTCCTGGAAAACGTCAGCTTCGCCCATCCAGGCGGACCGTTCCTGATCAAAGACTTTTCCATGGTGCTGCAGCGTGGCGACCGTATTGGCCTGCTCGGTGCCAACGGTACTGGCAAGACCACGTTGCTCAAGTTGATGCTGGGTGGCTTGCAACCCACCAGCGGTGAGGTGGCCGAAGGTACGCGCATCGATGTTGCGTATTTCGACCAGTTGCGTCACCAGCTCGACCTGGAAAAGACCGTGATCGACAACGTCGCTGAAGGCCGCGATTTTATCGAAATCGACGGGCAGAACCGCCATGTGCTGAGCTACCTGGGCGACTTCCTGTTCAGCCCGCAGCGGGCGCGTACGCCAGTTAAGGCGTTGTCCGGCGGTGAGCGGGCTCGCCTGTTGCTGGCCAAGCTATTCAGCAAACCGGCCAACCTGCTGGTGCTGGACGAACCGACCAACGACCTCGATGTGGAAACCCTTGAACTGCTCGAGGAAGTGCTGTTGACCTTCCCGGGGACCGTGCTGATGGTCAGTCACGACCGGGCCTTCCTCGACAACGTCGTGACCAGCACCCTGGTCTTCGAGGGTGAAGGCAAAGTGCGTGAATACGTCGGTGGCTACCAGGACTGGTTGCGCCAGGGTGGTTCGCCGCGTTTGCTTGGCGTTGGCGAAAGCAAGGCCGGTAAACCTGAGCTGGCCACCGCGGTGGTTCCGGCGCCGGTTGAGGCCGCGCCTGTGGCTACAGATGCGAGCAAGAAAAAGCTCAGCTACAAATTACAGCGTGAACTGGAAGCCATTCCTGGGCAGATCGATGTGCTTGAAGCGCAGGTTGCCAGCTTGCAGGAGCAGATCGGCTCGCCGGCTTTCTATCAGCAACCAGCGGAAAAAACCGCTGAAGTACTGGCTAAGTTGCAGGCTGTGCAGCACGAATTGGAACAATTGGTTGAGCGTTGGGCCGAGCTGGAAGGCTAATCCCGCGCCCTGATAAATAAGTAGCGCACTCAAATAGCATTCGGGCTTCTGGCGGAGACAGTCGATGGCCATCGAGTACAGCATTACTCTCGACGACGATCACCAGTTCAGTTACAGGATTGAGCTGGACCGGGTGTATGCAGCAGAGGCTGCGCAAAGTGCGCCAGCCTGGACGCGCCTGGAATATCAGCAGTGCAGTAATTGCCCGCTGAGCAAAGACGATTTCAGCCATTGCCCAGCAGCGGTTGATTTGCACCGGGTGATTGAGGATTTCCACGGCCTGCCGGCGTTCAAGAAGGCCGCTGTTTGGGTGCGTACGCCGGAGCGTGAGTACAACAAACAGGTTGGCCTGGACGAAGGGTTGCGGGCGTTGCTTGGGGTGATCATGGCAACCAGTGCGTGCCCGTTGCTGGGCAAGCTAAAGCCCATGGCGCAGCACCATCTGCCGTTCGCCAATAACCAGGAATTCATTTTGCGGGCCGTGTCGCTCTACCTCACTCAGCAGTATTTCAACCTGCGCGAGGGGCATGCCGCTGACTGGCAATTAAAGGGGTTGGTCGAGGTTTTCCAGCAGTTGCAGCTGGTTAATCAGGCATTCTGGCAGCGTATTCATGCAACCTGTGATGGTGACTCGAACCTCAAGGCGTTTTTAACGTTCTTTTCGATGGCCTCAAGCATGACCTATTCGCTGGAGACGCAACTGCAGAAGATCCGCCCCTTGGTCATGGGCGCGCGCGACAGTAACGAATAACGCAAGCGCGGTTGGCGTTGCGTTATTCGTGCGCCGACGTTATTCGGCCTTCTTTAGCCGCACAGCCAGGACGTCACAGGGAGCGCCGTGCAGGACGTCGTTAGCGGTCGAGCCCAGTAGCAGGGCGAGGCCATGGCGGCCGTGGCTGCCGACAATGATCAGATCGCATTGCTGTTCTTCGGCGAGGCGATGAATTTCCTGGCGCGGCTGACCATAAGCCAGGTGGCGATGTTCGGCGCTAAGAGCGGGATACTTGTCGGCAAATCTATCCAGACGCTCGCGGGCTTGGTCGAACTGCTGTTGTTGCAGCATCGACAAATCCATCGGCACGTCGCCGCCAAAGGCCATGGCCATGGGCTCGACGATATGCACCACGGATAATTTGGCGCCGCTGCTGGCTGCTAATTTCTGCGCTCGGTGCATAACCGGGTCGCATTCCTCGGTAAGGTCGACGGCGACCAGAATGTGCAGATAGGGCATGGATAGCTCCTTACATGTGGTTCGATGGTTTAAGTATGGCCTTATTGAATGCATATAACAGGCTTTTGCCTGTGAGAGAACGATATGAGTCCTTGGTTTCTGGTTTTACTGCTGGCGGTCATGTTAAGCCCTTTGGCATGGCTGGCGCCGTCACGCCGCCAGCGTGGGCAGATGGATGTACGCCTACAGGCTCGGCGCATGGGCGTGGCCATGCAGTTGTCGCCGCAGGAATGGCCGCACTGGTTGTTGCGTGAGCCGCCGGGCTCGTGCCCGCAATATCACCAGGCGCGCCGGCGCGGTCAGGTAGATCGCTGGTGCTACTGGCAGTTGGAGCCGGGGCAGTGGGTCAATAAATGGCGTGAGCCTTGCGCTGATGAGGCTTTATTGACCGAGTTGCAGGCACTGCCGGCGGATGCATTCAAGGTCGAAGCGACTGATCAGATGCTCTCGGTGTGCTGGGGCGAGCGGGGCGCTGGTCCTGCACTGGAAAAAGTTGTCGGCTTTCTCAAGGCTAGAGCCTGATCTTAACAACGCTTGGTGCAAGCATCGCGCGTGCCTAGGCCTAGGCACGCCGCTGGAGTGAAGGCTGAGTGCGCCCGAGGTGATCAGAGGTTGGTGGTCGCGTACTGGGTGGAAATCTGTTCAATGCCCTGAATGATGGTGTTGGAATACTTGTTGACCAGAAAGGGCACGCTGTTTTCGTTGTAGTTAATCAACGATTTTTCAATGTAGCGCCATTTGGTCGCGACCTCTCCCCAGGACTGCTTGAGTTGCGGGCTGTTCTGTGGGGCTTTTTGCAGTGTCGCCATCTTGCTGGCGAACTCGCTGACCATGTCCTCAATCGGCCGTGCATCGCCGCCGCCCATAAAGGTGGCGCCCACCGAGGTGCTGCGTGAGGCGTAATCCACAGCGATGCCTTGCATCAGCAGGCTTTGCTCGCGGCTATGTTGGGTCAGTGTGGGCACGCTGTAGCTACCTTCTTGCTGAATCTTGCTGTAAAGCTCCTGGCTTAGGCTCATCAGCTGTTGGTTGCGCGCGGCCAGGTCGGCCACCGGCTGCAGGTCTGTATAGCCCTGGGTTTTTAGTGCGTTGATCAGGTTGTTCAGATCGCTCTGGTAGCCTTTCCATTGCTGGTCCAGCTGCGAGCGCAGGGCGTTTGAGCCCTCGCCGGGCATGTCTCTCAAGGCACTTAGCTGAGTGTTAACTTCGTTGAGCGACTCATTGATCATCCGCGCATAGCGTTGATCGCCCTCCATGCCGTTAAACATATAAAAATCGCCCAGGGTTTTTTGCGCGGCAAGGCGTAGCTGGTGCAGTTTAAGGAGGCTGGTGGCGGTTTCAGCGGCTTGGCTTGCGGCGCTGAATAGGGGGAGTGTGATTGCCAGTAGGGTGCTTAAGGCAATGGCAAGCGTGCGCCTCGACATAAGGGAACTCCGTGTGCCCGTGGTTGGGCTTTAATTGTTTTTGTTTTAGTTACGGGTGTCACAAACACGGCCGTATTGAGACGACTGTACCTGTAGCCATTTCTTTTTGCTAGGCCGCTGCTTAGGCGCTTTATTGTGTGTTTTTTTCGAAATATGGCTCTATATCGCAGCGAATGGCTGCTTTTTCGAGACGAAGCGATCGGGGCCGCTGTGCGTGTTTGAGCGTAACTTTTTGTACGTTATTGCTGCTGTCACGGGCTAATTGACAAGTCATGGCTTTTCCTTGAAGGTGTGCATACCCAAATCAAACGGGCGTATGAATTGAGCGTTTGCTTAACTTAATTCATCGCCTTTACAACCCGAATATCGCGTCGGTGGGTGTGCCAGGCTGATTGGGGTTACTCTGATGCGGCCATGCCGTGGAGTAACTTGCTGGTTGGCTCCGATGTGTACTGTTCAGCTTCCATACCGTGGAGATCAGTTGATGATTTACGAAGGTAAAGCCATCACGGTTAAGGCTCTTGAGAGCGGCATCGTCGAATTGAAATTCGACCTCAAGGGTGAATCCGTCAACAAATTCAACCGTCTTACCCTCAATGAGCTGCGTCAATCCGTTGATGCGATTAAGGCTGATGGTTCGATCAAAGGCGTGATTGTCACCAGTGGCAAAGACGTATTTATCGTCGGTGCCGACATCACCGAGTTCGTCGATAACTTCAAGTTGTCGGATGAAGAGCTGGTGGCTGGCAACCTCGAAGCCAACAAGATCTTCAGTGATTTTGAAGACCTCAATGTTCCGACTGTGGTCGCGATCAATGGCATCGCCCTTGGCGGTGGTTTTGAAATGTGCCTGGCAGCGGATTACCGCGTCATGGCCGAAGGCGCCAAAGTGGGTCTGCCTGAAGTCAAGCTGGGCATCTACCCAGGCTTCGGCGGCACTGTGCGTCTGCCACGTGTTATCGGTACCGATAACGCTGTCGAGTGGATTGCCAGCGGTAAAGAGAACAAAGCCGCTGATGCCCTGAAAATGGGTGCAGTGGATGCTGTGGTTGCTGCTGACAAGCTGCAAGCCGCGGCACTTGACCTGATTTCGCGCGCCATTTCTGGCGAGTTGGACTACAAGGCCAAGCGTCAGCCGAAGCTGGAAAAGCTCAAGCTCAACGCGATTGAGCAAATGATGTGCTTTGAAACCGCCAAAGGTTTTGTGGCTGGTCAGGCTGGCCCGAACTACCCAGCGCCGGTTGAAGCGATCAAGACCATCCAGAAAGCCGCCAATATGGGGCGCGATAAGGCCTTGGAAGTTGAAGCTGCCGGCTTCGTTAAATTGGCTAAAACGCCAGTGGCTGCCAGCTTGATCGGTCTGTTCCTGAATGATCAGGATCTGAAGAAAAAAGCCAAACAGCACGACGAAATCGCTAAAGACGTGAAACTGGCTGCCGTGCTCGGTGCTGGCATCATGGGTGGCGGTATTGCCTACCAGTCCGCTTCTAAGGGCACTCCGATCCTGATGAAGGATATCCGTGAAGAGGGTATCCAGATGGGTTTGGCCGAGGCGTCCAAGCTGCTCGGTGGCCGTGTGGCTAAAGGTCGTATGACCCCAGCGAAGATGGCTGAAGCCCTCACCGCCATCCGTCCGACCATGTCCTATGGCGATTTTGGCGCTGTCGACATCGTCGTCGAAGCGGTCGTCGAAAACCCTAAGGTCAAGCAGATCGTGCTGGCTGAAGTTGAAGGTGTGGTACGTGAGGATGCAATCCTGGCGTCGAACACCTCGACTATCTCCATCAGCCTGCTGGCCAAGGCGCTAAAGCGTCCGGAAAACTTCGTAGGTATGCACTTCTTCAACCCGGTGCACATGATGCCGCTGGTTGAAGTGATTCGCGGTGAGAAGTCCAGCGACGTTGCTGTGGCGACCACCGTGGCTTACGCCAAGAAAATGGGCAAGACCCCGGTTGTGGTCAATGACTGCCCAGGCTTCCTGGTCAACCGCGTGCTGTTCCCCTACTTCGGTGGTTTCGCCAAGCTGGTCAGTGCGGGCGTCGACTTTGTGCGCATCGACAAGGTGATGGAGAAGTTCGGCTGGCCAATGGGCCCGGCGTACCTGATGGACGTGGTCGGCATCGACACCGGTCATCACGGTCGCGACGTAATGGCCGAAGGCTTCCCAGACCGCATGAAAGACGATCGTCGCTCGGCAGTCGATGCACTGTACGAAGCTGATCGCCTGGGTCAGAAGAACGGTAAAGGCTTCTACGCCTACGAGCTGGATAAGCGCGGCAAGCAGAAGAAAGTTGCTGACCCTGCTGTTCTCGAAGTGCTCAAGCCCATCATCTTTGAGCAGCGTGAAGTCACCGACGAAGACATCATCAACTGGATGATGATCCCGTTGTGCATGGAAACTGTTCGTTGCTTGGAAGATGGCATCGTCGAGACCGCTGCCGAGGCCGATATGGGTCTTGTTTACGGCATCGGCTTCCCGCCCTTCCGCGGTGGTGCGCTGCGTTACATCGATACCGTCGGTGTGGCTGAGTTCGTTGCCCTGGCCGACAAATATGCCGAGCTGGGCGCGCTGTACACCCCGACTGCCAAGCTTCGCGAAATGGCCGCTAAGGGCCAGAAGTTTTTCGGTTAATCGCGGACAGACTAGAGCGAGAGTAAATTTATGAGCCTGAATCCTAGAGATGCAGTCATTGTCGACTTCGGTCGTACCCCAATGGGTCGTTCCAAGGGCGGCATGCATCGCAATACCCGTGCTGAGACCATGTCGGCCAACCTGATCAGTGGCGTGCTGGCACGTAACACCAAGGTCGATCCGGCTGAAGTGGAAGACGTAATCTGGGGCTGCGTTAACCAGACCCTGGAGCAGGGCTGGAACATCGCACGCATGGCGTCGCTGATGACCCAGATCCCTCACACCGCTGCTGGCCAGACTGTGAGCCGCCTGTGTGGTTCGTCCATGAGCGCGCTGCACACTGCTGTGCAGGCGATCCAGACCGGTAACGGCGATGTGTTCGTTGTCGGCGGTGTGGAGCACATGGGCCACGTTGGCATGATGCACGGCGTTGATCCAAACCCGCACTTGTCGCTGTATGCGGCCAAGGCCTCGGGCATGATGGGTCTGACGGCTGAAATGCTCGGCAAAATGCATGGCATTAGCCGTGAGCAGCAAGATGCATTCGGTGAGCGTTCGCACCGTCTGGCTCAGAAAGCCACCGTTGAAGGCAAGTTCAAGGATGAAATCATCCCGATGCAAGGCTACGACGAGAATGGCTTCCTGAAGGTCTTCGACTACGACGAAACCATTCGTCCGGAAACCACCCTGGCAAGCCTGGCTGCACTGAAGCCGGCGTTCAACCCGAAGGGCGGCACCGTGACTGCAGGTACGTCCTCGCAGATCACTGACGGCGCTTCGTGCATGATCGTCATGAGTGCTCAGCGCGCTCAGGACCTCGGCATCCAGCCAATGGCAGTGGTTCGCGCCATGGCTGTTGCCGGTGTTGATCCGGCGATCATGGGTTACGGTCCAGTACCGTCGACCCATAAAGCCCTTAAGCGTGCGGGTCTGACCATCAATGACATCGACTTCTTCGAGCTCAACGAAGCCTTCGCTGCTCAGGCTCTGCCTGTGCTGAAGGACTTGAAAGTGCTCGATAAGATGGAAGAGAAGGTCAACCTGCACGGCGGCGCAATCGCTCTGGGTCACCCGTTCGGTTGTTCCGGCGCGCGTATCTCCGGTACCCTGCTTAACGTGATGAAGCAAAATGGGGGCACCTTCGGTGTGTCGACCATGTGCGTAGGTCTCGGCCAAGGCATCACCACCGTCTTCGAACGCATCTAAGCTGTAGTCGATGTAGAAGGTGGAAAACCGGGGCCAAGTGCCCCGGTTTTTGTTTTTAGTAGAAAATCTTTAAGGAATTCATCCATGCAGTTACAGCCTGGCCTCTATCGTCACTACAAAGGCCCGGAATACCGGGTGTTTGGCGTGGCGCAGCATTCTGAGACGCAGCAGCTAGAGGTGGTCTATCAGGCGCTGTACGGCGAGTTTGGCCTTTGGGTGAGACCGCTGGAGATGTTCTGCGAGAGCGTTGAGGTGGACGGCGAGACGGTTCCACGCTTTGCTTTGATTCAGGCTGAAACCGCACTGTTTACTCGGCCTTGAGCTGACATCGGGCCACCGCTGCGCTTGACCTCAGCCGGACCGCCACTATATATAGCGGTGCCGCGCTAGCAGGCAGTCACCGCGCCTCCCGCATTTATTTACCGAATTCAGGAAATTTCCAATCCATGGGCAAATCGCTGGTCATCGTGGAATCCCCGGCCAAGGCCAAGACCATCAACAAGTACTTGGGCAACGAGTACGTGGTGAAGTCGAGCATCGGCCACATCCGTGACCTACCCACCAGTGGTTCGGCGAGCACCGCCAAAGAGCCGGCCAAGCGTGGTAAAGCCGCTGCAGGTGAAGTACCGGCGCTGTCGCCCAAGGAAAAAGCCAAGCGTCAGTTGATCGCGCGCATGGGGGTTGATCCTGAGCATGGCTGGAAAGCCAAGTACGAGATCCTTCCAGGCAAAGAGAAGGTGGTCGAGGAATTGCGCCGTTTGGCCAAGGATGCCGACACCATCTATCTCGCAACCGACTTGGACCGCGAGGGGGAAGCCATTGCCTGGCACCTGCGCGAATCCATTGGTGGTGATGACAGCCGCTATAAGCGCGTGGTGTTTAACGAAATTACTAAGAAGGCCATCCAGGACGCGTTTTCCAAGCCCGGTGAGCTGGATATCAACCGGGTTAACGCCCAGCAAGCACGGCGCTTTCTTGATCGTGTGGTGGGCTACATGGTCTCGCCACTGCTATGGGCCAAGATTGCCCGTGGTCTGTCTGCAGGTCGCGTGCAGTCGGTAGCGGTAAAACTGGTGGTGGAGCGTGAGAAAGAGATCCGCGCGTTCGTCCCCGAAGAGTATTGGGAAGTGCACGCCGATCTAGGCACTGCCAAAGGCGCCAATGTACGCTTTGAAGTGGCGCGCGAGAACGGCGCCGCCTTCAAGCCGCTGAGCGAGGCCCAGGCCATGGCGGCCTTGGCTACGCTGAAATCATCTAGCTACAGCGTCAGCAAGCGTGAAGACAAACCGACCAGCAGCAAGCCGTCGGCTCCCTTTATTACCTCCACCCTGCAACAGGCTGCCAGTAACCGCCTGGGCTTCGGGGTGAAGAAGACCATGATGATGGCCCAGCGTCTGTATGAAGCTGGTTACATCACCTATATGCGTACCGATTCGACTAACCTCTCGGCTGATGCCGTGAGCATGGTGCGTGACTTTATTGAAGGCGAGTTTGGCAAGAAGTACCTGCCTGCCAACCCGATTGCCTACAGCAGCAAAGAAGGCGCACAAGAGGCGCACGAAGCGATTCGCCCGTCTGACGTCAACCTCAAGCCGACTCAGCTGTCGGGCATGGAACGTGACGCTGAGCGCCTGTATGAGCTGATCTGGCGCCAGTTCGTGGCCTGTCAGATGCCGCCGGCTGAATACCTGTCGACCACCGTAACGGTGACGGCTGCGCAGTTCGAACTGCGCGCCAAGGGGCGTATTCTCAAATTCGACGGTTATACCCGTGCACTGCCGCAGCTGAGTAAGCCGGGCGATGACGATGTACTGCCGGAAATGGATCAGGGCGAAGTGCTCAAGCTGGTCAAGCTCGACCCGAGCCAACACTTCACTAAGCCGCCGGCGCGCTACTCGGAAGCGAGCCTGGTTAAAGAGATGGAAAAGCGCGGTATTGGCCGTCCCTCGACCTATGCAGCGATTATCGGCACCATCCAGGATCGTGGCTACGTGGCGCTACACAACCGTCGTTTCTACTCTGAAAAAATGGGCGACATCGTCACTGAGCGCCTGTCCGAAAGCTTCTCCAATCTGATGGATTACGGCTTTACAGCCGGTATGGAAGAGAATCTGGACGATGTGGCTCACGGCGAGCGCGAATGGAAAAATGTACTCGACGAGTTCTACGGTGACTTCAAGAAGAAGCTTGAAGTTGCAAGCGATAGCGTTAACGGCATGCGTGCCAATACACCTACGTTAACGGATATTGCTTGTCGCGACTGCGGCCGACCAATGACCATTCGTACGGCATCCACTGGTGTGTTCCTTGGTTGTTCGGGGTATGCATTGCCGCCTAAAGAGCGCTGCAAGGCCACCGTCAATCTGGTGCCGGGCGATGAAATTGCCGCTGACGATGAGGGCGAATCTGAGTCGCGCGTGTTGCTAGGTAAGCACCGTTGTCCGATCTGTTCGACGGCTATGGACGCCTATCTGCTCGATGAAACCCGCAAACTGCACATCTGCGGTAATAACCCAGATTGCGTGGGTTATGAGGTTGAGCAGGGTCAATACCGCATCAAGGGCTATGAAGGGCCGAGTCTGGACTGCGACAAGTGTGGCAGCCAGATGCAGCTCAAGACCGGGCGCTTTGGCAAGTTCTTCGGTTGTACCAATAGTGAATGTAAGAACACCCGCAAACTGCTGAAAAGCGGTGAAGCGGCGCCGCCGAAAATGGATCCGGTGAAAATGCCGGAACTCAAATGCGAGAAGGTCAACGATACTTACATCCTTCGTGATGGTGCCTCGGGTTTGTTCTTGGCCGCTAGCCAGTTTCCGAAGAACCGTGAAACCCGTGCTCCGTTAGTGTTGGAGTTGATTCCACACCGCGATGAAATCGATCCCAAGTATCACTTCCTTTGTGATGCACCGATAAAAGACCCTCAAGGTCGTGCTGCGGTGATTCGTTTCAGTCGTAAAACCAAAGAGCAGTACGTGCAGACCGAGGTCGATGGCAAGCCGACCGGCTGGCGCGCATTCTTTGATGGCAGTAAGTGGAAAGTTGAAGATAAGAGCTGATCTAGCTGTGCGCGCGCTCGCCATGGGCGAGTGCGCGTATGCTTATCCAATCCGTAATGGAGGGCGCCGCAATGGCCAATGAGCTCTATACCCGTACTAATCAGAAAATCTTTTACGCAGGCCTGGCGCTAGAGTCCTGGCGTAACGCCGAGCAAGCGCAAAGCATGAATGCGCTGGCTTTGATTCAGGCTGAGCGTGAAGCGGCGCTGTTTCATCTTTATGGGGCCCTGCTAGGGCTGTGTCATGAAATTGCCGGCTATTACCGCTTGCCTGACAGCGGTGCTCCGCAGGCTGAACGCTTTCTCACTCAGGATGTGTTGCAAGCCGCGCCGAACCAGGAGCTGGGTGAGTTGGTTGAGTTGGCACAATCAGCTGACAGCTGGGTTGCTGAGCTGCTTAAAGCCTATGCCGCGCTATTTCAGCCGCCTCAAGCGAGTAAGAAGGCCAAGGTTGACCCCAGTACGCCGCTGATTACCGCGATTAGTTTGGATGAGGAAATCGAGCCCCTGACTCATCAGGTGTTGGAGGCATGGCGGCAGCAATTGAAGGCTCTGGCACAGCGCTTTCGCGAAACATTGAGCGAATGGTGACCGGCTGATTTGACCGGTGGGCTAGGGCGGGCTCGGGTCGGCTGTTACAATGCCGGTCTTTCGTGGAGAGCTAACCCAATGCCTACATCCTTCCTGGAAATTGTCGAACTGCCTGACGGACGCATTGCCCTGCGCCGTGCAGAGGATGAAGAATCGTTGGTTGTGCTGGATTTTTCTGCCGACGCAAAAGCGTTCCTGCAGGGGCAACATGTTGAAGTGGCAAAGGCCATGCTCAGTGTCGGTGTGCAAATGGCGGGGCGCTTGGCTGAAAATAACTTCCAACAGGAAGAGGGGCCGCGGGTTCTGCACTGAATGTAGGGCTATTTCAGCTGACTTAGCATGCTCTGTTAGTTGCAGATTGCCCTTGTAACAAGGTCCTAATGGCTAAGATGCACATTCCTTGTGCGTCGCACTGGTCGATCATCCCAGGCTGATATTTAGACTTTGCGCCTTACCTTGGTGGGCCGCCTGAACAAGGCATTGGCGTGCCTGACGCTCAAGAGGGTGGAGCCAGCTGACCACGGTGTGGCTGCGACCTAGTTTCAAGGCCTGTTGGGCCAGCTCTAATGGGCTTTGCTCTCCGCGTGGGTGGAGTAGCAGGATGCGTTCACGGTTCAGGCCCGCTTCGCGTAGCCACGCTTGGGTCAGGCTTGATGGTGGAGCGATCAGGGTTAGCCAGCGTTCATCATGGTTCTCGCTGAGTTGGCGCAATACCGGTGCAAGTAAATGTAGGCAGTGTCCTGCTGCGCCGCGCAACGACAGTTCACTGAATGCTTCGTTCTCATCATCCTGCCAAGGCAGTTCGCCGTGATCGGCAAACAAGGGTGGCGTGGTTGTGGCTAGAAATGCATCAAACAGCGGTAGTTGTGTACGGTTCAGTGATTGTGGAAACTGCATAGATCCTCCACTCGCAGGTGTTAGCAAATTGCCTGCATTGTCGGTACTGCGTTAGAAAAGCCTCACTTGTCGGGTCACCATCCAGCTAGCGGCGGATAACTCCAACGCTCAGGCCTTCAATAATCAGGTCCTGTTCTTCCAGGTTTACTTCGATCGGTGCGAACTCCGGGTTTTCAGCAATCAGCCAGACTTTATTGCCTTCGCGCTTGAAGCGTTTGACCGTAACTTCATCATCGAGGCGTGCCACTACTACCTGGCCATTACGCACTTCACGGGTGGTGTGTACAGCCAGTAGGTCGCCGTCGAGTATGCCGATATCCTTCATGCTCATGCCGCGTACGCGCAGCAGGTAATCGGCCTTGGGGTGGAAGAATTCTGGGTTAATGCGGCACGATTCTTCAATGTGTTGCTGCGCGAGGATGGGGGCACCTGCGGCTACTCGGCCGATTACCGGCAAGCCCGGCTCTTCCTCTGCATTGGGCTCAAAGCCTGGAATGCGGATGCCGCGCGAAGCCCCTGGGGTCATTTCGATGGCGCCTTTGCGGGCAAGGGCCTTGAGGTGTTCTTCCGCTGCGTTGGGTGATTTGAAACCCAGTTTTAAGGCAATTTCTGCGCGGGTAGGCGGATAGCCATTGTCTTCAAGGCATTGCTTGATGAAAGCGAGAATTTCAGCTTGGCGCGGCGTCAGTTTAAGCATGATCGACTCTGTCTTTTTGTACAGTGACTGGGATTATATACAGTGATTGCATGTTGGCAATCCTTACATTCTGATCTGTGCTTTATTCACCTCCATATTGTTACTCGCGTAGCGCTACTATTCAGGTGTTGCAGGGTGGCTAGCTAGGGGTAGGGTCCAGTGTCGCGGTGCGAAGTGTGACCACTCGGCCACAAGATGGTCGGCCCCGCTTGACAAGGCAGGTAGCTGAAACGTATGTTTCAAACAAGTGTTTGTTTAGATGAAGAAGGTCATGGCGCAGTCGGAAACCGTTGAACGCATTCTCGATGCGGCAGAGCAGCTTTTTGCGGAGAAGGGTTTCGCAGAAACCTCTTTGCGTTTGATCACCAGTAAGGCTGGGGTGAACTTGGCTGCGGTGAACTATCACTTCGGCTCGAAGAAAGCCCTGATTCAGGCGGTTTTCTCGCGTTTTCTCGGGCCTTTCTGCGCAAGCCTGGAGCGCGAGCTGGATCGTCGTCAGGCTAAGCCCGATGCCAAGGTCAGTCTAGAAGAGCTGCTTGAGCTGTTGGTCGAGCAGGCGCTGGCCGTTAAGCCGCGCAGCGGTAACGATCTTTCAATATTCATGCGTTTGCTTGGTTTGGCGTTTAGTCAAAGTCAGGGGCATTTGCGTAAATATCTGGAAGAGGTGTACGGCAAGGTCTTCCGTCGCTACATGCAGTTGGTACATGAAGCCGCTCCACGCATTCCGCCATTGGAGCTGTTTTGGCGGGTGCACTTTATGCTCGGCGCTGCAGCGTTCAGCATGTCCGGGATCAAGGCCCTACGGGCTATGTCGGAAACTGATTTTGGGGTTAATACCTCGATTGAGCAGGTGATGCGTTTGATGGTGCCATTTCTGGCTGCCGGCATGCGTTCGGAAACCGGCCTGACCGATGAAGCTCTGGCCAGCGCCCAGCTTAAACCGCGGACCAAGACCCCAGCGATCCCCAGCAAAGTTTGACCTCGGCGGGTGGGCTTGGTGGATGCTATCCGCTAAGCTAACCGCCCATGATTGCTCTCGATTTTCTGCATATTTCCCTCTCCGATCAGTGTCTGTATGGCTTTGCCAATGGGCAGCTGCACCTTCGCCTGAGTGTTTCCACGGCGCTCAATGGTGCAGGTGAGCGCAATGGTTCCGGCTGTACGCCGCGCGGCTTGCACCAGGTGCGGGCGAAGATTGGTGCTGGCTTGCCCAGTGGTGCCGTGTTGCGCGGGCGACGCTGGACGGGCGAGGTCTGGTCGCCTGCGTTGCATGCTCAATTCCCTGGCCGTGACTGGATTCTCACGCGCATTCTCTGGCTCAGCGGTTGTGAGCCTGGACGCAATCGTTTGGGCGCTGTCGATACCTTTCGCCGCTATATCTACATACACGGTACGCCGGACAGCGAGCCCATGGGTGTAGCGTTGTCCCATGGCTGTGTGCGCATGCGCAACAGTGATTTGCTGACGCTGTTTGCGCGGGTGCCGGCCCGCTGTGCGGTTCAGATTGACGAGGCCGCCTGTCCCGATTGGGCGGCCGCGCCTCTTATTTAAGGATGACTTGTGAGTTCACCCATGCACGGTTCATTAATGCTGGATATCGCCGGTACCTGGCTGACGGCGGAGGATCGACAGCTTCTGCGCCAGCCGCAGGTAGCCGGGTTGATTCTGTTTGCACGCAATATCGAAGACCCGCGCCAGGTACGCGAACTGTCTGCGGCCATTCGCGCTGTGCGGCCCGATTTGCTGTTGGCGGTCGATCAAGAAGGCGGCCGTGTGCAGCGTCTGCGTCAGGGTTTTGTGCGTCTGCCGGCCATGCGTGCGCTGGCCGATAACGCCAATGCCGAACATTTGGCTGAGCAGTGTGGCTGGGTGATGGCCACTGAAGTGCTGGCTGCTGGCTTGGACCTGAGTTTTGCGCCGGTGCTGGATCTCGATCATCAGCGTAGTGCGGTGGTTGGCAGTCGTGCTTTTGAAGGTGATGCGCAGCGCGCAACCCAGCTGGCCGGAGCCTTTATCCGCGGCATGAATGCGGCCGGTATGGCTGCTTGCGGCAAGCATTTCCCGGGGCATGGTTGGGCTGAGGCGGATTCTCACGTGGCTATTCCGGTCGATGAGCGCAGCCTGGATGACATTCGCGCCAAAGACCTGCTGCCGTTTCGTCAGCTGAGCCAGCAGCTGGCAGCGGTGATGCCTGCTCATGTTATCTATCCTCAGGTGGATGACAGTCCGGCTGGTTTCTCGCGGCGTTGGTTGCAGGATATTCTGCGCGGTGAGTTAGGTTTTGAGGGCGTGATCTTCAGTGACGATCTTTCCATGGCCGGCGCCCATGTAGTGGGTGACGCGGCGTGCCGTATCGAGGCGGCGCTGTCGGCGGGGTGTGACATGGGTTTGGTGTGCAATGACCGGGCAGCAGCCGAGCTGGCTTTGTCGGCCTTGCAGCGGCTCAATGTTCTACCCCCCACGGGGCTTGCGCGCATGCGTCGTAGGGCTTTCCCAGGTGTTGAATATCGGCAGGATCCACGTTGGCTTGCTGCGCTTGGCAGTTTGCGTGATGCGCAATTAATCGACTGAGGACGAATGGATGACGGTTTACGCGATTATCGGTGGCACCGGCCTGACCAAGTTGGACGGTTTGACTATCAAGGCCGCGTTGCACATTGATACGCCTTATGGCGCGCCTTCTGCTGCGGTGCTTAGGGGTGATTATGCTGGGCGTGAGGTGTTGTTCCTGGCGCGTCACGGGCACCCGCATCGTATCCCGCCGCATCAGGTGAATTACCGCGCCAACCTCTGGGCGTTGCGTGAGGCGGGTGCCAAGGCGGTGATTGCAGTGAACGCGGTGGGGGGGGTTCATACGGCCATGGGGACCGGACACTTCTGCTTGCCGCATCAAATCATCGACTACAGCTACGGCCGTGAGCACACCTATTTTGAGGGTGAGCTGGAGCATGTTACCCATGTCGATTTCAGCCATCCCTACGATGCAGGGCTGCGCAGCAAGCTGAGCAATGCGCTGACCGCCGAGCACTGCGCATTTAGCAGCCATGGTGTTTACGGCTGTACTCAGGGGCCGCGCCTAGAAACAGTGGCTGAAATCGCACGGATGGAGCGTGATGGCTGCGATATTGTCGGTATGACAGGGATGCCAGAAGCCGTATTGGCGCGTGAGTTGGCGTTGCCCTATGCCTGTTTGGCGCTGGTGGTAAACCCGGCTGCTGGCAAGTCTCGCGCCCTGATCACTATGGCTGAAATTGAGCGTGCGCTGGACGAAGGCATGGATACGGTTAAGGCCGTATTGGCGCGCGTGCTGAGCAGTTGAGTCCGTGTTGATACAGGCAGAAAAGGGTCGCGCAATGCGGCCCTTTTTTATATTGGGGTTTTACAGCGAGCTGACACGAATCAGCAGACCCGTGCTGCCGTTATCGACAAATGTCAGTTCACCACTTTTTAGGCGGCTGTTTTGTTTGATGCGCTCGCTGTCGATGAGGCTGCCGTTGGCATCGAGCTGGTTGATCCAGATGTCGCTCTGCAATTCAATCAGGCGACCGGCCTTAAGCTCGAGGATGCCTTCGACGGGGTAGTGGCCGAACTGCTCGTTGCCAGTGCTGATGGCTACGCGGCTGCTTGAGTCGCCCAGGCTCATCGACCAGGCTTGGTGCAGCAATACCTGATAACCGCTGGATGGGTTGAGCTTGGCTGCTTCGGCATTCAGTGCGGTGTTGCGGCTGTTGCTGCCATCCACCGGCAGCGCGTTCTGCGCCCAGTTGTCGGGCGGCAGTTGGCCGGCAGAGATCGCTTCGCCTGCTTGGCGGAATACGATCACCTCAACCTGGTAAAGACTTTCGGCTAAGGCGCTCGTGCTGCTGAGTATGCACAGCAGTACGAGCGGCAGCAGGGCGAGGGTGTGGAGGGTGCGCATGGGTCGGTCCTTTAAGTAGAGGGAGTCAGGCGCTCAAACAGAGCTTCCAAGGTGTTGAATCGCTCTTCCGGGCGCTCCATGGGCACCTGGAATTTAAACAGCGTTGCACCTTCGAACTTGTAACGGTTGGGTGCGCCTTGGATTAGCTTGATCAGGGTTAGTGGGTCGACGCAGGTGTCGGCAGCAAACTCGATGCGGCCACCTTGCGGGCCAGCGTCGACTTTTTTGATCCCGAGCTTTTCTGCCTGCAGTTTCAGTAGGGTGATGCGCACCAGATTCTTGCTTGGCTCAGGGAGCAGTCCGAAGCGGTCGATCATTTCTACTTGTAGGTCTTTTAGGCCTTCCTCGTCGCTGGCGTTGGCGATGCGTTTGTACATGATCAGGCGTGCGTGCACGTCTGGCAGGTAATCGTCGGGGATCAGTGCCGGCACGCGCAGATTGATCTCCGGGCCGCCACCCAACGGCTGGTCGAGGTTGGGTTGCTCGCCCTTGCGAATCGATTTCACCGCGCGTTCGAGCATCTCCATGTACAAGGTGAAGCCGACTGCCTGAATTTGCCCGCTCTGGCCGTCGCCAAGCAACTCGCCGGCGCCACGGATTTCCAGGTCGTGGGTGGCGAGCAAAAAGCCGGCCCCCAAGTCCTGGGCATTGGAGATGGCTTCGAGGCGCTTTTGTGCATCGTCGGTCATCTGCTTGCGCGGTGGCGTCAGCAGGTAGGCGTAGGCTTGGTGGTGGCTGCGGCCGACTCGGCCACGTAGCTGGTGCAATTGCGCCAGGCCGAACTTGTCGGCGCGTTCGATGATGATGGTGTTGGCGCTCGGTACGTCGATACCGGTTTCGATGATGGTCGAGGCAATCAGCACGTTGAAGCGCTTGTGATAGAAATCGCCCATCACCTGTTCCAGTTCGCGCTCGTGCATTTGCCCGTGACCGATGCCGATACGCGCTTCCGGCACCAGTTCAGCGAGGTCGGCGGCGCACTTCTCGATGGTTTTCACATCGTTGTGCAGGTAATACACCTGGCCGCCGCGCAGCAGTTCGCGCAGCAGGGCTTCCTTGATGGTTGGATTGTTTTGCTCCATCACAAAGGTGCGCACCGACAAGCGCCGCGCCGGTGGCGTGGCGATGATCGACAAATCGCGCATGCCAGCAACGGCCATATTCAGGGTGCGCGGGATCGGTGTGGCGGTCAGGGTAAGGATGTCGACTTCGCTGCGCAGGGTCTTTAGCTGTTCTTTCTGACGCACACCGAAGCGGTGTTCTTCGTCGATGATCACCAGGCCCAGGTTGTTGAATTTAACGTCGTCCTGCAGCAGCTTGTGAGTACCGATGACGATATCCACCTTGCCTTCGGCCAGTTGTTGCATGGCCTCGCTGACTTCCTTGTTGCTCTTGAAGCGGCTCATCACCTCGACCTTTACCGGCCAATCGGCGAAGCGGTCGCGGAAGCTGTTGTAGTGCTGTTGGGCGAGCAGGGTGGTGGGCACCAATACCGCCACCTGCTTGCCGCCATGCACGGCGATAAAGGCGGCGCGCATGGCCACTTCGGTCTTGCCGAAGCCGACATCGCCACAGACCAGGCGGTCCATCGGTTTGGCGGAGAGCATGTCGCTGTACACCGCTTCGATGGCGGCTTGCTGGTCCGGGGTTTCCTCGAACGGGAAGCCGGCGCTGAAGGTGGCGTAGTCCGCCTTGGGATCGGCAAACGCATAGCCTTCGCGAGCGGCGCGCCGTGCGTAGACGTCGAGCAGTTCGGCGGCGACATCGCGCACCTGTTCGGCGGCCTTGCGTTTAGCCTTCTGCCAGACCTCGGAGCCGAGGCGGTGCAGCGGCGCCAGGGCATCGTCGCTGCCGGTGTAGCGGGCGATCAGGTGCAGGCTGGCCACCGGCACATAGAGCTTGGCTTCTTCGGCGTACATCAGGGCGAGGAATTCAGCGGCCTGGCCGTCGAACTCCATGGTCACCAGGCCCAGGTAGCGGCCCACGCCATGGTCGATGTGCACCACCGGCGCGCCTTCGCGTAGCTCGGTAAGGTTCTTGATGGCATTGTCGCCACCGTCGCGGGATTTCTCACGGCGTCGACGCTGCATGACGCGCTGGCCGAACAGCGGGCTTTCCGCCACTAGGGCGAGGTCTTCGAGCAGCAGGCCGTCATCCAGTGGGGCGATGCAGATGCCCAAGCGTTGCTTGCTGGCGGTAAAGGCCGGCCAGCTGTCGAACTCCTTAGGTTTGAGCTTGAGGCGGGCGAGCAGCTCCAGTAGCACTTCGCGGCGCCCGGCGGATTCCGCGCAGAACAGCACGCGGCCGGGGTATTCCTCAAGAAAGCGTCGCAGTGCCGCCAGCGGCTCGCCAGCTTTGGCCTGGATCGCCAAGTCGGGCAGGGGTTTGGCGTTAAAGCGCAGGCGGCCGACGCCTTCCTCGATGTCGTCCTGGCTGACCACCACGCGCGGCCAGTTTTTCAGGCGGGCGAAGCAGTCTTCTACCGGCAGGAAGATATCGGCGGGTGGTAGCAGTGGGCGTTCCGGGTCAACACGGCGATCTTCGTAGCGGCTGCGTGCATCCACCCAAAATTGCTCAGCGGCTTTTTCGATGCCCGGCAGGGAAAATACCTGGGTGTCGGCGGGCAGGTAGTCGAAGAGGGTGGCGGTTTCTTCAAAGAACAGCGGCAGGTAGTACTCAATCCCCGCTGGTGTGATACCCGTGCTGAGGTCCTGATAAATCGGGCAGCGGCGGAAATCCACGTCGAAACGTTCGCGAAAGCGCCCGCGGAAATCAGTAACGGCTTTCTTTTCCAGCGGAAATTCACGGGCCGGTAGTAGCTTGATCGACTCGACTTTGTCGATGGAGCGCTGAGTTTCCGGGTCGAAGGTACGCAGGGTTTCGATCTCGTCATCGAACAAGTCGATGCGATACGGCTGGCTGCTGCCCATCGGAAACAGGTCGATCAATGCGCCGCGCACGGCGAACTCGCCATGTTCATACACCGTGTCAACGCAGCGGTAGCCGGCGGCTTCCAGGTTGCCGCGCAGCTGATTGACGTCGAGCTGCTGGCCCACTTGCATGACCAGGCTGCTGCCCAGCAGAAAGCGCTTGGGTGCCAGGCGGTGTAGGGCGGTGGTGATCGGGACTACCAATACCCCATGTTTCAGCTCAGGCAGGCGATAAAGTGCGGCAATACGCTGGGAGATGATGTCCTGGTGCGGCGAAAACAGGTCGTAGGGCAGGGTTTCCCAGTCGGGGAAATGCAGCACCGGCAAGTCCGGCGTAAAGAAACTCAGCTCCTCCTGCAGGCGTTCAGCGCTCTGACTGTCGGCGGTCAGTAGCAGGGTGAAACGTTTAGCATTGCTGGCGGCTTCGGCAATTGCCAAGCTCAGCGCGGCACCGGGCAGGTTGCCCCAGTGTTGTTTGCCAGCAGCGGCCGGCAGGGACGGTAGGCGAAGTACGGACGCAGTCGGCACAGGCGGCTCACGGTCAATTCACAAGGTCGTCGATTGTAACGGGCGTTTACCAGCGGTGTCAGTTACGACAGTCGTGCATTGCTCATGCTTGCTTGCGCCGTCATAATGTAGCCCCTTTTTTTAGCCCCTACATGTGGAAGGTACTGCCCGTGACTCAGAAGCCCGACCAGTGTCTCGGTGAGTGGATCGATCGAGAAGCCCTTGCGGAAGCGATGATTCCGATGATTGGCCAGCTCTACCGTAACAACAACGTGGTCACCTCGATCTACGGCCGTGGTTTGATCAACCGTTCGGTTATCGACATTCTCAAAGCTCACCGCTTCGCGCGTCACCGTCTGGCTGACGGCAGCGAGTTGTCGGTGCACGAGACCTTCCCAATTCTCAAGGTCATGAGCGAGCTGAAACTGGGCGCCGCCTCGGTGGACCTGGGCAAGATGGTCAGCAAGTTCAAGACTGACGGCCAGGGCCGTAGCATCGAGCAGTTCGTCAAAGACGAGCTGGTTGAAGTGGCTGGCAAGCAGAACGGTGAAGCCCGCGAGGGCACCGACGTGGTGCTGTATGGTTTTGGTCGGATTGGCCGCCTGTTGGCGCGCATCCTGATCGAGAAAACCGGTGGTGGTGATGGCCTGCGTCTGCGGGCCATTGTTGTGCGCAAGGGTGCGAGCAATGACTTGTCCAAGCGCGCCAGCCTGCTGCGTCGCGATTCGGTCCACGGCCCGTTCGACGGCACCATCACCATTGATGAGGCTAGCAACACCATTACTGCCAATGGCAACCTGATTCAGGTGATCTACGCCAAAGACCCAAAAGAAGTTGACTACACCCAGTACGGCATCAAAAACGCACTGCTGGTGGATAACACCGGCGTGTGGCGTGACGCTGAGGGCCTGGGCCAGCATTTGGCTTGTCCGGGCATTGAGCGCGTTGTCCTGACTGCGCCGGGTAAGGGCGCGCTGAAGAACATCGTGCACGGCGTTAACCATGCCGAAATCACCGCCGATGACCAGATCATCTCGGCTGCATCCTGCACCACCAACGCCATCGTGCCTGTGCTCAAGGCGATCAATGACCAGTACGGCATCGCCAATGGTCACGTTGAAACGGTGCACTCGTACACCAACGACCAGAACCTGATCGACAACTTCCACAAAGGCGATCGTCGTGGTCGCTCGGCGCCGTTGAACATGGTGATCAGCGAAACTGGTGCAGCCACTGCGGCGGCCAAGGCATTGCCTGTGTTGAAGGGCAAGCTGACCGGTAACGCCATTCGCGTGCCGACGCCTAACGTGTCGATGGCCATTCTCAACCTCAACCTTGAGAAAGCCACCAGCCGTGATGAGGTCAACGAGTACCTGCGCCAGATGGCCATGCACTCCGACCTGCAGAAGCAAATCGACTTCGTGCAGTCGCAGGAAGTGGTCTCCACCGACTTCGTGGGCTCGCGCCACGCCGGCGTGGTCGATGCTGAAGCCACTATCTGCAACGAAAACCGCGTGATCCTGTACGTCTGGTACGACAACGAGTTCGGCTACAGCTGCCAGGTGATCCGCGTGATGGAAGACATGGCTGGGGTTAACCCGCCTGCTTTCCCGCGCTAAGCGTCGGGTTGCAATGAAAACGGGAGCTTCGGCTCCCGTTTTTTATTGTGCGCAATCCCTGGTCGTTACCTTGTGGGCCGTCGTGGCGCGACGCTAAAAATGACTCATGGTGATTTTTATTGTCTGCAATTACTCGGCTAAAAGGCGGGTGCGCAATTTATCTGACAGGCCATTGGGCGCTAACCAGATACCCAGGTAAGCCCTGGCCAGCTCTGGGTCTTGGCTGGTGAAGGTGGTCTTGCCATTCGGTTCTAAGGTCAGTCCGCTGTCTGGGTTGAAGTTCAGGGCGTAGCGGTCCCCCGGGTTGATGTCGCGAAAGGTTGCGTGCAGGGCGTCTATTTCTGGGCGCAGGCGTTCTAGGGTGGCGGCATCGTGCTGGCGTTCTAAGGCAACCCAGGCAGCCTTGATCACGTCTTGCCTATCGATCTCGCGGAAGTAGTAAAGCTCCAGGCGCTGCGTGAGTGGTGTAGCGACTGCCTGGCGCGCGCTTGCCTGGGTGGGGGCGTACAAGGCGGCGGCATACACATCGACCCAGAGGTACGTCAGCACGCTTTGGTTCTTGCGCTCTAGGTTGTTCTGCCCCAGTTCGTGACTGGTGGCGAAGCCTGCTTCTTGCAGGCGTTCGCGATCATTGGCCAATAGCTCGCCGCTTATAAGCAGTAGGGTGGTAAGTAGCAGAAATAAGCGCATGACAGGGCTCCAGTTGGTCGCGTGAGTGCTATGTCTCGCGCCCAGCGCTTACAGTCAAGTCGCGATCTGTTGCCTTCTGTTACGTTTAACCGGATAAAAGCAAGCGCTTGGGTGGCCAGTGGTGGAGCGTGCGCTTTATAATCAGCCAGATTTTTTCCCGCGACCGACATCCTGCCCAGTGCCTGATTTGTTTTGGTGCTGCGCCGCATCTTTATGCGTTGGTGTCGCCCGTATTCTGAAAAGCATATAAATCAGTGGTTAGACAAACCTATGATCAAAATAAAACATGGGCTTGATTTGCCCATAGCAGGCGTGCCGGCGCAGCGCATTGAGGCTGCAAGGCCCGTGCGTAGCGTCGCTGTCATAGGCTTCGATTATCACGGTATGAAGCCTTCGATGGAGGTTCAGGTCGGTGATCGGGTCAAGCTTGGTCAGGTGCTGTTCTCGGACAAAAAGTCCCCAGGCGTGCAGTTCACCGCTCCGGCCGCAGGCGTAATCAGCGCGATTCACCGTGGTGAAAAGCGTGTGCTGCAGTCCGTGGTGATCGACGTTGAAGGCGATGAGCAGGTTACCTTTGATCAGGTAGCAGCGAACCAACTGGCGACTGTCGGCGACGCGAAAGTGCGCGAGGTCCTGCTGCAATCGGGCCTGTGGACTGCACTGCGCGCGCGCCCGTTCAGCAAAGTGCCGGCAGCAGATGCGCAGCCTAGCTCGATTTTCGTCACCGCGATGGATACTCAGCCGCTTGCAGCCGACCCGACTGTGGTGATTGCCGAGTACGCCGCCGACTTTGAAAATGGTCTGCAAGTGTTGAGCAATCTGGCCAAGGTGTTCCTCTGTAAAGCCGAGGGCGCATCGCTGCCCGGTGAGCAGCTGAGTAAGGTGCAGACTGAAGCCTTCGCCGGTCCGCACCCGGCAGGCTTGCCAGGTACGCATATCCACTTCCTTGATCCGGTCAATGCGACCAAGAGCGTTTGGTCGATCAACTATCAGGACGTGATTGCCATCGGCAAACTGTTCACCACAGGCCAACTGTGGACCGAGCGCGTTGTAGCGCTGGCCGGTCCTGTGGTCGAGCAGCCGCGTCTGGTGCGCACCCGTTTGGGCGCAAACCTCAGCGAGCTGACCGCCGGTGAACTGCAGCCGGGCTCCAATCGAGTTGTTTCTGGCTCGGTGTTGGGTGGCCGTACTGCGCAGGGCGCTTTTGCTTTCCTCGGCCGTTACCACTTGCAGGTGTCTTGTCTGACTGAGGGCAACGAACGTGAGCTGATGCATTACCTGCGTGCTGGGGTAAACAAGCATTCGGTGATGAATATCTTCGTTTCCAAGTTAATGGCGGCGAAGAAGTTTGCCTTCTCCACCTCCACCAATGGCAGCCCGCGCGCCATGGTGCCGGTAGGTAACTACGAAGCCGTGATGCCGCTGGATATCCTGCCAACGCAACTGCTGCGCTACCTGATCGTTGGTGATACCGAGATGGCGCAGAAATTGGGCTGCCTGGAACTCGACGAAGAAGACCTGGCGCTGTGCACCTATGTGTGTGCTGGCAAGTACGAATACGGCCCGATCCTGCGCGACAACCTCGCGCGCATTGAGAAGGAGGGTTAAGTCATGGGTATCCGTGCATTCCTCGATAAAATCGAGCACAACTTTGAAAAAGGCGGCAAATACGAGAACTGGTATGCCCTCTATGAGGCCATCGACACGTTCTTTTACCGCCCCGGTAGCGTAACCAAGACCACTGCTCACGTGCGTGACGGCATTGACCTCAAACGCATGATGATCACCGTGTGGTTGTGTACCTTCCCGATGATGTTTTTCGGCATGTGGAACACCGGTTACCAGGCCAACCTGATCTTTGCTAACAGCCCTGAACTGCTGGCTGCTCAGGAAGGCTGGCGCTTCGCCTTGATCGGCTCACTGGCCGGGTTTGACCCAAGCAGCCTGTGGGATAACTTCATCCAGGGCGCTGCGTACTTCCTGCCGGTGTATGCGACAGCCTTTATCGTCGGCGGCTTCTGGGAAGTACTCTTTGCCTCGATCCGCAAGCACGAAGTTAACGAAGGTTTCTTCGTGACCTCGGTGCTGTTTGCCCTGATTCTGCCGCCCAGCATCCCGCTGTGGCAGGTGGCGCTGGGTATCAGCTTCGGCGTGGTAATCGGCAAGGAGGTGTTTGGCGGTACCGGTAAGAACTTCCTCAACCCAGCGTTGGCCGGTCGTGCTTTCCTGTTCTTCGCCTACCCGGCGCAGATGTCCGGTGATGCGGTGTGGACGGCCGTTGATGGTTTTGCCGGCGCAACCTCGTTGAGCCTGGCCGCTGCCGGTGGTGTGGAAAACATCATCGGTAACGGTATTACCTGGTCCAGCGCGTTTGTTGGCACCATCCAGGGTTCAATTGGTGAGACCAGCACCCTGGCGATCCTGATCGGCGGCGGTGTGTTGCTGATTACCAAGATTGCGGCGTGGCGCATCGTGTCGGGCGTGATGCTGGGCATGATCGGTTTCAGCCTGCTGTTGAATATGTTGGGCTCTGACACTAATCCGATGTTCGCCATGCCGTGGTATTGGCACTTGGTGGTGGGCGGTTTTGCCTTTGGTATGTTCTTTATGGCCACCGACCCGGTGTCCTCGTCCATGACCAACACGGGCAAGTGGATTTTCGGTGCGCTGATCGGTGTGATGGTGGTGTTGATCCGTGTGGTCAACCCGGCGTTCCCGGAAGGCATGATGCTGGCGATCCTGTTCGCCAACCTGTTCGCACCGCTGATCGACCACTTCGTCGTTCAAGCCAATATCAAGCGGAGGCTGGCACGCAATGTCTAGTCAAAAAGAATCCACCGTCCGCACCTTGGTGGTGGCCCTGTTGGTGTGCCTGGTGTGCTCGGTGTTTGTGGCCGGCGCGGCCATTGCGTTGAAGCCGACTCAGGTTGAAAACCGTCAGCTGGACAAGCAGCGCAGCATTCTGGCTATTGCCGGGCTGGGCGAGCCGAATATGTCTGCCGCGCAAGTTAAAGACATGTTCAACGGCACCATTACCGCCAAGCTGGTTGATCTGCAAACGGGCACGTTCTCCGATGCCAAGGACCCGATGACCTTCGATCCGTTGAAGGCTGCAAAAGATCCGAAGCTGTCGAGCGTGCTTAGCGGTGATGACGATATTGCCTCGATCAAGCGTCTTGAGCGTTACACCACGGTTTATGTGGTGGAGAAAGACGGTCAGATGGATACCTTGATCATGCCGGTACGCGGCTATGGCTTGTGGTCCACGCTGTATGGCTTTATCGCCATCAAGGGCGATCTGAATACGGTTGCGGGCATGGGCTTTTACCAGCATGCCGAGACTCCGGGCTTGGGTGGTGAGGTCGATAATCCGAAATGGAAAGCGCAGTGGCTGGGCAAAACCCTGTTTGATGAAAACGGCAAGCTGTCAGTTGCCGTGGTCAAGGGTGGTGTCGATCCGCAGAGCCCCAACGCTGTCCATCAGGTTGATGCATTGGCTGGGGCCACACTGACCAGCAAAGGCGTCGATAACCTGCTGAATTTCTGGCTGGGTCAGAACGGTTTTGGTCCGTTTATCGCTAACCTGCGCGCAGGGGAGGCTTAATCATGTCGCAGCCGACTATTAAAGAAGTCCTGCTCAACCCCATCTTCAACAACAACCCGATTGGTTTGCAGATTCTGGGTATTTGCTCTGCTCTGGCAGTGACCTCGAACCTGAAAACCGCGCTGGTGATGTCCATCGCGCTGACCCTGGTAACCGGGTTTTCCAACCTGTTTATCTCGATGATCCGCAGCCAGATCCCCAGCTCGATCCGCATGATCGTGCAGATGGTGATCATCGCTTCTCTGGTGATCGTGGTGGATCAGGTGCTTAAGGCGTATGCCTTTAGCCTGTCCAAGCAGTTGTCGGTGTTCGTCGGACTGATCATCACCAACTGCATCGTGATGGGCCGTGCTGAAGCCTTTGCCATGCAGAATCCGCCGGTACTGTCGTTCTTTGACGGTATTGGTAACGGCCTGGGTTACAGTGCATTCCTCGTCGCACTGGGCATCATTCGTGAGCTGTTCGGTGCAGGCAAGCTGATGGGTTACGAGATCATCCCGGTGATCAACGACGGTGGCTGGTACCAGCCTAACGGCATGCTGTTGCTGCCGCCTTCGGCGTTCTTCCTGATTGGTCTGTTCATCTGGGCGATCCGCAGCTGGAAAAAAGACCAGCTGGAGAAGCCAAGCTTCAAGATGGCCTCGCAAGTGTCGAATAAGGAGGCTTACTAATGGAGCATTACCTCAGCTTGCTGGCCAAGGCGGTGTTCGTTGAGAACATGGCATTGGCCTTCTTCCTCGGCATGTGCACCTTTATCGCCATCTCGAAGAAAGTCGAGACGGCGATTGGCCTGGGTATCGCGGTTATCGTGGTGCAGGTCATCACCGTGCCGGCGAACAACCTGATCTACACCTACCTGCTGAAAGATGGCGCGCTGGCCTGGGCCGGTTTGCCAGAAGTGGACCTGAGCTTCCTGGGCTTGCTCAGCTACATCGGGGTGATCGCGGCCATCGTACAGATCCTCGAAATGCTCTTGGATAAGTACGTACCGAGCCTGTACAACGCCCTTGGCGTGTTCCTGCCACTGATCACGGTGAACTGCGCCATCATGGGCGGCACCCTGTTTATGGTCGAGCGCGACTACAACCTGGCGGAAAGTACTGTATATGGCTTCGGTTCCGGTCTGTCGTGGGCCTTGGCGATTGCCGCGCTGGCGGGGATTCGCGAGAAGCTCAAGTACAGCGACGTACCGGCAGGCTTGCAGGGGCTGGGCATCACCTTTATTACCATCGGTCTGATGTCGCTGGGCTTCATGTCCTTCTCCGGCGTGCAGTTGTAAGGAAGGGATGAATAGATGATCAATTTAGAGATTTTCATCGCTATCGGCATGTTCACCGGCATTGTGCTGGCGTTGGTGCTGATCATTCTCGCAGCGCGCGCCAAGCTGGTTTCCAGCGGTGACGTGAGCATCGAGATCAACGGCGAAAAAACTATTGTGGTGCCCGCGGGTGGCAAGTTGCTGCAAACCCTGGCGGCCAACAATATCTTCTTGTCTTCGGCTTGCGGCGGCGGCGGTACCTGCGCCCAGTGCAAGTGCGTGGTTGAGCACGGCGGCGGTGAAATGCTGCCGACCGAAGAGGCTGCCTTCACCCGTCGCGAAGCCAAGGCTGGCTGGCGCTTGTCCTGCCAGACTCCGGTCAAGCAGGATATGAAGATCGAAGTGCCGGAAGAAGTCTTCGGCGTGAAGAAGTGGGAATGCACCGTTGAGTCCAACCCTAACGTGGCGACCTTCATCAAAGAGTTGACGTTGAAACTGCCGGAAGGCGAGAGCGTTGACTTCCGCGCCGGCGGTTATGTTCAGCTTGAGTGCCCGCCGCACGAAGTGCATTACAAAGACTTCGATATTCAGCCTGAGTATCGTGGTGACTGGGACAAGTTCAACCAGTGGAAGTACGTGTCCAAAGTCGAAGAGACCGTGATCCGTGCTTACTCCATGGCTAACTACCCGGAAGAAGTGGGCTTGGTGAAGTTCAATATTCGTATTGCTTCGCCGCCACCCGGTAAGGACGATCTGCCACCAGGTAAGATGAGTTCCTGGGTGTTCAGCCTTAAGCCGGGCGACAAGGTTACCGTGTACGGTCCATTCGGCGAGTTCTTCGCCAAGGACACCGATGCTGAGATGGTGTTTATCGGCGGTGGTGCCGGTATGGCGCCGATGCGTTCGCACATCTTCGACCAGCTCAAGCGCTTGAAGTCGACCCGCAAGATCAGCTTCTGGTACGGCGCGCGCTCCATGCGTGAAGCCTTCTACGTTGAGGAATACGATCAACTGCAGACCGAGAACCCGAACTTCAAGTGGCATCTGGCACTGTCTGACCCGCAACCGGAAGACAATTGGACGGGCCTCAAGGGCTTTATCCATAACGTGCTCTATGAAAACTACCTGAAGGATCACCCGGCTCCGGAAGAGTGCGAGTTCTACATGTGCGGTCCGCCCATGATGAACGCGGCGGTGATCAAGATGCTGGTCGATTTGGGTGTGGAGGAGGAGAACATCCTGCTCGACGACTTCGGCGGCTGATCATGGTCTATGCGGTACTTCGGCCCGTTATTGCAGCCAGCTTGCTGGCCGCTCTAACGGGCTGCTGGTTTTCAGCGCATGTAGAAGAGTTCGGTGGCCCGACGATGGGCAGCACCTACTCCATCAAATACGTGCGCAAGCAGAATTCACCCAGCCCGGATCTGCTCAAGCGTGAGGCGGATGCGATCCTGGCTGAGATCGACAAGCAGATGTCGACCTACCGAGATGACTCCTTTATCGAACAATTCAACCAGGCGCCTGCCGGTAGCTGTCAGAGCATGCCGGGCCCTGTGTTGGCGTTGATTGAAGAAGGGCGCGTGCTCAATGCGCAAAGCCAGGGGGCGTTTGATCTGACCCTTGAACCATTGCTTAACCTGTGGGGGTTTGGCCCCAAGGCGCGCGCGGAGAAAGTGCCTACGCCTGAGCAACTGTCAGCCGCACGTGAGCGCATTGGTATGCAACATGTGCGGCAGGTCGGTGAGCAGTTGTGCAAGGACGTCGATGTTCAAGTGGATTTCAACAGCATTGCGGCCGGCTATGCGGTGGATCGGGTGGTGCAACGCCTGGTCGAGTTGGGCGTCGACAGCTACCTGGTGGAAATAACCGGTGAGCTAAAAGCGGCGGGTCTAAAGCCGGATGGCCAGCACTGGCGCATTGGCCTTGAGGCGCCACAAGAAGGTGAGCGTGTTGCTCAGCGTGTATTGGCGCTCGATGGTTACGGCGTTTCTACCTCCGGTGATTACCGTAATTACTTTGAGGAAAACGGGCGGCGTTACTCGCACACCTTGGACCCGTTGACCGGTGCACCGATCACGCACAAGCTGGCAGCAGTGACCGTTGTCGATAAATCGACCTTGCGCGCCGATGGTTTGTCTACAGTGCTAATGGTAATGGGCACTGAGCCCGGCTTGGCATTTGCGGAGCGCATGGGCATCGCCGCGTTTTTCGTGACCCGTGAAGGTGACGCCTTCGTCACACAGACAACTCAGGCTTTCGAGCAGCTATTTGCTGCAGGAGACGAGCAATGACTTTTGTAGTGGTGTTTTTGGTCATGCTGCTGGTAGTGGGCATGATGGCTGTAGGGGTGATCATGGGCCGTAAGCCCATTGCAGGTTCTTGCGGGGGGATCGCCAACCTGGGGATCGAGAAAGAATGCTCGATCTGTGGGGGGAGCCGCGAGAAGTGTGAAGAGATCAACAGTGATTCGCCAGTAGATGCTGACGCGCTGGCCTACGACGCGACAAAGCGCTAATCGCAATGCGGCCGCCCAAGGGCATGGTTCGCAGCTGATGTATTGATTGTCAGGCTGTGTACAACGCGGCGCTGACCCGGCCGAGAGTATTGAACAAGTGCTCCGGCGTGATCTGAAGGAGTAAACATGGCGGTCTACAACTACGACGTAGTGGTGTTGGGTTCTGGCCCTGCGGGTGAGGGCGCGGCAATGAACGCGGCCAAAGCCGGGCGCAAAGTGGCAGTGGTGGATAGTCGTCGCGAAGTCGGCGGTAACTGCACCCACTTGGGCACCATTCCTTCCAAAGCGTTGCGCCACTCGGTGCGACAGATCATGCAATTTAATACCAACCCAATTTTCCGCCAGATCGGCGAGCCGCGTTGGTTCTCCTTTCCTGATGTGCTGAAAAGCGCTGAGCGGGTGATCGCCAAGCAGGTCACTTCGCGCACCGGCTTTTACGCGCGCAACCGCATCGACTTGTTTTTCGGCACCGGCAGCTTCGCCGACGAGCACACCGTCGAAGTGGTCTGTTCCAATGGGGTCGTCGAAAAGCTTGTGGCCAAGCAGATTGTAATCGCCACCGGCTCGCGGCCTTACCGTCCGGTGGACGTGGACTTCCACCACCCGCGTATCTATGACAGCGACACCATCCTCAGCCTCGGCCATACCCCACGGCGGATCATCATCTACGGCGCCGGGGTGATCGGTTCTGAGTACGCTTCGATCTTCAGCGGCCTGGGTGTGCTGGTCGACCTGATCGACAACCGTGACCAGTTGCTGAGCTTCCTCGATGCGGAAATCTCCGATGCGCTGAGTTATCACCTGCGCAATAACAATGTGCTGATCCGTCATAACGAAGAGTATGAGCGTGTCGAGGGTGTAGAAAACGGCGTGGTGCTGCACCTCAAGTCCGGCAAGAAAATCAAGGCTGACGCTTTCCTCTGGTGCAACGGTCGTACCGGCAACACCGATCAGCTGGGGCTGGAGAATATTGGCATCAAGGTCAACAGCCGGGGCCAGATTGAAGTCGACCAGGCCTACTGCACGCAGGTGCCGAATGTTTACGCGGCGGGCGATGTGATCGGCTGGCCAAGCTTGGCCAGCGCCGCTGCTGACCAAGGCCGCTCGGCTGCCGGTAGCATCGTTGACAATGGCAGCTGGCGTTTCGTTGATGATGTGCCGACGGGCATTTACACCATCCCTGAGATTAGTTCGATCGGTAAGAACGAGCGTGAATTGACTCAGGCCAAGATTCCTTACGAAGTCGGTAAGGCATTCTTCAAGGGCATGGCGCGGGCACAGATTTCACAAGAGCCGGTGGGCATGCTGAAAATTCTGTTCCATCGCGAAACGCTGGAAGTGCTGGGTGTGCACTGCTTCGGTTACCAGGCCTCGGAGATTGTGCATATCGGTCAGGCGATCATGAACCAGAAGGGCGAGGCGAACAGCATCAAGTACTTCGTCAACACCACGTTCAACTACCCGACCATGGCCGAGGCCTACCGGGTGGCGGCGTTCGACGGCCTCAACCGGCTTTTTTGAGCGGCTCCGGCCGGTGGCCTGAGCCGGCCGGGGAGAACCCGTTCAGTGACTCCTGCGACTGGCGTTGGCCAAATCGCGAAAGTTTCTGATTAGGCTTAATAAAAAACCGGCCCAAGTGGCCGATTTTTTTATGGTGCGCCAGGCATGGCGCGTAGCGCCGTGACTGGCGCTGTCGGGTTCACTGTGGTGGTGAGCCTGGCG
>JAHIWP010000063.1 GCA_018816095.1 Gammaproteobacteria bacterium
TCATGGGCCTTGCCTGGCAACAGATTTTTGATCCGTTCCCATTGATCATCATGAAGAAGCCTATGGCGACTCATCCGCTGCTCCAAATCGACTGAAGGTTACGGATTTAACCTGCTCGATTCAAATGAGAACGCCCCCTAGTTGCCGATTGCTCCAGCGGCCATAAACTCTTACCGGCTCATTGTTTGAATGAGCGAGAGACAGGTAGCAAGTGACATGTCGCACAGCCTGCAGCACCTTGCGAACCCATGAAGCACCGTTAAAGGCGACTCAGTTTCCGCACCCAGTTGGGCGGCACTGTTACCACGACCAGGCAGCAGCATCAGCCTCTAGGGTTTATAGCAAGGGCCGTACCAGCCTCGTCGACCAAGCCCCAAACAGGCAGTACAAGAGCAAAACTTTCACCCTGGCGACATCTTCTTTCCATAATCACCACCTCCTATTTTTCACTTCGCACTAAATCAGTGCGATCGCACCACAGCGGAGCTTCAGATGACCGAACCCTTGATTCTTCAGCCCACACTTGCCGCAGACGCGTGCGTCATTTGGTTGCACGGCCTCGGTGCCGACCGTTACGACTTCATGCCTGTCGCCGAAGCCTTGCAACAGCGCCTGCACACTACCCGCTTCGTTCTGCCGCAAGCGCCAACGCAGTCGGTGACGATTAATGGTGGCTACGCCATGCCCAGTTGGTACGACATCCTGGCCATGAGCCCAGCCCGTGCGATCAATCGCGAGCAGCTGGAAGCGTCAGCCCAACAGGTTATCGAGTTGATTGAGGCGCAACGCGACAGTGGCATTGACCCGGCGCGCATCGTCCTCGCCGGCTTCTCCCAGGGGGGCGCAGTGGTCCTGCACACCGCCTTCTTGCGCTGGCAGTTCGCCTTAGGCGGAGTTATTGCGCTATCGACCTACGCGCCAACCTTTAGCGACGAGATCAGCCTCGCAGATACAAAAAGACAACTGCCGGTCCTGTGTTTGCATGGCACATTCGACGACATCGTACTGCCGGCCATGGGCCGCGCAGCCCATGACTACCTGAGCGCCTCCGGCGTCAGCGTGCAATGGCGTGATTACCCGATGGGCCACGAAGTGGTGAACGAGGAAATCCGCGATATTGCTGATTGGCTGGAGCAACGCTTAGGCAATTGAGCCTAAGAGTGAGAACGCCTATGCCGGACATCCCTGCGATCAAGACCTTGCGCGACATCCGCCAGATCGAGCAAACCCCACTGGCCGAGCGCGACCTGCCGACCAGCACCTACGAGCTGATCCGCCGCAGCGCAGCACGGCAGATGGATGCACCGGCCCTGTCTTTTATCCTCCAGGGCACGGCTGATGAGGTGGCTTACCGCCTCACCTACGGGCAATTGCTGGGCAAGATCACCCAGACCGCTAACGCCTTTCATCGCCTGGGCCTGCGCCCAGGTAAGGCCGTGTCGTTTCTGCTGCCCAACCTGCCGCAGACCCACTTCACCATCTGGGGTGGCGAGGCCGCCGGGATTGTTAACGCGATCAACCCACTGCTCGACCCGGAGCATATCGCCGAGCTGATCCAGGCCTCCAACTCAGAATTACTGGTCACCCTCGCCCCCTTCCCGGGTACCGACCTGTGGGCCAAAGTTGCAGGTCTGCGCGAGCAGCTGCCAGCGCTCAAGGCGATTATCTGCGTGGACATGGCCAACTTGCTGCCCGAGCCGCAACGCAGCGCCGTCAAGGAGCAGCGCGGGCCTTTGCCCGACGGGGTACTGGATTTCGATGAGCTGATCGCCAGCTGCCCGGATGACCACCTGGAAAGTGGCCGCGTCATTGCGCCGGATGACATTGCCAGCTACTTCCATACCGGCGGCACCACGGGCACACCGAAACTGGCCCCGCATAGCCACGGCAACGAAGTCGCCATGGCGTACAGCATGAACCTGGTAACCCGCTTCGCGCCCGGAGATGTCACGCTCTGTGGCCTGCCGCTGTTCCACGTTAATGGGGTGATTGTCACCGGCCTAACCGCCTTTATCGGCGGCGCCGAGGTGCTGCTGGCCACGCCGCAGGGGTATCGCAACCCCGCGTTAATCAGCAATTTCTGGAAAATCATCGAACGCCACGAGGTTAGTTTCTTCAGCGGTGTTCCGACTATTTATGCCGGCCTTCTCCAGGTGCCGAGCGAAGGCCATGACCTCAGCTCGCTGAAATATGCCCTGTGCGGTGCCGCACCGATGCCGGTGGAACTCATACGCCAATTCGAGAGCAAAACCGGGCTGACCCTGATTGAAGGCTACGGCCTGACCGAGGGCACTTGCGGTAGCTGTGCCAACCCACCCATCGGCGAGCGCCGCCCAGGCTCCATTGGCCTGCCGATGCCGTATTGCGACGTGACGATCAAGGTGCTCGATGAACAGGGCAACTATTTAAGGGACGCTGCGCCCAATGAAATTGGCAACCTGTGCATCCGTGGCGCGACGGTGTTCAACGGCTACCTGCAAAGCAGCAAGAATGCCAACATCTGGGTCGACGGTAACTGGTTCAATACGGGCGACCTGGGCCGAATAGATGCTGATGGCTACATCTGGCTGACCGGCCGCAGCAAGGACCTGATCATCCGCGGCGGCCACAACATCGACCCGCAGATGATCGAAGAAGCGCTGCACAAGCACCCTGCCGTGGCCATGGCAGCGGCGGTCGGCAAGCCTGACGAGAAGGCCGGCGAGCTGCCCGTGGTGTATGTGCAGCTCAAGCCCGGCGCGCACGCCAACGAAGCCGAGCTGTTGGCGCATGCCGCCCTGCACATCCCCGAACGCGCGGCGATCCCGAAGGACGCCTGGATCATCGAGAGCATTCCACTGACCGCCGTGGGTAAAACCTTCAAGCCGGCGCTGCGCTTCGACGCCATTGCGCGCGTCTACCAGGCGGCATTGCTGGAGCTTGATCAGCGCGTGCGCGTTGAAGTCCTCAGCGATGACAAACGCGGTCAAGTCGCCCACATCCACCTGCCCGCCGGGCAAACCAATCTGGCAGCAGCCATCACTCAGCGTCTGGCCGGTTTTGCCGTGGCCATAGAGCTGCATCCGGCCGACTAAGCAATAGGTCAGCGCCAGGATTGCGCTGAAGTTGTGACCGACCATTCAACTTCAGTACCACTGGTCGCGCCAGGGCACGACAAGGATTGTCAGCCCACAGGCGGCGGAATATGGTCATATTTGGTAATCGTCCTAAAAGCAGGGAGCGTTAGCGATGCCCCGTCCCTCCAACACACTATTGCGCCTGTTAACCCCATGAAACACGCCCATTGGCAGGCCGATCTGCAACAGCTGCGTCGTCTGCGGTTGTTCAATAACGTTGCTGCCAGCAGCATCGACCATCTACTCAAAGACTTCCGGGCCTGCGATCTGGAAGCGGGTGATGTGCTGCTCTCGCCCGCCCATCGCAACCAATACCTCTACCTGCTGCTCAAAGGCCAACTCAAGGTCTACCTGGGTTCACTCGACAGCCAGGCTGTCAGCACCCTAGTCGTTGGCGACTGTGCGGGGGAAATCAGCTTTATCGACAACGAACACCCGTCTGCCTTTGTCGTCGCAACCGAGCCCTGCTGCGTGCTGCGCCTGCACCGTGAATCGCTGTTCAACTTGTTCAAGCAATCGCCCACGCTCATGCAAAACCTGCTGGAATTGCTCTGCGAGCGCGTGCGCCAAGGCAACCGGCTTATTCTCGACAGTGAACAGACCGCCAATATCGACGCACTGACCGGTGCCTATAACCGCCGCTGGCTGGAACACATCTTCGAGCGCGAAAGCACCCGCTGCGCCTTCAACCGCAAGCCCCTGTGCATCCTGATGCTCGATGTTGATCACTTCAAAGCCTACAACGACCAGCACGGTCATCTGGCCGGTGATTATGCACTGTGCCTACTGACCAATACCCTGCGCAACCAATTACGCCCCATGGACAGCCTGACCCGCTTCGGCGGTGAAGAATTCCTCATTCTGCTGCCGGAAGTCAGTGCTGAAGAGGCCCGCAGCATTGGTGAACGACTGCGTATAGCCCTGCACCAGATCAGCTCCTTCCACTCGCCGATTGGCGTACTGCCAGGTGTGACCGTGTCCATTGGTCTGGCGCAGATGCAGCCAAAGGACAGCTTGCAAGGCCTTATATCCCGCGCCGACAGCGCGCTGTATCAGGCCAAGCAGCAAGGCCGCGACTGCCTCTGCGGCTAATCCTACGAGCATCATCGCGTCGACCGTGCCAGGCTTTTAGCCTCCCATAGCGGCGCGGTAGCCATCCATCACACTTACTCGCTACCCTTGCTAAAGTGCTGCGCATAACAACAACGCCGGATGGCTCCTGACTATGCGCAAAACCCTAATTACCCTCCTGGTTCTTATACTGATCGCTGCTGCCAGCGTATTGGCCCTACCCTCACTGCTTGACCGCAAAATGAACAGCGTCGAGTCCCCAGCGCCTTACCCTGCCAGCGAACCAGCCAAGCAACTGCATAAGCAGTTGTTTATCGCCGACCTGCACGACGATGCCTTGCTCTGGGAGCGCGATCTGCTCAAACGCTATGACTTTGGCCACTCCGACCTGCCGCGCATGCTTGAAGGCCACGTCGGTTTGCAGGTGTTCTCCACCGTCACCAAAACGCCCCGCGGCCTCAATTACGAGCGCAACAGTGCTGACAGCGACAACATCACCCTGCTGGCCATGGCCCAGCGCTGGCCTCGGAAAACCTGGAACAGCCTGCTGCAACGGGCGCTCTACCAGGCGCACAAGCTCAATGAAGCCAGCGCCAACAGCGATGGCCGCCTGGTAATGATCAAGAACCGCAGCGACCTGGCCCGCTTTATCAGCGCCGGGCAACAAGACCCGCAACGCGTGGCGGCAATCCTCGCCACCGAAGGTTTGCAGCCGATCGAAGGCAAGCTGGAGAACGTCGATGTACTCTACGAGGCAGGTTTTCGTATCGCGGGTCTTACTCACTTTTTCGATAACGAAGTCGGCGGCTCCGCCCATGGCTTGGAAAAAGGCGGCCTTACACCGCTGGGCCGCCAGGTGATCAAGCGCCTGGAAGCGAAGGCCATGCTGATCGACCTGGCCCACGCCTCTCGCCCGCTAATCGATGACGTACTCGGCATGGCGACGCGCCCAGTGCTGGTCTCGCACACAGGCGTCGAAGGCACCTGCAAAGGCACCCGCAACCTGAGCGACAAACACCTGAAAGCCATCGCCGCCACCGGCGGAGTAATCGGCATCGGTTACTGGGATGCGGCTGTCTGCGCCACCTCGGTCGAAGCCATCGTTAACGCCATTCGCCATACCGTCGACACGATTGGCGTCGAGCATGTGGCGCTGGGATCGGACTTCAATGGCACCATCCATGCGCCCTTCGACGTTACCGGCTTGCCGCAATTAACCGAAGGCCTGCTTAAGGCTGGCTTCAGCCATACCGAGATTGCCGCCATCATGGGCGGCAATGTACAGCGCTTGCTACTCAGCAGCCTGCCAGCCAACTGAAATCTGTAATGGCCTGCTAACAGATGCGATCTGGCGCGGCACTTCGCCGCGCCGGCTTCTTGCATTACACTGGCGGCTGTTCACTCCTTAACCAATTGATGAGATGACCGTGCTCAAAGCACTTAAGAAAATGTTCGGCAAGGCCGAGGGCGAGCAATCCAGCCCAATAACAACAACGCCTGTAACGCCCAGCACACCGCGCGTCCAGCATGACGCCCCTGCTGAAAAACCCAGCCCCAGCGCTGCACCACGCGAGAGTAAAAGCGTGGAAAAACCGTTACCGAGCAAGGCAAAACCGGCGAAACCGCGCCGCGAACGCGCAGCCAAACCAATCGACATATGGAAACTGGAAGACTTCTCCGTAGCACCAGCCGAAGGCAAAACCCGCTTTCATGATTTCAAGCTCGCCCCCGAGCTGATGCACGCCATCCATGACCTTGGCTTCCCTTACTGCACGCCGATCCAGGCGCAAGTGCTGGGCTACACGCTCAACGGCCGCGACGCCATTGGGCGCGCCCAAACCGGCACGGGCAAGACGGCTGCTTTCCTGGTCTCGATCATCACCCAGCTGCTGCAAACGCCCCCGCCAAAAGAGCGCTACATGGGCGAGCCACGGGCACTGATCATCGCGCCGACGCGTGAGCTGGTGGTGCAGATTGCCAAAGATGCCGCCGACTTGACCAAGTACACCGGCCTCAACGTGATGAGTTTTGTCGGCGGCATGGACTTCGACAAGCAACTCAAGCTGCTTGAATCGCGCTTCTGCGACATTTTGGTGGCCACACCGGGTCGCTTGCTCGACTTCAACCAGCGCGGTGAAGTTCACCTCGACATGGTCGAAGTGATGGTGCTGGACGAAGCCGACCGCATGCTCGACATGGGGTTTATCCCGCAAGTACGCCAGATCATCCGCCAGACCCCGATGAAGGGCGAACGCCAGACCCTGCTGTTCTCCGCGACCTTCACCGAAGACGTGATGAACCTGGCCAAACAGTGGACCACCGATCCGGCGATCGTCGAAATCGAACCGGAAAACGTCGCCAGCGACACGGTCGAGCAGCACGTTTATGCCGTAGCCGGTAGCGACAAATACAAGCTGCTGTACAACCTGATCAGCCAGAACGACTGGATCCGCGTGATGGTCTTCGCCAACCGCAAGGACGAAGTACGCCGCATCGAAGAGCGCCTCACACGCGACGGTATCAGTGCCGTGCAGATGTCCGGTGACGTGCCGCAGCACAAACGCATCCGCGCACTGGAAGGCTTCCGTGAAGGCAAGATTCGCGTCATGGTCGCCACCGACGTCGCTGGCCGCGGCATCCACGTTGATGCGATCAGCCACGTAATCAACTTCACCCTGCCGGAAACACCAGACGACTACGTGCACCGCATCGGTCGTACCGGCCGCGCCGGTAGCAGTGGTACGTCCATCAGCTTTGCTGGCGAAGACGACGCCTACGCCCTGCCCGCCATTGAGGCGCTGCTAGGCCGCAAGATCGCCTGCGAAATGCCGCCTGACGAGCTACTTAAGCCGGTGCCGCGCAAGAACTGATCGGCGCGTAACAAAAAGGCGAAGCCCAGGGCTTCGCTTTTTTTATGTCCGGTGTTTTGTACAGGCTGGCTATTTTCCGTCTATAGAGTACGCAGGCGGCGCTTTATCGGCGCTAAGCCCGACCAATCGCTGCATCACTTGATAGTGAGTAGTGGGCTTTGCTCAGCGCTAACCGGTCACCTGCAAACAACACCTAACAAACGCCGGCTGTCAGGGCGCAAATAACTCCAACTGTTCGTGCTCCCCGCGCAGGTCATGCAAGCGCACGCCAACACCAAGCAGGCGCACGGCCTTGTTGCCTCGGGCAAAAGCAGCGCTCAGCAAGCGTTTGTAGCTGTCCAGATCACGCCGCGCCCCAGCTTGCTCAAGGGTGGTTTGGCTGAAATCGTGAAATTTTATTTTGACGAAGGGTTTGTCCGGCCGATACGTCCGGTCCAGCCGTGCCATGCGCGTTTCCAATTGTTCCAGCAACGCCGGGAGTTGCTCCAGGCAAGCTGCTAGATCAGGCAGGTCCTTGTCGAAGGTATTTTCCACACTGACCGACTGACGCCGGCTGTCGTTGCGTACCAAGCGCTCATCAATGCCCCGGGCAAGCCCCCACAAACGCTCACCAAAACTGCCGAACTCCTTGACCAAGGCCAGCTTGTTCCACTCACGTAGGTCGCTGCAGGTGCGAATGCCCAAGCGTCCGAGCTTATCCGCCGTGACCTTACCCACGCCGTGCAGTTTATTCACCGGTAACGCGGCGACAAAATCGTCCACTTCACTGGGCGTGATAACAAACAAACCATTGGGCTTCTTCCAGTCACTGGCGATCTTGGCGAGAAACTTATTCGGCGCCACCCCCGCAGAAACAGTGATGTGCAACTCCTGCGACACGCGCCGCCGAATGTCCTGGGCGATGCGTGTAGCGCTGCCAGCAAAATGCGGGCTGTCGCTTACATCCAGGTAAGCCTCATCCAGCGACAAGGGCTCGATCAGCTCGGTGTAATCACGAAAAATCGCCTGAATCTCCCGTGATACCGCTCTGTAGACCTCCATGCGCGGCTTGACGATCAGCAAATCCGGGCACAGTTTCAGCGCCTGGCCTGATGCCATCGCAGAACGCACACCGTAACTGCGCGCCTCATAATTACAGGTGGCAATCACCCCGCGCCGATCCGCCAGCCCACCGACCGCCAGCGGCTTGCTCGCCAGGCTCGGCTCATCACGCATTTCGATGGCGGCATAAAAGCAATCGCAGTCAACGTGGATGATTTTTCGGCTGTTCATGGTCAACGCCATCAATCCTGCCGCTACTGTGCCGCTGAACTCACGGGGGCGGCTGGCTTGGCGTCGCGCTCCGCATCGTCTGGTTTGCTGATATAGGGCTGGATAATCAAAATCACGATCAACATAAACGCGGCCAATGGCAACAGCTTGGTCTTCGCCGTCAGCGCCGCGCCACAACTTGGGCAAGTCTTCGCGTCGTTAGAGACCTGGGCACCGCAGGACTTGCATTCACCACTCATAACATTGCTCCCATTCAATGGGCACGGACTCTAGCCCAACAGTCCTGCCACAGGCTATGACCAAAGCATTTGCCGCCCCGCTGTTAAGCCACGGCCTAGCGTTCAAGCGCATACACCCGCGCAAAATGGCTAAACCCCGAATAAAAACGGCTTAAAGCCACATTCAGGTTGACATGACTTATTCAGGCGCTACAATTGGCCCCGCGGAATGGAGCAGTCTGGTAGCTCGTCGGGCTCATAACCCGAAGGTCGTCGGTTCAAATCCGGCTTCCGCAACCAAATATTAAAAAGACCACTCAATGAGTGGTCTTTTTTTTGGCTTCGATTTAATCGAAGGCCATAAATCCCAGCCCGCCACGTCTGCATGCCCGAGCAGGCGACCTCGAGGCAATCCCCATGGACCGCTCTTAACTGCTACAACCCTCGCCTGCCAAGGGCTGAACGCGCAGCAGCGCGTCAACCGAGACGCAGCCCTCCCTCTATATCGCCCCCCAGCGATTTAAGTTATTGATTAAAAACCACTAATCGATTGACAAGAGGTCCTATCTATATAGAATAGCCGGCGCGGGATGGAGCAGTCTGGTAGCTCGTCGGGCTCATAACCCGAAGGTCGTCGGTTCAAATCCGGCTCCCGCAACCAGATACTCAAAAAAGGCCACTCAAACGAGTGGCCTTTTTTGTTTCTCGCCTATCGCACGCCTAAGCATTTGATTAAGAACACATTTTTTGTTGACAGCAGGCGATATCTGTATAGAATCAACGGCGCGGAATGGAGCAGTCTGGTAGCTCGTCGGGCTCATAACCCGAAGGTCGTCGGTTCAAATCCGGCTTCCGCAACCAAATATTAAAAAGACCACTCAATGAGTGGTCTTTTTTTTGGCCGCGATTTAAGTGATCGAGCTCAGCAACACTTAAGTATTGCCAGCCTAAACTGTAGGGGCCATCACCTACCCCACTCGGAACCCACACCATCATGTCCTGGAAAAATACCGAATCGCGCTACGGCAGCCTGTCCATCGCGTTGCATTGGCTGATGCTGATTCTGATTGCCGGCGTTTATGCCTGCATCGAGCTCAAGGGCAACTTCCCTAAAGGCAGTGACATGCGGGAACTGCTCAAGCAATGGCACTTTATGCTCGGCCTCGCGGTATTCGCCCTGGTTTGGCTGCGCCTGCTGGCACGTGCAATCGCACCCACACCAACAATCACCCCTGCCCCGCCTGCCTGGCAAGCCATCACAGCCAAGCTGATGCACCTGGCGCTCTACGCCCTGATGATCGGCGCACCACTGGCTGGCTGGTTGATTCTCAGCGCTGCCGGTAAACCCATCCCGTTCTTCGGCCTGGAACTGCCCGCACTGCTCGCCCCCAACAAACCACTGGCTGGCGACATAAAAGAGTGGCACGAGCTGGCCGGCAGCGCCGGTTACTGGCTGATTGGCCTGCATGCTGTCGCCGGGTTGTTCCATCACTTCTTCGTACGCGATAACACCCTGACGCGCATCCTTCCTAGCAAGCACGTCTGAACCATTCATCCCCTATAGAGGCGACGCTCAGCGCTGGTCAATTGGCAGCGTCGCCGCTAGAATTGCGCACTTTTTGATCAGAGACGCAACAAGCGTCCAGCATCCATCCGTACACGCCTGAGGTTAACGCCATGTCCACCCCCGCCACGCCGAAAGTCGGCTTTGTATCACTCGGTTGCCCCAAGGCGCTGGTGGACTCCGAACGCATCCTCACTCAGTTGCGTATGGAAGGTTATGAAGTGGTACCGACCTACCACGATGCCGACGTTGTGGTGGTCAACACCTGTGGCTTTATCGACAGCGCCAAGGCTGAATCCCTGGAAGTGATCGGCGAAGCGATCAAAGAAAACGGAAAGGTCATCGTCACCGGCTGCATGGGCGTGGAAGAAGGCAGCATCCGCGACGTGCACCCCAGCGTGCTCTCGGTCACCGGCCCGCAGCAGTACGAGCAAGTGGTCAACGCGGTGCATGAAGTCGTACCGCCGCGCCAAGACCATAACCCACTGATCGATCTCGTGCCGCCGCAGGGCATCAAACTCACCCCGCGCCACTATGCCTACCTGAAAATTTCTGAAGGCTGCAACCACAGCTGCAGCTTCTGCATCATCCCCTCCATGCGCGGCAAGCTGGTCAGCCGCCCCGTGGGTGAAGTGCTCAGCGAAGCCGAGCGCCTGGTCAAAGCCGGCGTTAAAGAGCTGCTGGTCATCTCCCAAGACACCAGCGCCTACGGTGTTGACGTCAAGTACAAGACCGACTTCTGGAACGGCCAGCCGGTGAAAACCCGCATGACCGAAATGTGCGAAGCATTGTCGAGCATGGGCGTGTGGGTGCGCCTGCACTACGTTTACCCCTACCCGCACGTCGACGAACTGATCCCCTTGATGGCCGCCGGCAAGATCCTGCCGTACCTGGACATCCCCTTCCAGCACGCCAGCCCGAAAGTGCTGAAAGCCATGAAGCGCCCCGCCTTCGAAGACAAGACCCTGGCGCGGATCAAAAACTGGCGTGAAATCTGCCCAGAACTGACCATCCGCTCGACCTTTATTGTCGGCTTCCCAGGCGAGACCGAAGAAGACTTCCAATACCTGCTCGACTGGCTGACCGAAGCCCAACTCGACCGCGTCGGCTGCTTCCAGTACTCGCCCGTAGAAGGCGCCTCCGCCAACCTGCTCGACAACCACGTGCCGGACGACATTAAGCAAGATCGCTGGGACCGCTTCATGGCCCACCAGCAAGCCATCAGCAGTGCCCGCCTACAACTCAAGGTCGGCAAGGAAATGGACGTGCTGATCGACGAAGTCGACGACCAAGGCGCCGTCGCACGCTGCTACGCCGATGCCCCGGAAATCGACGGCAGCGTGTTTATTGCCAGCACCGAGGTTAAGCCAGGCGAAAAAGTACGCGTGCGCATCGTTGATGCGGATGAATACGACATGTGGGCCGAGCTGATCTAAAACCTACAGCCTAAAAAGCCCCGCACACGCGGGGCTTTTTTATGCGCGATCCAACGGGCTCAATACGCCCAGCCCGCCACGATTGAGTACATGTGTATAAATCAGGTTTTCACATCCGAATGACCGAGTAACGCCTGCACGGTACGAATATCCTGACCGCTCTCTAGCAGGTGGGTCGCAAAGGAGTGGCGAAAGGTATGCGGCGTCGCGGGTTTGATTATCGCTGCACGACGCACCGCCTCACGCACCGCGCGCTGAATGGTTTTCTCATGCAAATGATGACGAAACGCGCCAGCACCCCTCGGGTCTTGCGAGCGATTACCTGACGGAAACACAAACTGACAGCCCCACTCCGCAGCCGCATTGGGGTACTTACGCGCCAACGAAAACGGCAGATTAACCTGACCGAACCCCCCAGCAAGATCTTGCTGATGCAACGCCTTAACCGCCTCTAAGTGCTCATGCAGACTAATCACACTGAGCGCGGCAACATGGTCACCCGATCCTTTTGACCCTTACCGTCACGCACTAAAATCTCGCCACGGGAAAACTCTACATCCTTTACCCGCAAGCGCAGCGCCTCCATCAACCTGAGCCCAGAGCCATACAACAAACTGGCAACCAAACCGTGCACACCGGATATTTCGGCCAATACCCGAGCCACTTCCTCACGCGTTAAGACCGTAGGCAAGTGCGCCGGCTTCTTCGCCCGTACAACCCCCTCCAGCCAGGGCAACTCAACTTTCAACACCTCCTTGTACAGAAACAACAGCGCCGCCAACGCCTGATTCTGCGTGGCCGCCGCCACATTACGGATCACGGCCAAGTGAGTTAGAAACGCCTCAACCTCCACCGCCCCCATCTCTACAGGATGACGATACGAGTGAAACCGTATATAACGTTTTATCCACTCGGCGTAGATTTTTTCAGTGCGAATGGAATAGTTCCTGATGCGGATTTGCTGGCGGACTTGATCGAGCAGCCGAGGCTTGTCGTCTTCCATGTCGCTTTTCTCCCTGAATGATGTCGCGTTTGCCGCGACCACCTTCAAGCTAGACGTAGACTCACAAGACGACAAGGAACGTTATTCGACATGTTTTTACGACATCAAATGCGACATTCAATGTCGCCTAATAATAGTTAGGCGTAAGAGCAAAAAACGGAACAAGGAAGTTATGCGCTCAAATAACAATTGGCTTTGTCAGTTCTCAAGTTCGCGTCGGCTGTTCGAATCCAGCCCGGAACATTTGCGCCAACGAACTCAAATACGCATCGAGGTAGTAGGGGAGTCGGCGTGCGCCGGCTTCTTGCATTTCCATGCGCTTTACCGGAAGGTTTGCACGCGTATTCTCTAAGCCACAGATCCAGCAACGAGTGGCCTAACAAGCGTATATGGACTCTCCCCACAAGCAGTGAGCAAAGCTTTTCCTAACCCTGTCGTCAGCGCGGTTGCATTCGTATATCCGGCCTGTTTTGGGCTTTACCGCCCTGGCCACTCTGTAGTTCGCGCAGCGGGGGCCAAGCGTTCAATCGATCACGAAGATCATGATTGTTATCGGCCTTATTCCGTTGCAGGACTCGCCTGTTTCGACAGTGTTGCTGCTCACCACAACCACAAGAAAACCA
>JAHIWP010000064.1 GCA_018816095.1 Gammaproteobacteria bacterium
ACCCTCATCGCTGGTCAGGTGCAACGCGAAATTGGCAACCTATCGGCGCCGTCACACTCAACCCAGAGAGGGAGCAGCCGGCAGTGAAAATAGCAGCTTAAAAACACGGCTGACGCGACAACTACCTTGCAAAACGCCGCAGGTATGAAGCATCTGAAACTCAACGCTATGGTTCTGGCGATCTCCAGCGGCGTGATGCAGCTGGCCAGTGCAGCACCCTTCGTCAGCGACCAGGCCGACGCCCAGGGCTTCGTCCAAGGCAGCCAATTTGATCTGCTGCTGCGTAATTACTATTTCAACCGCGACGGCAAGAACGGCGCCGGTGACCAGCGTGACTGGACCCAGGGTTTTTTCGCCGACTACCGCTCTGGCTTCACTGAGGGTACCGTTGGGTTTGCCGTTGAGGCCTTCGGCTACCTCGGTGTGAAACTGGACGGCGGCGACGGCACTTCAGGCACCGGCAACCTGCCCGTGGATAATGCCGGCAAGCTGAAAGACGACTACAGCAATACCGGTGGTGTACTGAAGATGCGCGTCTCCAAGACGCAGCTGAAGTGGGGTGAGATGCAGCCCGTAGCCCCGGTGTTCGCCGTGGGTGGCTCGCGTCTGTTGCCGCAGACGGCTACCGGTTTCAACCTGATGAGCAGCGAGATCAGTGGGCTGGATCTGGAGGCAGGGCACTTTACTGGCGGCACGGGCCCGACCACTAGTTACTCGCGCGGCGAGCTGTTCGCCACCTATGCGGATGTCGCCACCGACAGTGTCGATTATGTGGGTGGCAAGTATGCAATCAGTGATGATTTCAGCGTGACGCTGTACGGCTCTGAGTTCGAGGACATCTGGCGTCAGTACTACGCTAACGTCAACTACAATCTGGAGTTAGCCGCCGGTCAGTCGTTGAACTTCGACGCTAACCTCTATCGCACCAACGATTACGGCAGGGCTGAGGCCGGCAAGATCGACAACACCGCCTGGTCGTTGGCCACGGCCTACAGCTTCCTTGATGCACACACCTTGACGCTGGCTTTCCAGCAGATCGACAGCGACACGCCGCTGGACTATATCGGCTTGGGCACCAACGGCGCTGGTGATGGTGGCGACTCGATCTTCCTGGCCAACGCGGTGCAGTTCTCCGACTTTAACGGTCCGGGCGAAAAATCCTGGCAGGTGCGCTATGACCTGGCGATGGACCGCTACGGCGTGCCGGGGCTGAGCTTTATGGCGCGCTACGTCAACGGCTCGGGTATTGATGGCACACGTGTGGATGCCGATAGCGCTTATGCCAATCTCTACGGCGACGGTGGCAAGCATCACGAGACCAACTTCGAAGCCCGCTATGTGGTGCAGTCTGGTGCGGCCAAGGATCTGTCGTTCCGTATTCGTCAAGCCTGGCACAGCGCCAACGCCGAGCAGGGCGAAGCGGACGCCAGCGAGTTCCGCCTGATCGTTGATTACCCGCTGTCGATTCTCTGAGTTGTTCGGGGTAAGCGAGCTGGACTGCCCGCGGACTAACGAGTTTCAGTACTAACGCGTTTATCTCACGCGCCTGGCGCAGGAGGTGAGCGCTGTTTTGTTAGTGTCGTTGACGTGTGATTGTTCTGCTGCGTCTTTTAGATAGGCCACTCGCGTTGAGTGGCCTTTTTTTGTGGATCGCCGGTGCAGGCATCTATCGGCCTCTGCCGCGTCAGGCCCAATAGATAGGCTTCTCCACTGTGGCTTGGTAGCCGCTGAACGCCAGCGGTACTTCCTCCCTGAGGAACTCGACCCAGGTTCTCACCTTGGCGTCGAGAAAGCGCCGCGACGGATACAGTGCATAGACACTCCGCTCGTTTAGGCGGTGCTGCGCCAGCAGGCGCACCAGCTGACCCTGCTCAAAAGCCTTGGCCGCAATCATATCCGGCAGTAGGCAGATACCCATGCCCGCGCCAGCTGCCTGAGCCATCGCTTCTGCCACGTTGACCTGAAAAGTCTCGCCCAACCGGATCCCCTGTTCGACGCCATTATCGTTGAAGGTCCAGCTGTCGCCGAATACCGGGTCGAGCAGGCGCAGGCAACGATGCTGGCTCAGGTCATCGAGACTCTGCGGAATACCATTCTGTTTCAGGTAGGCCGGGGCCGCGCAGACCACGCTGTAGGTGCTGCAGAGTGGTTGAGCGACCAGTTCTGAGTCGGGCAACTCTCTGGCGAGTGTGAGCACCACATCCTGACCCTCTTCGAACAGGTCAGGGTGGCGCTGTGAGAGCGTCAGGTCGACGTTCACTTGCGGATAGAGTTCGTTGTAGCGGGCCGCCAGAGGTGCGAGCAACTGGGTGCCGAGGCCTGTGATCGAATGCACCCGCAGCCGCCCTTTAGGCATGATGTGTGCGCCGCTGGCCTCGGCACTGGCATCTTCCATCTCGCTGAGGATCTGCCGGCAGCGCTCCAGGTATCGCGCGCCTACCTCTGTCAGGCGCAAGCGACGTGTCGTGCGTTGCAGTAAGCGCGCTTGCAGATGATTCTCGAGATCCGAAACCAGCCGCGAAACTTGCGCCGTGGACAGGTTCATTGCCTGTGCGGCGGCGGTGAAACTGCCCGTATCGACCACACGGATAAACACGCGTATCGCCTGAAAAATGTCCATGCCACTCTTACCTTATGTGTAATTGTGCTTTGCGCTAACGACTTATTCTTGCATGAAACAATTAAAAATATACTGCCTGGCTCGGTAGGTTGCATCCCCTGCCGTTCGCGTTTTGCGTACTCTTGGATAGTTGAGGTTTGCATGACTCCCGATCAACGATTTGCCCGCTGGGTCCAAATCGCTATCGTAGCGTTAGCCTGTTTGTTCATTTACTTCCTGGCTGCCGATCTGATCATGCCGCTGACGCCTCAGGCGCAAATGACCCGGCCCGTCGTGAAAGTTGCGCCGCGGGTCTCTGGTCAGGTCAGTGAAGTAGCGGTCAGCAACAACCAGCAGGTGCAGCCAGGTCAGTTGTTGTTTCGCCTCGATCCTGAGCCCTTTATGCTCAATGCCAAGCAAGCCGAGCTGGCGCTGGAGCAAGCCGAACAGGACAACACTGAACTCGATGCCAGCCTTGAGGCCGCAACGGCTGAGGTTAGTGCAATGCGCGCTCAGACTGACCAGTTGACTGCGCAAGCCCAGCGTTTGCGAACCCTTCTGGGTCGTCAGCATGTATCGCGTCAAGCTTATGAAGACGTCGAGGCTAAGCGCCTGGTGGCGCGCGCTCGACTGCTCGCTGCACAGGCTAATGTGCACGAAATCCAGGCACGTCGCGGCGCGCTGGATGGCGAGAATTTACGCCTGCGCCAGGCGCGTAACGCGCTGCGCCAGGCCCGCCTGCGACTGGCCTACAGTGAGATCCGCGCTGAGCGCTCCGGTGTGGTGAGCAACCTGCAGCTCAGTCCCGGAGCTTACTTGCAAGCAGGTGCGCCGGTGGCCGCGCTGGTTGAGGAACACCCCGATATCATTGCCGATTTCCGCGAGAAGGCCTTGCGCTATGTTCAGGTCGGCACACCGGCTGTGGTGGTGTTCGATGCGCGGCCAGGTGAGCTATTCAGTGCGCAGGTCAGCCATTTTGATGCAGGGGTGCGAGAGGGCCAAATCGATGCTAATGGTGAGCTGGCCGCGCCCGCACAATCGGAACGCTGGGTTCGTGATGCGCAGCGCCAGCGCTTGCATATCGTGCTCGATCAGCCCATGCCGGTTGTGTTGCCCACCGGTGCTAAAGCAACCGTTCAGCTGAAGCCCTTCGATAATCCTTTTGTGGAGTTTCTTGCTGCGTTGCAAATCCGTTTCATCAGCGTGCTGCACTATGTCTATTAAGGAGGCCGCTGCAGGTTTGGCGACCAAGTCCGGTATGACGTTGCAAGGCCAGTTGAGCGAGAACGATCTGCGTCAGTGTCTACGCATTGCCACAGGCGGTACCCTGGCTTTTTTCTTGTGCAAGTTACTTGATCTCGAGTACGACGCCTTTTATTGCGTTTACCCGATGTTGTTGCTCGGCCTGGTGCCCACGCTCAATGCGCACTTGGTTCGTCAGTTTCTTGCCCAGGGCTTGGTCGTGAGCGTAGAGATCGCTTTGCTCTATGGCTTGTTAGGCAAGCGACCCGCGTTGATCACGCCGATCATCTTCGTGTTGTTTCTTTACCGTTTCGCCTTGATGGCGCGCGGCCAGATGTTTCTGTTTGGCGCGCTGGGTGCGGTGTTTCTTTCGATCCAGCTAAATTTCAGCAGCTATCCGCAAACCGATGTTATCGCCATGCTCTGGTACAACAGTTCAGCTGTGGTGCTCGCGGTAGCCATCGCGGGGCTGATGTTTTACTTGTTTCCGGATCGCGACCCTCGACCGGCACGCAAAATGCCGGCTAAAGACCGCCCCAGTCTGCGCCACGAGGCGCTGCTGGGGGCCACGGTGGCGACCCTTTCGTTTATCGTGTTCCAGTGCTTGGACCTGCACGACTCGATGTCCGCCCAAGTCGCAAGCATATTGCTGCTGTTTCCCATGCATTGGAAAGGTTCGCACTTCGCCGGGCGTATTCGGGCCGTAGGCACCTTGCTTGGCTGTGCAATCGCTTTGCTGATCATGCTGTTGCTCTACACCCACCATGACCTGTTGCCGCTGGTATGCCTGCTGCTGTGGATCGCGGCGATGTACTGCGCGCGCTGGCATATGCTGGAAAAGGGCGTGCCTGGAATCGGTTTCGGTGCGCTGACCACGCTGGCCATTTTGTTCGGCCAGTCGCTGACGCCCACTCACGACATCACGTTCGCCATTCTCTATCGGCTCAGTTCGGTGTGCATTGCTGTGCTGCTGACTCTGTTTGCGGTGTTCATGGTGCACCGTCTACTCAATCAGTTCGAAGCCACACGGCATATCCACCACTGATGACGCGAACACTCAGCCGAGCGCTAGGCGTAGTTAGCTGAAGCACAATCCACACGACCAGCGAATGGGCCTGAGCTCATCTGAGGTCCGGCTGCTCGGTCTCACTTCTATCGCCGCTGAGCCTAACGAGCGCAAGTGATGCTCGGTCAGGCGCCAAACGTTTTCAAACCTGCTTTCAAGTAACTACAGGGTGGTTTTCTCTGCGTGCCAGGCTGGGGCAATTGGCTAGGCCATTGACTGGATGAGTCATCGCCAAACCTGTCTTGGGGGATTATTCAGAGCAAAAAAAAGCCGCTCATGCGAGCGGCTAAAAATGACGTCAATAAGGAGCAATCACACCAACGTCAGGAGAAAAGCAGGTAGCCGGTTTCAGCTGTCTTGAGCGGATTTGGCTGGAGTGGCGTTGTCTGGCTGCGTTTTTTTGGCGACGATCTGCTCAAGGGCTGCATCCGCGGCACGCTGTTGCAGTGCGGCGTTACGTGCAACAAAGGCGGCAGACTCTTCAGCCAGGCAGGCCTGAGTGAAAAATAAAGAAGACAAAACAAAAGCGGCGGTAAGTACAGAGTAGCGTTGCATATATGGGCCCTCGTAGGACACTCGGTTGGAACTGATGCCTATGGTATTGATGAATATTCGGTAGAAAAACCTGTGTTTTATGGAAGTACTGTTACCAATTGAGTAACAATTTGTGAGTTCTGCGCCGGAACCTTATGGCCACTTCTGTGCACTATGTGCTTACCGAGATTTCCAGTTCAGCGTCGGGGATTAACTGATCTGTTGCTGGAGAGAGGGGCAGCTATGCCGTCGCTGAATCACCCCAGTCTGAATCGGGGGCGTGAGGAGGGGGGGGGGAAGCAGTGTGCGATAACCGCACACTTGGCGGGCGGTTGAATTGAGTCGAATGCCCTGCACCGCCTATTGTGTTGCTGTTAGCACGGAGGAGCGGGCCTCCCGTTGCTGAACCGTTCATCTTGCCGGTGCGTATTACTGGATTCACCGGCTTAGAATCACTTATGACCTGATGAAGCACTGCGCTGTGTAACCCGACGCAGTGACATAAAAACAAATAGAAATAGAGTGCCTTGATTATGAACAGCTGCCTGCTCAGTGATACGAGTTGCGTGTTCGACCGTGCAGACCCCTACGCGGTGTCTAACTATGTCAATGAACATGTCGGAACTCACGGCATCCGTTTACCGAATGTGGGGCATCCTGAGGCGTCGCTCAATCATCGCAAGTTTGCCAGCCTGGATCTGTGTCGCATCAGTTATGGCGGCAGTGTGCGGGTCACATCGCCCGCGCTGGAAACCATTTATCACTTGCAGGTTTTGCTGCGCGGCCATTGCCTGTGGCGCGGGCAGGGCGAAGAGCACTTCTTCAGCCCAGGCGAGTTGCTGCTGATCAATCCGGATGACCCAGTCGACCTGACCTATTCGGACGACTGTGAAAAGTTCATTGTCAAATTGCCATCTGCTCTGCTCGACAAGACCTGCCGCGATAGCCAGTGGCAGCGCCCTGAGGCGGGCATCCGCTTCGCGGCGCGGCATAGCCTGCAACAACTGGATGGTTTTGCCGGCTTGCTGCAGTTGGTGTGCAGTGAGGCGGAGAGTGCGCAGACCGTGCAGCAGGTCCAGGAGCAGTACACCCGCATCATCGCCACCAAGCTGCTGACGCTGCTGGATAACAACGTCAGTCGAATGGTGCCGGAGCAGGGTGCGGCCAGCTTCGAGCGTATCCTGCAGTTCATTGAGGACAACCTGAAGCAAGACATCAGCGTTGAGCAGCTGGCTCAGCTGGCCCATAGCAGCCCGCGTTCGCTGTATGCATTGTTTGAGCGGCATACCGGTACTACACCGAAGAGTTTTATCCGGCAGAAGCGGCTGGAGAAAATCCACTCGAGTTTGAGCGATCCGGCCTCACGGGTGCGTAATATCACCGAAGTGGCGCTCGACTACGGCTTTCTTCACCTTGGGCGTTTTTCTGAAAGCTATAAAAACGCTTTTGGTGAATTGCCCTCCGAAACGTTGCGTCGCCGCGAGGCGTGAGCCTCTGTGTTGATGCTGTTTCAGTCCATCACCCTCGCTGCGCTCAGGTTCACTTAACGCTCTAGTTGGCCTGTTCCGGGTCGGCTGCAGATTGGCTATTCCTTCCGCCGATGTATCCCCCTGATGACCGCTGCCGTGGCTGACCGTTCGGCGCGTTGCAGAAAACGGATAAAGGTTCAGTACAAAGCGGATATTGTCGAACAGTCCTACGCCATAGCCTTCATACCGTTGAAACAATAACAACGGAGCCATGGCGATGAACCTGGGACTCGACTACCTGAACGGCCTGCTGCAAGACGATAAAGAGAAGGGCATTTTCCGCTGCAAGCGTGAAATGTTCACCGATCCGCGCCTGTTCGATTTGGAGATGCAGCACATCTTCGAGGGTAACTGGTTGTACTTGGCCCATGAAAGCCAGATCCCCGAGAACAACGATTACTACACCACCCACATGGGGCGTCAGCCGATTTTCATCGCGCGCAACAAGGAAGGGGTGTTGAATGCCTTTATCAACGCCTGCAGTCACCGTGGTGCCATGCTCTGCCGTTTTAAAAGCGGCAATAAAGCGACCTACACCTGCCCGTTCCATGGCTGGACCTTCAATAACTCGGGCAAGCTGCTCAAGGTTAAGGATCCCAAGGAAGCGGGCTACCCAGAGAGCTTCGATTGCGACGGTTCGCACGACCTGAAAAAAGTCGCGCGCTTCGAGTCCTATCGCGGCTTCCTGTTCGGCAGCTTGCGTGAAGACGTCGCGCCGTTGGAAGACTTCCTGGGTGAGTCGAAGAAGATCATCGACATGATCGTTGATCAGTCCGCCGACGGTCTGGAAGTGCTGCGTGGCTCTAGCACTTATGTCTACGAAGGTAACTGGAAGCTGCAGGCCGAAAACGGTGCTGATGGCTACCACGTCACCGCCGTGCACTGGAACTACGCCGCCACCCAACAGCAGCGCAAGCAGAAAGAAGCGGGTGATGATATCCGCGCCATGAGTGCTGGTGGTTGGGGCAAAAAGGGTGGTGGTTTCTACTCCTTCGAGAACGGCCATCTGCTGCTTTGGACTCGCTGGGATAACCCGGAAGACCGCCCTATGTTCGCTGAGCGTGAGCGCTTGGCTGGCGAGTTTGGTGAGGCGCGTGCTGACTGGATGATCGGCAACTCACGCAACCTTTGCCTCTACCCGAACCTGTACCTGATGGACCAGTTCGGCTCGCAGCTGCGTATCGCCCGGCCGCTGTCGGTGGACAAGACCGAAGTGACCATCTACTGCATCGCGCCGAAAGGCGAGAGCGCCGAGGCCCGTGCCCGTCGCATCCGTCAGTACGAAGACTTCTTCAACGTCAGTGGCATGGCCACTCCGGATGACCTGGAAGAATTCCGTGCCTGCCAGCAGGGCTTCGCCGGTCGCGCCATGGAGTGGAACGACATGTCGCGCGGTGCTGAGCACTGGGTGGATGGCGCCGATGAGGCGGCCAAGGAAATCGACCTGCATCCTTTGATGAGCGGCGTGCGCACTGAAGACGAAGGCCTGTTCGTGCTGCAGCATCATTACTGGCAACAGCAGATGATCAAGGCCGTGCAGGAACAGCAAGACCAACTGATTCACGTGGAGGGCGCGTAAATGAGCCTGACATACGAAGCCGCACGCGACTTCCTCTACCGTGAGGCGCGCTACCTGGATGACAAGCAGTGGGATGAGTGGCTGGCCTTGTACGCCAGCGATGCGACCTTCTGGATGCCGGCCTGGGATGATCGCGACCAGTTGGTAGAAAACCCGCAAACCGAGATTTCGCTGATCTGGTACGGCAACCGCAGTGGCTTGGAAGACCGCGTGTTCCGTATCCGTACTGAACGCTCCAGCGCGACCATCCCGGATACCCGCACCTCGCACAACATCAGCAATATCGAGCTCATCGAAAACGCTGACGGCCTGTGCAAGCTGCGCTTCAACTGGCACACCATGAGCTTTCGCTACAAGGTCGTTGATCACTTCTACGGCACCAGCTTCTACACCCTCGACACCAGCGGGCCGAGCCCGCTGATCAAGGCCAAGAAGGTGGTCCTGAAGAACGACTACGTGCGTCAGGTCATCGACGTGTATCACCTCTGAATACGGCCCGTAGCCCAATGTTGGCTCGGGTCTCCCGGCATCGCTGCCGGGGACTGAGCCGTCTATGGGCTACCCGCCGCGGTATTACGACTGCTTAAGCGAGGTGTGCCATGAGCCACAAGATCGCCCTTAATTTCGAAGACGGGGTTACCCGTTTCATTGATACCAATGTCGGCGAAACCGTTGCCGATGCGGCCTACCGTCAAGGTATCAATATTCCGCTGGATTGCCGCGATGGTGCCTGTGGCGCCTGCAAGTGCTTTGCCGAAGCCGGTCAATATGACCTTGGCGAAGAATACGTCGAGGATGCCCTGAGCGAGGAAGAAGCCGCGCAGGGTTACGTGTTGACCTGCCAGATGCGCGTCGAGAGCGATTGCGTGGTGCGCGTGCCGGCTTCCAGCGATGTCTGCAAGACCCAGCAGGCTAACTACGAAGCGGTTATCAGCGCAGTGCGTCAACTCTCCGACAGCACCATCGCGTTGTCGATCAAGGGTGAAGCGCTGAGCAAGCTGGCGTTCCTCCCTGGCCAATACGTCAACCTCAAGGTGCCGGGCAGCGAGCAAACACGTGCGTACTCGTTCAGCTCGTTACCCAAGGATGGCGAAGTCAGCTTCCTCATTCGCAATGTGCCGGGCGGGCTGATGAGCAGCTTCCTGACTGGCTTAGCCAAGGCCGGTGACAGCATGACCCTGGCCGGTCCCCTGGGCAGTTTCTACTTGCGTGAAATCAAGCGCCCACTGCTGTTGTTAGCCGGTGGCACAGGCCTGGCGCCCTTCACCGCGATGCTCGAGAAGATCGCCAACGAGGGCAGTGCGCATCCGCTGCACCTGATCTACGGGGTGACCAACGATTTTGACTTGGTGGAAATGGATAGGCTCGAGGCCCTGGCCGCGCGCATTCCCAACTTCACCTACAGCGCCTGCGTCGCCAATCCGGACAGCCAGTACCCGCAAAAGGGTTACGTCACCCAGCACATCGAACCCAAGCACCTCAACGAGGGTGAAGTGGACATCTACCTCTGCGGTCCGCCGCCGATGGTCGAGGCGGTGAGCGGTTATATCCGCGAGCAGGGCATCCAGCCCGCCAACTTTTACTACGAAAAGTTCGCTGCCAGCGTCTGAAGGCTTTTTTGGTCCGCCTGCCATTAGGGCGGGCCTGTTTTATGCGCGGCGCCGCTCACTGATGCGGCGCCCCCCTTCATTGAGGTCGGGATTATGAATATGCGTTTTCAAGACAAGGTCGCAGTGGTCACAGGCGCCGCTCAAGGCATCGGTCGGCGGGTTGCCGAGCGCTTGCTGGAAGAGGGCGCGCTGGTGGTGGCAGTGGACCGCTCTGAACTGGTCTTTGAACTTGCTGAGCAGCCCGGCGCCAAGGTGTTGTGTCTGACCGCCGATTTAGAGCAGGCCAGCGACTGCCAGGGCGTGATGCAGACAGCGGTTAAGCACTTTGGGCGTCTCGATATTCTGATCAACAACGTCGGCGGCACCATCTGGGCCAAGCCGTTCGAGCATTACACCGCCGAGCAGATTGAGGCGGAGGTGCGTCGCTCCTTATTCCCCACACTGTGGTGCTGCCACACCGCGCTGCCGCAGATGCTGGCACAGGGCAGTGGCGCCATCGTCAATGTCTCCTCCATCGCCACCCGCGGGGTTAACCGTGTGCCCTATGGCGCAGCCAAGGGTGGGGTCAACGCACTGACCGCCTGCCTGGCGTTCGAGACTGCTGAGAGTGGCATCCGCGTTAACGCCACTGCACCCGGTGGCACCGAGGCACCGCCACGGCGCATTCCGCGCAACAGCGCCGCACCGACCGATGAGGAGCAGGGCTGGTACCAGCAAATTGTCGACCAGACCGTGTCCAGCAGCTTGATGAAGCGCTACGGCAGCATCGATGAACAGGTCGGCGCCATCCTCTTCCTGGCTTCCGACGAGGCCTCCTATATCACCGGCGTCACCTTGCCCGTAGGCGGTGGCGATTTGGGTTAGCGGCTGCTCAATGCCGCTTATCCCTGAATGAGCGTTACACAATAAAAACAACAGAGAACCGATGCCATGCGACAGATAGACGTACATCAAGTCATCGACAACGCGCGCTTTAGCCGCTTTCACTGGATGGTCATGGCGCTTTGCGCGCTGCTGTTGATCTTCGACGGCTACGACCTGTTTATTTACGGCGTAGTGCTGCCGTCGATCATGCAGGAGTGGGGCCTGACCCCGCTGCAGGCCGGTGCGCTGGGCAGCTATGCGCTGTTCGGCATGATGTTCGGTGCGTTGGCGTTCGGCACTCTGGCCGACAAGATCGGCCGTAAAAAGGGCATCGCTATCTGTTTTGCGCTGTTCTCCAGCGCCACCATCATCAACGGTTTCGCCAGTAGCCCCACTGAATTTGGCATTTGTCGTTTTCTCGCCGGCCTTGGTTGTGGCGGCCTGATGCCGAATGCCGTAGCGCTGATGAATGAGTACGCGCCCAAGCGTCTGCGCAGCACCCTGGTGGCCGTGATGTTCAGCGGCTACTCGTTGGGCGGCATGCTCGCTGCTGGCGTGGGCATCTACATGCTGCCGCGCTTTGGTTGGGAGTCGATGTTCTTCGCCGCCGCCGTGCCGCTGCTGCTGCTGCCGCTGATCCTCTGGAAGTTGCCGGAGTCGGTGGGCTTTCTGGTACGCCAGGGGCGACACGAACAGGCCCGCGCGGTGCTGAAAAAGATTCAGCCTGATTTACAGATTGAATCGACCGATCAACTGCTGATGAGCGACAGCAAAGGTCAGGGCGTTGCGGTGTTCGAGCTGTTCCGCGACGGTCGTGCGCTGCGCACCCTGTGCCTGTGGCTGGCGTTCTTCTGTTGCCTGTTGATGGTCTATGCACTGAGTTCCTGGCTGCCCAAGCTGATGGCCAACGCTGGCTACAGCTTGGGGTCGAGCCTGTCGTTCCTGCTGGCGCTGAACTTCGGCGGCATGGCTGGTGCCATTCTCGGCGGCTGGCTGGGTGACCGTTTCAACCTGAGCAAGGTGATGGTTGGCTTCTTTGTCGCCGCCGCCGTGTCGATCAGCCTGCTCGGTTTCAAGAGCCCGACAGTGCTGCTTTACGGCCTGATCTTTATCGCCGGTGCCACCACCATCGGTACGCAGATTTTGCTGTATGCCGGGGCCGCGCAGTTCTACGGTCTGTCGATCCGCTCCACCGGTCTGGGTTGGGCTTCGGGTATTGGCCGCAACGGCGCCATCGTCGGCCCGCTGCTGGGCGGTGCGCTGATGGGCATCAACCTGCCGCTGCAACTGAACTTCATGGCTTTTGCCATCCCCGGCGCCATCGCCGCCTTCGCCATGTGCGTGTTTGCCATCAGCGCCAAACGCCAGCCCAGCCCAGGCGCTGTGTTGGTTGGCGCCAAGGCCTGAGCCTTAACTGTCTAACTGGAAGAGTGAAATGAGCCAAGTCCTGATCGAAAGCGTATCGACGGTAATCGTCGGCCTGCCGACCATCCGCCCGCACAAGCTGGCCATGCACACGATGCAGAACCAGACCCTGGTGGTGATTCGTGTGCGCTGCAGCGATGGCATCGAAGGCATCGGTGAGTCGACCACCATCGGTGGCCTGGCTTACGGCAACGAGAGCCCGGAGAGCATCAAGCAGAACATCGACAGCCACCTCGGCCCTCTGCTGGTCGGTCAGGACGCGGCCAATATCAATGCCGCCATGCTGCGCTTGGACAAAGCGGCCAAGGGCAACACCTTCGCCAAATCCGGTTTGGAAAGTGCGTTGCTCGACGCCCAAGGTAAGCGTCTCGGTCTACCCGTGAGCGAGCTGCTCGGTGGCCGCGTACGTGACAGCCTGGAAGTGGCCTGGACCCTGGCCAGCGGCGATACCGCTAAGGACATCGCCGAGGCCGAGCAGATGCTCGACCTGCGCCGCCATCGCATCTTCAAATTGAAGATCGGCGCTAACCCGGTGAACCAGGATCTCAAGCACGTCATTGCGATCAAGCAGGCCTTGGGCGACAGCGCCAGCGTGCGTGTGGACGTCAATCAGTACTGGGACGAGTCCCAGGCCATCCGCGCCTGCCAGGTGCTGGGTGACAACGGCATCGACTTGATCGAACAGCCCATTGCGCGGATCAACCGGGCAGGGCAGGTGCGCCTCAATCAGCGCAGCCCGGCACCGATCATGGCCGACGAATCGATTGAAAGCGTTGAGGACGCCTTCAGCCTGGCCGCTGATGGGGCAGCCAGCATCTTCGCCCTGAAAATCGCCAAGAACGGCGGCCCACGAGCGGTATTGCGCACGGCGCAGATTGCCGAAGCGGCCGGTATCGCCCTGTACGGCGGCACCATGCTCGAAGGGGCCATTGGCACCCTGGCTTCGGCCCATGCCTTTGTCACCCTGCGCCAGCTGACCTGGGGCACCGAATTGTTTGGTCCGCTGCTGCTGACCGAGGAGATCGTCACCGAGGCTCCGGTTTACCGCGACTTTGCCCTGCAGGTGCCGCGTACCCCTGGCCTCGGCCTGACCCTGGACGAAGAGCGCCTGACGTTCTTCGCCCGCAAGTGACCTGAGAGGAAACCACCATGCTGTTCCACGTAAAGATGACGGTAAAACTGCCAGTCGACATGGACCCGGCCAAGGCCGCCAAGCTCAAGAGCGACGAGAAGGAGCTGGCGCAGGGCCTGATGCGTGAAGGCAAGTGGCGCCACCTGTGGCGCATCGCTGGGCACTACGCCAACTACAGCGTGTTCGACGTGGAAAGCGTCGAGGCCCTGCACGACACCCTGCTGCAGTTGCCGCTGTTTCCCTACATGGATATCGAAATCGACGGCGTTTGCCGCCATCCCTCATCGATTCACAGCGACGACCGCTGAGCCCTGACAACAACAAACGAGGAAATCATCATGACCGTCACAGTTAGCCACACTGCCGAAGTTCAAGAGCTGTTCAAAGAGGCCAGTGGCCTCAACAACGACCAGGGCAGCCAGCGCCTGAAGCAGCTCACCCTGCGCATCATCAGCGACATCGCGAAGATCGTCGAAGACCTTGAAGTCAGCGATGACGAATTCTGGAAGGCGGTGGACTACCTCAACCGTCTGGGCGGGCGTAACGAAGCCGGCCTGCTCGCCGCTGGCCTGGGTCTGGAGCATTTCCTTGACCTGCTGCAAGACGCCAAAGACGCCCAAGTAGGCCTCACCGGCGGTACTCCACGCACCATCGAAGGCCCACTTTACGTGGCCGGTGCGCCGCTGGTTGAAGGCGAAGCGCGGATGGATGACGGCAGCGAGCTGGACAAGGCCACCGTGATGTTCCTCGAAGGTGTGGTGCGTGACACCGACGGTCAGCCAGTTGCTGGCGCGGTCGTCGACCTGTGGCACGCCAACACCCAGGGCAACTACTCGTATTTCGATAAGAGCCAAACCGACTACAACCTGCGCCGCCGTATCGTTACTGATGCCGAAGGCCGTTACCGCGCTCGCAGCATCGTGCCGTGCGGCTACGGTTGCTCGCCAGACGGCCCGACCCAGGAATGCCTGGACCTGCTCGGCCGTCACGGTCAGCGCCCGGCGCACATCCACTTCTTTATCTCTTCGCCGGGTCATCGTCACCTGACCACGCAGATCAACCTGGCCGGTGAGCAGTACTTGTGGGACGACTTCGCCTACGCCACCCGCGACGGCCTGGTGGGCGATATCCAGTTTGTCGAGGATGCCGAGGCAGCCCGTGCCCGTGATGTAGAGGGCAACCGCTTCGCCACGTTGGAGTTCAACTTCCAGCTGCAAAAAGCGCCGGCCGCCGCACACGAGCAGCGCAGCCAGCGTCCACGCGCTTTGCAACAAGCTTGATGTGTTACCCGGCGGTTGCCCCACGCAACCGCCAGGTTGTTTGACGTGTTTTATCCATAACAAGAGCGATTCGGACCACGTGTCACGAATGGCCTGATGCACCTTGCAGCGAGGTTCCATGAAAGCCTTGATCAACGATTTCTCTTTGTCCGCCGTTGTGGCCGGTTTTATTGCCACCGTGATTTCTTATGCCGGCCCCCTGGTGATCATTTTCCAGGCGGCCGAGAGTGCGGGCATGTCGCATGCTGTGTTGTCGTCCTGGGTTTGGGCGATTTCGATTGGCAGTGCGGTGCTTGGCATTGGCCTCAGCCTGCGTTACCGGGTACCGATCATCATCGCCTGGTCAGCCCCAGGCTCGGCATTGCTGGTGGCGCTTCTGCCGCAGATCAGCCTCAACGAAGCAGTCGGTGCATACATCGTCGCCAGCCTGATTATCTTTCTGGTGGGGATCAGCGGTGCCTTCGACCGCATCATCAGCAAACTCCCCGCCGCCATTGGGGCTGGCATGCTGGCTGGCATCCTGTTCAGTTTCGGCACCGGTCTGTTCGTCTCGCTCCAAAGCAAGCCGCTGCTGGTTTTGGCGATGTTTGCCACCTATCTATTGGTCAAACGTGTGCTGCCGCGTTATGCGGTGATGGCGGTGTTACTGGTCGGCTGCACGATTGCCTTTGTGACGGGCGACCTGCGCCAAGAGGCGTTGGTTATTGGCCTGGCCATGCCGGTGTGGATCAGCCCCGAGTTTAGCCTGGCCGCTTGCCTGAACATTGCGCTGCCGTTGGTGATGGTGGCGCTCACCGGTCAGTTCGTCCCTGGCATGGCGGTGCTGCGCAACGCCGGTTACCCCACGCCAGCCAGCCCGATCATCACCAGCAGTGCAGTGGGTTCACTGCTGCTCGCGCCCTTTGCCTGTCATGGCCTCAACCTGGCCGCGATTACGGCCGCGATCTGCACCGGTCGCGAAGCCCACGAAGACCCTTCCAAGCGTTACGTCGCCGGCGTGGTAGGCGGTCTGGCCTACCTGCTGTTGGGGTTATTCGGCGCCACCTTGGTGTCGCTGTTCACCGCCTTTCCTAAAGAGTTGATCGCCGCCCTGGCTGGTTTGGCGCTGTTCGGCGCGATTGGCGGTGCGCTGGCGAGTGCCATGGCCGAGCCGGATGACCGCGAAGCGGCGCTGATTACCTTTCTGGTAACGGCTTCTGGCATGTCGTTTCTCGGTCTTTCGGCGGCTTTTTGGGGGCTGATGTTTGGTCTCGTCGCGCACTTTTTGCTGGGTTCACGGCGCGCTAAACAGGTGCCGCGTGCAGCGGCTGCTGGCGCTCAGGAGGCCGTCCGCTAAGCGTTCAGTTTTATTGGTTATTTTCGCCCTGCAAGGCATGCCGTGCAGGGCGAGGTAAGACCACCCGCTTGAATTGTCGCGCCTCGCTGCCGGCAAGGGTGGAAGTCTGCATCACTACAACAACTACAAAAGAGTGAAACGATGAAACAACCAACCTCTGCACTTCGTGTGCTGCGTGCACCCCTGTCTCTGGCTGTTGCCCTGGCTTTGCCCTCGACCGTGATGGCGGCCGAAGGCGGCTTTATCGAAGACAGCACTGCGACCCTCACCGCGCGTAATTACTACTTCAGCCGCGACTACTCCGACATCGTTGGGCCTAATCAGCAATCCAAGGCCGAAGAGTGGGCGCAGGGCTTTATCCTCAACTTCAAATCCGGTTATACCCAAGGCCCTGTTGGTTTTGGCGTAGACGCTGTCGGCCTGCTCGGGATCAAACTCGACAGCAGCCCCGATCGCATCAATACCGGCTTGTTGACAGTCAACGATGACGGCCGGGCGACTGATGATTACAGCCGTTTTGGCGCGGCGCTGAAGGCCAAAGTGTCGAAGACCGAGCTAAAACTCGGTGAGCAACAACTGGTGTTGCCGATCCTTTACTTCGGTGATATCCGCCTGCTGCCGCCTACATACCAAGGTGCCACGGTGGTCTCCAACGAGATCGACGGTTTGACCCTGCAAGCCGGTCGGTTGAACTCCACCAGCCTGCGTGATGAGGCGGGCGATGGAAAAATGGGCGCCATGGTCGGTTTCGTGCCGCGGCGCCAGGCCGGCAAGTTAGTCACTGCTGACCACTTCAATTACAGCGGTGTTGATTACGCCTTCAATGACAAACGCACTACGGTGGGTGCCTGGTACTCGCAATTAGAAGATATCTATAACCAGCGCTACGTCAGCCTTAAACACAGTGAGCCGGTAGGTGATTGGGTCTTGGGGGCTAGCCTCGGTTACTTCGACTCAAGCGAGGACGGTAAAAAGCTCATCGGTGAGCTGGACAACCAAGCGGTGTATTCCCTGCTGTCGGCCAAGTACGGCGCTAACACCTTTTACCTGGGCTACCAGGCGATGTTCGGTGACGACGGCCTACCGCGCGTGTTCGCCAACGTCAGCCCGCTGGGTAACGAAGTGCCCACCTACACCTTTGACGCCGCTGACGAGCGTTCATGGCAGGCGCGTTATGACTACGACTTCGCCGGTTTGGGCCTGCCAGGCCTGGTGGCCGGCGTGCGCTACCTCAAGGGCGACAACGTCGATACAGGGCGCGGTTTTGAGGGGCAGGAGTGGGAGCGCGACCTTGATGTCAGCTACACGGTCCAGAACGGCTCGCTCAAGGGGCTGAACGTCAAATTGCGCAACGTCACCGCGCGTTCCAACTACCGCACCGACGTTGACGAGAATCGCCTGATTTTCAATTACACCTGGAACCTGCTTTAAGCCTCAACGACCTATCGGCCCTAGGTCGGTAGGTCGCAGCGACAACGGTAATCCTGATGCTTTTCCTTGCATGCTGCGCCGCAGAGCGCCGCTGGAGATAACAATGAAAAAGAATAACAAGATGCTTTGCTCGTTCCGCACCACCAGCGCCCTGGCGCTGGCCCTGAGTGCTGCCATAAGCAGCCAAGGCCATGCTGCCGAGCCGGTGAAAATCGGCTTGCTGCTGCCCTACACCGGCACCTTCGCGGCGCTTGGCGAAGCCACGACAAACGGCATGAAACTGGCGATCGAGCAGCAAGGTGGCAGCCTTGGTGGTCGTCCAGTTGAGTACGTGGTGGTCGACAGTGAGGCCAACCCCGGTAAAGCAGTGCCGAATATGCAGAAGCTGATTTCCGGCTCGCAGGTCGATGTCGTGGTTGGCCCCGTGCATTCCGGCGTCGGCATGGGGGCGGTCAAGGTCGCCCGCGAAACCGGTGTACCGCTGATCATCCCCAATGCCGGCTTTAACGTTGCCACCGGCCCGTTGTGCGCGCCGAATATCTTCCGCACCTCCTTTACTTCCTGGCAGACCGCTTACCCGATGGGCCAGGTAGCGGCGGATAAAGGCTACAAGAACATTGTCACCGTGGCCTGGCGCTACGGGTTTGGTACTGAGTCGGTTGACGGCTTCAAGGAAGGCTTCGAGAAGGCCGGCGGTAAAGTCAGCAAGGAAATCTATGTGCCGTTCCCTGATGTGGAATTTCAGTCGCAGCTGACTGAAATCGCCGCGCTCAAGCCTGATGCTGTGTTTGTGTTTTTCGCCGGCGGCGGGGCGGCTAAGTTTGTGCAGGATTACGCGGCGGCTGGCCTGCAAGGCAAGATCCCGCTGCTGGGTTCGGGCTTCCTCACCGAAGGTACGCTGGAGGCCCAAGGCGCCTCTGCAACGGGCGTGCTGACGACGTTGCACTACGCCGACAGCCTCGATACCCCGCAGAACAACAGGTTCCGTGCGGACTACCGGCAGAAGTTCGGCAAAGAAGCCGATATTTACGCCGTACAGGGTTATGACACGGGCCTGCTGTTGGCGCAGTCGTTAGACAAGGTTAAGGGCAATACCCAGGATCGAGCGGCCTGGAATGCGGCGATGGCGCAAGCCAAAATCGACAGTCCACGGGGCGAGTGGAGTTTCTCCAAGGCGCACAACCCGGTGCAGAACATCTATCTGCGTGAGGTACGTGAGGGTACCAACGTAGTGGTCAGCACGGCTGCGACAGCGCTGGCTGATCCTGCGCGCGGCTGCAAGCTCTAACACGCAGCGTTTACCCGCACCCTGGCCGCTAGTTGTTGGCCGGTGGAGCTGGTTGGTTGTGTCGCGTTGGCTTGCCGATTTTTGGGTACCGCAGTGTCGCACTTGGTCATAGCCGGCTATGACCCGTCGCACTGCCTGATCCAGAGACGTCTGCTCGTTTAACCCGACTCAATCAACCTGCTTTGCCAGCCAGTTGTGGCCAGGGGGCGGCCTGCCTCATTTCCGACCTTGGTATTCACGATGGAAGTTTCCACCATTCTCATCCAGACCATGAACGGTCTGCAGTACGGTCTGCTGTTGTTTCTGATCGCCAGCGGTCTGACCTTGATCTTCGGCATCATGCACATCATCAACCTGGCCCACGGCGCGCTCTACATGGTGGGCGCGTACCTGGTGTATTGGCTGACGGGGCTGGTGGGTGATCTGTTTCTCGCCATCCTTATTGGGGTGCCGCTGGCAGCGCTGCTGGGGGTGCTGATTGAGCGCTTTTTGATCCAGGCGCTGTATCGGCGCGACCACCTTGATCAGGTGCTGATGACGTTCGGTTTGATCATGGTGATCGACTCGCTGCGCAGCATCATCTGGGGCAATGACGTGCACAGCGTGGCCATCCCTGAGTTGCTCAGCGGCTCGATCCAGCTGACCGAAACCCTCGAATACCCGGTGTACCGCCTGTTTATTTCAGCGGTCTGCGCGGTCATCGCTTTGGCCATGTACCTGATCCTGCAACGCACCCGACTGGGCATGATCATCCGTGGCGGCTCCAGTAACCGCGAGATGGTGCAGGGCTTGGGCATCAACATTCGGGTGATTTACACCCTGGTATTTGCCGCTGGTACGGCGCTGACGGCCTTCGCCGGGATGATTGCCGCACCCGTGTCGTCGGTTTATCCCGGTATGGGCAACCAGATTTTGATTATCGCGTTCGTGGTGGTGGTCATCGGCGGGCTGGGCTCAATTCGAGGTGCGTTCCTCGGCGCTTTGCTGGTGGGGCTTACCGCGACCTGGGGCGCGGTGCTGGTGCCGCAATACGCCGGCATGGCCGTGTATGTGCTGATGGCCGTGGTGCTGCTGTTCAAGCCGCGCGGGTTGTTCGCCTAATTACCATTTCGAGGACATTTTCATGCACGCATTACCTCGCTCGATCCAGCTACTGCTGCTGGCCCTGCTGCTGCTGATGGTCGCGTATCCGCTTTTCGGTGCTGGCCTGGCCGGTGAAAGGCACGACTTCTTCCTCCAGCAACTGACCAGCATCATGATTCTGGCCATTGTCGCCCTCGGCCTCGACCTGCTGGTCGGCGTCAGTGGCATGGTCAGCCTGGCCTCGGCGGCCTTCTTCGGCATGGCCGGTTATGCCCTGGTGCTGTTCGCCCCCGAGTATGAAGCGGTGAGCATATGGGTGGCTTTGCCTGTATGCCTGGGCATCACGGCTCTGGCTGCACTGCTGATGGGGGTTCTGATCATCCGCACCTCGGGGATTTTCTTCATCATGGTGACAATTGCCTTCTCGCAGATGCTCTATTACCTGTTTCACGACGCATCGTTTGCCGGGGGGTCGGACGGCGCCTACCTGTTTATGAAACCGCAGGTTGCCATCGCGGGTGTGCAGCTGCTTGATCTGGAGAATCGCACCACCTTGTTCTATGTGGTGCTGACCTCGTTGACGCTGTTGTTCGTGCTGTTGCGCACCTTCTTGCGGGCGCCATTTGGTCGGGTTCTGTTGGGCATCAAGGAGAACGAGCAACGGGTCTGCGCCATGGGCTACAACCCGTTGTTCTACAAGCTGGTGGCGTTCGTTATCGCCGGCACTATCGCCGGTTACGCAGGCATGTTGTCGGCCACGCAGTATGGCTTCGTCAGCCCCGGCCAACTGAGCTGGCAGATGTCGGCACATATTCTGGTGATGGTGATTCTCGGCGGGATGGGCACCTTGTTCGGGCCGATTCTCGGCGCCTTTGCTTTTGAGGGGTTGCACCACTGGTTTGCCAGCCTGACGCCACATTGGGAGCTGCCAATGGGGGTGGTGGTGATCTGCATGGTGCTGTTGCTGCCGCGCGGGATTGCTGGGCTGCTGTTGCAATTGGCCGCCCGCAAAGGCAACCCAACAGACGCGGTGAAAGGTCCCCGAGTGAGCAAGCAGGAGGTCGAGCAATGAGCGGATTAATTCTGGAAACCCGCGGCCTGAGCAAAGCCTTCGGTGGCTTGCGTGCCGTCAGTGATATCAGCCTGCAAGTGGCGCCCTGCGAGATTCACGCGATCATCGGCCCCAATGGTGCCGGCAAGAGCACGATGGTCAATCTGCTATCCGGTCACCTCACGCCGAGCAGCGGCCAGGTGATTTTCAATGGCCAAGACATTACCGGACTGGCCCCCAACAAGGTCTCGCACCTGGGCATTGGGCGCAGTTTTCAGCGCACCAATATCTTCCCCAGCTTCAGCTGTTTGGAAAACTGCATGCTCGCCGCGCAGTCGCGGATGAAAAACTCCTTTCGCTTCTTCCGCCGCAGTGACCGCTACCCGGCGGTGCGTGAGCGCGCCGAGCAGGCGCTGCAGGCTTGTGGCCTGAGCAGCAAGGGGCACAGCATTGCCAGTTCCATGAGCTACGGCGAGCAGCGCCAACTCGAAATCGGCATGGTGCTGGCCACCGAGCCGAGCTTTTTGTTGCTGGATGAACCCATGGCCGGCATGGGCAAGGAAGAGTCGAGCCGGGTGGTCGAGTTGCTTGCCGACTTATCGCGTAAGTACTCCTTGGTGCTGGTTGAGCACGACATGGACGCGGTGTTCAGCATCGCCAAGACCCTGACCGTGATGGTTAACGGGCAGATGCTAGCCAGTGGCCCGCTGGATCAGGTGCGTAACGACCCTGCGGTGCAGGAAGCCTATCTGGGCGATGGTGAGGAGCAATTCTGATGACCAATACAACGGCAGTAACCCCCTTGGTCGAGGTGCGCGGTGTGCACACCTTTTATGGCAACAGCCATGTGCTGCATGGCGTCGACCTACAAATCGCCCCAGGCGAAACCCTGGCGCTACTTGGGCGCAATGGCGTGGGTAAAAGCACCACCATTCGCTCGCTGCTTGGCCTGACCCCGCCGCGCAGTGGCGAAGTGCGGATCAGGGGCGAAAACCTCACCGGCAGCGCCGCGCATAAGGTGATTCGTCGTGGCATCGGCTACGTACCTGAAGGACGCGGCATGTTCCCCAACCTGACGGTGCGTGAAAGCCTGGTGATGGCTGCGCGGGCGGGCCTTGACGGACGTTGCGACTGGGAACTTGACCGTGTGTTGCAGACCTTCCCGCGTCTGGCCGAACGTTTCAGCCACCTCACCGGCAACCTGTCTGGCGGAGAGCAGCAGATGGTCGCCATCGGTCGCGCCCTGATGACCAACCCTGACTTGATGATTCTCGACGAGGCCACAGAAGGCCTCGCGCCGCTGATACGCAAGGAAATCTGGGACGTGATTCGCCTGATTAAGGCCAGCGGTATTGCCACGTTAGTGGTCGACAAGAACGTCAACGTGCTGCTCGACCTGACTGACCGCAGCATGATCATGGTCAAGGGGCGGGTGATGTATGACGGCCCCAGCCAGGCGTTAAAGAGCCAGCCCGAGGTCCTCCAGGCCCATATCGGCCTGTAACACTCACCCCGCGCCGCACGCGGGTAGCAGCCGAGCACAGGCCCCTGTGCTCGGCTTTCTTGCATGTGTAACTAAGTAGAGAAGATATGGATAATTTTCGCCCGGACAGCGCTCCCCGCAACTGGAAAAAACCGCTGGCCAGTCTGTTGTTGATAGGCAATGTGCTGGGGACTGTCGTATTAGGTGTTTTCGGCAGTGGCAGTTGGGAGCCAGGCTTTGCGTTGCTGCTGGTGGTGCCCGCGCTACTGGCGGGTTTCTTCTATTCGACCCAGCCGCCTCAGGTTATTGAGCGTGTGCTGCAAAACTGCGATTGGTCACAGCCGCCTTCGCCCGAGGACACTGCGTTGGCGGTGGTGCCTGCTCCTGTGGTGGATACCACGCCTCAGCTTATGCTTGACCCGGCGCTGAGCCAGCACCAACACGAACTGCTTAACGCCATCGAGCAGAGTCAGGCCGACATGCAGTTTGCTACCGAACTGGCGCAGCAGTCCGGCCAGAAGGTGACTAGCAGCGCCGAGAGCATTCAAGCGGCCAGTCAGTCGATCAGCGAGCTGGCCGATTATCTGCAGCGCACCGGGGAGGTGTTCAACACCCTAGGTGAGCAATCTCAGCGCATTGGGGCGATTGTCAGCAGCATTCAGGATATCGCCCGGCAGACCAACTTGTTGGCGCTTAATGCGGCCATTGAGGCCGCGCGTGCAGGCGAAAACGGCCGTGGTTTTGCCGTGGTGGCCGACGAGGTGCGCAACTTGGCTGTACGTGCCAACGATTCCAGCGAACAGATCCGCCAGATCGCCGGCAACCTGCAGCGTTCGGCCGACGAGGCGCGGCTTGGCATGCAGCATGCCACCGACTCTACGCGCCACGGTCTGGACACCACCAGCGCTGCCCTGCAGGCCATGGCCGAAATGCGCGCAGGGGCCAAGGCGCGCCAGGAAATCGTACTGCGCATCGTCGCCCAGCTCGTCGGCCAGCGTGAACGCATCCTGCAGATGCAGGCGCTGTGTGCGGCAGCAGAAGCGGCAGACTGAACGTCTAGATTTGTTCGATTATCGAACAGTAAGTCGATTATCGGATTGTTTGCGTATCGGTCCGCGGGTACTTTTTCTCTACCCGGCGTGCTGCTACGTCCCGATAACAACCGAGATCACCATGGCTGAAATTATTTCCCTGCATGACGCGGTTAAACGCTTCGTCAACGACGGCGATACCATCGCCCTCGAAGGCTTTACCCACTTGATTCCGACTGCGGCGTCGCACGAGATCATTCGTCAGAACAAGAAAGACCTGACGTTGGTGCGCATGACGCCCGACCTTGTGTATGACCTGCTGATCGGTGCCGGTTGTGCCAAAAAGCTGATTTTTTCCTGGGGCGGTAACCCCGGTGTGGGCTCGCTGCATCGCCTGCGCGACGCGGTTGAGAAGGGCTGGCCGCATCCGCTGGCCATCAGCGAGCATAGCCACGCGGCGATGGCCAATGCCTATGTCGCCGGGGCCTCGAATCTGCCGTTTGCGGTGCTGCGTGGCTACCAGGGCTCGGACTTGGTCAAGGTCAATCCAGACATCAAATTTATCGCGTGCCCTTACACCGGCGAGCAGCTGGCCACTGTGCCGAGCGTGCGCCCGGATGTGACCATCATCCACGCGCAGAAAGCCGACCGCGCGGGCAACGTGCTGATCCAGGGCATTCTCGGGGTGCAAAAAGAGGCAGCCTTGGCGGCCCAGCGTTGCATCGTTACCGTCGAAGAAATCGTTGATGACCTGCAAGCACCGATGAACGCCTGCGTATTGCCGAGCTGGGCGCTAACCGCCGTGTGCGTCGTGCCGGGTGGTGCGCATCCGTCTTATGCCCACGGTTACTACGAACGTGACAACCGCTTCTACCAAGCGTGGGACCCCATCGCGCGCGACCGCGAAACCTTTACGGCCTGGATCGACACCTACATCCGTGGCACTGAAGATTTTCTGCAGTTCCAGGCGAAATTGAACGCGGAGGCCAAGTGATGAGCGACTTCAACACCAATGAAATGATGACCGTGGCGGCTGCGCGCAATCTGGGCAACGGCAGCGTCTGCTTCGTCGGCATCGGCCTGCCATCCAAGGCGGCCAATCTGGCGCGCCTGACCCATGCCCCTGAAGTGGTGCTGATATACGAGTCCGGCCCCATCGGTGCCAAACCGACTGTGTTGCCACTGTCCATCGGTGACGGCGAGCTGGCCGAAACCGCTGACACCGTAGTGCCGACTGGCGAGATTTTCCGTTACTGGCTGCAGGGCGGGCGCATTGACGTCGGCTTCCTCGGCGCTGCGCAGGTCGACAAGTTCGGCAACATCAATACCACGGTGATTGGTGACTATCACCAGCCCAAGGTACGCCTGCCAGGCGCCGGTGGCGCGCCGGAAATTGCCGGCAGCGCGAAGAAGGTGCTGATCATCCTTAAGCAGGGCCATCGCACCTTCGTGGATAAGCTGGCGTTCATCACCTCGGTTGGCCATGGCGAAGGCGGTGATCATCGCAAGCGCCTGGGCCTGCCTGGTGCGGGGCCGGTGGCGATCATCACAGACCTGTGCATTATGGAACCGGAAGCGGGCAGCAACGAATTCATCGTCACCTCGATGCACCCCGGCGTGACCCGCGAGCAGGTGATTGAGAACACCGGTTGGCAGATTCGGTTCGCCGATGTGGTGACCACGACCGAGGCGCCGAGAGCCGAAGAACTGGCCGCCCTGCGCGACCTGGAAGCCCGCACTGCCGTTGCCCACGGGCAGAAGGGGAGTGACGAATGAGCCGCGAGGTTTTCATCTGTGACGCCATCCGTACCCCCATTGGCCGTCTAAACGGTGGCTTGGCGCCGGTGCGTGCCGACGACCTGGCCGCCATCCCGCTGCGGGCGCTGATCGAGCGCAACCCGCAGGTTGACTGGACGGCCGTAGACGAAGTGTTTATGGGCTGCGCTAACCAGTCCGGCGAAGACAACCGCAATGTGGCGCGCATGGCGCTGCTGCTCGCCGGTTTGCCGGCCAGCGTGCCGGGTGTGACCCTTAACCGCCTCTGCGCTTCGGGCATGGAAGCCATCGGCGCGGCATTCCGCGCCATCACCAGCGGTGAAATGGAGCTGGCCATCGCGGCTGGCGTTGAGTCCATGACCCGCGCCCCGTATGTGATGGGCAAGGCCGAAAGCGCCTTTGGTCGCGCGCAGAAACTGGAAGACACCACCATGGGTTGGCGATTCATCAACCCGGCGCTGAAACAGCAATACGGTGTCGAGACGATGCCGGTCACGGGTGACAATGTCGCCGAGGACTGCGGCATCAGTCGCGCCGATCAGGACGCTTTCGCCCTGCGTAGTCAGCAACGTGCGGCTGCGGCCAAGGCCTCGGGTTACTACGCCGAGGAAATCGTTCCGGTGCTGATCAAAGGCAAGAAGGGCGATACTGTCATCGATACGGATGAACACCCGCGTGGCGACACCTCCCTCGCCGCGCTGGAAAAGCTCAAACCAGTCAATGGTGAGGGAAAGACCGTCACCGCCGGTAATGCCTCAGGCCTCAACGATGGTGCTTCGGCGATGATTCTGGCCAGCGCCGAGGCTGTAAAGAAATATGGCCTCACGCCCCGCGCCAAAGTGTTGGGTATGGCCAGCGGTGGCGTGCTGCCGCGCGTCATGGGGGTTGGGCCGGTACCGGCCGTGCGCAAGTTGCTGGCGCGCCTTGACCTCGATTTACAGGCGTTCGATGTGATTGAACTGAATGAGGCGTTTGCCGCGCAAGGCTTGGCGGTGACCCGTGAGCTGGGGCTGGCCGACGACGATGCGCGGGTCAACCCCAACGGCGGTGCCATTGCCCTCGGTCATCCACTGGGCATGAGCGGTAACCGCCTGGTGCTGACCGCTGTACATCATCTGCAGAAAACCGGCGGTAAATATGGTCTGGCAACCATGTGCGTGGGTGTTGGGCAGGGCTTGGCCTTGGCGATTGAGCGCGTTTGAGCGGCTGAGTAATAGCCATAATCCACCGGTGATCCCCGGGCATGAACATGCCCGGTGTGACGGGCGCCTCCAGCGTAATGAGCGGTGGCCTCACCTCCAGACTTTCTCCCTCTAGGAGCCTTTATGACTGCCGTACAACTCGCCGATGGCGAACTGAATTACCTGCTCGAAGGCCCGGCGCAGGCACCGGTGCTGGTGCTGTCCAATTCCCTGGGCACTGACTTGCACATGTGGGACGCGCAAATGGCGGCGTTCACCGAGCACTTCCGGGTGCTGCGCTATGACACCCGCGGGCATGGCCAGTCACTGGTCACTGAGGGGCCCTATAGCATCGAGCAAAATGGCCGTGACGTGCTGGCCCTTCTGGATGCCCTGAATATTGAACAGGCGTTTTTCTGCGGGCTGTCCATGGGCGGGCTAATTGGTCAGTGGCTGGCGATTAATGCGCCGCAACGGCTGCAGCGTGTAGTGCTGTGCAATACCGCCGCGAAAATCGGTAACCCGGATGTGTGGAACCCACGCATCGAAACCGTCCTGCGTGATGGCGCTGCGGCGATGCTGGCACTGCGTGATGGTTCCATTGCCCGCTGGTTCACCCCGGCGTTTGCGGCTGCCCAACCCAGCCAGGTTGAACCGATTGTCGGGATGCTGGCGCAGACTTCGCCGCAAGGCTATGCCGCCAACTGTGCAGCTGTGCGTGATGCGGATTTCCGCGAGCAACTGGGCAGCATCACACTGCCGGTGTTGGTGGTTTGCGGCAGCGAGGACGCTGTCACGACGCCTGCCGATGGACGCTTTATGGTCGACCGTATTCGCGGTGCACAAATGCTTGAGTTGCATGCTGCGCACCTGTCGAACGTCGAAGCCGGTGCATTGTTTTCCAGCCGCGTGCTGGATTTCCTGCTGGCTTGAGAGCGACTCACTGCGCTGCAGTGAGAAGCACGCGTCTAAGTCAGCATACCGGGGCGCGTGCGCTGCAGGCATTAATTGCAGGCAGCGCAGTGGCACTGTTAGCCCCTGAGTGCGTTTTAAAAAGTGCCGGCGCATACGTGCAATTGGCCGGCGCTGCTAAGCACGTAAGGCGAAGGGCATTTGGCGTTTAATCGTCGCCGCGCGGAGCATCCTGTGTGGTTCAGTCGCAGGCTTTGCGCACCTCTGTTGCAGCGGTGCTACGCGCCTGGAAGATAACGGCAACGCGTCCATTCACTTACCGACCCGTTTGGGATGCAAAGAGCAGACTAGACGCGTAGCCACTTGCTGAATGTGCACTGCGGATGACATCTGCGAGCCACTCTCCACCACGCGAGTAGCGTGATGGAGGAGGCCGCCGAATGGGGAGCATGGCCCTACCTTGTGGGCAAGGTCATGGCGCTGTGGCGCAAGGCACCTGCCTGTAGACAGGGTGGGCGACAGCGGCGGCGCCACGGTAGAGTGATGCTGAGCAGTGGTCAATTGCGATTATCGATCTACAGTTCGATAATCGCCCATAACAGCCGTTCTGTTCAGGACAAACCAATGAGTGATGAACACTATTTGCCCCTGTCGACCCTGGCTCCGCCCATTGTCGCGTCGCCGGCCAAGCGTATCGAAGCCCTGACCGGCGACCCCAATTTCATGACGTCATTGGCGCGCGGACTCGCGGTTATCCATGCGTTTCAGGAGCGCAAGCGTCACCTCACCATTGCCCAGATCAGCCACCGCACCGAGATACCCCGCGCGGCCGTGCGGCGTTGCCTGCACACCTTGATGAAACTGGGTTACGCCACCAGCGATGGCCGCACTTATTCCCTGTTGCCCAAGGTGTTGACCCTGGGCCATGCGTACCTGTCGTCGACGCCGCTGGCGGTTACTGCCCAGCCGATTCTCGACCGCATCAGCGAGCAGCTGCATGAAGCGTGTTCGATGGCCACGCTGGAAGGGGACGAGATTCTCTACATTGCCCGTTCGGCCACGCCACAGCGGCTGATCTCGGTGGATCTCAGTGTTGGCAGCAGGCTGCCGGCCTATTGCACATCCATGGGGCGGATTCTACTGGCGGGGCTGGCTGATCAAGCGATTGAGGAATACCTGAGCAGTGCCGATCTGCAAGTTAAAACCAGTCGCACCGTGCACACGCCGCAAGGGCTGTGGGACAGCATTGCGCAAATCCGTGAGCAGGGCTGGGTGATCATCGATCAGGAACTGGAAGTGGGCTTACGTTCGGTTGCCGTTCCGCTGAAAGATTCAGCAGGCCAGGTACTCGCCGCGCTGAATGTCGGCACCCACGTCAGCCGTACCACGCGTCAGGAGCTTGAATCGAAGTTCTTACCGGTATTGTTAGAAGCCAGTACAGCGTTGAGTGAGCAGTTGTTTCATTAGCCGACCAGTGACACTGCTCAGATTCGAATCAAAAAAGATCGGGCGCAAGGCCACACAGAGAATCAGATCCAGGCGCGTAAGACGGCTACAGCTGCTTGGGTTAAGCGTCTCAAGGCTTAATTGAGTGAGCCTGGTGCAATCGAGTACACCAACAGAGGTGCTGCACTGTGGGGTGATTCAGCCGGCCATTGGTCGTGAGGTCAGCGCTGCCGCCCTGTGCCAATTGATTTTTTAGAACCTCGTTTGACCTTATATTTTGAAAGGTCAAAAGCTGCGAGTGGTAGATGGCTGGTACGATCATCTTCTTGCAGTTGCTTGATAATGCACGGGGCTGTTCATGGTTACACCCTTCGAAAGCAGCATGACATCACGCTCATGCATACTGGGCTCTTACTCTAAGGGTGGATTCCGTATGCATCGATTGGTGCGTTTTGTTTTTGCAGTGGCGTTGCTGCTGCCCGTTTTAGCTCATGCCCAAGCGGTTAGAACGAACCCTCAGGTTTCTTTGACACCAGAGCAGCGAATTTGGCTAGCGCAACATAAAAAGCTGCGCGTAGGGCTGCTTATGCAAGCGCCTTGGGCCCGTTACGACCAGCGATTGCAGAAGCTTTCTGGGGCGAATGTCGAGCTGATCTCTCAAGTACTAGCCAGCATTGGGGTTGAGCCGGTTTGGCAGCGTTTTTCTAGCCGCGCAGCGTTAGATATAGCGGCAAAGCGTGGCGAGTTAGACCTTGTGCCCGGTATGCAGCAATCACCCGCAGGCCTGCGGCAGTGGCTTTTTTCTGACCCCTATATGCGCGTGCCGCATTTAATCGTCGGTGAACGCCAGTCAGGCAATGTGGTGAATATCGACAACCTAGAAACCGCAGAAATATTTTCCGTGCGCTCGCCCAGTGCAGCCGAGACTTACCTGCGCAGCAACTACAGCCAGCTGAAAATTCTGCCCGTGTCATCTGCGCGCGTCGCATTGCAAAAAATAGTACAACGCGAAGCCCGCTATGCCGTGGTTGATGAAGCGCGGCTAAGTCTGCTGTTAGGTGAGTCGCAATTTGCAGGGCTCAGAATTGTCGGTGATCTAGGCCTGCCGCAATTACTGCGCATTGCCAGCCGGCGCGATCAGCCAATGCTGGCCGAGATCATGGAGCAAGCTCTGCGCGCCCTGCCGGTTGGTGAAGTTGACCGCCTGCGTGAGCGTTGGTTGCCGTTAAAGTACCCACAAACCAGTGACTCCCTGTCTTTCTGGCGCGGTTTGACCTTACTGTTATTTATTGCACTGCTTGGCGCGGTTGCCGTTGCTGTGCATTTGCGCCGGCAACGGCGCTCATTGGAGAACCAGTTACTGCATAGCCGACACCAATTGAGTATTCGCGAGGTTGCCGAGCAAGCGTTACACCTCAGCCAGTTTTCCATCGACCACAGCACCGTGGGCATTCTCTGGGTGAATTGGGACAGCCATGTGCGCTATGCCAATCACGCTGCCGAGACAATGCTGGGTTATGCGTCGGGAGGGCTAGTCGAGCGTCCATTACGCGAGCTAGAAACGAACCTAAGCATGGACCGCTGGTTGACCCTGTGGAAACAGGTTCGAAGCCGTGAAGAAGGGCCGCTGAGCTTTGAAACGGAATGCGTGCGGGCAGATGGGCGTATGTTGCCAGTGAATCTTTCACTGAGTTTTTTACGCTTTCGCGATGCCGAATATCTGGTGGTATTTCTCTCAGATATAACCGAACGACGCCTGGCTAACGCGGCCTTGCAGGAGAGCGAAGCGCGTTTTAAAGGTATCGCCGGCAACATTCCCGGGTTGGTGTTTCGTCTGGAGCGTCCGGTTATCGATCAGCCAGTTGTCTTCGCCTATATCAGCTCGGTCAGTCAGGCGTTGGTGGGCTACCCGGCTGAAGAGCTGCAACGCGTTGATCGCGGCATCCGCAGCTTGGTTCATCCGGATGATCTGGCGAGTTACAACCTGAGCCAGGAAATCGCCTTAGCCAGCGACAGTGATTGGTTTTGGCAGGGGCGTATTTTAAGAAAAGACGGCGATCTGCGTTGGGCTGATATTCGCGCCACTGCGCGTCACCTGGATCACCAGCGCGTGGTGTGGGATGGGGTGGTCTGGGACATTACGGCCAATAAACACATCGAACTTGAGCTGTCCGAATCGCGTAGCCAGCTGCGCGAGCTGTCCAAGCATTTAGAAAGCGTGCGTGAAGAGGAAAAAACCCGCATTGCCCGCGAAGTGCATGATGAGCTGGGCCAAATGCTCACAGTGCTAAAGCTCGAAATCGCGATGTGTGAGTTGGCGTGTGCGGGGCAGGTACCCGCGCTGGATGATCACCTGCACAACATAAAACGCCTGATAGCCCAGTTATTCCAATTGGTGCGCGACGTCGCAATGGCGCTACGCCCACCTATTCTGGATGCAGGCATTGCGTCGGCCATCGAGTGGCAAGTGAGCCGCTTTGAGACACGCAGTCGCCTCACCTGTCTGGTGGATGTGCCCGACAATTTACCGAAGTTGAGCGACGCCAAAGCCACAGGGTTATTCCGTATTCTTCAAGAAGCACTGACCAATGTGATGCGTCATGCGCAAGCGCACAGCGTGCACGTTACCTTGAGTTTGCAGGATGGCGAGTTGAGCCTGTGCATCAGTGATGACGGCCAGGGGTTTACCACCAGCAGCGACAAACCTGTAAGGTCATTTGGCTTGGTCGGTATGCGCGAACGCATCTTGATGCTGGGCGGCACCCTGAGCATTGACAGTCAGTGCGGCGAAGGCACAACCCTGTGCGCGCGCGTGCCCTTGAGTGAAGAGGAACTGCAGTGATTCGAGTCATGGTTGCAGAAGATCACACCATTGTTCGCGAAGGCATAAAAACCCTTCTTGGTATGTGCCAGGACCTGCAAGTTGTGGGGGAGGCCGGTAACGGTGAGCAGTTGCTCGAATGCCTGCGGCGCACACCCTGCGATGTGGTGCTGTTGGATATCTCCATGCCGGGGGTCAATGGCCTTGAAGCTATCCCGAGGATTCGTGCCTTGGCTGATTCGCCAGCGATTCTCGTGTTATCCATGCACGATGAAGCGCAGATGGCAGCACGCGCGCTTAAAGTAGGGGCTGCAGGCTACGCCACCAAAGACAGTGAACCTGCGCTACTGATTACCGCCATACGCAAAGTAGCCGCGGGTGGTCGTTATATCGACCCGGCGTTGGCGGACCGCATGGTGTTCGAGGTCGGCCTTACCGATTCACGACCGCTGCATGCGCAATTATCTGAACGCGAGTTCTCGGTATTTGAGCGACTGGTTCGTGGTGAAGGCGTCAATGAAATTGCCCAGCATCTGGCCGTTAGTAATAAAACCGTGAGTACCCATAAAGCTCGCTTGATGCAAAAGCTCGGTATGACCTCTTTAGCGGACATGGTGCGCTACGCCATTGACCACAAACTGATGTGAGTGCTTTGCCGCTCTGCATCTTTTTGTAGGGCAATCCCTACAAGAGATTGTCCTACAGACCTATAAACAGTTGTCATCCTGCCCGATTTTTACAATCTACAACCGTGCCTACTCTCTGTACCCAACAGCGTGCAGATAAAAACAAGGGTATGGCGATGACTGGGTCTCAGGACAATGACGTACTGGTAAGTTTCCGTGGTATTCAGAAAAGCTACGACGGCGAAAATCTGATCGTTAAAGATCTCAATCTGGATATACGCAAGGGTGAGTTCCTCACCTTGCTTGGCCCTTCTGGCTCCGGCAAAACCACCAGCCTGATGATGCTGGCCGGGTTTGAAACCCCCACCGCAGGCGATATCCAGCTCGGCGGCCGCTCGCTCACCAAGCTCCCTCCGCACAAACGCGACATCGGCATGGTGTTCCAAAACTACGCTCTGTTTCCTCACATGACCGTGGCCGAGAACTTGGCGTTTCCTCTTTCAGTACGCGGCATGTCACGCACCGACAGCACCGAACGGGTAAAAAAAGCCTTGTCCATGGTGCAGCTCGACAGCTTCCGTAATCGCTACCCCGGCCAGCTTTCAGGTGGACAACAACAGCGTGTGGCGTTGGCCCGTGCGCTGGTGTTTGAGCCGCAGTTGGTGCTGATGGATGAGCCGCTTGGCGCCCTCGATAAGCAACTGCGCGAACACATGCAGATGGAGATTAAGCACCTGCACAAACGCTTGGGCGTCACCGTGGTTTACGTGACCCATGACCAGGGCGAAGCCCTGACCATGTCTGATCGTGTGGCTGTGTTTCATCAAGGCGAAATTCAACAGATCGCTGACCCGCGCACGCTATATGAAGAGCCGAGCAACACCTTCGTCGCCAACTTCATTGGTGAAAACAACCGGCTCAATGGCCGCTTGCTCAGCCAAACCGGCGAGCGTTGCATGGTCGAGCTGGCCCGTGGCGAAAAAGTCGAAGCCCTGGCGGTGAACGTGGGTCAGTGCGGGGAGCCGGTGACGCTGTCGGTGCGCCCAGAGCGAGTTCGCCTGAATGGTTCGAGTGAGTCCTGCCAGAACCGTTTTTCGGGCCGTGTATCCGAATTTGTCTACCTCGGCGACCACGTACGGGTTCGTCTAGAGGTGTGTGGCATGAGCGACTTTTTCGTCAAGCAACCGATTGCCGAACTCGACCCAGCATTGGCTGTAGGCGATGTCGTCCCCCTAGGCTGGGAGGTCGAGCATGTGCGCGCCCTGGACCCGCTGATCGAAACAAACTGAGTTCACCTCGCTTCATCAATCCTGCAGTGGAGAAAACAACAATGACCAAAACTCTCTCGCTTACAGCACTGACATTGGCTGTCGCATTCGCCGCGCCGGCAATGGCCGACGACCTCACGGTGATTGCCTTCGGTGGCGCTAACAAAGAGGCGCAAATCAAGGCCTTTTACCAGCCGTGGGAAAAAGCCACCGCTAATAAAATCATAGCCGGTGACTACAACGGTGAAATGGCCAAGGTTAAAGCCATGGTTGATACCAACAGTGTGACCTGGAATCTGGTTGAAGTTGAATCACCGGAGCTCGCGCGCGGCTGCGAAGAAGGCATGTTCGAGGAAATTGATCCGGCCCAGTTTGGCAGTGCGGACACCTTTATTAGCGGCGCTATTCAGCCGTGCGGCGTTGGCTTCTTCGTGTGGTCAACCGTACTGGCTTACAACGCCGACAAGCTCGCCTCAGCACCAACGGGTTGGGCGGATTTCTGGGATACCGATAAATTCCCGGGCAAGCGCGGTTTGCGTAAAGGCGCTAAATACACCCTCGAGTTCGCCCTCATGGCTGATGGTGTCGCGCCCAAAGATGTGTACGGCGTGCTGGCCACTAAAGAAGGCCAGGACCGTGCTTTCGCAAAGCTTGATCAGATCAAACCGAGCATTCAGTGGTGGGAAGCCGGAGCCCAGCCTCCGCAGTTTCTGGCCTCTGGCGACGTGGTTATGAGCTCCGCTTATAACGGTCGAATTGCTGCGGTGAAAAACGAAAGCAACCTGAAAGTGGTGTGGAACGGCGGTATTTATGACTTCGACAGCTGGGCGATCCCTAAAGGCGCGAAAAGCCTTGAGACAGCGCAGAAGTTCATCGCCTTCACTGTGCAGCCGGAGCAGCAAAAAACCTTTTCGGAAAACATTGCTTACGGCCCAGCTAACAAACAAGCCATCAACCTGCTCGCGCCAGAGTTGCTGAGTGATATGCCGACAGCGCCAGGCAACATCGACAATCAGGTCGCGATCGACGTGACGTTCTGGGCTGATTACGGCGAGCAACTGGAACAGCGCTTCAACTCCTGGGCGGCCCGCTAGCCACCGCTTAGCACCCCTGCATTTTTGCAGGGGTGCCTTCCCTGATTTTCGGAGTTCGTTATGGCCATTGCAGTGCCTCTCAACGAGAACGCCGGCACCACGCTGAAGCAGCGCCTGGCCCGTGCCGAGCGGCTTAACCGCCTGAAAGCTCAAGCGTTGATCGCACCGTTGGTGATCTTTCTGGTGCTGATCTTTCTGGTTCCTATTGCAGCACTGCTCTACAAAAGTGTGAGCAACCCTGAGGTGGTCGACACACTGCCGCTGACAGTGGCAGCGATTGGCGATTGGGACGGTCGCGCGTTGCCGGGTGAGCCTGTGTACAAGGCGCTTAGCCTCGACCTTGCCGAGGCGCGTAAGAGTCGCACCATTGGCGATCTATCAAAGCGCATGAACATGGAGCAGGCGGGCTACCGCAGCTTGATGATGAAAAGCGCCAGAGCGCTGCCGTTCAAGACTGAGCCTGCGTCTTATAAAGATGCCCTTGAAGACCTCGACGAGCGCTGGGGAGATCCCGCGTATTGGCAGGTCATTCGTCGCAACACCAGTAGCATCAGTCCCTATTACCTCTTGGCTGCGGTGGATCATCGTATTGATGACCTCGGCGAGCTGGCTGCGGCGTCGCCTGATCAAGCGATTTACCTCGATATTTTCGTGCGTACGTTCTGGATGGGCCTGGTGATTACCGCCATCTGCTTGCTGTTGGCCTACCCACTGGCTTACTTGCTGGCCACCCTGCCAACACGGCAAAGCAACCTGCTGATGATTTTGGTGCTGCTGCCGTTTTGGACCTCAATCTTGGTGCGGGTTGCGGCCTGGATTGTGCTGTTGCAGTCCTCCGGTTTGATCAACGGCGCGCTGATTAGCCTGGGCATTATTGATGAGCCCCTGCAATTGGTGTTCAACCGGGCCGGGGTTTATATCTCCATGGTCCACATCATGCTGCCCTTCATGATTCTGCCGATTTATAGCGTGATGAAAGGTATATCGCCGACCTATATGCGCGCCGCTATTTCACTGGGCTGCCATCCATTTGCCAGCTTCTGGCGCGTGTACTTCCCGCAAACGGTGGCGGGTGTCAGCGCAGGCTGCCTGTTGGTGTTCATCCTGTCCATTGGCTACTACATCACCCCTGCGTTGCTCGGCAGCCCTAGCGATCAAATGGTCAGCTACTTCGTCGCGTTCTACACCAACGTCAGCATCAACTGGGGTATGGCCACAGCGCTTGGTGGTTTGTTGTTACTCGCGACCTTGGTGCTCTATGTGGTTTACAGCTGGCTAGTGGGCGCTAGCCGCCTGCGTATGAGCTAAGGAGAAAGTCGAGATGCTAAGCCCCTATATGTCACCTATTGAACGGATCTGGCACTACAGCTTGCGCACCTTGTGCGCCCTGGTACTGCTGTTCCTGATTCTGCCGGTGCTGGTGATCATTCCGTTGTCGTTCAACTCTGGCAGTTTTCTGACCTACCCACTGCAAGGGTTTTCCCTGCAGTGGTACCAAGACTTCTTCGAGTCGGCCAGTTGGATGCGCGCCCTGAAAAACAGCCTGATTATTGCGCCCGCAGCGACCTTTATCGCCATGGTGCTGGGCACACTCGCGGCCATCGGCCTGACCCGCGGCGAGTTTCGCGGCAAGGCCTTGGTCATGAGCCTGGTGATTTCGCCGATGGTGGTGCCGGTGGTAATTGTCGGCGTAGCCAGCTATCTGTTCCTGGCGCCTTTAGGCCTGGGTAATAGCTATATCTCGCTGATCCTCGTGCATGCGGTTCTGGGTGTGCCGTTCGTGATCATCACGGTGTCTGCCACGCTGCAGGGCTTCAATTACAACCTGGTGCGTGCGGCCTCTAGCCTAGGCGCTTCGCCACTCACCGCCTTTCGCCGAGTGACCCTGCCGCTGATCGCCCCCGGCGTTATCTCCGGGGCGCTATTTGCCTTTGCCACCTCGTTCGATGAAGTCGTGGTAACGCTGTTTCTCGCCGGCCCAGAGCAAGTCACCCTGCCTCGGCAGATGTTCAGTGGTATCCGCGAGAACCTCAGCCCGACTATCGCGGCGGCCGCAACCATGCTGATCGGCTTTTCCATCCTGTTGTTGCTGACCTTGGAATGGCTGCGCGGGCGCAGCGAAAAACTCCGCACCCAACAGCCTGAATAACCCAAACATAGAGCCCAGCCATGCCACTCGAACTACAAGACCCAAGCCTGCTGCGCCAACACGCCTATGTGAATGGTCAGTGGTGCGAAGCCGATAGCAATGCACGCACCTCAATTTTCAACCCGGCCACCGCTGAGCGGGTGGGCAGCGTGCCGAATATGGGGCGCAGCGAAACCCGCCGCGCCATTGCCGCCGCACAAGCGGCGCAGCCTGCCTGGCGCGCCCTTACGGCCAAAGAGCGCGCCAATTGTCTACGCCGCTGGTACCAACTGGTGATGCAAAACCAAGAAGACTTGGCGCGCATCATGACGGCAGAGCAGGGCAAGCCTCTGGCCGAGGCCCGCGGTGAAATCGCCTATGCGGCTTCGTTTATCGAGTGGTTCGCCGAGGAAGCCAAGCGTGCGTATGGCGATGTGATACCGGCCCATGCAGCGGATAAACGCATCTTGGTGCAGAAGGAACCCGTGGGCGTTACGGCGGCTATTACGCCCTGGAACTTCCCCAGCGCAATGATCACCCGCAAGGCTGGGCCCGCCTTAGCCGCTGGGTGCGCCATGGTGCTTAAACCTGCACCGCAAACGCCTTTTTCCGCTTTGGCACTGGTTGTACTGGCTGAGCGTGCAGGCCTACCCGCGGGTTTGCTCAGTGTGATCACTGCTGATGTAGAGGCCTCCCGTGAAGTCGGTGCCGAGCTGTGTGAAAGCCCGGTGGTGCGCAAGCTCTCATTCACCGGCTCAACCGCTGTGGGCATCAAACTGATGCAGCAATGTGCACCGACATTGAAGAAGCTCTCGTTAGAGCTGGGCGGCAACGCGCCGTTTATCGTGTTTGATGACGCTGATTTAGACGCGGCCGTCGAAGGCGCGATGATTTCCAAATACCGTAACAACGGCCAAACCTGCGTCTGCGCTAACCGTATTTACGTGCAGGACGGCGTATACGATGCCTTTGCCCAGAAGTTCAATGCCGCAGTCGCCACCCTCAAGGTGGGCGATGGTACTGAAGAGGGTGTGACCACTGGTCCGCTGATCGACAGTAATGCGGTGGCCAAGGTCCAGCGCCACCTGGAAGATGCTCTCAGCAAAGGCGCCCGCCTGCTTGCGGGTGGCCAACCGCACGCCCTGGGCGGTACTTTTTTCCAGCCGAGCATACTCGTCGATGTGCCCACCACGGCGGCAGTGGCCAAGGAAGAAACCTTCGGCCCCCTGGCGCCGTTGTTCCGCTTTCAGCAGGAGGCCGATGTGATTGCCATGGCCAACGACACCGAGTTTGGTCTAGCGGGTTACTTCTACTCGCGTGACCTGAGCCGGGTGTTCCGCGTAGCAGAAGCGTTGGAGTACGGAATTGTTGGCATCAATACCGGGGTTATCTCAACTGAAGTGGCACCGTTCGGCGGCATGAAAGCCTCAGGTCTGGGCCGCGAAGGCTCTAAGTACGGTTTGGATGAATACCTGGAAATTAAATACCTGTGCTTAGGCATCTAAGAGCCGGCACTGAGCAGTAACGCCCATTAATAACGTTAAAAACCAGTCGATTGACGCCCATGGGGAGCAGCATGAAAAACACCAATGAATCCTTGATGAAACGCCGCGAAGCCGCTGTACCGCGCGGCGTCGGTCAGATTCACCCGATTTTTGCCGACACGGCCAAGAACGTCACCGTGACCGATGTAGAAGGTCGCGAGTTTATCGATTTCGCCGGCGGCATCGCCGTTCTCAATACTGGTCACCTGCACCCTAAAGTCATCGCGGCCGTGCAGGCTCAGCTGGGCAAGCTTACTCATACTTGCTTCCAGGTACTGGCGTATGAGCCCTACGTTGAGCTGTGCGAAAAAAATCAACGCCAAGGTGCCCGGCGACTTCGCCAAGAAGACCCTGCTGGTCACCACCGGTTCGGAAGCCGTAGAGAACGCAGTGAAAATCGCCCGCGCTGCTACCGGCCGTGCAGGCGTGATCGCCTTCACGGGTGCTTATCACGGTCGCACCATGATGACCCTAGGCCTGACCGGTAAGGTTGTACCGTACTCAGCCGGTATGGGGTTGATGCCCGGCGGTATCTTCCGTGCTCAGTACCCGTGCGCGCTGCATGGCGTGAGTACGGATGACGCGATTGCCAGCATCGAGCGCATCTTCAAGAACGACGCCGAGCCGAAAGACATCGCCGCGATCATAATTGAACCGGTGCAGGGCGAGGGCGGTTTCTATGTTGCCCCGAAAGATTTTATGCAGCGCCTGCGAGCCCTGTGTGACCAGCACGGAATTCTGCTCATCGCCGACGAAGTACAAACCGGCGCTGGCCGTACGGGGACTTTCTTCGCCATGGAGCAGATGGGCGTCAGCGCTGATCTGACCACTTTCGCCAAATCCATCGCCGGCGGCTTCCCAATCGCCGGCGTGTGCGGCAACGCGCAGTACATGGATGCGATTGCCCCAGGTGGCCTGGGCGGCACGTATGCCGGCAACCCGATTTCATGCGTTGCTGCGCTGGCTGTGATGGAGGTTTTTGAGGAAGAAAACCTGCTGGAACGCTGCAAAATCGTCGGCGAACGCTTGGTCGGTGGGCTTAAAGCCATACAGGCCAAACACAAGGTGATCGGTGACGTCCGCGCCTTGGGGGCGATGATTGCCGTTGAGCTGTTTGAAGGCGGCGATCCACACAAACCGGCTGCTGTACTGGTCGGCCAAGTGATCGCCAAAGCCCGTGACAAAGGCTTGATCCTGCTGTCATGCGGCACCTATGGCAATGTACTGCGCGTGTTGGTCCCACTGACGGCTGAAGATGCTTTGCTGGAAAAAGGCCTGGCCATTATCGCCGAGTGTTTCGATGAGCTCGCCTAACGTTCATAGCTAGGCGCAATCAATAAAAAGCTAACACTGCTTGCGTTGGTATAAGTCCATCACGGCTTGAAGTGGTTTCTGCAAGCAACTAAAAAACCGCTCGTTACGAGCGGTTTTTTCTTAGGGTATATCTCGGTTCTTCGTTTGTAGACGCCTTCAAGCCTCCGTCATGGCTAGGTCGCTTCAAATAACTGCCGCAGCGCGCTGGGTGACAGCCCGGTCCAGCGTTTGAATGAGCGGCGGAAGTTGGTCGCGTCGTGGAAGCTGAGGAATTCGGCGATTTCTTCATTGCTGTACGCCTTGATGCGATAGAGGTAGAGCGCTACATGCTTGCGTACCCGATCGTGTTGTTCCTGATAGTGCGTACCGTGTTTCTGCAGTTTGCGTTTGAAGGTCGCGGGGCTCATCTCGAACGCGAGCGCGGCCTGCTCCAGGCTGGGCGACTGGCGCACGTTGGCTTGCAGCCAAGCATACAAACGGTCCAGCAGGCTGGCTTGATAACCAAGGCCCTGCAGTTGTCGCGTAGCCTCCTGGCGCGCCACTGCACCGGCTGTATGCGCGGCGTTGGGCCAGGCGGCGGTCATAAATTCGCGGGGCAGGCGCAGCATGTCCAGCTGGCTATCGAAGTGCAGGTCTTCGCCCAGGTGCACCCAGTATTGCTCGATATAGCGCGGCTGCGCGTGGGCGAAGTGGAAGCGCCACGGCAGCTGTTGCCCGGACAACCAGCGGGCCATCGCCACTACAGCGGTCATGCAGGCCTCGATCAGAAAGCGCCAGTGTGACCCAGCGCCGCTGCTGTCGACCCAGTAGAGGTAGGCGTGCTGTTCATCGAGCAACAGGCGGGGTGCCAGCAATGGGCTGAACAGCGCGCGCATCTCAATCAGTAATTCCAGCGCTTGTTGCAGGTTGCCGGCTTGCTGCAGCGCCTGGCTGGCCGCGCCATAGTGGCCAGGCAACAAACGCTGGCCGAAGAGAAAGCTGCTGTCGACGGCCTCCAGCAGGCGTTTTGCGTTTTCAATCAGCCCCAGGAACTGCTGTGGGCTGATGCGCACCTGGCCGGCCAGAATGTCGTCATAGAACAAGCCAGTGCCGCGCAGCAGACGGTGGGTGTCGATATCCCGGCTGATGGCCAGGTCGATCAAGGCTGCAGGTTGGTAGTGGGCGGCGATAAAGCGGCTGTCGCATTCATACCAAGGCGTTTTCACGGTCATGGCATCCGCCTCAGGCGCGCTTGATATGCGGCGGTTGTTTGGCCCGTGCCAGCGCCAGATTGAGCCGTTGCAACAGGCTCTCTGGACTGTCCTGCTGCGCCATTACCACCGCCACGCTGGCGCTCAGTTGCAGGCGCTCGCCATGCAGGTGGCTTTTGTAGGCCAGGTGCTGCATGGCGACTTGCAGCTCCAGAGCCAGATGCCGGGCCTGTTGTTCGCCGGTATTGGGCAGCAGCACCACGAAGCGGTCGCCGGCCAGGCGGCAGAGCAGGTCCTGGCGGCGCAGATTGAGCACCATCACCTGGGATACCACCTGCAAGACGCGATCACCCTCGGCGTGGCCGTATTCGCGATTGATCCGGCTGAAATCGTCCAGGTCGAGGATCACCAGCGAAAGCGCTTGCTGTTCGCTGTGTGCCTCTTGCAAGGCTTGCTGCAACTGCAAGCGCAAGTAGTCGGCGCCGCCCAGTGGTGTGACTTTGTCAAACAAGCGGTGCTCGCGGAACAGCCGTTCGCGTTTTTCCATTTGCCCGCTGATCGCCAGTTGTTCGCGGTGCCAGTGGTAGATGCCAAGGGTCATCAGGATAAACCCCGCGGGCATCGGGCCCGACTCCAGCCACTTGTCCCAGGCGATGCTTGCTGGCAGTTGCACGAATTCGTCGAGGGTATCCATCCACAGCGAGAAAAACAGGCATGCCAGGCCATAGAACAGCAGGGTGGTGACCTGCCCGGCCGGGCGACTTTTTAGCAATAAACCGATCCACACCAACACCAACAGCGCCGAGCCGCCTTCACCCGCAATATCGGTCCAGTTCCATTCGCCAAACGCTTTGAGCGAACCGGCGCCGAGGTAGGCGAGCAGGCCGAAGTTGGCCGCCAGCAACAGGCCGGAGAGTTTCCAAACGTGCAGTTTCAGCAGTGGCGGCATGGCCAATAGGCTCCGCAGAGAGTAATGGCCGTCAGCAGAACAGATGCAGATGACGGTTTAGTTGCAATGGAGGAGGTCATATTGGCTCACGGCTATTCGCAGATTTATTGCGCTTTCTGCTGATCAGTTGGTCTCTGCCTCTGCGCATGGGGGTATTTCTGCTGCGTTATAGATGAAGTGCTGCGCTGAACGGTGTAACGGGCTGGCCTCTCGGTGATGCCTTTAGGGTCATTTCAGCTCAATTGCGCGCAAAAGCCCGCTGAAAACCACTGGTTTAGCGGTATGGCCACATGTGCTGTCACAGAAGCGTCATCACTCCTGCCTAGCTTTCGCTCCCCAATAGCCCGGCCATTGCAGCCTGGCACCGATCAATCTTAGGGAGGGTAGGTGATGAAGGTTCGCAGCAGTTCCGCTCGCAATTCGGGTTTGCATATCAGCGTGCTAGCCCTGGCGATTGCCACCAGCAGCCAGCTGATGGCGGCTGAGCCGGCCACCGAATACGTCGAGGTGGTCGGCCAGGCCGTCAGTATCGACAAGGCGCTGAAAGAGCAGCGCAGTTCCGGCAACGTAGAAAGCGTGGTGCACGCCGACGGCATCGGCCAACTGCCGGACGACAACGCCGCCGAAGCGCTGCAGCGCATTCCCGGCCTGTCGGTTGAGCGTGACCAGGGCGAAGGGCGCTTTGTCAGCGTGCGCGGCATCGGCCCCGACCTCAACAGTGTGACCATCAACGGCACCCTGGTGCCCTCGCCGGAAAGCGACCGCCGCGCCGTGGCCCTGGATGTATTGCCCTCCGAGTTGGTGCAGTCGCTGACGGTGGTTAAATCCCTGACCCCGGACATGGACGCCAACTCCCTCGGTGGTACGGTGGAAGTTGAAAGCCTTTCGGCATTCGACCATGACGGGCTGTTCTACACCGGCAGTGCCGAGGGCAGCTACGACGACAACACCGAACAAACCAGCCCTAAATTTTCCGGCGCGATCAGTGATCGTTTCAGCCTGGGCGATGGCATTGACAACTTCGGCGTGGCCGCGGCCTTGAGCTGGCAGGAACGTGACTTTGGCTCGGATAACGTTGAGACCGGCGGCGCCTGGGACTTCGACAATGGCGCACGGCTGGAAGAGCTGGAACAGCGCGATTATCAGATCACCAGTGAGCGCACCGGCTTCGGTCTGAACTTCGATTACAAGCCCGATGACCTCTCCAGCTACTACCTGCGCACCCTCTACAGCCGCTACAAAGACACTGAGACCCGCAATGCGGCCGGCGTCAAATTTGCCGATGCGCAATTGTCCGGCGAGCGCGGCGATGCCGAAGGCTACCGCGAGCTGAAGAGCCGCGAGGAAACTCAGGAAGTGCAGTCCTACGTGCTGGGCGGCGAGCGCATGCTCGGCCTGTGGACCATCGGCACCCAGGCTGGTTTCAGCCGCTCCAGCGAAGACAGCCCGGAAGGCATCGCCGGCGCGACCTTCGAGGGTAACGATGACTTCAACGATGCCGGCTTCAGCGACAGCAAGAAGCCGCACCTGAGCATCGACTCGGCGTTCTATGACCCCAACAACTTCACCCTCGACAGCGTCGACTGGGAAAAGCAGAACACCACCGACACCGAGAAGAACATCAAGCTCGACCTGGCCCGTGACTATGACGTCAAGGGCTATGCGGCGCAGGTCAAATTCGGCGGCAAACTCAGCCGCCGGGAAAAAGACAACGACCTGGAAGCCTGGAAGTATGAGGACTTCGGCGATGTCGGCCTGAGCGATGCCCAGCTCAACCTCAGTCAGTTCAGCAAGGGCTCGGTGGATTACGGCCTGGGCCGCTTCGGCCCCGGTATCAGCGACAAGGCCATCGAACGTCTGCTCGGTGGCTTGAATAAGGCCGACTTCTATAACGCAGAAGAGTCGCGGGTGAATGACTTCGAGATGAGCGAAGACATCAACGCCGCCTACCTGATGAATAGCCTCGATATCGATGATTGGCGTTTTATCGCCGGGGTGCGTTACGAGGGCACCGAGTTTGAGGCCAAGGGCAGCGGCATCCGCGATGGGGTATTCGAGGACACCAAGAGCGACACGCGCTATGAGCATTGGCTGCCGGGGCTGCATGCGCGCTACCAGCTCAACGCCAGCACCCAGCTGCGCGCTGCCTGGACCAACACCGTGGTACGGCCGACCTTCGGCCAGCTGGCGCCGGGCTTTGTGATCGACGGCGACGAGGCCAGTTTCGGTAACCCTGAGCTTGATCCGCTGGAATCGATGAACCTCGATTTTGGCATCGAACACTATATGGGCCGTGCCGGTGTGGTCTCGGCGTTCGTGTTCTACAAGGACATCGACAGCTTCGTCTACAACACCGACCTGGCCGGCACCGGCGAATGGCTCGGGTTCGATGAGGCGCTGAGCTTTGCCAATGGCGACAGTGCCGAGCTGTATGGCCTGGAGCTGGCCTACTCACAGAAGTTCGACTGGTTGCCGGCACCCTGGAACGGGTTGCTGGTGGGGGCCAACGCCACCTTCAGCCGCTCCGACGCGAAGATCGAAGGGCAAGGCCAGTCGCGCAGCATCGACTTGCCGAACCAGTCGGATACGGTCGGTAACCTGATGCTCGGCTGGGAAGACGACACGCTCAGCTTGCGCCTGTCGGCCAACTACAAATCCAGCTACCTGGCCGAAGTCGCGGCCATCGACGACAAGGCCCATGACCTCTACGCCGACGAGCAATTATTCGTCGACTTCAGCGCCGGTTACTTCTTGACGCCTGTGCTGCAACTGACCTTCCAGGCGCAGAACCTGACGGACGAGTCCTACTACGTCTACAGCGGCCGCCGCGACTTCAACGCTCAATACGAAGAGTACGGCCCGACCTACAAGCTCGGCCTGACCTTCACCCACTTCTGATCTATGTGCCGGTTGGGTGCGCCGCGCGCGTGCCCGGTTGGCTGTTACGTTTTTAGTAAGGATTTGCCTGTATGCCTCTTTCGTTTGTTAAGAAAAATCTGTTGCTCGCCAGCCTGATCGCCTTGAGTGCTTGCCAGAACTCGGTGGCCGATAAACCCACTGCAGCCTTGAGCCTGCAAGCGCTTGCCAGCCCAAGCATGAAGTCGGTCGAGGCAGCGCAATGGCTCGCCAGCGACAGCTTCTGGCCAGGTGCCGAGCGCCTGCAGAGCAGTGAGAAGCAGGGCCTGTTTGTGCTCGATGGTCAGGGCGCGACCCTGAGCCAACTACCCGGCAGCTTTGCCAGCATCGATCACCGCGTCGGCCCGCGCGGCCTGCTGGTGGCGGCGCTGGATGTCGACCGTCAGCAGGCCATGCTGGTCAACCTGGCGAATCAGCGCTGGGGCGAGCCGCTGTACCTGCCGCGCCCGGACTACAAGATTGATGGCCTGTGCCTGTACCGCGATGCGGCGCACAACGCGTTTGTCTTTCTGGTCGGTGAGGAAGGCATCGGCGAGCAGTGGCTGGTGGCCCAGAACGAGGTCCCGCTGTCGGCGCCCAAGCGCGTGCGTGGTATGAGCCTGCCGCCGGCCAGCGAGCACTGCCAGGTCGATGATCAGGCCGAGCGCTTGTATGTCAACGAGGAAGGCGTCGGCCTGTGGGCCTACGCCGCCCATGCCGAAGCGGATCTGGTGCGCGAGCCGGTGGGCCTGGTGCAGCCGTTCGGTGATATCGGCAAGGCGCTCGCCGGCATGGCCGTGGTGCCGAGTGGGGTGTTGGCGTTGGACCCGGAACGCAACAGCCTGCACCGCTATCAGCGCGGCGAGGAGGGCTGGCAGGCCCAGCCGGTGCTGCCCTTGGGCAAGCTGAATGAGCCGGAAGGCCTCAGTGTGCGTGCGGTTGCGGGCGGCCTGGAGCTGCTGGTGCGCGATGACGATGGCCTGCAGCACGGGCAGCTGGCCTGGCAGGCGCAAGCCCCTGAGCCGCACGCGGCGCTGCCGATTCTGCCGGTACAGGTGCAAACCGACCCGGTACCGAGTTTGGGCGATGCCGCTGATGACCCGGCTATCTGGGTGCATCCCAGCGACCCGCGCAAGAGCCGCGTATTGGGCACCGACAAGCAGGGCGGTCTGCTGGCCTATGACCTGGCCGGCAAGCAGCTGCAGGACCTGCGCGTTGGGCGGATGAACAACGTCGATGTGCGTGCCGGCTTTGACCTCAATGGCGAGCTGGTTGACCTGGCCGTGGCCAGCAACCGTGATCAGAACAGCCTGCAGTTGTTCGCCATCGACCGCAGCAGCGGCGAGTTGCGCAACTTGGGTCAGCTGCCCACATCGCTCAAGGACATCTACGGCCTGTGCATGTTCAAGGATTCCGCCGGGGCTATTTATGCGATTCCCAACGACAAGGACGGCACCTTTCTGCAGTACCGCCTGAGTGCGGACGCGGGGCAGATCAAGGGTGAGCTGGTCCGCCAGTTCAAGGTGGCAAGCCAACCGGAAGGTTGCGTTACCGATGACCGCAACCAGCGTCTGTTTGTCGGCGAAGAGGATGTCGCGGTCTGGGCGCTAGATGCCCGCGCCGATGCGCCAACCCAGCTGGAACAGGTGATTGCGGCCGGTGAGGTGGTGCATGACGACATCGAAGGCCTGGCGATTTACCAGGGCGCGACCCGCAACTACCTGGTGATTTCCAGCCAGGGCAACGACAGCTACGTGGTGCTCGATGCTACGGCGCCCTATGCCGTGCGCGGCGCATTTCGCATCGGCCTGAACGCACAGCTGGGTATCGATGGCGCCTCTGAGACCGACGGCCTGGACGTTACCTCGGCCAACCTCGGCGGCATTTGGAGCAACGGCATGCTGGTGGTGCAGGACGGTCGCAAGCGCATGCCCGAAGACCGGCAGAACTACAAATACCTGCCCTGGACCGCTGTGGCTGAAGCGCTCGATCTGGAATAGCCCGCGCGGTCGTCATCAATTGGCAACACAAACGTAATCGAATAGCGGCCGAGGGTTTTCCTCGGCGCGCGATGCAAGGAGACACCTATGCACAACACCTTCGAACAGATGACCGTCTGGGGTCTGATCAGTAATGCCAGCCTGCTGGTGCAGGCGGTGATGCTGATTCTGCTGCTGGCCTCGCTGCTTAGCTGGTACCTGATCATCCAACGCAGCGCCGTACTGCGTCGTAACGAACGTCTGATGAAGGACTTCCAGCTGCGTTTTCGCAGCGGTCACGATCTTGCCAAGCTGTACCGCGAGGGCAGCGATGGGGTGGATGAGGATGCCGGTTTGCAGCAGATCTTCCAGGCGGGCTACCACGAGTTTGCGCAGCTCAAGCGCGAGCCAGGGATTGCCGGTGAATTGGTGATCGACGGCGTCGAGCGCTCGTTGTTGGTGGCCATCAGCGAGCAGGAAGAACGCCTGGAAAAGGGCCTGCCGTTTCTCGCCACCGTCGGCTCGGTCAGTCCCTATATCGGCCTGTTCGGCACCGTCTGGGGCATCATGAATTCCTTTATCGGCTTGTCCCAGGTGCAGCAGGCGACGCTCTCGACGGTCGCCCCGGGCATCGCTGAAGCGCTGATCGCCACGGCCATTGGCCTGTTCGCAGCGATTCCCGCGGTGATCGCCTACAACCGCTTCAGTGCCCGGGTCGCCACCCTAAGCACACGCTACTACGGCTTTGGTAACGAACTGCAGGCGCGTTTGCACCGCAAGCTGCACGCCGCCAGCAGCCACGTCAGCGCCGCCGCCTGAGGAGCCCGCCATGCGCAAGCCGATAAACAAACACGCGCCAAAGGCTGAGATGAATGTGGTGCCTTACATCGACGTGATGCTGGTGCTGCTGGTGATCTTTATGGTCACCGCGCCCATGCTTACCCAGGGTGTAAAGGTCGAGTTGCCCAAGGTCGCCAGCGAAGCGCTGCCCACCGATACCCAGCAGCAAATCCTCACCCTTTCGGTGCAGGCGGACGGTGGCTATTACTGGAACCTGGGCAACGAGTTGAACACCGAACAGCAGACCGACAGCAGCGTGGGCCTTGAAGAAATGACCGCCCAGATTATGCAGATCATCGCTGAGCGTGGTGACACCCAGGTGTATATCCGCGCCGACCAGGCTACCGATTACGCCACCGTGGTCGCCGGTATCGCCGCCTTGCAGAAGGGCGGGGTGAGCAACCTTGGCCTGATCACCGAGGCCCCGCAGTGAGCAGCGCGCTGATGGACAGTTCCACCTCAATCGCCTGGCCGAGACTGCCAATCTCGCGTCTGCGCAATGCCCAGGCTGCGCTACTGACTCTGGCCCTACATGGCGTGGTGTTGGCGTTGTTGCTGGCCAACTGGCCGGTGGAAAAGCCCGCGGCGCCGAGCATCAGTACCATCAGCATGCAGTTGCTCAGCCTGCCGCCACCGGCGCCGGTGGTGGAAGTCCCGCCGCCTGTGCCGATCGAAGCGCCGCAGCCGCAAGTGCGTGCGCCGGTGGAGCCGCAGATTGACCCACGTATCGCCCAGCAAAAACTGGAGCAAGCGGCCCTGGCGCATAAGCGTGTTGAGCAGGAGAAGCTTGAGCAGGAACGCCAGCGACTTGAACTCAAACGTCAGGAGCAGGCCCGGCAAGAACAGCAAGAGCGCCAGCAGGCGCAACAACGCCAAGCCGCCGAACAGCTTGCCGCGCAGCAGCGTCAGCAAGCCGCCGATGCTGCTGCCGAGCAGGCGCGTCAGGCCGAAGCCGCTGCGGCGGCGAGCCGTCAGTACCTGCCGATTGCCAAGCAGGCACCGGCTTACCCTCAGCGTGCGCTGGACAAAGGCATTGAGGGCGAATGCACCGTCAGCTACACAGTTAACGCCCAGGGCCGGGTTGAGCAGCCCAAGGTGGTGGGTGCCTGCCATCCCTTGTTTATTCGACCGTCCTTGGCCGCCGCGCAGAGCTTTCGCTATCAGCCACGGGTGATCGATGGCCGCGCCGTTGCCGTGCCCAATGTGAAAAACACCTTTACCTACCGTATTGAATAAACCCATGCCCGCTGCCCAGGCTGCTCTGTGTAGAGCTGCGCGGGCCGGTGCGCGCCAACCTTTTGCGAGAGCCGTGATGAACCAGGATCACCAACAGTTTCACGCCAGCCTTGAAGCCCACGATGATGTGGCGATCAACCCCAGCGCCAACCCGGGGCTAAGTGATTTGCTCAATCCTGCGCGGCGCAATGTGCTCAAGGGCGGCCTCACCCTGGCCGCGCTGGGCTTCTTCGCCGGCGGTATCAGTGCCTGTCGCAGTGCCGGAGCCAGCCCGCTGCTGGGCTTTAAGGGCGTGCCAGTGCAGATCGATCCACAGTTCGACCGTGTGCTTGTCGCCGAAGGCTATCGCGCCACGCCATTTTTCTCCTGGGGCGACCCGGTCGAGGCTGGCGCGCCGCAGTGGAACCCGGATGCCAGTGACGACTGGCAGGCGCAACTCAAGCAGGCCGGTGACAACCACGACGGCATGGATTTCTTCGCTTTCGAAGGTGAAACAGACCGCGGCCTGCTGGTGATGAACCACGAATACGTCAACCCGCCGCTGCACCCCAGCAGCCTGATCGACCAGAGCAAGCCACGGCCGCTGAATGAGGTGCGCAAGGAGCAGGCAGCCCATGGTGTGTCGGTGATTGAGGTGCAGAAGGGGGCAGACGGGCAGTGGCAACGGGTGATGGATTCGCCCTACAACCGCCGTATCAGCGCCCTGACCGCCATGCGCATCACCGGCCCGCTGGCTGGGCACGCGCTTATGCAAACCGTTGCCGACCCCGCAGGTCTTGAAGTGCTCGGCACCCTCAACAACTGCGCCACCGGCGTCACGCCCTGGGGCACTTTCCTCACCTGCGAGGAAAACTGGCACAACTACTTTATCAACCGTGATCAGGCTGACTACGCCAGCCGCGTGTCGCACAAGCGCTATGGCCTGGCCAAAGAGGGCACCAGTAAAAACTATGCCTGGGAAAGCGCCGACCCGCGCTTCAACGCCACTCCCGATCCGCAGCAAGCCCACGGTGGTTACGTCAACGAGCCTCATCGCTTTGGTTGGGTGGTGGAAATCGACCCTTTTGATCCGCAGGCGCAGCCGATCAAACGCACCGCATTTGGTCGTTTCAGTCGCGAATGTGCGGCCCTGAGCCTGGGCGATGACGGGCGTATGGCGTTCTACTCCGGCGACGATGCCAAGGGCGAGTACGTCTACAAGTTCGTCCCCAGCGGGCGCTTTGATGCGGCCAACCCCAAGGCCAACCGCGACCTGCTGGATGAAGGCACCTTGTATGTGGCGCGTTTCAATGCCGATGGCTCCGGCCAATGGCTAGCTCTGGTACACGGGCAAAACGGCCTGACCAGCGCCAGTGGCTTTGCCAGCCAGGCCGAAGTACTGCTCAATGCCCGTGCCGCTGCTGACTTGGTTGGCGCAACGCCGATGGATCGCCCCGAATGGGCAACCGTTCACCCGACCAGCCGTGAGGTGTATGTCGCTCTGACCAATAACGACGGCCGGGGCGATAAGCAGCCCACCGACAAAGCCAACCCGCGTCCGCAGAACTTGCATGGGCAGATCCTGCGCTTTAACGAGCAGGGCGCTGACCCTACGGCTGAAACTTTCACCTGGGAGCTGTTCCTGTTGGCCGGCGAGCCAAAAGGCGCTAAGGATGCCAACGGCAAGGCGGTGCCTGCCAATCTCACCGGCACCATCAACGGCGACATCTTTTCCTCCCCCGATGGCCTGGCCTTTGACAGCCACGGCCGCCTGTGGATTCAGACCGACTACGGTGACGATGAAGCGGCGATGCAGCGCATGGGCTGTAACCAGTTGCTCTGCGCCGACCCGAGCACCCGCGAGGTCAGGCGCTTTCTGGTTGGTCCGCGCGGGTGCGAGATCACCGGCCTGGCCTGGAGCCTGGATGGCAAAGCAATGTGGGCGAATGTGCAGCACCCGGGTATCAGCTACCCGGCCAGCGACGGCCAAACCCGGCCGCGCTCGACCACCGTGCTGATTACTAAAAATGATGGCGGGGTGATTGGCAGTTGAACGGCTAAAAAAAATCTGTGGACCTGCTAGGTTTGATCAAAAACTCGTAGGGCCCGTTATGACTAATAGCCAGACACTGCCTGGCTTGTAAGCAGTTCACCGACTGATCTTGCTTTGTGCGAAGGGGCTGAAGAGGTTTTATTCTCGCAAACGCCGTGTGCAGGGCTGCTGCAACAATGCTGTAAGCCGTTCTTGTGCGAGATGTTCGAGTGAAGAGGCAGTACCTGGATGCCGTTTGGCTGTATCCAGGTACCGGACCAATCTAGATGGGTAACCAGCCGTCGGCGGTACGCCGTTGCATTACGGTTGCACAATCACTGTCAATGCGCAGCAGATGAAGCCAGCCGTTGATCACGAGATCACGCACCGCAGCATGCTCGCTAATGACCTTATCGATCATGGTTTGCGGCGCTTGAATAACCACTGTGAGCCGCAGAGGTCGATGCACCCAACGTTTGCCGTTATGCAGCGACTGATGCGCCAGGCCGATGCGCAGGTCGCCGCCGTTGCCTTCGAATACTCCAATGCGCCCGCCGACCACGTTGTGCAGCACTTTGTCGCCACTGCCAAAGCGCAGGTTGTCGGTGGTGGAGGTCAGGTACTGCAGGTTGATCCAGTGCGCCACCACCATCGGCGCGGTCATGATCAGCTCCAGCACCTGGCCATCAGCATCCTGCTGCCAATCGTAGTCATGCAGGAATACGCGCCCCAGCAGGTTCTGACCGCGGGTCCGTGAGCGCGGCGCGGCGATAAACCCCGCATTACCGGCCAAGCCCCACTCTGGGCGAGTTTGCGCCCAGTCAGAGGCACGCCGGCGTAAGCTGTTCAACAGCTTTGCGGGCTTTTCGCTCAGGTGCGCGAGCCCTAAAAGGCTGGCGCGTTCGCGCCGCGCGATAACACTGGCAGCATCGAGCGCCTGACGCAGAGTCAGCCACGCTGGCTGCAGTGCAGCCGGCAGTGCTGTGTTGCCAAATAGCTGAATCTCGTCGGTGCTGGTGTTGTGCAGCCCTGCCAGTACTCGGCAGTCTGTTGGCAGGTGGATACCGCGCTCGCGAAGCAGGCCGCGCACGTCGGCGTCATTTAGCAAGTCGGCCAGTAAGCGTGCATTGATCTCGCCACTCTGGCCGCAACAGGCTCCGCAATCCAATCCGGCTGCCTGCGGATTATTGGCGCTTTGGCTGCCATGCCCCAGTAGTAGGATCAGCGGCGGGAAATCCTGGGTCAGGCCCATTGCGCGCAAGACACGTGCAGCCACATTCACCCGCTGTTCAAGCTCAAGCACTGGGAGTGTGGGTTTTACCTGCTGCCACTCGTGCGGCCGTAAAGCCGTGCGATCAGGTGCGGCCGGGCGAGAGAAGAGCCCGCCGACGCGGCCAAGCAGTGCGCCGGCATAGCCCATGCCCAGCGCCTCAACCAGTGTGAAGGTCGAAGCGGGCAGCCGCTCAAACAGCTGCCAACGCCCAGCGCGCTGCAGACGGTTTTGCCGCTGGTTGGCCAGGCGCAAGTCACGGTTGGCATCGCCGCTGCTGTCCGTAGCGGTTAATTGGGCCGCCAGCAGTCCAGGCAATTGCGGGCGTGTGGCCTCAGTGCCCAGCGGGGTGTAGGCGATCGGCAGGCCAAAAAAGCCGGCGAAGCCGCTGGTCTGTACCTGCGCGCTGGACTGCTCAAGGGCACGGCGCATTACCTCCGAGCGCACATCGATGCAGAAATACACGCGTGCCACCGGGGTGTCACAAGCTTGAGTGGCAGGGGCCTGGCATAACTGCGCTTGCAACTGCTCCTGCCAGGCCAGTTCTTCGGCCCGCTGCCATACCTGCAGCGCCTGCCAGCCGGGCGAAGGGGACGCACAGCGCGCGGCCTGCCATGCCAGGCGCCAGGCGCTCCAGCGGCTGTCCGCATCACGCCGGCGGTCGTCCACCAGCCATTCCCAGGCGGCCCGGATCGCCAGTAATTCCAAGAGTATGGGGTCGTCGCCTGCTTGCAGACGCGCCTGCCAACGCATGTAGGCACACCAGGATGCCCAGCCAAGGCTGCGCAGCAACAGGCAGTCGAACCATTCGGTCAGCTCATCCTCGGCAAGCCCCAAGTGCTGTACGGCAGTCTGCAAGGCCAAGTGGGGTTCAGGCGGCAACTGAGCAATCCGCTCACTCAGTGCGCTGCAGGCGCTGAGCACACTCAAACCGCGATCTTGCACCATGGAGGCGCGCCAACTCTGATAAAGCCCATGCTGCACATCAGGTCGCCAGTCAGCCTGGTTTTCATCGAACCAGGCCGCGCAGCACTGGCCTATCTGCTGGGTAATTAACGCGGGCCAACCGGGTAGGCTGATTTCGGCCTCAGCCATGTCTTCGAGCAACGGCAGGCGTTGGCTGTTGCTCGGCGACTCATGCAGCAATTGCAGCAACTGCTCGGGTGTCCAGGCGAGTGATGTTTCGGCCTGCGCCTGCTCAAGATGACGCTCGGCTATGCGTGCCTCATCCCAGGCTGCTCGGTAGTCCGTTGCGGTCAGCGTGAGGCTGCTGCCAGCACGCTTGTGCAATTGCTCAGCGACTCTGCCCCAGGGCTGGTCACGCCGCTCCCACAGTGGGTTGACGGCGATCATGCGGTCTAGCGGCCAGGTCGGTGCAATGCGCTCGCAAGCCTCGCGGGCGAGGGTGTTTAGGACGTCCGGGTCAAGGCTGAGTCCGTGTTCGAATGCGCTCATTGGCTGTCTCCAGTTGCGTCAATGCGACTCGGTGCATGGCGTACCGGCCACAGGCGGAAAGTCAGGCGGGTAAAGTGTTCATCCAGATAAAAACCGGCAAAGGCCAGGGGGTACAGCCGCCGCGCCAGTGCGCCAGTGGGGCGAGTGATGATCAGCCCCTGAAACACATAAAGCGTGACGAACAGCAGCAGCGCGAACAGCCCCAGGTAATGCTGCAAAACGCTTGGCGCAGGGCTGCTGCCCAGCACGTGGGCGGCGGCGAAGTGCCAGAGCAGGTAGAGGCCGAGGACCAGTGTGAGCATGCCCAGGCTGTGCAGCGCACCGCTCAGGCGCAGGCACCAGGGGGCCAGACCAATGGCCAGGATGACCAGCGCCATGAGCGGCAGCGAGTGGGCCGGCAGTAGCAGGTTCCAGAGCTCATGCAGCAGCGCGACCCAAAGCGTGGCCAGGCCTAGCGCCAGCAACACCTGTTGCATCCCAAGCGCGGGACGCGGGTCACACAACGCTTGGCGTCGCACCTGGGCGACCGTTTCACCTGCACCGAGGAAGGCATAAGCCTTGTACAGCGAGTGAGCCAGTAGGTGCACCAGCGCCAATTCGTAAAGGCCCAAACCGCACTCGAGTAGCATCAAACCCATCTGCGCACAGGTGGACCACGCCAAACGGACCTTGATGCTGATGCGGGTCATCATCACTAAGCCTGCGAGTACCGCCGTCCCTCCGCCGACCACCACTAACAAGGTCTGCGCCGTGGGAGCGGCTGATAGCAAGGGGGCGAAACGCAGCAGCACAAAGCCGCCCAGGTTGACCAAACCGGCATGCAGCAGCGCCGAGACCGGTGTGGGCGCTTCCATGACTTGAATCAGCCAGCCGTGTACCGGCAACTGCGCGGATTTTAGAATCACCGCCAATACCAGCAGCACGGCCGCCAGTTGCAGGTCCCAGCCTAAGCTGGCGTTAGCTTGCAGGCGCATGACGACCTCATCGAGGATCACTGCAATCGTGCTTTCGCCGCCGGCGCGCACCAGCAAGAGGGTGGCGATAATCAAGCAGATATCAGCCAGGCGGCTGGCAATGAACTTCTTGTGCGCCACCACCTGGGCCAGGGGGCGGTCGCGATAAAAGGTCAGTAACTGATGCAGGCATAAGCTGGAGGCAATCCAAGCGCCGACCACTATGTACAGGTCGCTGCTGGTAACCACGAGCGCCACCGCAGCTAATGTGCCAAGTAGCGCGAGAACGTAGCGCCGTTGACCCGGCTCACCGTCGAGGTAGCGCTGCGAGAAATCGATGATAACCAGCCCGAGTAGGCTGATCAGGGCGGCCATGGCCAGACCCAACCGATCGTTGTCACGTCCGTCCAGCGTCGCTTGGAGTAGTGCTACCAGCACTAAGGCAAAGCCCAGGTAACCTGCGATTCGCGCAGGCCACCAGATGCGCGAAACCGGCGATGTTGATGCGCTCACGGCCACCATTAATAAGGCCAGTAGGTAAAGCCAGGGCAGCAAGGTACTCAATTGAGAAAGCAGAAAAGGCATCAGAGAACCTCCGCAGGTGGTCGGTAGGCTCAGTCTCTAGTAGTTGCTTTTTTAATTAAAATAGATTGAATAGAACTTAATTATCTTAAATAAAGAACGAATCATGCGCCGGCTGAACTTTCATCACTTGCACTATTTCTGGGCCGTGGCCAAGGAGGGCAACCTAACCCGCGCCGCACAGTCGTTGCATGTCGCTCAGTCGGCGCTGTCGACGCAGATCCGCGCCTTGGAAGATCAACTCGGCTATGCGCTGTTCATCCGCTCAGGCCGCAACCTGCTGCTCACCGAGGCCGGTCGTCTGGCGCTGGATTACGCGGAAAGTATTTTCGCCCTGGGCAATGAATTACAAATGACCCTACAAGGTGCCCAACAAGCCAATCAGCCACTTCGCATCGGCGCGGTGGCCACGCTCTCGCGTAACTTCCAGGAGAACCTGCTGCGGCCTTTTTTGGGCCGCCGTGATGTGCGCATAACTCTGGAGTCGGGCAGCTTGGGCGAGTTGTTGGAGCGACTGGCACTGCACAAGCTGGACATCGTGCTCAGTAATACGCCGGTCAGTTCGGATGCCCAGCGGTCTTGGCGCTGTCGGCTCCTGGATCGCCAGTCGGTGTGTTTGGTCGGGCCACCGCGTATTGATCAACCGCCCTTCGACCTGCTCCGCGACCTCAATCAGGTGCGCTTAATCGTGCCAGGCCGTAGCAGCGATATTCGCAGCCAGTTCGAGCTGTTCTGCGACAGCCAGGGCTTAAGCCCGACTATCTGCGCTGAGGTCGATGACATGGCCATGCTGCGCCTGCTGGCGCGCGACTCCGGCGATGTTGCGCTACTGCCGGCGGTGGTGGTGCAGGACGAATTACAGGCGGGCGTGTTGCAGCTTTATGCACAAATCCCCGAAATTGCTGAGCAGTTCTTCGCGGTAACCCAGCAACGGCACTTCAACTTGGGGATTCTCGATGAGTTGTTATCGGCTCATTGAGTTTGATGAGGCTGCGATTCAAGCCCGCTCAGTGCGCCCAGGCGACACGCCGGGCCAGGCGTTCAAAGCCCATGTCCACCACCACAGCCAGCATGCCCACGACCACCGCGCCTTGCAGCACATAGGCGGTATTGAAGCCGCTCAAACCGACAATGATGGGCGAGCCCAGCGTTTTGGCGCCGACGGTGGAAGCGATGGCTGCCGTGCCGATGTTGATGATGACTGAGGTGCGCACCCCCGACAGCCATACCGGCATGGCCAGTGGCCCCTCGACCTGGCGTAGGCGCTGCCATGGCGATAGGCCCATGCCGTTGGCCGCTTGCAGCACGGGAGCAGGCACGGCGTGTAGGCCAGTGATCGTGCCTTGCACCACTGGCAACAGCCCGTAGAGCGTCAGTGCGATCAAGGCGGGTAATTCACCAAAGCCCACCGCCGGCACCGCCAGTGCCAGTACCGCCACTGGCGGCAGGGTTTGGCCCATGGACACCAGCGTTTCCAGCACCGGGCGAAAAGCTCGCCCGGCCGGCCGGGTTACCCAAACTCCGGCCAGCGTACCTACCAGCACAGCGGCCGCCCCCGACACACCCACCAGCAACAAGTGTTGCCAGAGTAATTGGGTGAACGGCTCCTGGCGGTATAACGGGCGTTCCAACTTCGGGAACAGGCTGGCGAATAGCGCTTCGCTGTGGGGCAGGCCGAACACCAAGGCCGCCAGCAGCAAGACGGCCCAGAGCAGCTTGTCGCCCAGCCAGGCGTAGCGCGGCTTAAGCATGCTGCCCCTGGTCATCGCTTAACGGCAGAGAGCCAGTGTGCCGGCGATTGAATAAGTCGGTCGCGTGCAGAACCCCCGCGTGCGCGCCCGTATCGTCCAGCAGGTTGAGGCTCTGGCAGCCGTGCAATGCCAGGGTCGAAACGGCTTCGCGCAGGGTGGCGTTGGCGGGCAGGCTGGGGCCGCTGTGTGGCGCATCAGCCCGTGCAAGGCTATCCGCGCGTTGCAGCGACAGCAGCTTGATGCCGACATCGCTGCGCCCGATAAAGTCGGCCACCTGCGCATTGGCGGGCTGGCTCAGCAGGGCCAGTGGCGAGCCGACTTGCACAATCCGCCCCTGCTCCAATAACACGATCTGGGTGCCCAGGCGCAGTGCCTCGTCGATGTCATGCGTGACCATGACGATGGTCTTGCCCGAGGCTTGATGAATACGCTTGACCTCGTCCTGCAGGGCCGTACGAATAAGCGGGTCCAGCGCGCCGAAGGGCTCATCCATCAGCAGCACCTCTGGGTCGCCCGCCAACGCGCGTGCCACGCCCACGCGCTGCTGCTGCCCACCGGATAACTGGTGTGGGTAGCGCGGGCCATAGGTGGCAGGGTCCAGGTCAAACACGCGTAACAGCTCGGTGACGCGGGCTGCAATGCGTTCGCGCGGCCAGTCGAGCATGGTGGGTACCACGCCAATATTGCGCGCCACCGTCCAGTGCGGGAACAGCCCCACTGACTGAATCACATAGCCCATGCGCAGGCGCAGTTCACGCAAGGGCATGTGCGCCGTGTCCTGCCCATCCAGCATCACGCGGCCGCTGTCGGGCTGCTCCATGCGGTTGATCATTTTCAACAAGGTGGATTTGCCCGACCCCGAGGCGCCAATCAACACCACCAGTTCACCGCGACCAATGCGCAGGCTTACGTCGTCCAGCGCTTTGGGGGCGTGAGCGGCAAGGCCATAGGTTTTAGTCACGTTGTTAAATTCGATCACTGCGCGAGCTCCATGGTGGGGGTGGCCTTAGCGGACAGGCCGATCAGCAGTTTGAACAGGCCGTCCACCAACGCACCCAGCACGACGATGGGCACCACACCGAGCAGCACCAAATCCTGGGCGCTGCTGAACAACCCTTCAAACATCAGGCTACCCAGGCCGCCTGCACCAATCAGCGCTGTCACCGCGGCCAGGCCCACCGCCTGAATGCTGGCGATGCGCACGCCACTCAACACCACGGGCAGCGCCAGCGGCACCTGCGCCTGCCAAAACAATTGCGCCGGGGTAAAGCCCAAACCTTGCGCAGCCTGCGTGACTGCCGATGGCACCTGCGCCAGCCCGGCCAGCGTGCCGCGCACCACCGGCAGCAAGCTGTACAGCGTTAATGCCAACACGCCTGGCGCCAGCCCCACGCCACTGATACCGGCACGGCCCAGTGCCGGCCAGCTCGCGGCCAACCAAGCCAACGGCGCCATCAGCAGGCCAAACAGCGCAATCGAGGGGATGGTTTGGACGATATTGAGCAGCGGAAACATCGCGCGCCCGACTCGCGCGTAACGATGAGTGGCCCAGCCGAGCGGCAGGCCAACGGCCAGGGTAAACAACAGCGCCAGTGCGACGATCTGGCAATGGCGGGCAATCACGCCCCAGTACTCATCGCTACGGTTGGCGTACTCCTTCATGATCGACAACTCATCGGCACCGCCGCTGACCAGCAACAGCGCCAGCGGCAACAAAGCCGTCGTGGCCACGCCCATACGCGCCAAGGTGCCGGCGCGCAGGGCTTGCAGTGCATCGGCCAGCACTAAGCCCAACAGCAACCACGCCAGCCACAGGCCACTGCCCAATGCCGTGCGGGCAAACGGCGCGCTTGCCTGCACCACCAGGGTGGCGTGGCTGGCGGCTAGAGCGCCCAGCCCCACTGCTAACACGGTTGCCGCTGCGACGGTCAGCCACAAATAGATGCGACGGGGCGGTGCTAGCGAGAGTAATAACAACCCTACCAGCAAGACGGCCAAGCCCCAGACGGGCCCTTGCAGCAGTGCGAAGAATGAGACGGCTTCGCCCGACACCAGACGATTGGGCGCTACGCGCACCAGCGGCAGGCTCCACAAAGCACCGACCACCAGCAGCGAAAGTGCAGCCTGTGCAGTTCGCCAGCGTGGTTGGACGGCTGAGATTAAAGCGCTAACCACCGTGATTGACGCTCACGTAAGGGGTCATCAGCAGGCTTATTGCAGCAGCCCTTTGGATTTGAGGAAGTCCGCGGCGACTTTCTTCGCGTCCTGGCCTTCGAGTTGAATCTTGGCGTTCAGGCTCTGCAGTGTGGGGCCATCCAGCAGTTCGAATACCGGCGTCAGGGCGTCGGCGATCTGAGGGTGTTGCTTGAGCGCGTCCTCGCGAACAATCGGCGCGGGTGCGTAAATAGGCTGCACGCCTTTGGGGTCGTCGAGAATCACCAGGCCCAAGGTGGCCACGGCGCCATCTGTGCCATAAGCCATGGCGGCGTTGACGCCGGAGGTTTGCTCACCGGCCGCACGAATCGTCACCGCCGTATCGCCACCGGCCAACGTCAGCAGTTGCTCGGGCTTGAGGGTGAAGTTGTAGGCTGTTTGGAAGGCCGGCAGTGCGTCCGAACGCTCGACAAACTCAGCCGAGGCGGCCAGCTTGAAGTGCCCACCTTTGCCCAGCCATTGGCCCAGGTCGTCGAGGGTTTTCAGTTGGTTGGGGCTGGCCACATCTTGGCGAATGGCAATCGCCCAGGTGTTATTGGCTGGCGCAGGCGTCAGCCAGACAATCTTGTTCTGTTCATAGTCCAGCGCCTTGACGCGTTCGTAGCCGGCTTTGGCGTCTTTCCAAACCGGGTTGGACTCTTCGGCAAATATAAAGGCGCCGTTGCCGGTGTATTCAGGGTACAGATCAATCTCGCCGGCGGTCAGCGCGCCGCGCATCACCTGGGTGTTGCCCAGGCCAGGTTTGTTCTCGGTCTTGATACCCTTGGCTTCCAGTGCCAGCACAATCATATTGCCCAGCAACTTGCCCTCGGTATCGATCTTGGAGCCCACACGCACGGGAGTATCCGCTTGCGCGAAGGCGCTGCCCATGGCCAGTAAGCCAGCCAAGATCAACGTAGTTCTACGTTGCATGAGGGTCATGGTGAGGCTCCTTTATAGATAACGAGTAAAACAATAGCGGGCTTTCAGATGGAAACCCACCGATCAGGTTCTACCCAGCGCAAAGACCATGACCGACAACAACGCCCATGCAAGGGGCTAGCCGCTACTGTTTTACGTGCAGCAAGTCTGTGGTTGGCGATGTTTAGCTGGGCAGTGCAGTGATCTTTTTCATAGCCTCGATCCAGTCGGGATTGAGTTGCGGCTGATCGATGTCCATCCCGAGGCTTTCCATACGCTCTTTGTGTCGGTTGATCTCCGCCACGGCTTCGCTGAGTGCGCTGGAGTTGCCGTCCAGCTGGTGCATTTGGGTCAGGCCGAGATGATAGAAGCGCAGCAACTTCATGGCCTCCGGGTCATGTGCAGCCACCCCGGCTTTGACGTGGTGCATCACATTGGTGATGCGCATCAGGCTGCGCTTGAGCTGCCAGCCATAGGCTGCTGCGGCCATCCAGGGTTGTGACCACATAAAGCTGCGCACCAGGGCCACAGTCAGCAGCAGGGCGATAATCACGCCGGTCAGGTTCCAGCGGAAATTATCCCCGCCTGGCTGGCCAAACAACATGACGGTGGCGGTGGACAGCAGCATGGCCAACACAACGAACGTCAGGGCGATGATTAGTGTGCTGCGGCGGGTTTGTTGGCGGTAGTGCTCGGGGTTCTGCTGTTGGATTTCGAACATCGTGGCCACGGGGCTCTCTCTGCGGTGAAGGGGGGCGTCGATTGAGGCTGATTCGGCGTATGCGCGATCGCTGCTGCAAGGTATCTTGCCCACCCACGGGTGAGGTTGCTTAAGGAATTGTCGGATTTATGGGCCGTAGTGTGTTTCAGGCTGTAATTATTTGCGTGGCGACGCTGTGTGCGAGCGCCGCGCAGGCCAAGGTTGAGGTGCAGGCCGGCCAGCATAAAACGCTGGGGCGGATCCTGGTGGCTAAGGTTTCCGAGGATATTGCGCCGGGCGATTATGAGGCCTTACTCAAAGGCATCAAGGCCAACCCGGGCACATTTGCCAGGAAAATTGTCATGCTCGACAGCATTGGCGGCAGCGTGGATGAGGCCATGCGCATCGGTCGTTTGCTGCACGAAACCCGCTTTGACAGCCTGGTGCCCTCCACCGGGGTATGCCAAGGCAGTTGCGTGTACCTGCTGGCGGCGGGGCAGCGTAAAACCGTGCGGGGTTATGTGGGCATCCATCGGCCCTATTACGCGGGCAGTGATTCGGTGCATTCGGCCTCCCGGCACGGCGTCAATCGTGCCCGTAAGGTGGCGTACTTCAAGGACATGCAGGTGCCGCTGGCGCTGCTTGAGGCGATTAACCGCACTGAGCCGCAACGCATGCGCGTATTGAGCGCTAGCGAGCTGACGCACTTCCGCTTGCAGTGAGGTGCCTGCGGCGTGAGGGGTTGTCGCGCCTGAGTGACTGCTTAAGTGGCCTCAGCCTGTTGCATCAGCGTGCGCTGGCGCCATTCCATAAAGGTTTTCAGCAGTAGCGTGAGCAGTGCCATGCAGGCCAGCAGCGCGGCGGCGGTAAAGGCAGCGGCGGGTTTGTAGTCGTTGTTCAGCTGATCGACCAGCAAGGGCAGGGTCAGGGTCTGGTTGATGATGGTGCCGGACACCACCGACACCGCGCCGAACTCGCCCACTGCGCGGGCATTGGTGATGACCACGCCATACAGCAGCGCCCATTTGATTTTCGGCAGGGTGATATGGCGGAAGATCTGCCAGCCGTTGGCGCCCAGGCACAGGGCGGCGGTTTCTTCATCTTGGCCTTGGGACTGCATCACTGGAATCAAGATGCGCGCGACATAGGGTGCGGTGACAAACACCGTGACCATGACGATGCCCGGCCAGGCAAACATCAGCTGCATGCCGTTATCGTAGAACCAGCGCCCCAGCGCGTGCTCCAGGCCATACACCACCAGGTAACAGAGCCCAGCCACCACCGGTGACACCGCATAGGGGATGTCGAGCAGGGTGGTCAGCAGCTTGCGCCCACGAAAATCGTAATGCGTCACGCACCAGGCCAGCAGAATGCCGAAACACAGGTTAATCGGCACCGTCAGCGCCGCCACCAGCAGGGTGAGGCCGATGGCGTGAAGCATGTAGTCTTCGCCGAGGTTGCCCCACAGCAACGCCAGGCCGCCGGAGAAGGCTTTAGTGAAAATGAGCGCCAGCGGCACCAGGAGAATCAGGGTGATCAGGCTCAGCCCGAGGCCGATCAACAGCCATTGATGCCAGTATTGAGGTTTTTTCATTTGCCTTGCCGTTGCCATTTAAACAGGCGGCCTTGCAGCACTTGCAGGGTAAACAGCAGCACCAGTGAGGCCAGCAGAATGACTGAGGCAATTGCCGCAGCCGCGGGGTAGTTGAACTCCTGCAGACGCACAAAAATCATCAGCGAAGACACTTCGGTTTTGAACGGTATGTTGCCGGCAATCATGATCACCGCACCGAACTCACCGAGGCTGCGGATAAACGATTGCGACGCCCCGGTGACCAGCGCTGGGATCAGGGTGGGCAGCACCACGTAAAAGAACGTCTGCACCCGATTGGCACCCAGGGTGCTGGCGGCTTCTTCGTAATCGCGGCCAAGGTCCTGCAGCACCGGCTGCACGGTACGCACCACAAACGGCAGGCTGGTAAACACCATGGCAATCAGGATGCCTGGGTAGGCGTAGGCCAGCTTGATGCCCATGGGCGCGAGCCATTGCCCCAACCAACCGCCGGGCGCGAGCAGGGTGGCCAGCGTCAGTCCGGCCACCGAGGTGGGCAGGGCGAAGGGCAGGTCGATCAGCGCATCCACCAGGCGACGCCCGGGGAAGTCGTAGCGGGTGATGATCCACGCCAACAGCAGGCCGATCAGCACGGTGGCGATGGTGGCGTAGAAGGCACCACTGATGGTCACCTTGTAACTTTGCACCACGCGCGGGTCGCTTATTGCTTGCCAGTACTGCGCCCAGCTCATGTCGCTGACGTACAGCAGCAACGCCGACAGCGGAAACAGGATGATCAGTGAGATGTAAAAGGTGCTGAAGCCGAAACTCAGACCAAAGCCTGGCAGCAGCGGGTTCTGCAGAAAGAAGCGAGGTGTCTTAGGCACACTTAAATCCCTGAAAGCACAAACCGCCGTAAAGACGGCGGCTGTTTGTTGCTCAAACCGATGAGGTCTTAGCGACCCTCGGCCAATAATTGGTCAAGGATACCATTGGCATCGAAGTGCTTGGCAGTGATCTCATCCCAGGTGCCGAGGACTTCGGTTGGGTTGATCAGGCGAATCTGCGGGAACTGCGCTGCGGTAGCCGCCACCACTTCCGGGTTGTGCACACGGTAGTTGTAGGTGGTCAGCAGCTGCTGGATGTCTTTGCTGTACTGGAAGTCCAGGTAGGCTTTGGACACTTCGCGGGTGCCTTTTTGATCGACCACTTTGTCGACCAGCGCCACTGGGAATTCGGCCAGCACGCTAACTGGCGGTACGACGATCTCGTATTCGCCGGATTTGAATTCTTCACCATTGGCGATGTTGACCACTTCCGATTCGAAGGTCAGTAGCACATCACCTTGGCCATTCTGGGCGAAGGCCACGGTGGCGGCGCGGCCACCGGTAGGGAAGTTTTCGACGTTGCGCAGCACCTTGGCAACAAAACTTTTGATCTGGCTTTCATCGCCCTTGAATTGCTCGTTGGCATACAGCCAGGCGCCCAGGTAGCTGTAGCGCGCGTTACCGGAAGTTTTCGGGTTAGGGAATACCAGCTTCACGTCATCACGGGCCAGGTCGTTCCAGTCCTTGATGTTCTTTGGGTTGCCCTTGCGCACCAGAAACGCCGTGGTGCTGTAGTACGGCGAGCTGTTGTTCGGGAACTGCTTGGCCCAGTCTTCACGCAGCAGGCCACGCTTAGCGAGGATGTCGACGTCGGTGACCTGGTTGAAGGTTACGGTATCGACCTTCTTGCCCTGGATGATGTCCTGGGCCTGGCGCGAGGAGCCAGCGAATGACTGGTCAATCTTCTGCTCTTTACCGGTCTGTGCTTGCCAGTGGGCGATGAACTTGGGGTTGATCTCGGCAAACAGCTCACGGGCGATGTCGTAGGACGCATTCAGAATCGGCGCGTCTTCGGCCAGCGCAGCAGCGCTGCCCAGTAGGCTTGAGGTGATGGCACTGGCCAGCAGAATTTTCTTGAGCATGATGAAGGCGTTCCTCGTCACGGCGCCGGCAGGCAGCGCGGGGTAGAGCCTGACCTGTTGGCCAGAATGTGGCGCCGATACTGCACAAGTTTTTTATTCTTAAAAAGAAACATTTAATGCTATTGATATAACCAGAAATTGATTTTGTACCGATATTTTTGCAGCCTTTAGCCGCTGGCCTGAGCGGCTAAAGGTCTGTCGCGACAGACCTAGGCACCGGCGGTCAGGCGCAGCGGCGCTTGTGCTGGTCAACACGGTTTTGCAGGCGGTAGAGGTAGGCGAAACCCTGCTCCCAGCGCCGATGTCCGGACTGCACATTAATATGCCCGGCGCCGCTAAGGATCGTCACAGCGCTACCCCAGTCGCGGGCCAGCTCGATCGCCCGGGCAGCACTGGCGGCAGCGTCGTTGTCCGAGCCCACCAATTGGCTGGGGAACGGCAGCGGCTGCTGCGGTATCGGTGCGAAGTTCTGCAACGCTGCCGGGCAATTGTTGCGTTGCACATCCGCCGGGGCGACCAACAAGGCCCCTTGTACCCGACCCAGCAACTCGGCTGGCGCTTGAGCCGCCCAGTGCGCCACGGTGATGCAGCCCAGGCTATGGGCAATCAGGATGGTCGGGCGTGGGTCACTGGCGATACTGCGCTGCAGTTCGGCCACCCAGGTGTTGCGGTCAGGGTTCAGCCAGTCGGCCTGCTCCACACGTGCACTGTTCGGCAGGCTGCGCTGCCAGTGGCTCTGCCAATGTGCGTCGGCCGATCCTTGCCAGCCCGGCACTATCAGGTAACGGATAGTTTGGCTGCGCATCATGCGCCCTCCTGCAGATGTGAATGGCTGCAGTGTAGGGAGAGCTTACAAATATCAAAAAGAATAAGAACTTATTTGCTTATGCCTGAAATTGCACTCCGTTGCGTCAGGCGTGCAAGGTTTGTATATGCAAAAAAAGAATATAAATGCTCTTAAATAATATTTTTAAGAATATTAAAGGCTCTCTAGTATCCGCTCCAGGCCCACTGACTACGGCCAGTTTTCGCCGCTTATGGGGCTATTTCAAGGAGCACTACCATGACCGCCACCCTACGCAACCTTGAAGCTCAGGACGACGTCAGCATCCTGCGCGAGATCCAGGCTGCGCTGAATGGCCTGAAGTTTGGCGCGGTTGAAATCACCGTGCACAACGGCCAGGTCGTGCAGATCGAACGCAAGGAAAAATTTCGCTTGCAGGCTCCGGCCGGCAAAAACGCTTAACCACTAGAACCAACCTCAAAACCCGACTGGACCACCGGAGGGTGTGAGCATGAACCGAGCACAAACCATGAACACACACCGGTATTGCAGCTGTCAGCGACGAATGCGCTGTTGACCGCCAAGCCCTAAAGAAAAACCAAGCCATTAGAAAATCAAAGATCTTAGGAGCTGCACCATGTCCATTCGCCGTTTTGCCCTCGCTGCACTTGCCAGCGCCATTCTTGCAGGCCCGGCAGCCGCTGCAGAAACTCTGCTCAACGTGTCCTACGACCCGACCCGTGAGCTGTACAGTGACTTCAACGCCGCCTTCAACAAACACTGGCAAGCTCAGGGCCATGAAGCCGTGACCATCCAGCAATCCCACGGTGGTTCGGGCAAACAGGCCCGTGCAGTAATCGATGGCCTGCGTGCAGACGTGGTAACCCTGGCTTTATCCGGTGATATCGACGAGCTGTACAAGCTCGGCAAGCTGATCCCGGAAAACTGGCAGGAGCGTCTGCCGCAATCGAGCACGCCGTACACCTCGACCATTGTGTTCCTGGTACGCAAGGGCAATCCGGAAGGCATCAAGGACTGGGATGACTTGGTCAAGCCGGGTGTTGAAGTGATCACCCCGAACCCGAAAACCTCTGGCGGCGCGCGCTGGAACTTCCTCGCCGCCTGGGCCTACGCCCAGCAGAAATACGGCAGCGAAGCTAAGGCTCAGGAATTCGTGGGTCAGCTCTATAAAAATGTGCCGGTACTCGACACCGGTGCCCGTGGTTCGACCATCACCTTCGTCAACAACCAGATCGGCGACGTGCTGCTGGCCTGGGAAAACGAAGCCTTCCTGGCATTGAAAGAAGAGGGCGGCGACAACTTCGAAATCGTCGCACCGTCACTGTCGATCCTGGCCGAGCCGCCGGTGGCTTTAGTGGATGCCAACGTCGACAAGAAGGGCACGCGCACAGTGGCGGAGGCCTACCTCAACTACCTGTACAGCGACGAAGGTCAACGTCTGGCGGCCAAGCACTTTTACCGCCCGCGTAACCAGGCCATTGCGAGCGAGTTCGCCGAGCAGTTCCCGGCACTGAAACTGGTCACTGTCGATAAGGACTTCAGCGGTTGGAAGACCGCACAGCCGAAGTTCTTCAATGACGGTGGGGTTTTCGATCAGATTTACCAGGCCCAGTGAGCTTAAACAGCGAACGTAGGATGGGTTGAGCGAAGCGATACCCATCGGCTCCAAACCGGCCAGTGATGGGTATCGCAGGCTCAACCTGCGCGGCCCGACCCATCCTACGGACTCGTCCGCGCCATTAGTTCATCGTTTAACCCGCCAAGGCCAAAACCATGTCTCGTCGTACTTCCCCCGTCATACCCGGCTTCGGGCTGACGCTGGGTTACACCCTGGTGTACCTCAGCCTGTTGGTGCTGATTCCTCTGGGTGCCATGTTTGTTCACGCCGCTCAACTCACCTGGGCTGAGTTCTGGGCCATCATTTCCGCGCCGCGGGTACTGGCAGCGCTCAAACTGAGCTTTACCACGGCCTTTGCGGCGGCAGTCATCAACGGCATTATCGGCACATTGCTGGCTTGGGCGCTGGTGCGTTACACCTTCCCGGGGCGCAAGGTGATAGAAGCGATGATCGACCTGCCGTTTGCCTTGCCCACCGCCGTTGCCGGTATCGCCCTGACTGCCTTGTATGCACCAAGCGGCCTGGTCGGCCAGTTCGCCACTCATCTGGGTTTCAAAATTGCCTATACCCCCATCGGCATCACCCTGGCACTGACCTTTGTCACCTTGCCGTTTGTGGTGCGTACCCTGCAGCCGGTACTGTCGGACATCCCGCGTGAGGTCGAAGAAGCGGCGGCCTGCTTGGGGGCCAAACCCTTGCAAGTGTTTCGTCATGTGCTGCTACCGGCGTTGCTGCCGGCCTGGTTGACCGGCTTCTCGCTGGCCTTTGCCCGCGGTGTCGGCGAGTACGGTTCGGTGATTTTTATCGCCGGCAATATGCCGATGAAGACCGAGATCCTGCCGCTGTTAATCATGGTCAAGCTCGACCAGTACGACTACACCGGTGCCACGGCTATTGGTGTGCTGATGCTGGTGGTCTCCTTCATTTTGCTGCTGCTGATCAATCTGCTGCAGCGCCAGATCGCTAAAGCCTGAGGAAGTCGCCATGTCTTCTATCACCCTAAGCGCGTCAGCCTCGGCCAACGCGGCGCGGCGCGGTAATGTGCTCGGTCGTAGGCTGCTGATCATCAGCGCCTGGCTGGTGTTTGTGCTGTTTCTGCTGTTGCCGCTGTTGATCGTGCTGAGTGAGGCGCTCAAGCATGGCGTCGGTACTTTCTTCGGCGCAATCTTTGAGGCCGATGCGCTTTCCGCGTTGCAGCTGACGCTGCTGGCCGTGGGCATTTCGGTACCGCTCAATCTGGTATTTGGCGTCGCTGCGGCCTGGTGCGTGAGCAAGTACGGGTTTCGCGGCAAAAGTATTCTGGTCACCCTGATCGACCTGCCGTTCTCGGTGTCGCCGGTGATCGCCGGCTTGGTCTATGTACTGCTGTTCGGTGCGCAGGGGTTTATTGGCCCGTGGCTGCGTGAGCACGATATCCAGATCATTTTCGCGTTGCCGGGCATCGTCCTGGCCACGGTATTTGTCACCGTGCCCTTTATTGCCCGCGAACTGATCCCGCTGATGCAAGAGCAAGGCACCCAGGAAGAGGAGGCCGCGCGCCTACTCGGTGCCAGTGGCTGGCAAATGTTCTGGCATGTCACCTTGCCCAATATCAAATGGGGCCTTATCTATGGCGTGGTGCTGTGTACCGCGCGCGCCATGGGCGAGTTTGGGGCGGTATCGGTGGTGTCCGGGCACATCCGTGGTTACACCAATACGCTGCCGCTGCATGTAGAGATTCTCTATAACGAATACAATCACGTCGCCGCGTTCAGTGTCGCCAGTCTGCTGCTGTTGCTGGCGCTGTTTATTCTGCTGCTCAAGCAGTGGAGCGAGTCACGTATCAACCGCCTGAAAGCCAGTGCTGGCGAGGAATAAGTCATGTCGATCGTAGTATCCAATGTCAGCAAGAACTTCAATGCGTTCAAAGCGCTGAACGATATCAACCTGAACATCCAGAGCGGTGAACTGGTCGCCCTGCTCGGCCCATCCGGCTGCGGCAAAACCACCTTGCTGCGGATTATTGCCGGCCTGGAAACCCCGGACGTTGGCAGTATCGAGTTTCACGGTGAAGACGTGTCGAGCCACGATGTGCGCGACCGTAATGTCGGTTTCGTGTTCCAGCACTACGCACTCTTCCGCCATATGACCGTATTCGACAACGTGGCGTTTGGCTTGCGTATGAAGCCCAAGCGCGAACGGCCGAACGAGAATGTAATCAAGAAGAAGGTCCATGAGCTGCTCGAACTGGTGCAGCTCGACTGGCTGGCCGATCGTTACCCCGAGCAGCTCTCTGGCGGCCAGCGTCAACGTATCGCCCTGGCCCGTGCGCTGGCGGTTGAGCCGAAAGTGCTGCTGTTGGACGAACCTTTCGGCGCGCTGGATGCCAAGGTGCGCAAGGAGCTACGCCGCTGGTTGGCGCGTCTGCATGAAGAGGTGCATCTGACCTCGGTGTTTGTGACCCACGACCAAGAAGAGGCTATGGAAGTGGCTGACCGTATTGTGGTGATGAACAAAGGCGTGATCGAACAGATCGGCTCGCCAGGCGAGGTGTACGAGCAGCCGGCCAGTGATTTCGTTTATCACTTCCTCGGCGATGCCAACCGCCTGTATGTCGGCGAGGACCATCACGTGCTGTTCCGTCCGCACGAGATTCACCTCTCACGCCAGGCCGAAGAAGGTCATCAGGCCGGTGAAGTCCGCGACATTCGCCCGCTCGGCGCTATTACCCGCGTGACCCTCAAGGTTGCCGGGCAGAGTGAGCCGATTGAAGCCGAAGTGGCTAAAGACCACCTAAGCCTGGCTAACCTGAGCCGCGGTGAAATCCTGTATTTCAAACCGAAAGCGGGGCAGCCATTGATTCAGCAGCGCTGATAGCCTGCATACGATCTGCTGCGCGTCGGCCCTGCTGCGTTAAAAACAGGCTCGGAATGCTCATGTACAAAAGTACACTCCGCTTCCTCGCCTCTTTTTGCCTTGCAGGACTCTAGCTCGCGAGATCGTAAGTAGGCTCTAGGTAAAACCAACAAGGAGCGCAATGCGCTCCTTGTTTATTTTGGGCTTCAAGCTATTTGCGTTGCCACTTACCTTGTAGCTGGATGTACTGCCCAGGCGGGGTTTTGTCGATGGCTTTCTGCCCGGCAATGGCTTCCACATCAGTTAGTTTGATGTCGTTTTGTGCGGCCAGCTTTTGGTATTCAGCGCGCCGTGCCTGGTTGATCAATTGGGCGATTTCGGCGGCTTGGCCACCGCCGCTGACAACCCCTAGATAGCCATTAGTCATTTCACCCAATTGGCCGCTGGCTTTGGCATCGCCCAGGGCAGACATGGCTTCGTTGAGGTTCAAGGCGACGGCTGGCAGGCTCAGGCTAAGCAGCAGCAATAGGCTGGCGAGGCGTTTCGTTAGGTTCATGCTCGGGCTCCTTAGAACAATCCGCTGGATTCGCTGAACATGCTGTCCAGGGCTTTATCCACCTTGATATAGATTTCGTGCTCGATTTTTACATTGAGGTTTATGTTGATCGGCTCATTCGGCATCGCCAGCTGCACGGTCGGGGTGCAGGCCGTGCTGAGCAGCCCTAGTAGCAGGGCGGCGAAACAATTACGCACGCGCATGGCGCTTCTCCTTGATCTGAATCATGGCTCTGTCGGAGCCGTCTTGGCATTGCGCTCCAGCATACGCTGTTGCACGCGCTGCCTGATGATATCGCTAACCTTGTCGGTCAGTTGCAGGCTGGCCAGCAGTGTCGGGATGTCTTCTTCCAGGTTGATCGTGAAGTGAATCGGCCGGCCTTGCTCGATGGCCGGGTTTTGTCCCTCCAGGCGCAGGGCCAGGTTCAGTTTGCCCTGCGGGTTGTAGTCGACCTGGCTGCTTAGGGTGGTAAAGCGGAAATCCTCCAGTGATTGGGTCACCAGTTGCATCGCCCGGTTGCTTTGGCCTAGGGCGCGGATGCGTTCGGAGTGAAACTCTAGTTGGCCGCCCGGTGCGCGTGCGCTCAGTTGGCCTTGCCCGATGGTCACGCCTTGACGGCTGATTTGCAGCGGTAAGCGGCCATCGAGGGTACCGGTGCCGGCCAAACCTTCTGTGGGGTAGAGGATAAACAGTTGCTCAAGTTCCAGGCCTTGCACCTCTATAGGAAACAGCAACGGCTCGGCGGCGAGGCTCCACTGCCCAGGCGCTACACGCAGGTTGCCACCCATTAATGCCGTCTCGGCTTGCTGCAGTTCGAGCTGGCCTTGGCTGGGCGTTTGCAGGGCGGCGCTGTAGCGGCCTTTGAGTTGCAGTGGCCCCAGCGGAATGCCGGGGTTGGCCTGGGCCAAGCGCAGTTCGCTGAGCTCAAGCTGCAGCTGCTTGGGGTCGATTCGTACACTGAGTTCGCCGTCTAAGCCCTCAAGGACGGTGCGGTCATAAATCCCGCCCAGACCTTTGCCGGTGAGTTGGAGTACCAGGGTAGGGCGTTGTTGACCGCCGGCTAAGCTAAGGCTTGCGTTGGCATTCAGGCGACCGTTGTTGAATTCAAGCAAGGCTGGCCAGGCGCTGAAACTGGCTTGCAATGGGTTGCCGCTGCGCAAAAACACTTCATTCAGCTGCGCTTGCAGGCTGAGGTCTTGGCCGCTGCTGTATTGCGCCTGCAGTTTGAGTTGCAGCTCGGCATCGTTGCGCAGGGTGCCCTGCAGCTCTGCGCGCTGCGGGCTTGCATCTATGGGGCCTTGCCAGTACCAGCGTTGCGTCTGCAACTGCTCATGCTGCAGCTGCGCGCTCAGGTCGAGGGGGCCTTGCAGGCGCCAGTCGCTCGGTACACCGGCCGTTAGCTGTGCGTGCAGTTGCAGTGAGGGGCTGCTGACCTTGAGTTGCTGTGCGCGAAAATCGCCGTTACCCAGGTGCTGTAGATTGAGCTGTGAGCCTTTCGCCAACGCGAGACTTAGCCGCTGTGCGTCCATGTACGCGTTAAGTTGTAACTGCGCCTGGAGTGCGCCGACATCCCAACCCGCCACCTGCAGTGCGGGGCTGTTGGCGCTGAGTGTGCCATCCAGCAGTTGCAAGCCCCAGGGCAAGCCGTTGGCCAGGATCAGCGTGCCTTGCAACGCCAGCGTACTGCGGCCCTTGGCGGTCAGTTGCAGCTGAAGGGGCAGGGCGCGGCCGCTCAACTGTTCGGCAATAACAGGTGGCATTGCTGTGGCATGGATTTTTAGCTGCAAAGCCTCAGGTAACAGCTCGGGCGGCAGGTCACTGACAAGGCCGGGGGCGATGTGTTGGAGGCTGAGGTCGGCGCTGAGGCTGTCTGCCAGCCACAATCCATCCAGTGTGTGTGCGGCCAGCTCGAAGCTGCCTTGTAGTTGGCCAATCGCCGGTATTGGCCAGGGCTCCGGCAGGTTGGCGCTGGCTATAAGCTGGCCGCTGGCTTGTTGCAATTGCGACAGGCTGAGCGGGCCTGGAGCAAGGTGCAGTTGCCAGCTTGCCTGGAGCTGCGCGGCGGCCGGGGTGGTCGGTAAGTCATCGCGGGGGCTGGGCAGCCATTGGCTGAGCCAGCTGTGCAGGGCCTTGCTTTGTTGCAGGTCGCCACTGAGTTCGCCCTGCCACAGCGTTGCATCATTGCCTGGTTGCAAGCTGCTGATGAGCTGCAATTGCGACTGCTGGTTGATGGCCAGGCTCAGCTGCAGCTCTGGTGCGCTAGCCGAACCCTGTAGCTGCGCGTGCCAGCGCAGTTGATCCTGCTGGTGCTGCAGGTTGAGTTGCAGGTCGAGGTGTTGCGCCGCAGTTGCGGGCTGTTTTAGCAACTGCAAATCGCCCAGCAGTTGGCAGCGTGTTGCACCACAAGGCAGCTCGACTTGCAGCGCATCAATCTGCAACCGCTGCGGTAACAGGCTGATGACGGTGCCAAGCTGCTCAAGCAGTACGTCCAGATTGCGGCTCTCAGCGCTTGTTGATGCAGCGCCAGAGGGTAGGTTCAGTTGCAGGTTGGCGATATCGATCTGCTGCCAAAACGGCAGTGCCAGGCTGAATTCGCGCCAGTGCAGCTGCAGGTGTTGCAGCTGCACTGCGCCGCTTGGGTGCTGCAGGCTGAGCTGGTCAAGCTGGATGCCTTGGCTGTTAAGGCTTAGGCCGCGCCAGTCGAGGTTTTCGATGTGCTCGCGTTCGAGTAGGCGGTTAAGGCTCACATAGGCGTAAGCACTCAGCAGCGCGAGCAGTAAAAGCAAGCAACCGATAGTTCGCAGCCAGGTGCGCCGGCTGGGCATAAGCACTGATCCATAGTGGGGGAGTGTGGCGTGGCAGGACGTTAACTCATGTCTGCCAGGCTGCCAATCACGTGGCGCGTTATCGGCCTGAGCCTGGCATTCAGTTGCCGCATCCACCTTCTGCAGTTTTAAACGCGGGTTAGCCCACACGAGTGCTTATCACAGCGGTCAAACGTCGGCCGTTTTGATGCACGTAGTCGGCTGCGAGGCTGCAGCTTTACATGTGAGCCAAGGTTCCAGCGTCCCACCTCGTCCACTTGACGCCCTATTAAGGGCATGAGCGATGGTCGCGTCAGCCTAGATGGGGCGGCGTTTAGCGGTTAATTTGCCCTCAAAAAGGGCAGTGCGACGGCTTGCCGCATCGACTTGTGCACAATTGCGATGCGCCTCGTCAAGCAAAACCTAGTGCTTGACGTAAACCCTTGATTCTTTTTATTGATTTTATAAGTCAATGAAATATATGAGTTTTTTGCGCTGGTGAAAAAATCACCAGTTTGAGCTCAGGCCCCATGGGGTAAGCGCTAACGGCGCTTGATCCCATGTTATCCACTAAGTTATCCACAGCTTTTGTGGATTAAGCCAAGCGCTTGCTCTAGACCGCGGCTTAGCGCTTTTTACAAGGCTTTACCTTGGCGAAAATAAGAGTAGAGTGGCGCGCCTTTCCAGCTACCTCTGCTTTTTATGCCACGCGTAATTACTCGTATCCCTGCTGCTCACTCTGTTGTCACGCCTCGTTTGCCTGCGCGCGTTGCGCTCTGGCTTCTAGACACCCCGCGCCTGAGTGAAGCGCCGAGCGTTAAACGCTTTGCCGGTCGACTGCTCAAGCAACCTGCTTTGCAAGGTGTGGTGAAGGCACAAAGCCGTTTGGGTCAGCTGCTCTGCCGCGACTGCGGCAATCCGCGTGATCGGCGCATGGGCTTTGAGCTACTGCGTCAGGCGGCGCGCGCCGGTGATGTGGGGGCTCAGCTTGAACTCGGCCAGTTGTATTGCCAGTCGCGCCACAACGAGCCGAAAAAAGCCCGGCATTGGCTGGAGTTAGCAGCGGGACAGGGTTCGCTCGAGGCGCAACAACTGCTTAAACAGCTCTGACTCTGTTTAGGGTACTGGTTATACTGCCAGTACTTTTCTGCGGAGCTGCTTATGCCCATCGATCTATCCACCGCGCTGGCGCCGGCATTGCTCGGCGTTGCCGCTGCAGCCCTTCCTCTTATTTATCTCGCTTGGTCGTTGCAGCGCCATCTGGCGCGCCAGCAGCTGGAATTCAGCTTGCTGCAGGAGCGCCTGAGTAACGCACAACTGGCCCAAGCCGGCCTGGCGGCGCAGCTGGATGATTGCCGTGAAGAAATCGCCGAGATCAGTGAGATCAAGGCCGATCAACAGGCCGAACTGGCAGCACTGCGCCGCGAAGCTGACCTGCTGCAACAGGAACGGCAGATCGCCCGTGAAGCGGCGCAGTCCTGGGCGAGCCAGCGCGAACAGCAGGAAGCCGAAATTCGCCGCCTGGATGCATTGCGCGCTTCGCTCAGTGCCGAGCTCAAAGAACAGCAGGACAGTCATCAACAGCGTCTCAGCGATCTGCAAGGCTCGCGCGATGAGTTGCGGGCGCAGTTTGCCGAGTTGGCCGGGAAGATCTTCGATGAGCGTGAGCAGCGCTTTGCCGAGACCAGCCAGCAGCAGCTCGGGCAGCTGCTTGACCCACTCAAGGAGCGCATCCAGTCGTTCGAAAAACGCGTGGAAGAAAGCTACCAGCAGGAAGCCCGCGAGCGTTTCTCCCTAGGCAAGGAGCTGGAGCGCCTGCAACAGCTCAATCAGCGGTTGGGGGATGAGGCGACCAACCTGACCCGCGCCCTTAAAGGGCAGAAAACCCAGGGCAATTGGGGCGAATTGGTGCTGGAAAGAGTGCTGGAGCACGCCGGCCTGGAGAAGGGCCGTGAATACCAGACCCAGGTCAGCCTGAAGAGCGCCGACGGCGAGCGTTTCCAACCCGATGTGTTGATCCAGCTGCCGGGCGACAAGCAGGTAGTCGTGGATGCCAAGGTCAGCCTGACCGCGTACCAGCAGTTTATTGCCGCCGAAGATGAGCCGACCCGCCAGCAGGCACTGAAACAGCATGTGCAATCGTTGCGCAGCCACCTCAAAGGCTTGTCACTGAAGGACTATCAGCGCCTGGAAGGCCTGCACAGCCTGGACTTCGTGCTGCTCTTCGTGCCGATTGAGGCGGCCTTTGCCTGCGCGCTGCAGGCCGATCCCGGTTTATTTCAGGAAGCCTTCGACCAACATATCGTCATCGTCAGCCCGACGACGTTGCTCGCCACGCTGCGGGTGATCGACAGCTTGTGGCGTCAAGAACGGCAAAGTCAGAACGCCCGTGAGATTGCCGAGCGTGCCGGGGCGCTGTACGACAAGTTCGTGGCCTTTATTCAGGACCTCGATGAAGTCGGCGCACGCCTGCAGCAGCTGGACAAGGCCTATGCCGGGGCGCGCAATAAGCTGTGTGATGGCCGGGGCAATATCATCAGCCGGGTGGAAAACCTCAAGCTGCTGGGCGCCCGCGCCAGCAAGAGCCTGCCTACCGAGTTGCTCGAACAGGCGGCTGGGGTGATGGCGCTGGATGATCAAGTGGCCGAGTAGGGCGCATGAGTCAGGCTGTTGAGCGAGCCTTCGCTCAACAGCCTGAGGGCTTATGGCGCGGCGTTACTTCAAAGCAGCAGTAATACCGCAGCACCTGCCAGCAGGCCTGCTGCCATAACCGGCAGGGTCATCAGCGCCAGCTTGCGGCCGCCAATCAGCGCGACGAGACAGGCTTTGACCACGCTGTTGCTGAGCGCGGCAAGAAAGATCCCCTGCACAGCAACCTGGGCATTGAGCTCACCTTGCGCGCTGCGCGCCAGCGACAGGGTGATGGCATCGACATCGGCCAGCCCCGAGAGCAGTGCGACCAGGTACACGCCGACATCGCCGAGCCAGCGCTGCGCCGCTTCAACCAGTAACAGAATCAACGCCAGCAGCGAGGCAAAACGCAGGGCCGGCCCCAGTTCAAACGGGTTTTTCAGCGGCGGCTCGGCCGCTTCCTCGCTCTCTGTGCCTGCGCGGCGGAAATACAGCAGCGCACCGCTGGCGTATACCAAGGTGGCGACGCCCAGTGGCCAGGCCAGCTGTGGCAATAGGCTGGCGTTAACCAGGCCGACTTCCAGCAGAATGCGCGGAAACATCAGGGCTGAGGTGGCGAGCAGGCCGCAGGCCAGGATCGCTTGCAAGTTACGTCCTGCCGCCAGTCGCGCCAGGGTTATGGTCATGGCGGTGGAGGAGACCATGCCGCCGAGCAATGAGGTGATCAGCAGACCACTGCGCATGCCCACCAGGCGGATCGCCACATAGGCGGCAAAGCCGATGCTGGCGATCAGTACCACCATCCACCAGATGGCGTAGGGGTTAAATACCTGCCAGGGGCCGTAGCCCTGATTGGGCAGCGCCGGCAGCAGCACCAGGGAAATAAACAGCAGCTTCAGCGCGCCGGAGAGTTCCGCCTCGCTGAGTCGCTGCAGGGCGCTGTGCAAGGATTGCTTGAGGCTCAGCAGCAGGGCTACCGCCACCGCACCTGCTGCCGCGACGCCGGCGTACCCAGCCATGGACAGGCTGCCGAGGAGGAAGGTGATCAGCAGCGCCACTTCGCTGGTCAGGCCCATGTCGCCCAAGCGTTTCAGCTCGCCAAAGTAAGACGCCACCACCAGGACGGCAAAGCCGGCAAAGATCACCGCCCAGGCGATGACGCCAAAGTGCTCGCTGAGCAGCATGGCAAAGGCGCCAAGCAGGCTGCTCAGGGCAAAGCTGCGAATCCCCGCCACCAGCTTTGAGTCATCGGCATTGCGGCCCTGCCAGCCGCGCTCGGCACCAATCAAAAGGCCGGCGGCCAAGGCGCTGGCAAAATTCAGCAAGGTGTCGAGAGCTTCCGGCATGAGCGCGTCCTGGGTGAACAATGCGGGCAGTTTAGCCAGTACACCCCAGGCTGTGTTGCGGCAAATCAGTGTCTGGCTGGGTTGATGCGCAAGATTGTTCAAGACGTTGTGGCTGGGATGCGGCAGGCTGTCCTGCTCAAGGAGGGCGCATGAGCCGTTTGCAGCATTTTCTCTATGGTAGTCGCGACAGTATTCCAATGATCGTCGGTATTCTGCCGTTCGGTTTGATCTATGGTGCGTTGGCCAGCCTGGCCGGGCTGAGCCTCGGGCAGGCGCTGGGCATGTCGTTGCTGGTCTATGCGGGCTCTGCGCAATTTATTGCCATCAGCCTGCTGACACTGGGCAGCGGGGCCGTGGTGATTCTGCTCACCACCTTGGTCGTCAACCTGCGCCATGTGCTCTACAGTGCGGCGCTGCAACCTTATGTGGGGCCGCTCGCGCAGCGCTGGCGGGTGCCATTGGCATTCGGCCTGACCGATGAAACCTTTGCCGTGGTGCAGCGCCGTTACTTGGCGCGCGGTATGGCCGAGCACGGGCAGTGGTACCACGCCGGGGTGGCACTGGCGTTGTATGTGTCGTGGGTGAGCAGTTCGTTGGTCGGTGCGCTGTTTGGTCAGAGCGTGCCGAACCTGGCGGGCTGGGGGCTGGATTTCGCCATGCTGGCGACCTTTATCGGCATTGTCGTGCCGGCTCTGCGCAGCCAGCCACAGATTGCCGCGGCATTGGTCGCGGGCGCAGTGGCGCTGCTGTGCCATGGCTGGCCCTACAAGCTGGGGCTGATGGCCGCTGCGCTCAGTGGTATTGCGATTGGTGTGCTGCTGGAGCGTCGCAAAATACCGGTGGTAGCCGGGGAGGCTGGCTGATGGATATCTGGTTGCTGATTCTTGGCATGGCGCTGATTACCTTTGCCATTCGCTACAGCCTGTTTGCCTTTCCGACGCTGCGTTTCCCGCCGCTGGTGCGCCAGGGGCTGCACTATGTGCCGACGGCGGTGCTGAGTGCGATTGTGCTGCCGGGCATGCTGATACCTGATGGCCAGCAGTGGGCATTTAATCTGCACAATGACTATCTGCTGGCGGGGGTGGCGACTATTGCCATCGCGGCCCTGACGCGGCACTTGCTGGCTACGATTGGTGGCGGTTTGTTGGTGTTCTTTGTGCTGCGCGGGTTGCTGGGGCAATTACCGTTGTAGGCGCCGCTAATTTGCTGCGGGTGCAGCAAAAAGTGCGCGCGGCTGTGGCTTTGTCGGGTGTTCTTGCAGTCAAATGCCTGACCACCTCGCAGACAGGTACACGGACGATGACCGAACAATCACAATTCGCATTGCTGGGTAAAAAACGCTTTTTACCGTTTTTCATTACCCAGCTGTTGGGCGCCTTCAACGACAACATCTTCAAGCAATCACTGATTCTCGCCATTCTGTTCAAGATCAGTTCCGGCACTGACAAGGCCTTGCTGATCAACCTCTGCGCCTTGCTGTTTATCCTGCCGTTTTTTCTGTTCTCGGCCCTCGGTGGGCAGTTTGGCGAGAAGTTCGCCAAGGACGCGCTGATCCGCAAGATCAAGTTCGCCGAGATTGTGATCATGCTGTTAGGGGCCGCCGGTGTGCTGCTCGGCAGCCTGCCGCTAATGCTCGCGGTGCTGTTTGCCATGGGCACGCAGTCAGCGCTGTTCGGTCCGGTGAAATATTCGATTCTGCCGCAGCACCTTGAAGAACAGGAGCTGGTGGGCGGCAATGCCCTGGTAGAAATGGGCACCTTTCTGGCCATCCTCGCCGGCACCATTGGCGCGGGGATCATCATGGCCAGCAGCGGTTATGCATCTATCGTCGCCGCCTGCGTAGTGTTGGTGGCCGTGCTCGGGTATCTGGCCAGCCGGGGGATCCCCGCTGCGGCTGCAGCCATGCCGGAGCTCAAGCTGGACTGGAATATCCTGCGCCAGTCTTGGTTAATCATGAAGTTGGGGCTGGGCCAGCGCCCCGCGGTGTCGCGCTCGCTGGTGGGTAATTCTTGGTTCTGGTTCTTGGGTGCGGTGTACCTGACGCAGATTCCGGCCTATGCCAAAGAGTGGCTGTACGGCGATGAAAGTGTTGTCACGCTGATCCTCACCGTGTTCTCCCTGGGGATTGGTCTGGGCTCGATGCTGTGTGAGCGCATGAGCGGGCACAAGGTGGAAATTGGCCTGGTGCCCTTCGGCTCAATCGGCCTCACGGTATTCGGTATTTTGCTGTGGTGGTTTTCCGGCGGTTTCCCCGAGGGCGCGGTGGCGCATGACTGGCTGACGGTGTTGAGCTACAGCCAGGCGTGGTGGATTCTCGGGTCGATTCTGGGCATCGGTTTGTTTGGCGGCTTCTATATCGTGCCGCTGTATGCACTGATCCAGTCGCGTACCGTTGAACACGAGCGGGCGCGGGTGATTGCCGCCAACAACATTCTTAACGCGCTGTTTATGGTGGCCTCGGCCATTGCCTCGATCCTCTTTCTCAGCGTCGCCGAGTTGTCGATTCCGCAGCTGTTTTTGACCATTTCGCTGATGAACATCGCTGTCAACAGCTACATCTTCAAGATCGTCCCCGAATTCAGCATGCGCTTTATGATCTGGCTGCTCAGCCACTCGATGTACCGGGTTGAGCACAAGGGGCTGGAGGCGATTCCTGATGAAGGCGCGGCGGTGCTGGTGTGCAACCACGTGTCGTTTGTCGATGCGCTGCTAATTGGCGGAGCGGTGCGCCGGCCAGTGCGGTTTGTCATGTACTACAAGATCTACAACCTGCCGGTGCTTAACTTTATCTTCCGTACCGCCGGCACGGTGCCGATTGCCGGACGTAGCGAAGACCTGCTGATCTACGACGCCGCCTTCAAAAAAATCGCCGAATACCTGCGCAATGGCGAAGTGGTGTGCATCTTCCCGGAAGGCAAGTTGACCAGCGATGGCGAGCTCAATGAGTTCAAGGCCGGCATCGAACAGATCATTGCGCAGAACCCGGTACCAGTGATCCCCATGGCATTGCAGGGCTTATGGGGCAGCTTTTTCAGCCGTGACCCGCATAAGGGTTTGTTTAAGCGTTTGTGGTCGCGCATCACCCTGGTGGCCGGTACGCCGGTAGCACCTGAGGCGGTCAAGCGCGAACTGCTACAGACGCAGGTGGCGGCGTTACGCGGTGATCGGCTGTAGCACGCGGCCTCAGCCACTGAGGGTTGGCTCGGTGGCTGATTGATAGGTGGGACGAGCTGCTCATTCAGCCGTTGCCGGCGATTGTGGAAATCAACGCGCGTTGGGCGGAGCAAGCGTAGTTCCGCAACAGGCTGAAACCTTTGCCCGGTGTGCTGTCTGCTGCTGCGCTTGGTCATCCGGATGCGGCGGACTATGGTTGATGTTCTGCTCACGTCCATTAGGAAATCGCCATGCCTACGAAACGTCTATTGCCCCTGTTATGCGCTGGAATGATCGGCATGGCCGATGCGGCCGTAGTGGTCAAACCGGTGCCGTATGAAATTGACAGCGAAGCCTTTGAAGGCCTGATGGTCTATGACGATGCAGTCACTACGCCGCGTCCGGGCCTGCTGATGGTGCCTAACTGGATGGGCGTGAGTGAAAACGCAGCCACCAAGGCAGCGCTGCTGGCTGGCTACAAATACGTCATATTCGTTGCCGACATGTATGGCAAAGCGATTCGTCCGACTAATGCCGATGAAGCCAAGGTAGCGGCCACGACGGTGCGCAGCGATAGGCCGCTGATGCGCAAGCGGGCGCAGGCGGCGGTTGAGGTGCTCAAAGCGCAGGCCGGGCAGGTGGCATTGGATACAACGTGGCTAGGCGCTATCGGTTTCTGCTTTGGTGGCGGAACTGTACTGGAACTGGCCCGTTCTGGTGCGCAACTGAAAGGCTTTGTGTCGTTCCATGGCAACCTGGATACGCCTGATCCGCGTGATGCACAAAACATTAAGGCACCTGTATTGGTGCTGCATGGCGCGGATGACCCGGCAGTGCCGCAGGAGCAGGTCGATGGCTTTGTTGCGGAGATGAAAGCGACGAAAACCGATTGGCAATTGGTCAGCTACGGCGGTGCGGTGCATTCCTTCACCAACCCGGAGGCCAATGTGCCAGGGCGCAATGAGTACCACCCGCTGGTGGCCGCTCGCGCGTTCAAGGCCATGGATAATCTGTTCGATGAAACCTTTGCCAAATAAACCGTGAACGGGAAGGCCTGGCGGCCTTCCCGAATCGTTGCTTAGAACCTGTTTAGAGTCTCGCGAGCTAGAGCGAGACAAGGCGCTACGTAGTAACAGCCTCTGGCTGGTCAAAGCGCCGAGGAAGCGGACTGGGCTCGCACACGAGTTTACGTGCTGTAATTGAGCATTACTCGTTTCACTCGCCCTGCGGGCCGCGCTAAAGCGCGTTAGCCGCAAGCGGCTTACCGAGGCCATTTTTAACGCCGTATCGCCGACGCGCAGCAGACTCGATATAGGTTCTACATGCCTGGCAGTATGGCTATATCAATGATATTGCCCGGCAGGCCGGCAACATCACCTAGCGTCATTGGCTTGCCGCTGGCCAGGTCCACGGTATGCAGTGTGGTGCCGGTCAGCAGGTAGGCGGTGTTGCCGCCTTTGCCGTCGCTGGCGATGTCCATTGCGGCGTTTTTCAGACCTTCGGCGACCATGCCAACCACTTGCTGAACGCCATCGTTTGGTGGGTTTTGCAGCATCAGGCTGCTGCTGGCGAGGTCGACGTTGTACAGCGATGTCGCCTGGGTGCCGGCATAGGCGTTTGTGTAGGCCCCAGCTACCACTTGTGCACGTTTGCCTGCATAGGCGCCGTCAGCGGCGTAGGCCACTGAACCATCGACCGTTACTTCACCGGTGTCGACATTGACGCGGAAGTTGGTGCCGTCGGCGGCCAGCATGCGCATTTTGTCAGCCACCGGGTTGAAGTCGATGACCGCCTGACCGCTGCCCGGTAGCTGCTTGTTCAGGCTAGCGACCTTGCTGGCTGCGCCAGTGCTCAGGTCCAGGGTGTAGAGCTGATTGTCACCGCTCAGCGCATAGAGCATGCCGTTGGCCGGGCGTACATCGATGCCACGCAGTGGGCTTGGGCTGCTGGCAGACATGGTCGCGGTGACTTTCTGGCTGGAGCTGTCGATTTTGAACAGCTGACCGTCGGCGCCCAGGGCCAGTAGCGTAGCGGCGCTGGCAGTGCCGGCGGCAAGGCTGAGGGTGGCAGTGGTAACGGCAGCGGTCAGCAGGGTATTGAGGCTGTTCATATGCGTTCTCTCATCTGTGGTTATCCAGCATCGATGCAAGGCTGAACATCGCCTGCCTTGCAGGTGCCTCGATGAAACACCTGATAGCTATACCCACGAGAGAACGTTTGGATGTCGCCGCCTGAAAATAAATTCAGTTTTTTAAAAAAATGGCCTCAGTTGACTGAAGCCATAACCGCGCGACCGATATATAGCACCTTGCCAGTTGGCCGGTCCTTCGGTGAGCCGCCGGCAGGTTCCAGGGTCAGTTCGAACAGCTGGCCGGGTTGTACAGCGCCAATTTGTTCGGCAGACAGTTGCAACGGTTTACCCGGTTCGACCAGGCCGAGTGAGCGCGGGCCAATGGCCGGGTCAATCAGAGTCCAGAACTGCACAGAACGATCGGCTGGAATCTGATCTTCCAACAATGGTTGCAAACGTAAGCCGCCAGTGCCGTCGACATGCACCACCCAACCTGGCTTGGCTGCTTCACCTGGCGCTTGCAGCACCACGGTGTAGCTGTTGGCGGCAGTATCCGTGCGCCATAGATCAGGCAGCACGGCGATGATCAGGGCAAAGGCCAGGGCGGCGCTGGTGAGGCGCCAGGTGGTCAGGCTCTGCCACCAGGTCAGCCAGCTGTTGTCGTGGCTGACGGCTGGCGTCAGGCCGAGGCTATCCTGCAGGCGTTGCCACAATTGCGCTGAGGGTGTTTGTGGCGGCAATTGGTCGCTTAGCTCAAGAAAGTGCTGCTGCCACTGCAGGGCCATTTGCGCGGCTTCGCTGTCGCTCTCAATCAGCTCGCGCACTTCAGCGGCTTCGGCCTCATCGAGCAGGCCCAGGACGTATTCGCCGATTAATGCGCGGCGTTCGGCAGGTTGCTGCGTAATCATGCGTGCAAACACTCCTGCAGCGCGCGCAATCCGGCGCGGATACGGCCTTTGATGGTGCCCAGCGGGGTGGTCAGGCGGTTGGCGATTTGTTCATGGGTCAGGCCGCGATAGAAGGCCAGCAGGATCGGGTGACGGCGATTTCGTTCGATGCCCTGCAGGCAGCGGCGCAGTTGCTGATGTTCGCCTTGTTGTTCCAGCAGTTCGGCGGCCTGCGGGCTGTCGTCGGCGGCGCGTTCGATAAAGTCGTCATCCATCTCAACCGTGCGACCCCGGCTACGTAGCTGGTTCAGCGCGCGGTAGCGCAGGATGCTGTAGATCCACGCGCGACCACTGCCAAGTGCCCGCTGAAAACGCTGAGCGTTGCGCCAGACTTGCACAAAGGCATCGTGCACACAGTCTTCGGCTTGATCACGACGGCCGAGCAGAGTGATGGCCAACCCGAGCATCTGCGCGGCCTCCTGTTGGTAGAGCGCCTGGAATGCGCGTTCGTCCTGCTGAGCACAGGCTTCCAGATGGCTTTCGTAATCAAACAGCGGCTGCGCCATGCACCGGGTTCCTGAGTGTGTGAGCGTGCCAAAGGTTATACCCGAGTGCGACCTGTTTGGATGTCGCGTGAGTGCAACAAATATTCTCTGTCAGCGTGGCAGTTCGATTCGTTCGGTTTCGCCCGGCACTGTTGGCCAGTCTTGTGCGGCCCAGCGCTGGCGGGCTTGGTCGATCAGGGCCTGGTCGCTGGCGACGAAGTTCCAGTTGATCCGCCGTGGACCAATTGGCGCGCCGCCAATCAACACCAAGTGGCTCTCGCTGCAGGCGCTGAGGGTGTAAGTCTCGCCTTCGGGCAGCACCAGCAAGCCACGCAGCGGCAGTTTCTGATCGTCCAGTGTGGCCTCGCCGTCAATCAGGTACAGCGCGCGTTCGGCATGTTCGGCGGGAATTTGCAGCGCGCTGCCTGCGGCCAGCTTGATCTCGGCATAGATCGTTGGGGACAGCACCGGCACCGGCGATTGCAGGCAGAAGCCGCTGCCGGCAATCAGGCAGATGTCCACGCCCATGCTGGTACTGCGCGGCAAGCTGCTGGCGAGATGATGGCTGTAACTGGGTTCGCCTTGCTCATCCTCTGTGGGCATGGCCAACCACACCTGCAGGCCATGCATGTGCGAGCCGTTTTCCCACAGAGTCTGTGGTGTGCGCTCGACATGCGCTACAGCATGGCCTGCGGTCATCCAGCTGACTTCGCCGGGGCTGACTAGTTGATTCGAGCCGAGGCTGTCCTTGTGCTGCAATTGCCCCTCGAACAGGTAGGTGAGGGTGGACAGGCCGATATGCGGGTGCTGGTTGATATTCATGCCGCTACCGGCCGGGTAGGTGTGTTCCAGAATATGGTCGAAGAACACGAACGGCCCGACGCTGCGGCACTTGGCCGAAGGCAGGGGGCGCAGTATAGGTTGTCCGCCGAGGTTTTCCGGGCGCGGTTGGATCAGCAGAAAGTCGCTCATTACACGTCCTCGCTTAGCTGAGTGCTGACCTGAACCTCGCTGCTGGTCATCAGCTTGTGAATCGGGCATTTGTCAGCGATGCGCAGCAGTTGCTGGCGTTGCGCATCGTTCAGGGCACCATGCATGGTCAGCTCGACATTTAAGCCGTAAACGCCTTGGCGTTCCTGAGTGTTATCACGGGTCAGTTGCACGTCCAATCCGGTCAATGGCAAGCCTTTTTGCTTGGCATAGAGCGCAAGGGTCAGGGCTTTACAGGCGCCCAAGGACGCATCGAACAAGTCATGCGGATCGGGTGCGGAACCTTCGCCGCCCAGTTCCACCGCCACATCGCTGTGCAGGGTATGCGGGCCAATATCAATGCGTTGTAGCAGGCCTTTTTCATTACTGATGCGGATCATTGAAGCTCCTGTGGCTGAAACTATGGGGGCAGAAGGTATTGGCTGTAATCCTGGTTTCTGAACTTGGCAACAGTGTAGTGAGTCAATTGCACTCACGTCTTCAAGAGGGTTGGGGTTTGAAACGACTTGCGCTGAGTCTTGCTGTTCTCGTTGGCATTTGCAGCCCGCTGGCTGTGGCGCGGGATTATCGCTACAGCGATGCGCACCTGCACTACGTGGATTTTTTCCAGGAAAGCGCCGGGGCAACCGAGCTGTTTGAGCAGATGGCCGCCGGCAATATTGAGCATGTGATGCTCTCGGGTATTCCGGTGGCGAAGAAATGGCACGAGAACGAGCCCAAGCGGCCCCGTTATTACGCCGGTGATGATGCCAATGCCTATTGGTACAGCGCCACCGATGTTCTGGTGGCGCATGCCTACAAGCAAGTACCAGCTGAGCAGCGCAAGCGCCTGCATCCATTTCTCTCAGGCTTTAACCCGAACGATAAGAATGCCGATGCACATATCCGTCGCATGCTCGAACTCGACCCTGGCCTGTGGCAGGGCATCGGCGAGATATTCACTAGGCATGACGATTTGACCGCACTGATTCACGGCGATGTCCCACGGGCTAATAACGAGGCCCTCGCGCGGGTTTTTCACCTGGCCGCTGAGTACGATCTGCCGGTGATGCTGCATTCCAATATCACCTCCAAGCGTGAACGTAACCCGCTGTATCTGCAGGAAATCGAGGAGCCGCTGCGCAACCATCCGCATGTACGGTTTATCTGGGCGCATGCTGGAACAAGCATGGAAATTCATCGGCACCAGGAAAAGCTGGATTTCCTTTTGCCTACTCTCGAACGGATGCTCAAGCAGTACCCCAACCTGTATGTCGATCTGTCCTGGACCATGCTCCAGCCTTATTTGCTAGATGCCGACGGCAAGCCTGATGCAGCCTGGGTGAAACTGGTCAGCAGCTACCCGGCGCGCTTTATGCTCGGTTCCGATGTGGTGGGGCGTTTTGATAGCCTGGCTGACTCTATGACCGGCTTCAAACCGTTTCTCGATGCTTTGCCAGAAACGGTCGCGCATCAAGTGGCGCACGACAACTTCCTCGCGGTGCTGCCGCGTCGTGTGCAGGCCGAGCTTACTGAGTAGGTCTGTCATCGGGCTGTCACACGGGTGTCATAGGCTCGCGCTCATCTAAAAAAGGAGCGCGACATGCAATACAGCCGTTTCAGCAGCCTAGCCGCACTTATGTTGATCAGCAGCCTGGCACAGGCCGAAGTCCGGGTAGACGGCCCGGTCGAGCACGGTGTTTTCGCCAGCGATTATCAGGACTTCCAGGCCGGTGAGCGAGTGCTGACCCGCAGTAATCAGCAAATCGAGCCCACTGAAGTGATTCCGGCCAAGCTGGGTACCAAGTTTGGTATGCGTTACACCTTAGCGGGTAAGGTCGCTACGGAGTCACCGCTGACCCTGCTGTACCTCACGCCAGGGGTGGTTACGCCGGACGGTAAGCGTCATGACAAATTTGTGGTGACGCAAAAGTTGGTGCCCGGTGCGCCGCAAGATGTAATGGCATTCGAGTTCACTGAAGCGCATGAAGTGGTGCCCGGCGAGTGGCGCTTTATGGTGTTTCAGGATGACCGGAAATTGTTAGAACAGCGGTTTATCGTGCGTTAATAGACTAGAGTGATACCTGCAAAGCCGAGCCCATGCTCGGCTTTTTATTGGTGCGCCAGGCATGGCGCGTAGCGCCGTGACTGGCGCTGTCGGGTTCACTGTGGTGGTGAGCCTGGCGACTTGGAGGTGAAAGTCCTCTACACACCCGGCAAGGGGAAGTGTTAGCTGAAGGCAAGGGTGTCGCGGGC
>JAHIWP010000065.1 GCA_018816095.1 Gammaproteobacteria bacterium
CTGATCCCATCCCGAACTCAGTAGTGAAACGATGCATCGCCGATGGTAGTGTGGGGTCTCCCCATGTGAGAGTAGGTCATCGTCAAGCACCTACACCAAAACCCCCGATCAGGAAACTGGTCGGGGGTTTTACTTTGCGCACAGAAAATTAAGCCGCGCGGCCAAGCCTTGATAGGCAACCAAACTGTGCGTAGCTTTGGTGCTTTAACGCACCTTCATCAGAGTTCTTTTCATGGCCGATCCGGCATCCTCTGAAATACTTTCCGGGCTTGAGCTTAATCAGCTTATTGCCTGCCATGAGTGCGATAAGCTGCTGCGTAGGCCCCAGGCTTGCGCTGGCGAGCGAGTTGAGTGCCCACGCTGTGGGTGTGAGTTGTACACCCAGCGTACACAGGTTATACGCCGAAGCATGGCGTTGGTGATTGCGGCCTTAATGTTATATATCCCCGCTAATTTTCTGCCGATTATGCAACTCAACTTGTTGGGGCAGGCTTCGAATGACACGGTTTGGAGTGGCGTTCTCGGCCTTTATAACAACAGTATGCAAAGCGTTGCGGTGGTGGTGTTCCTCTGCAGTATGGCCGTACCGCTGCTCAAGCTACTCTGTCAGTTTGCGGTGCTGTTGAGCATCCGCCTGGATATCGGGCGCAGCTATGGTTTATTGCTCTATCGCATTTATCACCATATGCGCGAGTGGGGCATGCTCGAGGTTTACCTGATGGGTATTCTGGTGGCCATTGTGAAGCTGGTCGATCTTGCAGAGCTGAGCATTGGTCTCGGGCTAATGTGTTTTGTGGCTTTATTACTGGTTCAGGTCTGGCTTGAGGTGACCATGTCGCCGCATCAAATCTGGGACGCTCTATCAGGGGAGGATGAGCATGCGGGCGATTGATGCCGGTTTACTGACTTGCCACGAATGCCATCAGCTCAACCCCATACAGACTGAGCAAGGCAAACAGTTTTGCTCGCGTTGTGGTGGGCTTGTGCATGCACGCCAACCCAATAGTTTGACGCGTACCTGGGCTTTGCTGCTGACAGCGGCGGTGCTGTATATCCCGGCTAATCTGCTGCCCATCATGACGGTCAACTCACTGGGTAAGGGGCAGTCCGATACGATCATGTCGGGTGTTATCGAATTGGTGAACTACGGCATGCTGCCTATTGCTGCGGTGGTCTTTGTCGCCAGCATTCTGGTGCCTACCTTCAAGTTGGTTGGGATCGCCTTGTTGCTGTATTCCGTGCAACGGCACCAGCCTATGTCGCCGCGCCAACGGGTGTTGATGTACCGGTTTATCGAGTGGATTGGACGCTGGTCGATGTTGGATATTTTCGTCATCGCGATTCTGGTGGCGCTGGTCAATTTTGGCAGCTTAGCCAGTATTGTCCCTGGCTATGGGGCTATGGCTTTTGCCAGTGTGGTGGTACTGACTATGTTGGCTGCTTTAACTTTTGACCCCCGCTTGATATGGGACAACACGGATCCGGATGACGACCATGAATGATTTGCCGTTGGCTAAGACACGCCCCGCTTCAAACTGGTCGGCTATTTGGGTGTTGCCGCTCATTGCGCTGCTGATTGGCGGCTGGTTGGGGTGGCGCGCCTATAACGAAGCCGGTATCGAGATCCAGGTGATGTTCGATAGTGGTGACGGCATTCAGCCGGGCAAAACTGAGGTGATCTTCAAGGGCATGCCGATTGGTAAGGTCACGGCTTTGCAGTTGGAAGACAGCGGCGAACAGCGTGGTGTGCGTGCGACCCTTGAAATGGACAAGCGCGTTGAGCAGCACCTGCGTACCAATACCCGTTTCTGGTTGGTTAAACCGAGCGTTTCGCTGGCCGGTATTACCGGGCTAGAAACCCTAGTTTCGGGTAACTACATTACTGCCAGCCCCGGTGATGGCGAGCCTACGCGCGAATTCACTGCGCTGAGCGAGCCGCCGCCACTGGCTGACACGGTTCCGGGTTTGCACCTAACCCTCAAGGCAGACCGGCTTGGCTCGTTGAATAGGGACAGCCCGGTTTTCTACAAACAGATTCAGGTGGGGCGAGTGAAGAGTTATGCCCTGGTTGAAGACCAGAACCTTATCGAGGTGAAAATTTTCATCCAGCCAGAGTTTGCGCCTCTGGTGCGCAAACATACGCGTTTCTGGAATGCCAGCGGTGTATCCATTGATGCTGGCCTCTCAGGCATAAAAGTGCGCACTGAGTCGTTGGCGAGCATTGTTGCGGGGGGGATTGCCTTCGCCACTCCTGAGCATCGTAAGGACAGTCCGGCGACTGACCCAAGCCTGCCATTTCGTCTCTATGAAGATTTCGACAGTGCCCAGGCTGGCATTCGCGTATCGCTGAAACTGCATGAGTTTGATGGTCTGGAGCCGGGGCGTACGCCTGTTATGTACAAGGGCATTCAGGTCGGTCACCTGAAGACTTTTAAAGTTGATGATGACCTCAGTGGCGCTCAGGTTGAGTTGATGCTCGACCCGCGCACTGAAGATTATCTGGTCGAAGGTACTGACTTCTGGATGGTTAAACCGTCCATATCCCTGGCAGGTATTACCGGGCTCGAAGCGCTCGTCAAAGGCAATTACATTGCAATTCGCCCGGGTGAGCAGGGCGCAGCGCCGCAGCGTGACTTTGTCGCCAGGGCTAAAGCTCCGCCCCTCGATCTGGCATCTCCTGGCTTGCATTTGGTGCTGTTTAGCGACGTGCGCGGTTCTTTGGAGGTTGGTAGCCCGATCTTGTTCAAGCAACTTAAAGTTGGCTCAGTGCAGAGTTACCAGCTGTCACGGAATAACAAACAAGTGGCGTTTGGTGTGCACATTGAGCCTGAGTATGCGCACCTGGTTAACAGCAGCACGCGTTTCTGGAATGCCAGCGGTATTACCTTGAAAGGTGGGCTGTCCGGTGTAGAGGTTAAGAGTGAGTCGTTGCAGACGTTGCTGGCAGGCGGTATTGCGTTTGAAACACCCAATCCGCAAGCCGCGAAAAGTGGTAAGCGGGTGCAACGTTTCGCCCTGTACAGCAGCCAGGACAGTGCCCTGGAGAAAGGTGTCGCACTGACCATACGCGTTCCCCGTGGTGACGGCCTGAGTGAGGGCACGGCGATTCGTTACAAGGGACTTGATGTGGGTAAGATCGAGCGCATTGAGCTGACGGATGATTTGCAGGCGGTGATTCTGTATGCCCGTGTAACCCAGGCCACTAAACAGATTGCCCGTGCAGGCACACAGTTCTGGGTGGTCAAGCCGGAGGTCAGTCTGACCCGTGCGGCTAATCTGGAGACCCTGGTCAGCGGGCAATACCTAGAGGTGCGTCCAGCGAATAAAAGCGGCGCGGTACAAACCAACTTCACTGCTGCTGAATCTGCCCCGACGCAGAACGCCCGTGAGCAGGGGTTACGGTTGGTGCTGAGTGCGGCGCGCCGAGGCTCGATCAAGCCGGGTGTGGTGGTCAGCTACCGTGAAGTGCCGGTGGGCAAAGTGACCCATTTCGAGCTAGGCCCGACATCGGATCGGGTGCTGATACATGTTCTGATCGAGCCACGTTATGCGCCGTTGGTGCGCAGCGCGAGTCGCTTCTGGAACGCCAGCGGCATTGGTGTGGATGCTGGGTTGTTTAGCGGTGTGAAAGTGCGTACTGAGTCCCTAGAGGCTTTGCTGGAGGGCGGTATCGCCTTCGCCTCGCCGGATAACCCGCAGATGGGTGGCCCAGCCCGGCCGGGGCAGACCTTTGCCCTGCACGATGAGGTTAACGAGGAGTGGTTACGCTGGGCGCCGAAGATAACGCTGGAGCAATAACCGACAAGGGCCGCAATAGCGGCCCTTGTGGTTTTTGGGTGTCCTGACGTGCATCCGCTTGTTGGGTTACGCGGCGTCAGGAGTCTTCGTTACATCGACGATGCGCGCCTGCACCGCTCACCCACCCTAGGCTTTAGGCCCGTTCGGCTGTTGCGTTTGTCGGCTCGACGTTAGCCTTGTCGCTGTCGCGGCGCTGAATATATTTCCAATCCGCTTCGTCGATATAGATGCCATTCGGTCCGCTGCCGCCTTCCAAGTCGATGGCCACGTGGGCAGAGACCTGCGGCTTAACGGACGCCAGGATCGGCACGAAGCCCAGCTGCAGGCTGGTTTCGATCAACGCCTGTTGGTTCTTCTCATCGATATCCGCCGCCTCGTCCAGGTAGTAGGGCAAGCGCACCTTACCGGCCTGGTCGCGGTCCATCAGGTGCAGCAACAGGTACATGTTGGTCAGCGCCTTAATGGTCATGGTGGTGCCGTTGGACGCGGCACCGTCGATGTCGGTGTGAATCACCGGCTGGCCATGCACTTTGGTGATTTCGAAGGCCAGCTCGAACAGGTCCTTCAAACCCAACTGGTTATGGTTGGCGGCCACCAGGCGTGACAGGTAGTCCTTGGCCTCTTCGTTCTTGCTGTCCTGATCACTGCTTTGTTGCAGGTCGAACACTGAGAGGGTTTCGCCTTCTTCGTACTGACCGGCGCTGTGGATGATCTGGTCGATATGCTTGAGCGCATCCTTGTTTGGCGCAAGGACGATGCGGAAGCTTTCTAGGTTGGAGACCTGCCGCTTGTTGATCTCGCGGTTGAACAGCGCCAGTTGGTGTTCCAGGTTGTCGTAGTCGCTGCGGATATTGCGCAGGGTGCGGGCAATGTCGGTAACCGCGGCGCGGCGCGCTTTAGCTAAGGTGATGGCTTCGTCCTGGCGGTGGGCATAAGCGTTGACCAGCAGGTGCAGGCGGCGCTCGACATCATCTTCGCTGTCGAACTTGGCCACGCCCTTGAGGCGCACTTGCGCGTACAGCGCCTCGATCTGGCCGTCCACACGTTGCAGGCCTTGCCAGGCGTCTTGGTAGTCATTGAGCAGCGGCAGCAGGTTGTCCAGGCTGTCGTCCACCGGGTCGGTAAACGGTGTGCCGAAGGGCAGGTCGGCCGGCAGCAGTTGGCGGCGGCGCAGGGCGTCTTCCAAGGTGCGTTCCTTGGCTTCCAGGTCGGCGAGTTGGCGGCCGACCAGTTGCAGCTTGGCGGAGAGCTGCTGTACGCGCTCGGTAAAGGCATCCGAGGTGCGTTTGAGCTCGTCCTGGGCGGCCTCCAGTTGTGCCAGTTGCTCAAGTTTCTGTGGTTCTTCAACGGCCAGAGTCTGGCTTTTGTGGAAGTCTTCCAACGCTTTCTGGGCGTCCAGCACCGCTTGGTAAAACTGTTCGGCCTGGGCCTTGCTTGCGGCGCGGTCGGCAGCGACGGCCTGCTGGGTTTTCAGCTGTTTGTATTCGCGGTCGAGGCGGTCTTTCTGATCGCGCAGGGCGGCACGGTCGGCCAGCGCTTGTAGGGCCGGTGGTTCGATAGACGACAGGTCGATGCTCAGGCCCGGCACCTCGAAGTGCTCGCCTTTAAAACCGTCGAGAATGGCTTCCAGGGATTTCACCCAGGCGTCACCCTCGGCAACCTGAATACCTTTTTCACCCAACGGCAGGCTGAACAGTTGGCCATTGAACAGGCGCATCAGACGGTCAACGTCCTGCTGGCTGAACTCTTCACGCAGGCGTGAGTAGCTGTTGTTGTCGGCGTGTTCGAGCTGCTGCTTGACCGACTTCAGGCGTTTTTCCAGATCGCGCAGGCGCTCATCCAGATCCTCGGCGGAGAACTGCCGCGACTGCGCCAGGGCACCGGCTAGTTCGTCGTGGGCATCCTTGGCAACCAGCAATTGCTCTTCCAGCACCTTGGCGTCGTTGACCAGGGCGAAACGGTTCTTCAGCACCGACAGCTCGCCGAGCCAGCGCTGGATTTCACTGATTTGGCGCTCCATGCGCATCAGCTCCTGGGTGCCGCCGCGTTGTTCTTGCTGCAGGCCGTCTTGTTGGCCACGGTAGTGTTCAGCCTGGATCACCAGCTCCTCGCGACGGGCGCCGGCGTAGTCCTGCCAGGTGCCGAGCAGCGAGTCGAGCAGTGGCGAGATGCGGTGCAGTTTGCCGCGCAGCAGTTCGCGTTGGTTGACGCCGGCAGCCAGGGCTTCGATCAGCGGGCCGGCAGTGACCAACGCTTGATAGTCCTGTTCCATGCGGCGCACGTCGCGGAAGGCTTCTTCGGTGGCCGCAATGTAGTCGACGCTGCCCGAGCGCAGGCTGTGCTCGAAGGCATCGAGGAACAGCTGCTTGAGCTTGGCGGCGGTGATCTCGCGCATATGCAGCAGGTTGATAAACAGTGCGCGGAAGGTCTTCAGGCTTTGTTCACTGGTGGAACGTAGAGGGATCAAGGTCAGGTCCAGCGGAATCGAGGTATGCCCGCCAACCAGCAGGCGGCGCAGTTCATCAGGCTTGAGTTCGTAGGCCTTGATACCTTCGCGCTCAAGGTTGTTGAACAGCTCGCGCTGGCGCAGGCAGGTTCCGTTCTTCTGGTAGTGCTCAAGCTCCAGAGTGCCCTGATAAGCGAAGAACTGGTGACCGAAACCGCCGCCGGGGCCGCGCCCGGCCACGCCAATCACATGCGGGCCGTGGGGCAGGGCGACTTCGACGAGGATGTAGCTGGTGTCGCTGGCGAAGTAGAACTTGCGCGACTGTTCCAGGCTGTACTTGCCGAAGCTCATGTCTGACATGCGCGCCAGAATCGGGAATTGCAGGGCGTTGATCGAGGCGGATTTACCGAGGTTGTTGGCGCCGTACACCGACAACGGGTGCTCCAGCGGGAACAGGCCGAGGCTGTAGCCGGCGGTATTCAATAGGGCGAAGCGGCGGATGCCGTAGCGTTCCTGGCTCATGCGCGGGTCTCCTGGGCGTCACGTTCTTCGGCCATAGCACGGGCCAGGGCGTCTTCTTCGGACTCATCGGCCGGGTCTTCGGCGAGGCTGATGATCTCGTCCTCGGCCTCATCGTCGAGCAGCACGGGCGTCGGTAGCGGCAGGCTGCTGTGCAGGGTGGCGGCCAGGTCGCGGTCTTGCTGCACACTCAGGCACACATCAAGGAAGCGGTGCATGGGCGCGAGGAAGCGGTAGATGCCGTTGTCTTCGCTGGCAAAGCCGAGCTGAGTCAGGCGGCGCATGATTTTTTCTTCCAGCTCCTCAACGCTGGTGACTTCAGCCTGGAGGAACAGGTCGCGGTATTTTTCCAGCAGTGCCGGCAATTCATCGCGGCCTAGGCTGCCGCCGTCGAGTACGGCCAGCGGGTCGCGGCCTTGGTCAGCCAGATGTTCCACCAGGATGAAGGTGAACAGTGCCAGACGCTGGGCGGTCTTGTTGACCTGCGCGCCCATCTGCTCGGGCACGAAGTAATAGAAGCCACGGCTGTCGCAGGTCAGCTCATAGCCCAGGGCTTTGAACAGGGCGCGGTAGGCATCCTGCTGGCCGGCCAGCTGGGTGTACAGCTCTGGGTTGCTGCGGCTGATGTGGTAACCCTTGAACAGCTCGCGGAAGATCGGCGCAAGCTGGGTCAGTTCTTTCAGGTCGATATTCATGCGCGTTGCTCATGGGAGGTCGTAGGGCGGATGGCCGCCCCGTGGAAAACTGCGAAGCGTTTTCCACCTGGGAGTTCGGGGTGGTCAATGGTGGACAAGCAGAGCGTTGTCCACCCTACGCAGGGCTTAAGCATCGGGGCGACCCACTAGAGCAAAGGAGCTCAGGCTGACCTGATGCTCGCGGGTGAGATAGTCGCGGCGCTCAAGGCGCTCACGCTGGAAGCGGCTGTCGCGCGAGAGCCGCGAGAACCAGTAGAGCAATTCGTCGGTCGCGCCTTCGGGTTCCTGCTCCAGCAGCCAGACCATCAGGTCCGGCAGTGGTAGGGCCTGCTCGCAGCGCTCGATCATTTCCCGTGCGGTACGCGGTGCGCGCGGGGCTTCGCCCTTGCGACTGCTGTGCGCTTTGGGGAATTGCGCCGGCTTGGGCTCGAAGCGAGCCAGGGCGTAAACGTACGCCTCAACCTGCGAGGCAGTGCCGAGAAAGGTGCTTTGCGGACGACTGAACAGCGGCAAGGACGCCTGTGGTACGGCGTCCAGCCCCTTTTTCCGGATTGCTGCCAGGGCCAGGGCGGCGCCACGGGTTACGGCGTTATGCCGGCGCGCTTCTTCACGCAGCGGTAGCAGCAGTTCGCGGGCGCGGCGCAGGGTCAGCTGGGCGGTGGTTTGCATTTCCAGAATGCGTGCGTGGGTACGCAGCAGCAGGTCATCGTCGACCAGTTGGCCGAGGCGCTGCTGTTCGCCAAGCAGGCGCAGCAGTACGTGCTCGACGCGATACACGCCTTGCTCAAAGGCACCGTCGGCGGCCACCAGCTGGATCATCGGTTCGACGTATTCGTCCCAGGTGGCCAGCACCTCGGCATAGCGCTGACGCAGCGGAATCTGCCGGTCGCTGGTCTTGGCCCGTTCGGCCACGGCAACCAGGGCTTGCTCGTCGTTGGCCAGCTTCTTTAGTACATCGCGTACGCGCATGTCGAGCAGGCGCAGCTGGCGGGCCAGGTCGGGGGCATCGCGGACTTCAAAGGCATCTTTGATATAGCCGGCCAGGCGCTCCAAATGGCGCAAGTAAGCTTCGATCTCTAGGCACAGGCCCAGGCGATGCTCGCGGCGCAGGTAGGCGAGGAAGTCGTGGATCTGCGCGTTAAGCTCGAAGCGATTCGGGCTTTTGGCCACCGGCACCAGGATATCCAGGCGAATCCATTGGTCGAGCAGGGCGGTGACATCGGTTGGCGTGCCTTCAGGCCGCTGGGTGCTGAGCTGCAGGCGCAGTTCCACCAGGCTCAGGGTGCCGGTATCGAAGCGCTCACAGAGCGGCTCGAGTAACGTCCAGTGTTCAGCAAGGGCGCGCAGTACGCGCTTGGGATCAATCATCGGGGCATCCGCTGCGTGGGCTTGGCGCGAAAAAATGGCGATTGTACTGCATGCCATGGCCAAGTCTTGAGTGTCAGTTATCGGCTGCGGCCTAGCCGTTTGTCATGTCGCTGTCATCGCCCGCCGGCACCCTGTTTGCCGTGTGGGCGCCGCTGCATGGTCGGCGGGGATTATCGGCATGTGCCAATAGTGGACAGGTAATCGACGAAATACCCCACTTGCCCTTTCGATATGCGCCGGTTGTCGGCACAATTCGCCCCCACTTTTTGGGGAGGGGTCAGCACTGCTGATTGCCTGCCTGCCGACCTTGCATAGGCACCGAGATGATCAAGACACCTTACTACCTCATCGACAAGCAAAAGCTGCTGGGTAATCTGGAAAAGATCGCCTATGTTCGCGAGCATTCAGGCGCCAAGGCGCTGCTGGCGCTCAAGTGCTTCGCCACCTGGTCGGTGTTCGACCTGATGCAGCAGTACATGGACGGCACCACCTCGTCGTCGCTGTACGAGCTCAAGCTCGGTCGGCAGAAGTTCGCCGGTGAAACTCACGCTTATAGCGTGGCCTGGGCGGATGACGAAATCCCCGAGATGCTCGCCAACTGCGACAAGATCATCTTCAACTCCATCGGCCAGCTTGAGCGCTTTGCTGACGCGTCCGCGGGCAAGGTGCGTGGCCTGCGCGTCAACCCGCAGGTGAGCAGCTCCGATTACCTGCTGGCCGACCCGGCGCGCCCATTTAGCCGTTTGGGTGAATGGGACCCGGAAAAGATCGCCACGGTGATGGATAAAGTCAGCGGCTTTATGTTCCACAACAACTGTGAGAACGGCAGTTTCGAACTGTTTGACCAGATGCTGAGCACTATTGAAGAGCGCTTCGGCCATCTGCTGCAGCAGGTTGAGTGGGTCAGCCTCGGCGGCGGTATTCACTTCACCGGCGACGACTATCCGCTGGATCAGTTCTGTGCGCGGCTCAAGGCCTTCTCCGAGCGCTTCGGTGTGCAGGTGTATCTGGAGCCGGGCGAAGCGGCGATCACCCTGAGTTCCTCGCTGGAAGTCACGGTGCTCGACACCCTCTACAACGGCAAGCATTTGGCCGTAGTCGACAGCTCCATCGAAGCGCACATGCTTGATCTGTTGATCTACCGGCTCAACGCCAAGATGGAGCCCTGCAACGGCGAGTACACCTACATGGTGTGCGGCAAGTCGTGCTTAGCGGGCGACATTTTCGGTGAGTACCAATTCGATCGTCCGCTGACCATCGGCGATCGTCTGTCGTTTATCGACGCAGCGGGTTACACCATGGTTAAGAAAAACTGGTTTAACGGCCTGAAAATGCCGTCCATCGTGGTGAAGCAACTCGACGGCAGCGTCGAAGTGGTTCGCGAGTTTGGCTTTGATGATTATCTGTCCAGCCTATCTTGAGGCGCTCTGCGTGTTCACAAACCTGTGGGCAGGTTCTGCTAGCTAACACTTGAAGGAGAAATAAAGAAATTGAAAAAGAACGTTCTTATCATTGGTGCAGGAGGTGTCGCCAAGGTGGTGGCCCACAAGTGCGCGCAGCACAACGACGAACTCGGTCGGATTGCTATCGCGTCGCGCAACATCTCCAAATGCCAGGCCATCATCGACAGCGTAAAGGCTAAAGGCAGCTTGAAGCAGCCGGCCGAAATCCAGGCCTATGCCCTGAATGCGCTGGATATCGAAGCAACCAAAGCCCTGATCCGCGAGACTGAGTCGCAGATCGTCATCAACGTCGGCTCGGCCTTCCTTAATATGTCGGTGCTGCGCGCCTGCATGGATACCGGCGCCGCCTACCTCGACACCGCCATTCACGAAGAACCGGGCAAGGTCTGCGAAACGCCGCCTTGGTACGGTAACTATGAGTGGAAGCACCTGGCCGAATGCCAGGATAAAGGTGTGACTGCGATCCTCGGTGTCGGTTTCGACCCAGGCGTGGTGAATGCCTATGCTGCTCTGGCGCAGCAACAGTACTTCGACAGTATCGAGTCGATCGACATCCTCGACGTCAACGCCGGTTCGCACGGCAAGTACTTCGCCACCAATTTCGATCCGGAAATCAATTTCCGTGAATTCACCGGCCAAGTCTGGAGCTGGCAGAACAGCCAGTGGACCAGCAATAGCATGTTTGAAGTCAAACGCACTGACGATCTGCCGGTAGTCGGTGAACAGAATCTCTACCTGACCGGGCATGACGAAGTGCATTCCCTGTCCAAACACCTGAACGTGCCCAATGTGCGTTTCTGGATGAGCTTCGGTGAGCACTACATCAACGTGTTTACCGTACTTAACAGCTTGGGGCTGCTGTCTGAACAGCCGGTGAAAACCGCCGAAGGCCTGGATGTGGTGCCGTTGAAACTGGTCAAGGCCGTGCTGCCCGATCCATCCTCGCTGGCGCCGGGTTACAGCGGCAAGACCTGCATTGGCGATTTGGTCAAAGGCACCAAAGACGGCAAGCCGGCTGAGTTGTTTATCTACAACGTCGCCGACCACAAAGACGCCTATGTCGAGACCGACAGCCAGGGCATTTCCTACACCGCGGGTGTGCCACCGGTGGCCGCCGCGTTGCTGGTGGCCCGTGGTGACTGGGATGTGGCGCGCATGGCCAACGTTGAAGAACTGCCGGCCGAGCCGTTCCTCAAGCTGCTGGACGTGATGGGCCTGCCGACCCGGATTAAGGACGCCAACGGCGACCGTCCCTGGGATCAAGCCCTCTGATTGGCTGCGCGTCGATCCTGCTGCGTTAAAAACAGGCGAGAACGGTGGCTTGCCACCGAACGGCCTTTAGGCCGGCCCGAAGGGCGAGCGAAGCGAGTAATGCTCATGTACAAAAGTACACTCCGCTTCTTCGCCGTTTTGACCAGCCGGAGGCTGTTACTACGTAGCGCCTTGCAGGACTCTAGCTCGCTCAATCAGACCGTAGGATGGGTTGAGCGAAGCGATACCCATCAGCGCTATCCAAGCAAAACGCCCGCCATTTCGGCGGGCGTTTTGCTTTCTAAGGTGTGGGAGGGGCTTTAGCCGCGACGTGGTATCGATGCGCTCCGCGCTTCCCGCACGCGGCGTTTCACGCGACAATCAACGCCTATCGACATAGGCCCCAGCGTCGGGCCTGTGCATCTGCGACTCCGTGAGGACACCAGCATGAGCAGCAACGACCGCGTCATTATTTTCGACACCACCCTGCGTGACGGCGAGCAAAGCCCTGGCGCATCCATGACCGGTGAAGAAAAGCTGCGTATCGCCAAGGCCTTGGAGCGCCTGCGCGTCGATGTGATCGAAGCCGGTTTCGCCATTGCCAGTCCGGGTGACTTTGCCGCGGTCAAGGCGATTGCCGAGAGCATCAAGGACAGCACCGTGTGCAGCCTGTCGCGCGCGCTGGATGCAGACATCGACCGCGCCGCCGAAGCGCTCAAGGGCGCCAACAGCGGCCGTATCCACACCTTTATCGCCACCAGCCCGATCCATATGCAGCACAAGCTGCGCATGCAGCCGGATCAAGTGGTCGAGCAGGCGGTGCATGCGATCAAGCGTGCGCGCAACCTGTGCAGTGATGTCGAGTTTTCCTGCGAAGACGCCGGTCGCTCGGAAATCGATTTCCTCTGCCGCATTATCGAAGCGGCCATCGATGCCGGCGCACGGACGATCAACATTCCCGACACGGTTGGCTACGCGATTCCGCACCAGTACGCCGAGACCATTCGCCAGTTGCTCAACCGCGTGCCGAACGCCGACAAGGCAGTGTTCTCCGTGCATTGCCACAACGACTTGGGTTTGGCCGTCGCCAACTCCCTGGCTGCCGTGGTCGCGGGTGCGCGTCAGGTTGAGTGCACCATCAATGGCTTGGGTGAGCGCGCCGGTAACGCCGCGCTGGAAGAGATCGTTATGGCGATCAAAACCCGCGAAGACCTACTCGGTGTGCATACGCGCATCGACACGCCGCACATCCTCAGCACCTCGCGTATGGTTTCCGGTATCACCGGTTTTCCGGTGCAGCCGAACAAGGCCATCGTCGGCGCCAACGCCTTCGCACACGAGTCGGGTATTCATCAGGACGGCGTGCTCAAGCACCGCGAAACCTACGAGATCATGTCCGCGCAGTCAGTCGGCTGGCACACCAATAAGCTGTCGCTGGGCAAATTGAGCGGGCGTAATGCCTTCCGCTCGCGCCTGGATGAGCTGGGTATCGTCCTGGCGGGTGAAGCCGAGCTGAATGCTGCCTTTGCCCGCTTCAAGGACCTGGCCGACAAGAAACACGAAATTTTCGACGAAGACCTGCAGGCGCTGGTCTCCGACACCCTGGCCGAAGAAGCGCCGGAGCATTTCAAGCTGATCACCTTGGACGTGGCCAGCAGAACTGGTGAAGTGCCGCAGGCCCAGGTGGTGGTCAGCGTTGAGGGTGCCGAGCACAACGCCAGCGCTCAGGGCTCGGGGCCGGTGGATGCAATCTTCAAAGCCATTGAGTCGGTCGCCAGCTCTGACGCCAACCTGCAGCTGTATTCGGTCAACGCCATCACCCAGGGCACCGACTCGCAAGGCGAGGTAACCGTGCGCCTGGAGAAGGGCGGGCGTATCGTCAACGGCAATGGCGCCGACACAGATATTCTGGTGGCCTCGGCCAAGGCCTATATCAATGCATTGAACCTGATGCAGGCCGGGCAAAAAGCCCACCCACAGGCGGCTGACGTTTGATCACAGAGCTGCGTCGTCGTGCCTACCTGAGCGCCATGCAGGTGGTCAGCTGGCTGCCGCGTGTGGAGCTGCCGTTTGCAGCACCCTCGCGCCCGGAGTTGCTGCAAACGCAGGCTGCGCCTGAACTTGAGCAACCCGCGCTGGCCGCGCCAGTAGAACGTCAGCGGGTGGCTGAAGCAGCACCGGCGTATGTGCCGCCGGCAGCCGAAGAGCTGGCCGTTGTGCGGGCGAAAATTGAAGTGCCACGGCCAACTGTTGTGGCGCGTCAGGCCGTAGCTCCGGTTGTTGAGGGCGAGTCCGAGAGTGCTGAGCCAAAGGCTGCCCCTGTTACGCCCCCGCGTTTTGCCCTGCAATTGCTGCGCGCGGGTGCCTGCGCCGTGCTGGTTGAATTACCTACCGGTGAGCCGCTGCAGGGCCGCGACCCGGCGTATCTGCTGCTCAAGGATCTGCTGCGCTCCGCCGGCTTGCCGGACAGCCCGCAGTTGATTGGTGAACCGGTGCGCTGGCCGTTGCTGGTGCGCGGGCAGATTGACCAAGGCCCAGATGCCGCGCTGGAGTTTGTGCAGAGCTTTGTCGGCGCACGCCTGGAAGAGCAGGAACCGTGCAGCTGCCTGTGGCTGGTCGGTTTGCCGGCCATTCGCTTTGCCGGTGAGGCGGATGCCGATGCATACAACCGCGAGTTGCAGGTTGAAGGGCTCGGCGCAGCCTGGGCATTGCCAGGCCTGGAGTTGCTGATGGATGAGCCCGCGCGCAAGCGTGAGCTGTGGCATGCCATGCGCCGCGTGCGCCAGCGCTGGTTGGCGGCTACGTGAATACATCTTTTCCCGGCCTGTGGGCCGCGGTTCCTAACGCTTGTCGAGTCAACCTGAATGAGTGATGCAATCAGCTTCCGCCCAATGACCGCGGCGGATATCGATGCGGTGCTGAAAATTGAATACGCCGCCTTTAGCCACCCCTGGACGCGCGGCATCTTTACCGACAGCCTGACGTCCTATAACTGCTGGGTGATGTTTGAGGGCGAGCAGCAAGTTGGCCACGGCGTGATCCAGATCATCCTGGATGAGGCGCACCTGCTCAATATCACCGTCAAGGCGGAAAGCCAGGGCCGCGGCCTGGGCCTAAAACTGCTTGAACACCTGATGCAGCAAGCCCAGGCGCAGGGCGCCAATGACTGTTTCCTTGAAGTGCGCGCGAGCAATCAGGCGGCTTATCGCCTCTACGAACGCTACGGGTTTAACGAAGTCGGTAGGCGTCGTGATTACTACCCGGCCGTTGGTGGTCGTGAAGATGCCTTGGTGATGGTGTGCCCGCTGTTCGACTAGCGCCGCATCACCCTTGAGGTCTCGATTCTGTGGGAGCGGCTTTAGCCGCGACTGGCGCTGAGCGGTTTAGCCTATCGCGCCCCTCGCGCCAGGCGCTGACACAATTGGCTAACGCGCGCGGCGTGATCCGCCGCTGACCTGACGCAGGGCTTGTCGCATACTGAAGCGCGGCCCTCAGCGGCCGCTGTGCCCGGCCCACTGCCTAAGGATTTGTCATGCGCCTGTCTGCTGCGTTGCTCGCGGTGTCTTGTCTATTTGCCGCCGCTCAGGCCTCCAGCGTCGAGCGCAGTTTTACCATCCTGCACACCAACGATTGGCAGTCGCGGCTGCTCGGCTTCGGCCCCAATAATGAGTACACCCCAGCAACCACCGGTGACGACGACACCGTCGGCGGTGTTGCGCGCTTGGCTACCTTGCTTGAACAACGTCGTACCGCTGCCGGTGAGCAGCCGGTGCAGCTGCTTGATGGCGGCGATTTCAGCATGGGCACGCTGTTTCATACCGTCACGCGGGAAACCGGCGGTGAACTGCGCCTGATGACCGAGCTGGGCTATGACGCGGCCACACTGGGTAACCACGAGTTCGATTTTCGCCCAGCCGGCTTGGCTGCGATGATCAGCGCGGCGTACAAGATCAAGGGCGATGCGCTGCTGCCTTTGCTGTCGAGCAACCTTGGCTTTGATCCTGCGCGCACGGAAGACGACAGCCTACAGGCGCACGTTGAAGCTGGGCTCATTGCGCCGTACAAGTTGATCGACAAGGGCGGCATCCGCTTTGGTCTGTTCGGCCTGCTCGGTAACAACGCCGTAGCGGTCAGCCCGATGATCAAACCGGCGGTGTTTGCCGACCCGGTCGCGACCGCTCAGACCATGGTTGCCAAGCTGCGCGAGGAGGGCGCCGAGGTGGTGATTCTGCTCTCGCACATGGGCGTGGTGCAGCAGGACGATGGCAGTTGGCGCGGTGAGGAGGTTGAGCTGGTCGAGCAGGTGCCTGGCATCGATATCGTGGTCGGCGGTCACTCGCACACGGCGTTGGCGCAACCTGTGCTGGTCAACGGGCGTACGCCAGTGATGCAGGCCGGCTCGGAGATTCAGCACCTGGGCGAGCTGCATATGCGTCTGCCGGCGGACGGCAAGCCGCAGGTTGTCGATTACCAGCTGCACCCAATCAACGACCAGATTGCCGGCAGCGCGGTGGTCACGGCCCAGGTTGAAGATTTTAAACAGATCGTCAGCGCGCAGATGCTGGCCCCTAAGGGTTACACCTTCGATCAGCCGCTGGCCAAGGTCGACAAGACCCTGACCCGCGAGTACGACGACCCGATCCTTGGCAATCTGGTCACCGATGCCCTGCGCCATGCCACAGGCAGCGATGTGTCCTTCACCGGCAATGGCACCATCCGCGACAACTTGATCCAGGGCCGCTATGGCGTGCAATCGGTGTCTGACTTGTTTCGCATCGCCCCGCTGGGTGTGGGGGAGTTCGATGATGCGCCGGGTTATCCGCTGATCAAGGTGTATGTCACCGGCCAGGAGTTGAAGAGTCTGCTTGAGGTGTTGCTGCTGGCGTATCAAGTGCGTGCCAGTAAAAGCTATTACCCGCGGGTGTCGGGGCTGCGCTTCAGCTACAACCCCTGGCGCGTGCCGTTTGACCGGGTCAGCCGGATTGAGTTGGGCGACCCGCTCAAGGGCTACACGCCATTGGACCTGTCCGATCAGCGGCTCTATAGCATTGGTGCGACCAGTTACGTCGGCAGCTTCACCTGGCTGGTCAGCGACTTGACCAAGGGCTTACTCAGCGTGCAGCCCAAAGATGCTCAGGGGCAGCCGCTGGCCGCGATCAAGGAGGCGATCATCGATGCCGACCCGCAGCAGCCCGGCGTGCAGGAATATAAAGAGTGGCAGGGGCTGCTCGACCATATTCGCAGCCTGCCTGACCTGGATGGCGACGGCTTGGCCGATATTCCGACTCAGGGTGCAGCCGCCGAGCAACGCATGCAGCGTGAGCCGAGCCTGCAGCCGGCTGATCTGTATCGCTATGCCGGAACGCTGCAGTGGGGCGTGAGCCTGGTGCTGCTGGCGGGCGTACTGCTGATTATCTGGCTGCTGCGTCGCCGTCGAGCCTGAGCCGGTCGGCTGTGACGGCAGGGCGCACATGCTTGTCAAAAGCCCGTGGCGCTCCTATGGTGCGCATCGACGAACCCGGGAATGAACCATGAGCGATCTACAGCACCTCTTCGATAACAACGCACGTTGGGCGGAGGCGATCAAAGAGGAAGACCCTGAGTTCTTTGAAAAGCTGGCCCAACAGCAGGTGCCGGAATACCTGTGGATCGGTTGTTCCGATGCGCGCGTTCCGGCCAACGAGATTGTCGGTTTGCTACCGGGCGATCTGTTCGTGCACCGCAACGTGGCCAACGTGGTGCTGCACACCGACCTCAACTGCCTGTCGGTAATCCAATACGCGGTGGATGTGCTCAAGGTCAAACATATCCTGGTCACCGGCCACTACGGTTGCGGCGGCGTGCGCGCCTCGATGCAGGACGGCCAGCTCGGCTTGATTGATGGTTGGCTGCGCAGCATTCGTGACCTGTACTACGAGCACCGCGAGCACTTGGCGCAATTGCCCAGCGAGGAAGAGCAGGTCGACCGCCTCTGCGAACTCAACGTGATCCAGCAGGTGGCCAACGTCAGTCACACCACCATCGTGCAAAACGCTTGGCATCGCGGTCAGTCGCTGTCGGTGCATGGCTGCATCTACGGCATCAAGGATGGCCGCTGGAAGAACCTTAATGTGGCGGTCAGCGGTATGGAGCAATTGCCGCCGCAATACCGCTTGCGTCCGCTCGGGCAGCGCTAGGCTATGCAATCTTCCGTGCGTATCGCGCTGGCCGGTCTGCTGCTGGCAACCCTCTGCTGGTCCGGCAATGCATTGGTGGCCAGGGCATTTGCCGGTGAGATCCCACCGTTTGCCTTGTCTTTCTGGCGCTGGAGCCTGGCACTCGTGCTGTTGCTGCCTTTTGTAGCCAAGCCGCTGTGGTTACATCGTACTGAGCTGCGCACGGCTGGTTGGCGCTTGCTGGTGCTCGCCGGTGTCGGTATCGCCGCATACAACAGCCTGTTGTATGCCGCCGCGCAAACCACCGCTGCGATCAACATCACCTTGGTTAATACCTGTCTGCCGCTGATGACCTTTATTGGCGCCGGCCTGTTACTCGGCGAGTGGCCACATCGACGCGCTTGGTGGGGTATGGCGGTAGCCGCGTGCGGTTTGCTGGTGCTGATCAGCAAAGGCAGCTGGGCCAGCCTTAGCGGCCTGGCATTCAATAAGGGCGATCTGATCATGCTGTTGGCGGTGGCCGACTGGGCGCTTTATTCATTGCTATTGCGGCGCTGGGCTGCTCACCTGCTGCCGATTCCGCCGCTGGCCCTGCTCGGTGTGCTGATGCTGCTGGGCGTGCCGTTGATTTTGCCGTTCTACCTGTATGAACTGGCCCAGGGTGCACACTTCAGTCTGACGCCGCATAACTTCGCCGCCATCGGCTACACCGCCGTCTTCGCCTCGCTACTCGCCTACCTCGCCTGGAATCACGCTATCCGCGTTCTAGGCGCCGCCAAGGCAGCGCTATCCAACTACCTGATGCCGGTATTCACCGCCGTGCTGGGCTGGCTACTGTTGGACGAAGGGCTGCAGAACTACCACTGGTTTGGTGCGGCGCTGATCTTTACAGGTTTGCTATTGGGTACGCAGGGCCGGGCTAGCAGCCGTTAAGTGATGCAGTGGGTGCCGCTTGTGCTGTGCAGAGTGCCAGCGCTTGGCTGTGGTTGCAGCGAGGAAGGGCGGTGGTGTGTTGGCGCTGATGGAAAATTGACCCACCGGGGATGCGGACAAAAACTTGGACTGGTTATGCCGCGAAGCCCAGGCTTTCACGATACTCAATGGGACTGAGCGCGCCGAGGGAAATCTTTATACGTTTTTCGTTGTAC
>JAHIWP010000066.1 GCA_018816095.1 Gammaproteobacteria bacterium
CCGCGACACCCTTGCCTCTGGCTAACACTTCCCCTTGCCGGGTGTGTAGAGGACTTTCACCTCCAAGTCACCAGCGAGGCCACCACAGCCAAGCTGGTTGCGCTTGCGCGCAACGCGCCATGCCTGGCGCACAACGACAACGCCCCGTCGAGACGGGGCGCTGTATAGATCGCTAAACGTTACTCTTCAGCGGCGGTATCTTTGATCGCAATCAGCTCTAGATCAAATACCAGCACCGAGTTGGCTGGGATGGCCGGCGTCGGGCTCTGCTCGCCATAAGCCAGCTCGCTTGGGATGTACAATTTGTATTTCTCACCAACGTGCATCAGCTGCAGGCCTTCAACCCAACCTGGGATTACGCCGTTAACGGGCAGGTCAATCGGGCTGCCGCGCTCAACCGAGCTGTCGAATACGCTGCCATCGGTCAGCTTGCCTTCGTAATGTACGGTCACTACGTCGGTTGCCTTTGGCTGTGCGCCGTCAACCTTCTTCACCACTTCGTACTGCAGGCCGGACTCAGTGGTGACCACGCCGTCACGTTTGGCATTGTCTTCCAGGAACTTCTTACCGGCCTTGGCCGACTCTTCATTCAGGGCGACCATGCGCTCTTCCGCACGCTTTTGCAGGAAGGCAAAGGCTTCGATCAGCTCTTCATCTTTTAGGCGCTGTTCTTTTTTGCCGATGGCATCTTCGATACCTTGAGCCACAGCGTTGGAGTCCAGGTCATCCATGCCTTCCTGAGCCAGGCTTTTGCCCATATTCAGGCCGATGCCATAGGAGGCCTTCTGCGCTGGAGTCTCCAGGGTGATTTCGCTGGTTTGCGAATCGCAACCTGCGAGAACCAAACCTACCAGGGCGACCGCCGCTGCTAAACGATGCTGTTTCATGCTTGTTCCTTGTCCGGTACGCCCTAGGGCTAATGGTGTGAAAGCGCGAGCTTAGCAGGCCGCCACGATCACTGGCTACCGTGATAGGAGACAGAAAATGCGTATAAGTTCAGATGTTTAGGTGTTTTTTAGGAAGGATTTTGCAAGAATTGCGAGGCGTTTCGGTATGTCACAGAGGGGATGAAGCGAGGATAAAAATGGCGCAGCGGACGGGACTCGAACCCGCGACCCCCGGCGTGACAGGCCGGTATTCTAACCGACTGAACTACCGCTGCGCGTAACTTCAAAAGCGAGTGGTGGGTGATGACGGGATCGAACCGCCGACCCGCTGCTTGTAAGGCAGCTGCTCTCCCAGCTGAGCTAATCACCCTTCTCTCTCGAAGTGGGCGCATTCTAGACAGCAATCCTTACCTTGGCAAGCACTGTTTTGAAATTTTTTATTGTTGCAGCAAAGGCTTAGCGCAGACTTGGCCTTAGGCACCGCTGGGAGGAATAATGCACCCCGAATGAAACGTGTGGGTTATTTAAGGGGTCGCATGGCCTTGCACAGCCTGAAACAGACTCTGCACCCGCGACTATCGATTTGTAATACCTGCCGCCGCCGGCAACTCAGTTAATGGAGATTCACCCCCTTATGTGGTTTCGTAACCTGCTGGTTTATCGCCTCACCCAAGATATCCCTTTAGATGCTGAGGCTCTGGAAACGGCTCTGGCAGCCAAACCGGCTCGCTCATGCGCCAGCCAGGAACTCAGCACCTACGGCTTTATCGCGCCCTTCGGTAAAGGCGACGATGCACCGCTGGTTCACGTCAGCGGCGACTTTCTGCTGATCGCTGCTCGCAAGGAGGAACGTATCCTGCCGGGCAGCGTGGTGCGTGACGCACTCAAGGAAAAAGTCGATGAAATCGAAGCCGAGCAGATGCGTAAGGTCTACAAAAAAGAGCGCGACCAGCTTAAAGATGAAATCGTGCAGACCTTCCTGCCGCGCGCATTTATCCGCAAGTCGGCCACCTTCGCGGCCATCGCGCCCAAGCAAGGTTTGATTCTGGTCGATTCGGCGAGTGCCAAGCGTGCAGAGGACCTGCTATCGACTCTGCGTGAAGCCATCGGCTCGCTACCGGTCCGCCCACTGACCGTTAAAATTGCCCCGAGCGCCACACTTACCGATTGGGTCAAGACCCAACAAGCTGCCGCCGACTTCACTGTCCTGGACGAATGCGAACTGCGTGACACCCATGAAGATGGCGGCGTAGTCCGCTGCAAGCGCCAGGACCTGACCAGCGACGAAATCCAGCTGCATATGACCGCTGGCAAGCAGGTCACCCAACTGTCCCTGGCCTGGCAAGACAAACTGTCCTTCATGCTGGATGACAAGCTGGTGGTCAAACGCTTGCGCTTCGAAGACCTACTGCAGGATCAGGCCGAACAGGATGGCGGCGACGACGACCTTGGCCAGCAGGACGCCAGCTTCACCCTGATGATGCTGACCTTGGTCGAGTTCCTGCCGCAGTTGTTCGAAGCACTGGGCGGCGAAGACACCCCACAGGGCATCTAACCGCTATGCTGCACGCGCAGGGGAACAAATCACTGTTCCACTGCGCGCACGCGTGAGGACGACCTCACCACTCTTTGAGTGACCATCACGGGACGGCCCCTCTGCATCAACGATGGAGGTATCTATGTCCTGGATCATTTTGCTGCTGGCCGGCGTATGCGAAATCGGCTGGGCTGTCGGCTTGAAATACACCGACGGTTTTACCCGCCCACTCCCCACCCTACTAACCGTCACCGCGATGGTTTTCAGCGTCGCGCTGCTGGGCTTGGCCATGAAGGAATTGCCACTGGGCACTGCCTATGCGATCTGGACCGGCATAGGCGCTGTCGGCACAGTGATCGCCGGCATCATTCTGTTTGGCGAAGCCGTGACCCCGCTGCGCCTGGTCAGTGTGGCCTTGATCGTCTGCGGCCTGCTCGGGCTGAAACTCAGCCACTAAGCGACCGCTCACACACGACCGCGGGTCGCTCGCCAAGCATTGAGCAACCACCATCTGAAAGGCAAAAAAATCCGACACCAGAACAGCTGGTATCGGATTTTTCGGATGCTGTACTGCCGAGCCTTAACGACTTAAGCCGGCAGTACTGCTGCCATTAACAGACTGCGGTATTAGCGCCGCTCAGGCAGACAACTCAACCAACAACTTATTCAAGCGCTGAACATAAGCCGCTGGATCTTTCAGGTTATCGCCGGCCGCCAGTGCCGCCTGGTCAAACAGGATGTGACTGAGGTCGGTAAAACGCTGTTCATCGGCCTCAGCATCCAGCTTCTCAATCAGCGGATGCGCAGGGTTGAACTCGAAGATCGGCTTGGAGTCCGGCACCTTTTGCCCGCTGGCTTCAAGAATCTGGCGCATTTGCAGGCCCATATCCTGCTCACCAATGGCCAGAATCGCCGGTGAGTCGGTCAGGCGATGGGAAACCCGCACCTCAGCAACCTGCTCACCCAGCGCAGTTTTCAGGCGCTCAACCAGGCCTTCTTTAGCCTTGGCCACTTCTTCCTGGGCTTTTTTATCTTCTTCCGAATCCAACTTGCCAAGGTCCAGATCGCCACGGGCCACATCGACAAACTGCTTACCGTCGAAGTCGGTGAGGTAGCTCATCAGCCACTCGTCGATACGGTCGGTGAGCAGCAGCACTTCAATGCCTTTCTTGCGGAACACTTCCAGGTGCGGACTGTTCTTCACCTGCGCGTAGGATTCGCCAGTCAGGTAGTAGATCTTGTCCTGACCTTCCTGCATGCGCGCGATGTAGTCACCCAGGCCGACGCTTTGCTCGCCCTCTTCACTGCGGGTAGAGGCAAAACGCAGCAAGCCGGCGATTTTCTCCTTGTTGGCAAAATCTTCTGCCGGACCTTCCTTGAGCACCTGACCGAAGTTCTTCCAGAAGCTTTTGTATTCTTCCGGCTGGTTCTTCGCCAGTTTCTCCAGCATGTCCAACACGCGCTTGGTCAGCGCCGACTTCATCGAATCGATGATTGGGTCTTTCTGCAGAATTTCACGGGAGACGTTCAGCGACAGATCGTTGGAATCGACCACACCCTTGATAAAGCGCAGGTACAGCGGCAGGAACGACTCAGCCTGATCCATGACAAACACGCGCTGCACATAAAGCTTCAGGCCACGCGGCGCTTCGCGCTGATACAGGTCGAACGGCGCGCGGGCCGGGGTGTACAGCAGCGAGGTGTATTCCAGCTTGCCTTCAACCTTGTTGTGGCTCCAGCTCAGTGGGTTTTCGAAATCGTGACCGATGTGCTTGTAGAACTCTTGGTATTCCTCGTCCTTGATTTCGGTACGCGGACGAGTCCACAACGCGCTGGCACGGTTGACCGTTTCCCACTCCAGCGCCGGCGCTTCTTCGCCTTCGGCAGTGGTTTGCTCTTTCGGCAGTTCGATAGGCAGAGCAATGTGGTCGGAGTATTTCTTGATGATATTGCGCAGGCGCCAGCCATCAGCGAACTCTTCTTCACCGCTTTTCAGGTGCAGCACGATGCGCGTACCACGCTCGGCTTTTTCAATGCTGGCAACTTCAAACTCGCCCTCGCCTTTGCTCGACCAATGCACGCCTTCGCTGGCCGGGCTGCCGGCACGGCGGCTGTACACGTCAACCTTGTCGGCGACGATAAAGGCTGAATAGAAGCCCACACCGAACTGACCAATCAGGTGGGAATCTTTCTTTTGGTCACCGGTCAGGTGCTGCATAAAGTCAGCAGTGCCGGACTTGGCGATGGTGCCCAGGTGGGTGATCGCGTCTTCACGGCTCATGCCGATGCCGTTGTCCTCGAGGGTGACGGTTTTAGCGTCTTTGTCGAAGCTCACGCGGATCTTCAAGTCAGCGCCACCTTCGAGCAGCTCGGGCTTGGCCAGAGCCTCGAAACGCAGTTTATCGGTAGCGTCTGAAGCGTTGGAAATCAGTTCGCGAAGGAAGATTTCCTTGTTCGAGTACAGCGAATGGATCATAAGGTGCAGCAGCTGCTTCACCTCTGTCTGGAAGCCCAGGGTTTCTTTTTGAGTTTCCACACTCATGCTCTCTTACTCCACTTTATTGACGAAGCCGCAGTACGGCGGATGTCATACAGGTGGGGGCATGTTGTGGGATTTCAAGTGCTTGGCCGAGGCGTGCTTCAGGGCTCGAGCAACTCGATACGGATAATCTCCTGCGGAAGCAGCCTGTAGCTGACCTCCCCACGCCCATTCATGCGCTGACGCAGGATGATCCGCTCATCCTGATCGACGCCCTGAAAGCGCCCTTCAGCAGTATTGCCGCGTTCAGTAACCGCACGCATGTTGAGGTCGTAATAACGACTAGGGCTGCGCAGCAAGCCTTCAAGACTGAAGCGCACGCGGCGATCGAGAGGCCTAGTGACCCGCTCCGGCAGCGCAGCGACAAGCGTTTCAGGCTTTTCTGCAGCGGACGCAATAACAGCACTAGGTACCGCTGCAAAGTTATCAGATGCCACCTGCCAACCACGCCCCTTGAGCTTTTGCAGCGTGATGGGTAACTGCTGCAGGTTCCCGTTGATCCGCGCACTGACGTTCAGCTCAATACTTTGCAAAGGAAAATTCAGACTGCCGATCGGCTGCAACTGCACCTGGCGAGTGGCAAAACGGCGCTCCAGATAGTCATGGATGACATAGCTGACAGTATCGACTGAGTCGAACTGGCGATCGACTTCCTCGCCCTGATAACGCAGGCCATTACGGAACAGTTCAAGTTTGCCGCTTAGGGTGGTTTTAAATTGTGCCGGCATAACCAGATGGAAATCACCCGCCAGCTTGTTCGGTGCAACCGGTTGCAAGTTCAGGTGCAAGGTGTAGCCACGGCTTAGACGCCGCGCTTCGGGCAATTCCTGCTCAGGCAACAGCCAGCTGATTTCCACTTCCGGCAATGCGCCTGTATCTGCGGGCAGCACATCAATCTGCACCGGACCACTGTCGATCTCCGGTAGACGAATTACCAATTCACTCTGGGCGAAGAAGTCCTGCCCTTCACGCAGGCTTAATACCCCGTCAAGCAACTCGGCCTGCTGCGGCGCAAAAGGCCGGCCATTGAGCTGACCACGCAGATCAATGGCCAACTCAGCGGGTGCCTGCACCTCGGGCTTGAGCCATGACAGGCTGAGGATGGCTTCCAAACGCTGCGCATCATGGCTGGCCAGCAGGGTCAGGCCGACCACCAGCGGGATGATGCCCAACCCAGACAGAAGCAAAGCAGGTCGCGCTGAAGGCCAGTGACGCAGCACATACAACAAGGTGAACGGTGGCAGTAGACTGGCCCAGCCCCATAGCAGGCTGGTGGTAAAGGCGCGCATCACCAGCCAAACCAATCCGGCGAGTATCAGCAGCAAGCCCCCCAGAATCAGCAGCGCATCCATTCAGTGTTCCTTAGCGTTGATAAAAGTCAGTCGTCATGCGCTGGCCTGACGGCTAGGGCTCATCGACCTTAAAGTGCGCGCGCGCCGTGGCGATGGGTTCGGCCTGCTTGGTTTGCCAGGCCGTGATGGCCACGTTGGCAACCCGGCGACCCTGCCGCCACACCTGGCATTGCACGAAGGTGTCACGATATAGGCCAGCGCGCAGGTAATCTATCGAGAAGTCGATGATTTTCGGCAAATGTGGAATGCCCATAAACATCAATAAATGAAGCATCGCCGAATGCTCCATAAAGCCGGCGATTACCCCGCCGTGCAGTGCCGGCAAGGTCGGATTACCGATGCAGTCCTGATTGGCGGGTAGGCGAAAGACCATGTCATCGCCCATCCGCAAGCACTCAATACCGAGCAATTTGGCGTAGGGCATCAGGCTGATCAGCGGGTCGTAGTTATTTTGCGCATGGGCTTCACGCACCAGCTGGTTAAGGTTCAATCCACTCATTGGCCGGCTCCCTTTGAAGGACGCTGCAGATCGGCCGGTTTGCCCATGCGCATAAAAGCGCCCACCACATGAGCAATGGGTTCATCAGGGTTGTCCTGATAAGCATAACCACGGGTAAATATGATGGTCTCGGTCACCCGATAGCACTCGGCAAAACCGAAAACATCTTTATTCGGCTCAGCTGGACGCATGTAGTCAATGCGCAGGTCCAGGGTCGGGCAGATTTCAAACTCAGGCAGGACGCAGACGGTAGAAATACCGCAGGTGGTATCCATCAGCGTCGTAATCGCGCCCCCGTGGATCACTCCGGTTTCCGGGTTTCCCACAATCTGCTCACTGTAGGGCAAACGCAGAACCAGCCCTTCTGGCTCGGCACTGTGCACGCTTATGCCCAGCACCTGGCAATGGCGCAATACCGATAGAAAACGCTGCGCCCGCTCAACAATAGGGGACTCACTCATGACTTCAGACCCTGGGCAACTGTACAAAGGGTGCGCATGATACCCGCTGACAGCAGCCCCGACATCACGGCGACAGCCTCCTGATGCGAACTGACGACTTCTGACCAAGGAACTTCGGCGAAAAGCCGCTGTTTAATGGCTATGCTTGGGCTACCAGGTATTGATCAACCCATTACAAGGAGTACGAACCGTGCAAAAGCCATTCACCTATGCCCTGCTTCTCGCCGCCATGCTTGCCCTGGCCGCTTGCGAGAAAACCCAGGAAGACAAAATGGAGTCCGCCAAGGAATCCGCATCTGAAGCCATGGAATCAATGGGTGACGCTGTTAAAGATACTGGCGATGCCATCGAGCAGAAAGCCGATGAAGTCATGGGCACCGAGCCAACCACTGGCGAGAAAATTGAAGATGCTGCCAATGATGCAGCTGATGCAATGAACGACGCAGGCGACGAAGTTAAAGACGCCGTTGACGGCAACTAACCTCGTTTAGCTAAAACAATAAGGCCCGCCTAGAGCGGGCCTTATTGTTTTTGGCGCAATTAAAGCGCTGGGGTGAGCATCAGCAACAAGCTGCATAACAGACCAACCACCCAGACCACGCTGCGCTGCCAGTGCAGGTCAGCCCAGTAGAAAACCAGATACAGCACCCGCGCCACCACGAAGGTCACCGCCAGAGCATCCACCAAGATGCCGTGGTTATTGGTCACATGGGCCATCAGCACACCGGCGGCAAACAGCGGAAACGCCTCAAAGCTGTTCAGGTGGGCTGCCAAAGCACGCGAACCAAAGCCCGTAAGACGTCCTTGCTGAGCGCGCGGGTGATGGTTGTCGTAGCGACCAACCCCCTCCTTCGCCATCGCCTTAGCCACCGGGGCTTTGGCGATAAATATCAATAGCGCGCTGATAAAAATGCACCAGAACGGAATGCTCATTCGCTTTTCTCCTTGGGCGATTCAAACGCGGGGGTTTGGGTGTAGACCATCACTTCCAACACATCGGAATGAAACTCGCGGTGGTACAAGACAAAGACCACGCCTGCGCTGACCAGCATGAAAAACCAAGGATTGATAAACCAAGCCAATGTCGCCATACCAAAGTAATAGGCGCGCAGCCCTTGGTTAAACTGGTTGGCAGCCATGGAAATCACCCGTGCAGTGCGCTCTGCGAAGGCTTTGCGCTCCTGCTCGGTGACATGCCGCTCGCCAATCATCGGCGCAGAGCCCACCAGCACAGCCGCAAAGTTGTACTGACGCATGCACCAACTGAAGGTGAAGAAGGCATAAACGAACACCACCCCCAAACACAGCAACTTGACCTCGGACAGCCCGCGGCTGGCAGCCTGGACAAACGGCAGATCAGCCAACAGCGACACAGCACGATCAGACGCACCGAGCACCGTAAGAATACCGGCGAGAATAATCAGCGTGCTGGAAGCAAAAAATGAGGCATTGCGCTCCAGGTTGCCAATCACATTGGCATCGGCGATACGGTTGTCGCGCAGCAGCATGCGGCGCATCCAGTCTTCACGGTACAGATGCAGCACGCTGGCCAGGCATGGTGTGGTGCGGCCCTTGGCCTGGGCATAACGGGTATAACCGGCCCAACACAGTACAAACCAGAGAACAGCAAGCAGGTGCGGCAGGTAATAATCACTAATCGACATGCAAACTCCTTGTTAACCTGTGCCGATTATAGACAGGCCTGGCTTTCAGCTGGCTAACAAAAAGGCCGCTCACTGAGCGGCCTTGAGTAAACAGCAGAACTTAGACGGAGGCTGCTTTAGGCGCACCCAGCGCACGGTCTATCACCACGGCCAGCACCAACGTAACCAGCACCGGCAACAGCCAGCCAAGGCTTTGATCGGCCAGCGGCAATTCGCTGAAGAAATCCGGAATTAGGGCCTTACCGCCAGCGGCGGCAACTCCGTCAACCAAACCAAAAATCAAGGTTACCGCCATAACCGGGCGGAATACCCGCGCCGAGGAACACCACAGGTCATCCAGCAGACTCAGTGCTACGAGCACGATTGCCAGCGGGTACAGCCCTACGAGAACCGGAATCGAGAAGCTGATCAACTGGGTCAACCCTTGGTTGGCGACTAGCAAGCTGAACAGCCCGAGCGCGATTACCACGGTTCGATATGAAACCGGCAACAGGCTGCTGAAAAACTCGCCACAAGCGGTCAGCAAGCCCACAGCGGTGGTTAAACACGCCAGGGTGATCACGAGTGCCAACAACAGGCTGCCAGTAATACCAAAGGTGTGCTGCACATAAGCGGTCAGCACCTGCACGCCATTCTGCGCTTCACCGGCAATCCCCTGGCTGGTTGCGCCAAGGTAGAACAGCGCCAAGTACACCAGCGACAGACCAACGGCAGCGATCAAGCCAGCAATCACCGAGTAACGGGTCACCAGCTTGCTATCGGTTACGCCCTGGTCACGGATCGCGGTAGCAATCACAATCCCGAACACCAGCGCACCCAGGGTATCCATGGTCAGGTACCCCTGCAGGAAGCCCTGCACAAATGGCGCACGCTGGTAATCTGCCGACACTTGGCCAATCTCACCAGCGGGGATGAGCAACGCCGCGCCGCCCAATACCAGCAAGGCCGCCAGTAGAACAGGAGTGATGAACTTGCCGATGCGGTCGACCAACTGCCCTGGATTCAGAGACAAGAACAGCACAGCTGCAAAGTAAGCCAGGGTGTAGAGCAGCAACGCGGTGCTGTTATCGCCACTAAAAGGCGCGATGCCCATTTCAAACGACACCACTGCCGTTCGTGGCGTGGCGAACAATGGACCTATAGCCAGGTAAACCGCCACCGCAAACAGAATGCCTGCACGCTTGCCCAGCGGTGCAGTCAGCAGTGCCATACCGCCGCCCACGCGCGCCAGTGCAACGATAGTCAGCAACGGCAAGCCGACGCCCGTGAGCAGAAAACCCAGCGCTGCAGGAACAATGTTCTCACCCGCTGCCATGCCGGCACTGGGTGGAAAAATAATGTTGCCCGCGCCAAGAAACAACGCAAACGTCATAAAACCGAGGGCCAGGACATCCGAGCCTTTCAAACGTGTCATAGAAGGGAATACCACAGGCAGAAAGTTAAAGTTCCGAGGGTTTCCCGATGGATCGGGGAAACGTCACCCCGCCGGTTAAGCGGAGCCACTGCAGCACCTTGAACCGCTTGTGGCGAAACAGGCGCTAATTAGTTGCAAGCCTAACGAATTTGTTCAGCCAGCGGCACTGGCGTAGGTCGGGCTGTCGGGCTGATGAAAAAAGCTGTCGCCTCAACGACACTTCACCTATGGCCCAAATAAAAAAAGCCACCCGAAGGTGGCTTTTCTTAAGTTAAAAAGCCTTAGGCTTTTTTAACTTCCCAACCTGTCAGCTCAGCCAGGGCTTTGCCGATGTCAGCCAGGGAACGCACGGTTTTCACGCCGGCGTCTTGCAGGGCTGCGAACTTCTCGTCTGCAGTGCCTTTGCCGCCGGAGATGATTGCACCGGCATGGCCCATACGCTTGCCCGCCGGAGCGGTTACACCAGCGATGTAAGAAACTACAGGCTTGGTCACGTTGGCCTTTATGTAGGCAGCCGCTTCTTCTTCAGCCGAACCACCGATCTCACCGATCATCACGATCGCTTCGGTCTTCGGGTCTTCCTGGAACAGCTTCAGGATGTCGATGAAGTTGGAGCCTGGGATCGGGTCACCGCCGATACCAACACAGGTGGACTGACCGAAACCGGCGTCAGTGGTCTGCTTAACAGCTTCGTAAGTCAGGGTGCCGGAACGCGACACGATACCTACTTTGCCTGGCAAGTGGATGTGACCTGGCATGATGCCGATCTTGCACTCGCCCGGTGTGATAACGCCTGGGCAGTTCGGGCCGATCAGGACCACGCCCAGCTCGTCGCACTTAACCTTGGCTTCGAGCATGTCGATGGTCGCGATGCCTTCGGTGATGCAAACGATCAGCTTGATGCCGCCCATGGCCGCTTCAAGGATCGAGTCCTTGCAGAACGGAGCTGGAACGTAGATCACGCTGGCAGTGGCGCCAGTCTGCTCAACCGCTTCACGCACGGTGTTGAACACCGGCAGATTCAGGTGAGTGGTGCCGCCTTTACCTGGGGTCACGCCGCCAACCATCTTGGTGCCGTAAGCGATGGCTTGTTCGGAGTGGAAAGTGCCCTGCGAGCCGGTGAAGCCCTGGCAGATAACTTTGGTGTCTTTATTGATCAGGACGCTCATTATTTGCCCTCCGCAGCTTTGACGACTTGCTGAGCAGCGTCGGTCAGGCTGGTTGCCGCGATGATATTCAGGCCGCTTTCAGCCAGAACTTTGGCGCCCAGCTCAGCGTTGTTACCTTCCAAGCGAACGACAACCGGAATTGTCACGCCGACTTCTTTCACTGCGCCGATGATGCCTTCAGCAATCATGTCGCAACGAACGATACCGCCGAAGATGTTTACCAGTACGGCAGCTACGTTGCTGTCGGACAGGATGATCTTGAAGGCTTCGGTCACGCGCTCTTTGGTTGCGCCGCCACCTACGTCGAGGAAGTTGGCTGGCTTGCCGCCGTGCAGGTTGACAATGTCCATGGTGCCCATGGCCAGGCCAGCACCGTTGACCATGCAGCCGATGTTGCCTTCCAGCGCAACGTAGTTCAGTTCGAACTTGGCAGCGTGGGCTTCGCGTGGATCGTCCTGGGACGGATCGTGCATAGCGCGCAGCTTAGGCTGACGGTACAGGGCGTTGGCGTCGATGTTGATCTTGGCATCGAGGCAATGCAGATTGCCGTCAGCCTTGATCACCAGCGGGTTTACTTCCAGCAGCGCCAGGTCGTAGTCCTGGAACAGCTTGGCCAAACCAACGAAGATTTGGGTGAACTGCTTGATCTGATCACCTTGCAGGCCCAGCTGGAAAGCCAGGTCGCGACCCTGGAACGGCTGAGCGCCGACCAGTGGATCGATGGTAGCTTTGAGGATCTTCTCAGGAGTGTCGTGAGCGATCTTCTCGATGTCCACGCCACCTTCAGTGGACGCCATGAACACGATACGACGGCTGGAACGATCAACAACGGCGCCCAGGTACAGTTCCTTGGCGATGTCGGTGCAGGATTCGACCAGAATCTGGTTGACCGGCTGACCGCTAGCATCTGTCTGGTAAGTCACCAGACGCTTGCCCAGCCAGTTAGCGGCAAAGGCCTTAGCGTCTTCTTTGCTCTTAACCAGCTTCACGCCGCCCGCTTTACCGCGACCACCGGCGTGGACCTGAGCCTTAACGACCCACTCGGTACCGCCAATTTTGTCGCAAGCTGCTGCGGCTTCTTCTGGGGTGTTTACCGCGAAGCCCTTGGATACGGGCAGGCCGTATTCAGCGAACAGCTGCTTACCCTGATACTCGTGGAGATTCATGCTTGTCTACCGTCTTCGTTTAGGTATTGCGCATACGGTGCTGCACTTGTGGTGCCGCACCACCTGTGACTGCTTCTAGGGCAATCCGGCTGATATTCCGCGCAGCAGCTTAAGAAGCTGAACGCGGGTCATCTGCCGTGGTTCTTCCTGTTTGAGCGGTGGACTGCGCCGGTACACAACGCCGGCGCAGGCCACCATTCAAACCAACAACGATTTAACGCTTCTTACGGTTGGCGATGTGAATGGCCTGGCCATTCACTGCCAATGCAGCTTCGTGCAGTGCTTCGGACAGCGTCGGGTGGGAGAAGACCATCATCCCCAGATCCTCGGCGCTGGTGCCGAATTCCATACCGATTGCGCCCTGCTGGACCAGCTCGGCAGCGCTCGGACCAATCACGTGGACACCCAGAACACGGTCGGTAGTGGCATCAGCAATTACTTTAACCAGGCCGCCGGTGTCGTTAGCCGCCATGGCACGACCGCTAGCTGCGAACGGGAAGGTGCCAACGTTAACGGCCACACCTTCGGTCTTCAGCTGCTGCTCGGTCTTACCGACCCATGCGATTTCCGGGTGGGTGTAGATAACGGACGGGATCAGGTCGTAGTTCATCTGGGCTTTGTGACCGGCGATGCGCTCAGCAACCATGATGCCTTCTTCCGAGGCTTTGTGAGCCAGCATCGCACCACGCACCACGTCACCAATGGCATAAACACCTGGGACACTGGTGGCGCACTGGTCGTCAACAAAGATGAAGCCACGCTCGTCCATGTCGACACCGCTATCAGCGGCCAACAGGTCAGTGGTCACTGGGCGACGGCCGACAGCAACGATCAACTTGTCGAAAACGATGCTCTGCTCGCCTTCAGCGTCGGTGAAGTTAACAGTAACCTGCTTCTTCTTCACTTCCGAACCGGTAACGCGTGCGCCCAGACGGATTTTCAAGCCTTGCTTGGTGAAGGTCTTCAGTGCTTCTTTGGCGATCTGCTCGTCGGCAGCCGGGAGGAACTTGTCCAAAGCTTCCAGCACTGTGACTTCAGCACCAAGACGCGCCCAGACCGAACCCAGCTCCAGACCGATGACACCGGCGCCAATCACGCCCAGCTTCTTCGGTACGCTCTGGAATTCCAGAGCGCCAGTGGAGTCGACGATCACATCTTGATCAACTGGAGCCGGTGGGATGTCAATCGGCTTGGAGCCGGAGGCCAGAATCACGTTCTCAGCTTCAACGATCTGCGTCTTGCCATCAGAACCGGTGACTTCAACCTGCTTACCCGCCAGCAGCTTGCCGTGACCTTCGAGCAGGGTTACGCCGTTGGCCTTGAACAGAGTAGCGACGCCACCGGTAAGGTTTTTCACGATGTTGGCTTTACGGCCAATCATTGCCGGTACGTCGATGGTAACGCCCTTGGCTTCGATACCGTGAATGGCGAAATGGTCCTTCGCTTCGTAGTATTTCCAGGAGCTGTCCAGCAGTGCCTTAGACGGAATACAGCCGACGTTCAGGCAAGTACCACCGAGGGCAGTCTTACCCTCCTTATCCTGATACTTCTCAATGCACGCTGTTTTCAGACCAAGCTGAGCGGCTTTGATCGCGGCTACATAACCGCCAGGGCCGGCACCGATGACTACCACGTCGAATTTTTGGGTCATAACGTATTCCTTCTCGAATAAACCGGACGGCCCCATTTGCAGGGCCGCCGTGGGAGAAACTGGCTGTTAGATATCCAGCAGCAGACGCGCCGGGTCTTCCAGCAAGTTTTTGATGGTTACCAGGAAGGTCACGGCTTCCTTACCATCAATCAGGCGATGGTCGTAAGACAACGCCAGGTACATCATTGGACGGATCACCACTTGGCCGTTGATTGCCATCGGGCGCTGCAGGATATTGTGCATCCCCAGGATCGCAGCTTGCGGTGGGTTGACAATCGGCGTCGACATCATCGAGCCGAAGGTGCCGCCATTAGTAATGGTGAAGGTACCGCCGGTCATTTCATCGATCGACAATTTACCGTCACGGGCCTTCTTACCGAAAGTAGCAATACCGTTTTCGATTTCAGCCAGGCTCATCAGTTCCGCATTACGCAGTACCGGTACCACCAGCCCACGATCGCTGGATACTGCGACGCCTACGTCCGCGTAGCCGTGGTAAACAATGTCGGCGCCATCAATCGAAGCGTTGACCGCTGGGAAGCGCTTCAGTGCTTCAGTAGCGGCTTTGACGAAGAACGACATAAAGCCCAGGCGCACGCCGTTATGGGACTTCTCAAACAGGTCCTTGTACTTCGAACGCAGCGCCATGACTTCGGTCATGTCGACTTCGTTGAAAGTGGTCAGCATAGCCATGTTCGACTGCGCCTCAACCAGGCGGCGGGCCACGGTGGCACGTACGCGGGTCATCGGTACGCGCTTCTCGGTACGATCACCCGAAGCGAAGACTGGCGCTGCAGCAGCAGGAGCAGCTGGCTTGGCAGCTGGGGTTGCAGGGGCGTTCTTCTTCGCGTCAACGGCGGCCACGACGTCTTCTTTAGTCACCCGACCACCTTTGCCGGTGCCCGCGATGCTGTTCGGATCGATGCCATTTTCTTCGGCGATTTTGCGCGCAGCCGGCGAAAGGATCTGGTCATCACCAGCGGCAACCGCTGGAGCAGCTGCAGGCGCAGCAGCCTGAGCGGCGGCAGCCGGGGCCGGAGCAGCAGCGCCACCCTCACCCAGCGAACCCAGCACTTCGTTACTGAGGACGGTATCGCCTTCATTTTTGATGATTTGCGCGAGGACACCATCGGCCTCGGCCAGCACTTCGATCACCACTTTGTCGGTTTCAATGTCGACGATCAGCTCGTCGCGCTTGACCGCATCGCCCGGTTTCTTGTGCCAAGTGGCCACGGTGCCGTCGGCAACCGATTCGGGGAAAGTAGGGGCTTTGATCTCGATAGCCATTGTGTGTGGTTCCTTAAATTCGGTTTCTTCTAGCAGGCGACCCATTCGGCCGCCTGCTGCACGAAGGCGTTAAACAGTAAAGGCGTCTTGCAGGAGTTTTTCCTGCTGTTCGGCGTGCATCGATGCATAACCACAGGCTGGAGCGGCAGACGCATCACGACCGGCGTACTCGAGGAACAGCGATTTTTTGTGCGCTGTTGCCACGCGACGCATGTGATGCTGGCTACAGTACCAGGCGCCCTGGTTCATCGGCTCTTCCTGACACCAGACGATGTGTTTGAGGTTCTTGTACGCAGACAAGGTCTCGGTCAAATCATCTTCCGGGAACGGATAGAGCTGCTCGATACGCACAATAGCGATGTCTTCGCGGCCTTCGTTGCGGCGTTTTTCCAGGAGATCGTAGTAAACCTTGCCGCTGCACAGGACCAAGCGCTCGACTTTTTTCGGGTCGATTGCATCGTTTTCTGGGATCACGGTCTGGAACGAACCCTCGGCGAGATCTTCGAGCGTCGAGATGGCCAGTTTGTGGCGCAACAGCGACTTCGGCGTCAATACGACCAGTGGTTTGCGCAGCGGACGGATCACCTGACGACGCAGCAAGTGGTAGATCTGTGCTGGGGTGGTCGGTACTGCCACTTGCATGTTGTGCTCAGCGCACAGTTGCAGGTAGCGCTCCAGACGCGCTGAGCTGTGCTCTGGCCCCTGCCCTTCATAACCGTGCGGCAGCAACATGGTCAGACCGCACAGGCGACCCCACTTGTGCTCACCACTGGAGATGAACTGGTCGAATACCACCTGGGCACCGTTGGCAAAGTCACCAAACTGGGCTTCCCAAATAACCAGCGCATTTGGCTGAGTGGTGGCGTAGCCATATTCAAAGGCCAGTACTGCTTCTTCCGAGAGGAAGGAGTCATACAGGTCAAAGGCTGGCTGGCCGCCATATAGGTTCTTCAGTGGCACATAGGCACTGGCATCTTTCTGGTTATGCAGTACCGCATGGCGGTGCGAGAACGTACCACGGCCGATGTCCTGGCCGGTCATGCGGATAGGATGGCCTTCAAACAACAGGGTCGCGTACGCCATTGTTTCGGCGTAACCCCAGTTGATCGACAGCGCACCCGCACCCATTTTCTGCCGGTCTTCCAGAATCTTCGCCACCTGGCGCTGGACAACCACACCTTCTGGGATTTCCAGCAGCTTGTTCGAGAGTTCTTGCAGGGTTTTCAACTCGAAACGTGTGTCGTGCCGTGCGGTCCAGGTATGCCCCAGATACGGACGCCAATCGACGAAAAGCTCCTTGTTCGGCTCTTTGACCAGACTCTTGACCACATGCTGGCCGTTATCCAGCGCAGTGCGGTACTCGTCGATCTTAGCCTGCACCTCTTCAGTCGTCTGACGCTGTGCAGCGGTCAGCGCGTCGGCATACAGCTCACGGGTGGTGCGCTGCTTGCTGATCTGCTGATACATGATCGGCTGAGTGCCGCTCGGCTCGTCGGCCTCGTTGTGACCGCGACGGCGGTAGCAAACCAGGTCAATGACCACGTCACGCTTGTACTGCATGCGGTAATCGACGGCCAGCTGCGTTACAAACAACACAGCTTCTGGATCGTCACCGTTTACGTGCAGGATCGGCGCTTGAATCATCTTCGCCACATCGGTGCAGTACTCGGTGGAACGCGAGTCCAGCGGGTTGCTGATGGTAAAGCCAACCTGATTATTGATGACGATATGGATGGTGCCGCCCGTTTTGAAGCCACGGGTCTGCGACATCTGGAAGGTTTCCATGACCACACCCTGACCGGCAAATGCCGCGTCACCATGTAGGGAAACAGGAAGAACCTTCTCACCGGATGCATCGTTACGACGATCCTGACGAGCACGCACGGAACCCTCGACCACCGGAGAAACGATCTCCAGGTGCGAAGGGTTAAACGCCATCGCCAGGTGCACTTCGCCGCCAGCGGTCATCACGTTGGAGGAGAAACCCTGGTGGTATTTCACGTCACCAGAAGACAAGCCGGCGGTTTTTTTGCCTTCGAACTCGTCGAACAAATCACGCGGGTTCTTACCGAAGGTGTTAACCAGTACGTTGAGGCGGCCACGGTGGGCCATACCGATAACGACTTCCTTGGTGCCGTAAGAACCAGAGCGCTGAATCAGTTCATCGAGCAGCGGGATCAGGCTCTCGCCACCTTCCAGACCAAAGCGCTTGGTGCCCGGGTATTTAGTGCCCAGGTACTTCTCCAAACCTTCGGCGGCAGTCAGGCGCTCCAGCAGATGGCTCTGCACGTCGACCGAATATTGCGGACGGCTACGCACGCTTTCCAGACGCTGCTGGAACCAGCTGCGCTGCTCGGAATCGACGATATGGGTGAACTCGGCACCGATGGTGCGGCAATATGTCTGCTGCAACGCATCACGAATTTCGCGCAGAGTGGCTTCTTCCTTACCAAGGTGAAGCCCGCCGGTGCGGAATGTGGTGTCGAGATCAGCATCCGTCAAACCATAGTGATTGATCACCAGATCATCCGGAGCAGGACGTTGCCAGAGGCCAAGCGGATCGAGCTGAGCAGCCTGATGGCCGCGCATGCGATAAGCCTGAATCAGGCGCAGCACTTCGACTTGCTTCTTCTCGTGCTCACTGCTGACGCTACCAGCGGACACCGGTTGGGCGCGGCGCTGATTTTTAGCGAGCAAGACGAAATGATCGCGAATCGTTGAGTGCGATACGTCTGTAGCGGCGCTGCCGTCAGTCGGCAACTTCTGGAAGTAAGTGCGCCACTCTTCTGGCACAGCGTTGGGATCGTGCAGGTAAAGCTCATAGAGCTCTTCCACATAGGCAGCGTTACCACCGGATAGGTGGGCACTGTCCCACATGCGCTGCATCACGCTTTCTTGCATGCTTGGTCACCCTCGGTAAGGGGACACCACCGGCGAAGAAACCGTATGGCTGTCAGTCCTGAAGCAGCGACTGGTAAGCCACCACGGATCCCGCAGATAGTCCGGGCACCAGCCCGGATGCCCCTGCTGGTCGTCATATTTTTCAAGGTAGAACCACCGCTTTGTGAGCAGCAGTTCTGGCTAAAACCACGGCGCTGGATAGAAACCAGCGCCGCAGGTGTTACAGGTCTAGCAAACAATCGTGAATCAGGTACCGCTCTGCAACAGCATATTGCGTACGTGGCCAATTGCCTTGGTCGGGTTAAGACCCTTAGGGCAAACGTTCACGCAATTCATGATGCCGCGGCAGCGGAACACACTGAACGGATCGTCCAGGGACGCCAAGCGCTCTTCGGTCTTGGTGTCACGGCTATCCGCCAGGAAACGATAAGCTTGCAGCAATGCAGCCGGGCCGAGAAACTTATCTGGATTCCACCAGAACGACGGGCAGCTGGTGGAGCAGCAGGCGCACAGAATGCACTCATACAGGCCGTCCAACTTCTCGCGTTCTTCTGGGGTCTGCAGACGCTCAATGGCCGGGGCCGGTGTATCGTTCTGCAAAAACGGCTGCACCTTCTCGTACTGCTTGTAGAAGATGCTCATATCAACAACAAGGTCACGAATGACCGGCAGGCCAGGCAGCGGACGGATCACCAGCTTGCCACCTTTAAGGCCAGCAGCCGAAAGCGGCGTGATGCAGGCCAGGCCATTTTTACCGTTGATATTCATGCCATCAGAGCCACATACACCCTCACGGCAGGAACGACGGTAAGAAAACCCCTGATCCTGTTCCTTGATCAACGCCAGTACGTCAAGAACCATAACGTCCTTGCCACCGGTATCGACCTGGAATTCCTGCATAAACGGCGCAGCGTCCTGCTCCGGGTTGTAACGATAAACGCTTACTTGCAACAGATTGGCTTGCGACATATCGGCCACCCTTAGTAAGTACGAATCTTGGGTTCGAACGCCGGCACTGTTTTCGGCGTGAAGTTGACGGCACGCTTGCTGACGCGCTTCTCACCTGGGAAGTACAGGGAGTGGCACAGCCAGTTTTCGTCGTCACGCTCTTCAAAGTCTTCACGAGCGTGAGCACCACGGGATTCTTTACGAACCTCAGCGGCGATCGCAGTGGCTTCAGCCACTTCGAGAAGATTTTGCAGTTCCAACGCTTCAATACGCGCAGTGTTAAACGCCTGACTCTTATCTGCGATTTTAACGTTCGAGATACGCTCACGCAGGTCGGTCAGTTGTTCGATGCCCTTTTGCATGTACTCACCGGTGCGGAACACACCGAAGTAATTTTGCATGCAGTTCTGCAGTTCTTTACGCAGCGGCGCAACATCTTCGCCGGTTGTGCGCTCGTTGACGCCAGCCAGACGCTTGAGCGAATGTTCAATGTCCGTCTCGGACGCGCCACGCGCATCTACGCCTTCTTTCAGCGCTTTCTCCAAGTGGATACCGGCCGCACGACCGAACACCACCAGGTCAAGCAACGAGTTACCGCCCAAACGGTTAGCACCGTGTACCGATACGCAGGCCACTTCACCGACCGCAAACAGACCGTCGATGATCTTGTCATTGCCATTAGCATCCTGGGTGATCGCCTGACCATGAATATTGGTCGGCACGCCGCCCATCATGTAATGGCAGGTTGGCACCACAGGGATTGGCGCAACAACCGGATCCACGTGAGCAAAGGTCTTTGACAGCTCACAGATACCAGGCAGGCGGCTGTGCAGCACTTCCTCACCTAGGTGATCGAGCTTGAGCATTACATGGTCGCCATCAGGGCCACAGCCGTTACCGGCAATGATTTCCTTGACCATCGAGCGTGCAACTACGTCGCGACCGGCGAGGTCTTTGGCGTTTGGCGCATAGCGCTCCATGAAACGCTCGCCGTGCTTGTTGATCAGGTAACCACCTTCACCACGGCAACCTTCGGTTACCAGCGTACCGGCACCTGCGATACCCGTCGGGTGGAACTGCCACATTTCGATGTCTTGCACCGGAACGCCAGCACGCAGCGCCATGCCCACGCCGTCACCGGTGTTGATCAGGGCATTGGTGGTGGAAGCGTAGATGCGACCCGCACCGCCAGTTGCCAGAACTGTGGCCTTGGAGCGGATATAAACGGTTTCGCCAGTTTCGATGCAGATAGCGATCGTACCGACCACACCACCGTCTTGGTTCTTAACCAGATCGACCGCATACCACTCGTTCAAGAACGAAGTGCCGGCTTTCAAGTTGGCCTGATACAGGGTGTGCAGCAGAGCGTGACCAGTACGGTCAGCTGCAGCGCAGGTACGGGCTGCCTGAGTCGGGTTATCCGGCCCCTTGGACTGACCGCCGAACGGACGCTGATAGATGCGACCTTGTTCGGTACGGGAGAACGGCAAGCCCATGTGTTCGAGCTCGAATACGGCTTCTGGGCCTACGGAACACATGTACTCGATCGCGTCTTGGTCACCGATATAGTCGGAACCTTTGACGGTGTCATACATGTGCCAGCGCCAATCGTCGTTCGGGTCAGCCGAAGCGATGGCACAGGTGATGCCACCCTGTGCAGACACAGTGTGCGAACGGGTCGGGAAGACCTTAGTGACTACAGCAGTCTTGTGACCACCTTGTGCCAATTGCAGTGCAGCGCGCATACCCGCGCCGCCGCCACCAATAATGATGGCGTCATAAGAAAGAGTGCGAATGCTTGTCATGGATCAGTTACCCCAAAAAATCTGCACGCCCCAGACAAAGAACGCGAACATGGCAACGCCACACGCGGCCTGGAACAGAAAACGCACGGTAGTAGCCCACTTACCCAGCGCCATCGGCGTCAAGTAGTCGGTGGAAATTGTCCACATGCCAACCCAGGCGTGAACGCTGAGCGCCACCAGAGTTAACAGGCTAAAGATACGCATGGCGTTATTGGAGAACAGCCCCTTCCACTCGGCATAACCCAAACCTGGGTTGCACACGACAAAGCCGAGTAAAAACAGTACATAAGCCGCGAGGACAACAGCAGACACACGCTGCGCCATCCAGTCATAAAGACCCGAACGCGAGAAGTTCGTGACGTTGGTTACCATATCCACACCCCCAGTAGCACGATCACGATCGTCGATACGACGAGAACGATTTTCGAACCCAGCTTGCCGCCTTCCAGCGTCTCACCGATGCCCATGTCCATGATCAAGTGGCGAACACCTGCCACCAGGTGGTACAGCAGAGCGGACAACAGACCCCAAATCACGAACTTGGCCAGCGGGCTGGTCAAACATTCCTGCACCTGGGCAAAGCCCTCTTCGGACGCCAGCGACTTGTCGAGGCCATAAAGCAGAATGGCAATACCAACAAAGAGGATGACACCGGAGATACGGTGAAGAATGGATGTATAAGCAGTGATTGGGAGTTTGATAGTCCTAAGGTCTAGGTTTACAGGTCTTTGGCTATTCACGGCTTTTTTATCACACTGAGAGCCCCTAACTATCAGGGCAAAGTTGTAGGGAGGCGCACTGGTCAGGTACCCATCACACAAGGAGTGACAACCACCAAAATACGGGCGTACAGCCCTTGGTAGTTGGGCCAAGAGTATAGACAGTTAGGTTACTAATGACAATGCAATGCACCCTACCTAAAAGCGCATTGCAGGCCGTTAATAAAAGGCGTAAAGGGGCGATTTTTTGTATACAAACCGCCCGCAAACCCTTCTGCCGCCTAGGTTTACCTAAATTGACATTCAAATTTATGGCTCTATAGTGTGGCGGGCCCTGCGTGGGGGGCAGACAGATGATTTCAAGCATAACTAGGAGGCCACACATGGCTGACAAAAAAGCGCAGTTGATCATCGAGGGCGCAGCCCCCGTCGAGCTGCCCATTTTAACCGGCACCGTTGGTCCCGATGTAATTGACGTACGGGGCTTAACCGCCACGGGCCGTTTCACATTTGATCCTGGCTTTATGTCCACCGCCTCGTGCGAGTCGAAGATCACCTATATTGATGGTGATCAGGGCATCCTGCTGCACCGCGGCTATCCCATTGAGCAGTTGGCAGATCAATCCGATTACCTGGAAACCTGCTACCTACTGCTGAACGGCGAACTGCCGAACGCTGAAGAAAAAGCCACCTTCGTCAGCACGATCAAGAACCACACCATGGTTCACGAGCAACTGAAGACCTTCTTCAACGGCTTCCGCCGTGACGCTCACCCAATGGCCATCATGTGCGGTGTAGTAGGTGCGCTGTCTGCCTTCTACCACGACTCTCTGGACATCAAGAACCCGCATCATCGCGAAGTTTCGGCCATGCGCCTGATCGCCAAGATGCCAACCATCGCCGCCATGACCTACAAGTACTCCATGGGTCAGCCGATGATGTACCCGCGTAACGACCTGAACTACGCGGAAAACTTCCTGCACATGATGTTCAACACGCCGTGCGAGATCAAACCGATCAGCCCGGTGCTGGCCAAGGCCATGGATAAAATCTTTATCCTGCATGCCGACCATGAGCAGAACGCCTCCACCTCGACCGTTCGCTTGGCAGGTTCTTCGGGCGCCAACCCGTTTGCTTGTATCGCGGCCGGCATCGCCGCCCTCTGGGGCCCGGCACACGGCGGCGCGAACGAAGCTGTTCTAGCCATGCTTGACGAGATTGGCAGTGTCGACAACATCGACACGTTTATTGCCAAGGCTAAAGACAAGGACGATCCGTTCAAATTGATGGGCTTCGGCCACCGCGTTTACAAAAACCGCGACCCGCGCGCCACCGTGATGAAACAAACCTGCGACGAAGTTCTGAAAGAGCTGGGCATCACCAACGATCCGCAGCTGGCACTGGCCATGCGCTTGGAAGAGATCGCCCTGACCGACCCGTACTTCAAAGAACGCAACCTGTACCCGAACGTTGACTTCTACTCGGGCATCATCCTCAAGGCTATCGGTATTCCGACCAGCATGTTCACCGTGATCTTCGCCCTGGCGCGGACCGTCGGCTGGATCTCACACTGGAAAGAAATGCTCTCCAGCCCTTACAAGATTGGCCGTCCACGCCAGCTGTACACCGGCTACCCGCAGCGTGACCTGAAGAAATAATTCAGTTAATGCCGCACAAAAAAGGCTGCCCACGGGCAGCCTTTTTTGTACCTAAACACTTAGCCTTATCGTTGCTCGGCAAGCTGGCGCAGCGCCTGCAGGGTATTGAACGGCGCATCCACCACAAAGCCATTGGCCAGCCAGGCGAGCACACTACCGCCCGGTTCGGAATGCACCTGATAGATCACTTCGATTTCACCATCACGCGGCGTGAGCTGCCAGAAACCCTCGACCCTGTTAATGCGAACGAAGCCCGGCCGCACCGGCAAATAATCGGCAACGCCATGCAACTTGCGAATTACCCGCCCATCAGCCGCATGCAGCGTGGTTACTTGCACGATCGAGTCACGCGCCTTCACTGGCCAGGGCGCCTGAAAGCGACTGTAGACCCAACGCACATTTCCCTTATGCTTTAGCAGCTTCTGTTCGCCACAGGCATGCATCCAGGCACACGCTGCACTGACATCATCCTGCAAAGCTAGAAGCCTGGGCATGCTCACGCGCATCCGGGTAACGCCACGAAACGCCTGAAAACTCGACCCAGGAATGGTTTGCAGGTACACCTGAATGCCGGCTTGATCTTTGACAACGCGCCATTGCCCAGCCTGCGCAGCACTGATCACCAGCAGCGAAACAACGCCCAAGAGCAGCCTGGCCAACCGTAACATCACGCCTCCAGCAGAACCGCAATCGCGCACCAGCACATCAAACCGCAACTGACGTGCTCTGCTCCAACCAACCAATCAGCTGCAGAGCTTCTGCCGTATTACGGCCGCAAACATACTCGGCAGCCTGAAATGCCGAACAGACAGCAGGCCGCTCAGGCTGACCAAAGATCAGGCAGTGGTTATTGGCATCCAGCTGAACGCAACGCACGCCCGCAGGCTTACCGCCAGGCATACCTGGGATGGGCGAGCTGATAGAGGGCGCAATGCAGCAGGCACCACAGCCTGCACGGCAATTCATCAGGGACAAACCTCGAAACCAAGTGAAACCGAAAGAGCGGCCAAGTTTACGCCGCCTTACCTGCTTGCGGTATTCGGGCTTTTGTAGACTCAGGCGAAAGGCAATATAACGACCACACGCGACAACACTAAGAGCCGCCGCGGACCACCAACAATAAGCAGCCCTTATCGCCCCTGCAGGCGGGCCAACAGGCTGGACGTGTCCCAGCGCCCGCCGCCCATGCCTTGCACGTCGGCGTAGAATTGATCAACCAAGGCCGTTACCGGCAGTTGCGCGCCATTACTTCGGGCCTCGGCCAGCAAGATCGACAAGTCCTTGCGCATCCAGTCCACGGCAAAGCCATGCTCGAACTCACCAGCCAGCATGGTCTTGTGGCGGTTTTCCAGCTGCCAGGACTGCGCTGCGCCCTTGCTGATCACCTCCATCGCGCCCTGCGCGTCGAGCCCGGCGCACTGGGCGAAATGCAATGCCTCTGACAACCCCTGAACCAGACCAGCAATACAGATCTGATTGACCATTTTGGTCAACTGGCCGCTGCCGACCTCCCCCATCAACCGGGCCATGCGCGCATAGGCCTGAATTACCGGCTCAGCCTTGGCATAGGCTGTCGCCGCACCACCGACCATGATGGTCAGCGCGCCGTTCTGTGCCCCGGCTTGGCCGCCAGACACTGGCGCATCAAGAAAGTCCAATTGCAACGCAGTCGCCTGCTCGGCCAGCTCACGCGCTACTTGCGCCGACGCGGTGGTGTGATCGACCAATACCGCACCAGGCTGCATACCAGCAAACGCGCCGTCAGCCCCGAGTACCACGCCGCGCAGATCATCGTCATTGCCGACGCAGACCATCACAAACTCAGCGCCTGCGGCCGCTTCACGCGGAGTCGCGGCGTGGCTGCCGGCGTATTCGGCGGCCCACTGCACAGCCTTGGCCGCAGTGCGGTTATACACGCAGACTTGATGCCCAGCGCGCGCCAAATGCCCGGCCATCGGATAACCCATCACGCCCAACCCGATAAACGCCAGCTTTGCCATAGAGCTCCCTCCTTCCATTACTCAAAAATCTGGCTGCAAGCATGCCCGCCACATAGGGCTAACGCCAGTACAGCTATATGGCAAAACTGTATAAATGCCCTCACCTAACCGATGCAGAACCTGCCTCATACGCACTGCGCGCAGGGGGACTTATCCGGCACGGGCTGATAGTCGGCCGGGGCCCCGGGCCCAGCACCGATACCACTCACTTGTTGCCGCTGGTTTTAGCCGCGCAAAGCAGATGACGAAGAAAAAGCCCTTGGGCATACTGGCAGGCCTTTTTTATGGCCAGCCTTTTATCCCTTTTCGAGGAGTTGCAGATGTTCAAAGTCAATGAGTACTTCGATGGCAGCGTTAAATCCATCGCCTTCGGCATGGCTGAAGGCCCCGCCACCATTGGCGTAATGGCGGCTGGCGAGTACGAATTCGGCACCGACCAGCTGGAAGTCATGCACGTGGTCGCTGGCGCCCTGACGGTCAAACTCCCCGGTAGCGAACGTTGGGAAACCTTTCCCAGCGGCAGTAACTTCACCGTGCCAGCCAACAGCAAGTTCCAGCTCAAGGTCGCCGCTGATACCGCCTACCTGTGTGAATATCGCTAAGAAGGCGCCTGAAAGCCGACGCAATGCCGGCTGCCAGCCTGGTAAGCCCAAGGGTTTAAGCCTCGCGCACCAGACAGCAAAGTCCGATGCCTGCACGGGTATCGGATTTTTATACAGCCAGCTCAAGCAGCCCCCACTCTTAGCACCACCTTCCCACTCAACTAAACGCTGATTCACGCTCACGGCCTCGTGGGCATGGTTTGCTCCTGCATACGAAGCCAGCCCGTTTTTTTTGCGCGAAAAAATTGGAAAGCTGTAGACATGCGCGTACTTCACAGTAGCGGCCTGCTTAGTTGTGCGAGTGCAACGAATGGAGCCGCCCAGACAGAAGGAAGTAGCTGCCGCTAGCCGCCGGTCATGCTCATAAAGCGCACCACCTGCACCTGGGCATCAGTCTCGAAGTGGTGACGTTCAGGCTTCAGCTGTAAGGCTTGCTGCAAGGCATCGCGCAATCGCTGACTGTCACCGGGGTGCGCGCGCATCAACCCCTTCAGATCAAGGGCGTTTTCATGCCCTAGGCATAGCACCAGTTTGCCCTCTGCCGTTACCCGCACGCGGTTGCAGTCACCACAGAAGTTGTGGCTATGCGGAGAGATAAAGCCAATCTGGGTCCCACCGCCAGCCACTTGCCAATAGCGCGACGGCCCACCTGTCAGCTTGCTGCTACGCACCAAGGCATAGCGCTGCTCAATGCGCGCGCGCACCTCATCACTGGAGCAAAACGTCTGCTCGCGCTGGTGACTGGAAATACTGCCCAGGGGCATTTCTTCGATAAAACTAATGTCCAGCCCGCGGGCCATGGCAAACTCGACCAGGTCGAGCACCTCGTCATCATTGCGGCCTTTTTGCACCACGGTATTCAACTTGATCTTGTGAAAGCCCGCCGCCCGCGCCACATCGATGCCTTCGAGCACCTGATCCAGCTTGTCGCGCCGGGTAAAAGCGGCAAAACGCTCACGCTGCAACGAATCCAGACTGACATTCAGGCGCTTGACTCCTGCCACCCGCAACTGCGGAGCCAGCTCTGCCAATTGCGAGCCGTTGGTGGTAATGGCTAGGTCTTCCAGTTCCGCGCGCTGCCCCAGGCGAGCCAGCAGGCTGAGCAGATTCTTGCGCACCAGCGGCTCACCACCCGTGATGCGGATGCGTTTAACCCCAAGCCCGATAAACGCATCGGCCACGGCATAAAGCTCCTCAAGCGTGAGGATCTGCTCGCGCGGAGCAAACACCATGTCCTCGCTCATGCAGTAGGTGCAGCGAAAATCGCAGCGATCGGTAACCGACAACCGCAGATAGGTGATACGCCGACCGAAGGGGTCAACCAGCTGATTACTCATCGCATGTCTCCTGGAACTCAAAGAGCCGAGACGTCTTGTTGTGAATGCATAAGGCACGATAGAAACAGAAAAACCTTAGGCTGTACACAACACCCTGACCCAAAAGTCAGGCAGAGCCAGCTAAGCCCAGACCACCGTCTTGAGCGCCGCGTAAAGCCGGTGCTACCATGCGCGACGCTGCCCAGCGCTGGGCGATAGACAGAAGCAATGAGGCTTATGACCAGTATTCGCGAACGTAACAGGGCGCTGATTTTACGCGCAGCCAGTGAGGAGTTCGCCGACAAAGGCTTCGCAGCCAGTAAGACTAGTGACATTGCCGCCAAGGCAGGGGTGCCCAAGCCCAACGTCTACTACTACTTCAAGTCGAAAGAAAACCTCTACCGCGAAGTACTCGAAAGCATTATCGAGCCGCTGCTGGAAGCTTCTGCCCCATTCAATCAGCCCGGCAAACCCGCCGATGTGCTGCGCGCCTACATCCGCTCAAAAATTCGCATCTCGCGCGAATTGGCCTTCGCCTCCAAGGTGTTCGCCAGTGAGATCATGCACGGCGCACCACACCTGTCCGCCGAGCAGACGGCGCAGCTGAATGCCCAAGCTAAACACAACATAGCCTGCATCCAGGGCTGGATCGACCTGGGCCTGATGGCCGCGGTTGACCCGCACCACTTGCTGTTCAGCATCTGGGCCGCCACCCAGACCTACGCCGACTTCGACTGGCAGATCTCCACTGTCACTGGCAAAGCCAGCCTGGATGAAGCCGACTACGAAGCCGCCGCGCAGACCATCATTCGCCTGGTGATCAAAGGCTGCGAGATTGATGAAGTCCACACCAGCGCGTCCGAGCAGGTGACCAGCGCCTAAGCTCTGCTGCTGGCTAACACGACCATAAAAGCGCTGAATACCGATTAAGGATTCAGCGTTTTTTTATTACGGCTCCCACAAAACTGCCAACTCAGCAGTTCTGCAGGTCGCGTCAGGCGACTATACCCGCATCTGCTTTAAGCCCAACCGACTCCACCGCGCTCACCGCACACTGCTCGTCGATGTCCGAGGTATCACCAGTGATGCCCACAGCACCGATGACCTCACCGCGCTCATCACGAATCAACACGCCCCCCGGCGCTGGCACCAGCTGACCGCCGGCCAGGTTGTTCACCGCCCCAATAAAAGCCGGACGCTGCTGAGCGTCGGCGGCAATCAGGCGCGAGCCCTTACCCAGCGCCAATGCCCCCCAGGCCTTGCCGATGGCAATTTGTGGGCGCAGGAGACTGGCACCGTCTTCACGCTGCAGGCTAATCAAATGCCCGCCCGCATCCAGCACGGCCACCGTCAGCGGCGCACTCAGTATTTCACGTCCAGCGGACAGAGCATTGCAGGTGATGTCCAGGGCCGTAGCCAGGCTAATTGCGCTCATACAGGGTTCCTCTCGAAGTAGGTAAAAACGTTCACCGCAGCCATGCAGAACACGGCGCGACCTCTAAAAGCCCCTATGAAATAGCTGAACGAAGCCTGACAAGCAACCTAAAAAACAATAAATATCAATCTTGTATACAACTTATAAATCACAAAAAAACAAATAAAGTATCGATAAAACTCTCAAGAGCCCCGCACCTCCCAGTACCCCGGGGTGTTGTATATCGCCTTCAGGTAGTCGATGAAAAAGCGCACCTTGGCTGGCAGATAACGTTGCTGCGGATACACCGCCTGGATGTCGTAGGCCGGGATCTCGTAATCGTCGAGCACCGTCACCAGCTCACCGGCCTTGAGCTCGGCCTGAATCTCCCAGGTCGAACGCCAGCCAATGCCCAGGCCCTGCTTGACCCAGTCGTAAAGCAACTCACCGTCATTGCAGTCAAGGTTGCCGGAGACCCGCACCGCCACCTGCTTGCCCTCACGCAAAAAGGTCCAGCCGCGCTGCTGACCGCCCTGCAGGTTGAACGCCAGGCAGTTGTGATCCGCCAGATCGTCCAGCGTGCGCGGCACGCCATACAGCTCGAAATAGCGAGGCGCGCCGCAGACCACCCGGCGATTGGTAAATAGCTTGAGCGCCACGTAGTTGGGGTCGGTGACTTCACCAATGCGAATGCCCATGTCGTAACCCTGGCGCACCAGGTCGACCAGGCTGTCAGTGAAATTGAACGACAGCTTGAGGTCGGGGTAGCGCCTCAGAAACGTCGGCGCATGCGGGGCAATATGACGCCGACCGAATGCCGCTGGGGCCGACACCACCAGGTGCCCGCGCACCGAACTGCCGCCTCTGGCGACACAGGCGTCGACATCGTCGAAATCCTTGAGCAGAGTCCGGGCACGCTCCAGGTATTGATCGCCGAGATCGGTGAGTTGCAGGCCACGAGTCGAGCGGTGCATCAACTTGACCCCCAGATGCTGCTCGAGTGCATCCAGGCGGCGCCCCATGACCACCGGAGTCACGCCTTCGCTGAGGGCAGCAGAGGCAAAGCTGCCGTTATCGGCGACGAGAACGAAACTACGAACAAGGGTATGGCGGTCCATTCAATACTCCAGATATCGACAGAACTGAAGTATCCATCAATTCCACCCTGTTAGCCCAGCCGGCATCCTTGGCTCACCTGAAATGTTTCGAATACGCCAAGAGGAAAGATCATGGCCAGAATGAGAGCAATCGAGGCCGCCGTGCTGGTGATGCGCCGTGAAGGTGTCGACACCGCGTTTGGTATTCCCGGCGCCGCCATCAACCCCCTGTACGCAGCACTGAAAAAAGTCGGCGGCATCGACCACGTCCTGGCTCGCCACGTTGAAGGCGCCTCACACATGGCCGAGGGTTACACCCGCACCAACGCCGGCAACATCGGCGTGTGCATAGGCACTTCCGGCCCGGCTGGCACCGACATGGTGACCGGCCTGTACTCGGCCTCTGCCGACTCCATCCCGATTCTGTGCATCACCGGCCAAGCGCCGCGTGCCCGTATGCACAAGGAAGACTTCCAGGCCGTCGACATCACCAGTATCGTCAAGCCGGTGACCAAGTGGGCAACCACCGTAATGGAGCCCGGTCAGGTGCCGCGTGCCTTCCAGAAAGCCTTCTATGAAATGCGCAGCGGCCGTCCTGGCCCCGTGCTGATCGACCTGCCGTTCGACGTGCAGATGGCCGAGATCGAATTCGACATCGACGCCTACGAGCCGCTGCCATTGGCCAAGCCCGCCGCCAACCGCGTGCAGGCTGAAAAGGCCCTGGCCATGCTGAATGATGCCGAGCGTCCGCTGCTGGTCGCCGGTGGCGGTATCTTCAACGCCGACGCCGCCGACAAGTTGGTCGAGTTCGCCGAACTGACCGGCGTGCCAGTAATCCCGACGCTGATGGGCTGGGGTGCAATCCCCGATGACCACAAGCTGATGGTCGGCATGGTCGGTTTGCAGACGTCGCACCGCTACGGCAACGCCACCCTACTGGAATCCGACCTGGTATTTGGTATCGGTAACCGCTGGGCTAACCGCCACACCGGCAGCGTCGAGGTGTACACCGAAGGCCGTAAGTTCATCCACGTTGACATCGAACCGACGCAAATCGGCCGCGTGTTCAACCCGGACCTGGGCATCGTTTCCGATGCTGGCGCCGCTCTGGACGCCTTTATCGAAGTGGCCCGCGAGTGGAAATCCGCTGGCAAGCTGAAAGACCGCAGCGCCTGGGTGGAATCCTGCCAGCAGCGCAAGCGCACCTTGCAGCGCAAGACCCACTTCGACAACGTACCGGTCAAGCCGCAGCGCGTGTACGAAGAGATGAACGAGTTCTTCGGCAAGGACACCTGCTACGTCAGCACCATCGGTCTGTCGCAGATCGCCGGCGCGCAGTTCCTCCACGTCTACAAGCCACGCCACTGGATCAACTGTGGTCAGGCCGGCCCGCTCGGCTGGACCATTCCGGCGGCACTGGGCGTGGTCAAGGCTGATCCGACCCGCAACGTGGTGGCGCTATCTGGCGACTATGACTTCCAGTTCATGATCGAAGAACTGGCCGTGGGCGCGCAGTTCAACCTGCCGTACATTCACGTGGTGGTGAACAACTCCTACCTGGGGCTGATTCGTCAGTCGCAGCGCGGCTTTGAGATGGACTACTGCGTGCAGTTGGCCTTCGAGAACATCAACGCGCCGGAGCTCAATGGTTACGGCGTCGACCACGTTGCCGTGGTGGAAGGCCTGGGCTGTAAAGCCGTACGGGTATTCGAGCCGAACGACATCCAGGCGGCATTGGCCAAGGCCAAGGCGCTGATGGAAGAGTTCCGCGTACCGGTCATGGTCGAGATCATCCTGGAGCGTGTCACCAACATCTCCATGGGTGTTGAAATCAACGCCATCAACGAATTCGAAGAACTCGCCGAGCGCGGTGTCGACGCCCCAACTGCGATTTCCTTGCTCGAATAAATCGCCTTATTAACCAGTAGCCCGGATACCTTATCCGGGCTGCGCAAGACAAGGAGCACACCATGCCCCGTTTTGCCGCCAACCTGTCCATGCTGTTCACCGAAGTGGATTTTCTGGACCGTTTCGACGCTGCCGCTGCCGCTGGCTTCAGCGGTGTTGAATACTTGTTCCCCTACGACTTCCCGGCCGAGGTGATCAAAGCCCGCCTGGACGCCAACAAACTCGAGCAGGTGTTGTTCAACCTGCCCGCTGGCGATTGGGCCAAAGGCGAGCGTGGTATCGCCTGCCATCCCGACCGCGTTGAAGAGTTCCGCACTGGCGTCGACCAAGCAATCGCCTACGCCAAAGTGCTGGGCAATAAGCAGATCAACTGCCTGGCTGGTATCCGTCCGCAAGGCCTGGATTGCGCGAGCGTTGAGGCGACCTTCGTCGACAACCTCAAGTACGCCGCCGGCAAACTTGAAGCCGCTGGCATCAAGCTGGTCATGGAAATGATCAACACCCGCGACATCCCGGGCTTCTACCTGAACACCACGAAACAAGCTCTGGCTATTCGCGACAAAGTCGCCAGCAGCAACCTGTTCCTGCAATACGACATCTACCACATGCAAATCATGGAAGGTGACTTGGCGCGTACCGTCGAGGCCAACCTGGCCGTGATCAATCATGTGCAGTTGGCCGATAACCCGGGCCGTAACGAGCCGGGCACTGGCGAGATCAACTACCACTTCCTCTTCGAGCACCTGGACCGCATCGGTTACCAGGGCTGGATCGGTTGTGAATACAAGCCAGCCACCACCACCGCTGCCGGCCTTGGCTGGATGGCTTCCCACCGGAACAGCATGCACAACGCAATCTGAGCCCCCACTCTTTTTAGGAGAGCATTTCTAATGGCTAAAATCGGATTTATCGGCACCGGCATCATGGGCAAGCCTATGGCGCAAAACCTGCAGAACGCCGGGCACACCCTGTTTTTCTCCGAGAATTACTCCAAAGCCCCGGCTGACCTGCTGGGCGCCAACGGCATTGGCCTGGCCAATCCACGCGAAGTGGCGCAGGAAGCCGAGTTCATCATCATCATGGTGCCGGACACCCCGCAGGTTGAAGACGTACTGTTCGGCAAAGATGGCGTGGTTGAAGGCGCTGGCGCCGGTAAAATCGTGATCGACATGAGCTCGATCTCGCCGACCGCCACCAAAATCTTCGCCGACAAGATCAAAGCCACTGGCGCTGCCTACCTCGACGCGCCGGTTTCCGGCGGTGAAGTGGGCGCCAAAGCGGCCACCCTGAGCATCATGGTTGGCGGCTGTGCCAAAGCCTTCGAGCGCGCCCTGCCGCTGTTCCAGGCCATGGGCAAGAACATCACCCACGTAGGTGGCAGTGGTGACGGCCAGACCGCTAAGGTGGCCAACCAGATCATCGTCGCCCTGAACATTCAGGCTGTCGCTGAAGCCCTGCTGTTCGCCGCCAAGAACGGCGCCGATCCAGCCAAGGTGCGCGAAGCGCTGATGGGTGGTTTCGCCGGCTCGAAAATTCTTGAAGTGCACGGCGAGCGCATGATCAAAGGCACCTTTGACCCGGGCTTCCGCATCAGCCTGCACCAGAAGGACCTTAACCTCGCCCTCGCCGGCGCCCGCGAGTTGGGCCTTAACCTGCCTAACACCGCTAACGCCCAGCAAGTGTTCAGCACCTGCTCGGCCATCGGCGGCAGCAACTGGGACCACTCGGCGTTGATCAAAGGCCTGGAACACATGGCCAATTTCAACATCCGCGGCGAGTAAGCCCCAGCAGCGTTGCTCACTGCATCAGCGGGTTGAGCCAAGGTAGGTTGGCTCAACCTGATCGCCCCCACGCGCAACACGGGTGCGGCGCTTAGGACGCTCCAGCGTCAAACGTTATGATGCAGCAGCGCAAACGCTGCCCCACGCTGGAGCGTGGGGACGATTACCGTTCTGAGTCGGGGTCAGCCGCCTCAGAATGCCCCTTTCGATCTGCCCGGTAAAACGGTGTCACGGCCTGTTTGCCGGGTGGATCGATTCTAGTGCAGAGGGCCTTCCAAGAAGGCCCTGCGCACTAGAATTGAAGTTGGTCCAGACCTAGAGAGATCGCCATGTCCATCGATCCGCAACGCCTGCTGCGCGACTTGTTCGCCAGCGCCATCGAAGCCGCCCACCCGCGCCAGGTTTTGGCCAATTACCTCCCCGCAGACCGCAGCGGCCGCGTCATCGTCATCGGTGCCGGCAAGGCCGCCGCGGCCATGGCCGAAGTGATCGAGCAGGAATGGCACGGTGAGGTCTCAGGCTTAGTGGTGACCCGCTACGGACACGGCGCCAATTGCCAGAAAATCGAAGTCGTCGAAGCCGCGCATCCAGTGCCCGATGATGCCGGTGAGCGTGTCGCCCGCCGCGTCTTGGAGCTGGTGAGTAACCTCAGCGAAAGCGACCGGGTGATCTTCCTGCTCTCCGGCGGCGGTTCGTCCCTGCTCGCCCTGCCCGCCGCAGGCATCTCGCTCGCTGACAAGCAGGCGATCAACAAGGCGCTGCTAAAATCCGGCGCCACCATTGGCGAGATGAACTGCGTACGCAAGCACCTCTCGGCGATCAAGGGCGGGCGTTTGGCCAAGGCTAGCTGGCCGGCCAGTGTGTACACCTATGCGATTTCTGATGTACCCGGTGATGAAGCAACCGTGATCGCCTCCGGCCCGACCGTGGCCGACCCCACCACCTCCGCCGAAGCCCTGGCGATTCTCGCCCGCTATAACATCGAGATCCCCGCCAACGTGCGCAGCTGGCTGCAAAGCCCCGAGTCGGAAACGGTCAAACCCGGCGATCCGCGCCTGGCGCGCAGCCACTTCCAGCTGATCGCCCGCCCACAGAAATCGCTGGATGCCGCTGCTGCGGTGGTGCTCTCCGCCGGGTTGCCGGTGCTGATTCTCGGCGACCTGGAAGGCGAGTCGCGCGAAGTGGCCAAGGTCCACGCTGGCATCGCCAAACAGGTGGTGTTGCATGGCCAGCCGATCAAGGCACCCTGTGTGATTCTCTCCGGTGGCGAAACCACTGTGACCGTGCGCGGCAACGGCCGTGGCGGGCGCAATGCCGAATTCCTCCTTAGCCTGACCGACAGCCTCAAGGGCTTACCGGGTGTGTATGCCCTGGCCGGTGACACCGACGGCATCGACGGTTCGGAAGATAACGCCGGGGCAATCATGACCCCCGAGAGCCACGCCCGCGCCGCCGCACTGGGCCTGAGCAGCAGTGATGAGCTGGACAACAACAACGGCTATGGCTACTTCGCCGCCCTTGACCAGTTGATCATCACCGGGCCGACGCGCACCAACGTCAACGATTTCCGCGCCATTCTTATTCTCGAAGGTTCTGCCCAATGAACGCCGATAAAAAAGTAAAAATTCTCGCCACCCTTGGCCCTGCCATTAAAACCATCGACGACATCCGTCAGTTGGTGGAAAACGGCGCCAACCTGTTCCGCCTGAATTTCAGCCACGGTGAGCACGCCGATCACGCCGAGCGTTACAACTGGGTGCGTGAAGTTGAGAAACAGCTGAATACGCCAATCGGCATCCTCATGGACCTGCAGGGCCCGAAACTGCGCGTCGGCAAATTTGCCGAGGGCAAGGTCATGCTTGAGCGCGGGCAAAGCCTGCGCCTGGATCTGGACAAGACCCCAGGCAACAGCGAGCGGGTCAACCTGCCGCACCCAGAAATCATCGAAGCGCTGCAGCCGGGCATGAGCCTGCTGCTCGACGATGGCCGCCTGCGCCTGCAAGTCACCGCGAAACACAGCGATGCCGTCGACACCCAGGTGATCGCCGGTGGCGAACTGTCCGACCGCAAAGGCGTTAACGTCCCGGAAGCCGTGCTGCAACTCAGTCCGCTGACCGAGAAAGACCGCCGCGACCTGACCTTTGGCCTGGAACTGGGTGTGGATTGGGTCGCACTGTCGTTCGTGCAGCGTCCAGAAGACATTATCGAAGCGCGCGAGCTGATCCAGGGCAAAGCCTTGCTGATGGCCAAGATCGAGAAGCCCTCGGCCGTGGTGCACCTGGAAGAAATTACCAAACTGTGCGACGCGATCATGGTTGCCCGTGGCGACTTGGGCGTGGAAGTGCCGGCAGAAAACGTCCCACGTATCCAGAAAGACATCATCCGTACCTGCCGCCAGCTGGGTAAGCCGGTGGTGGTGGCCACACAGATGCTTGAATCCATGCGCTTCTCCCCAGCACCGACCCGCGCCGAAGTCACCGACGTGGCCAACGCCGTGGCCGAAGGCGCCGATGCGGTCATGCTCTCGGCGGAAACCGCTTCCGGTGATTACCCGCAAGAAGCCGTACAGATGATGAGCAAGATCATTCGCCAGGTGGAAAGCGGCCCGGACTTCCAGGCCCAGCTCGACGTTAGCCGGCCGGTCGCCGAAGCCACCTCCTCCGACGCCATCAGCTGCGCGATCCGCCGCATCAGCACCATTCTGCCGGTCGCCGCGCTGGTCAATTACACCGAGTCGGGCAGTTCCAGCCTGCGCGCCTCACGCGAGCGCCCTGCTGTGCCGATCCTCAGCCTGACCCCAAGCCTCAACACCGCCCGGCGCCTGAGTGTGGCCTGGGGGGTGTATTCGGTGGTCAACGCGCGCTTGAGCAAAGTTGAAGACGTTACCCGTACGGCCCTGGAAACAGCCCGCAGCACAGGCTTAGCCAAGACCGGCGACACCGTGGTGATTACCGCAGGCGAGCCGTTCGGCCAGCCCGGCAGCACCAACAGCCTGCGTATCGAAATTCTCCACTGAGTCCTAACTGCAGCGGGTTCTAGGCCCGCTGCATCAGAGCTCCCCCTGGCTTTGCCAGTTTCAAGGCACCCTCTGTTCCCGCAGTGGGTGCTTCTTTTTTATGCCCCGCGCCCCAGGCATGCATCACTTGGGCCGTCGCTGCGTGGCGTTAAAAAGAGCCCGGTCATTTATTCAGGTTCGTCTGCATGTCGTCACTCCCGCTCTCCATCAGCACCCGGCAAGGCTTGCGCATCGTGCTCAACGGTTTCAGCCAGATTTTCCTGCAAGCGCATCCCGGCTGCGGCCTGCTGGTGGTGCTGGCCATTGCCGTTGGCGCACCGCAGTTACTGGCAGGCGCATTGCTCGGCGGCTTCAGCAGCACGTTGACGGCGCAGCGCCGCGGCTTTACTAGCGCCGATATCGAACTGGGCCTGTATGGCTACAACGGCATATTGCTCGGCATGCTGATCAGCCTGCAGTTCACCTGGTCACTGTTACTGCCACTGTTGATCATCGCCATTGCCGGGCTGTCCAGCCTGTTGCTGGAACCCTGGATGCGGCGCATGCGTCAGCAGCAGTGGTTGCCGGCCTTCACCTTACCCTTTGTGACCCTAAGCTGGCTGGTGCTATGGCTGGCCCCGGCCCTGCAATTGCAGCTGCAACAGCCGGTACCGAGCCAGCTACTGCCGCTCGATTGGCTGGCCAGTGTGCTGGCGATGGCGCGCGGTGTGGGCCAGGTGATTTTCCTCGATCACCCCATAGCCGGTGCCTGCATATTAGTTGGCCTGCTGTTGGCTGATCGGCGCGCTGCCTGCTGGGCGCTCGTGGGCTCCGCCGGCGGCTTGGCCCTGGCGCTGAACCAAGGTCTGGGACAACAAAGCGCACTTATCGGCCTGTATGGCTACAACGCTGCGCTGGCCGCGATCGCCATTAATCAAGTGAACCACCAGGTGTGGCTGCCCGCATTGGGCATTGTGCTGGCGTTGGCGCTGCAACCTGGCTTCAGCGCACTGGGGCTGCCCGCCTTGACCATGCCCTTTATTCTTACCTGCTGGCTGGTGAGCGCCAGCCAACGCCTACTGCGTAAAGCCTTAGACGGCTCCACACCTCGGCCGCCGCGTAAGGGCAAAAGCTTGCATCGTCAGGATAAAACTCCCTAGGCTGCACGCTCAGTCGTGCGCTTGATATAGGGGCGACGTCAACGGAGCAGCCAGAACACCATGGACACGCCGCACACCCTGCGTCAGCAGCTATACCGCATCATTTTCTTTACTGACACGCCAGCCGGGCAGCGCTTCGACCGCTACCTGCTGCTGGCCATTTTGGCCAGCCTGGTCGTGGTGATGCTCGACAGCATCGATACGATTCGCAGCCAGTATCAACCGCTGCTGACCGGGATTGAGTGGGCGTTTACCCTGCTGTTCGCCATCGAATACGCCGTGCGGTTGTACTGCTCACCGAAGCCACTGCGCTACGCCTTTAGTTTCTTCGGCCTGATTGATCTGCTGGCCATCCTGCCGGGCATCTTGGCGCTGTTTTATGGCGACGCGCAGTACCTGATGATCATCCGCGTGATCCGCATGTTGCGGGTGTTCCGCGTACTAAAACTCAGCCCCTACCTGCGCCAGGCCAACTTTCTACTGACCGCCCTGCGCGGCAGTAAGCAGAAGATCATCGTGTTCTTCGCCTGCATTGCCACCCTGGTCACGGTGTTCGGCACCCTGATGTACGTGATCGAAGGCCCTGCCCATGGCTTTACCAGCATTCCCAAAGGCATCTACTGGGCTGTGGTCACCCTGACCACGGTGGGTTTCGGCGATATCGTGCCGAAAACTCCGCTGGGTCAGGCGCTCTCAACCCTGGTGATGATCACCGGCTACTCGATCATTGCCGTGCCCACCGGCATCTTCACCGCCGAACTGGCCAGCGCCATGCGCGACGGCGACCAACTGAGACACGACTGCCCCAGCTGCGCGAAAAACCTCCACGAACAGGGCGCCTCCTTCTGTAGCCGTTGCGGTAACCCCTTGTACACACGCACCACCGAGCAAAGCTGAGCAACACTCAGGCAATAAAAAACCGCAGCGAACTGCGGTTTTTTATTGCCTGGCGGCGACCTTCAACCGCGCTCAGCGGCGCTTGAAGTCAGCTCGAACGGACTGTTGCTGCGCCGCTGGTTGCGGTCTTCACGCGGGGTGGCGCCGAAGAAATTACGGTAGGCGCTGGAGAAGTGCGGCCCGGAAGAAAACCCACAGGATAAGCCAATCTGGATGATCGACTTGCTGGTTTGCATCAGCAGCTGCCGCGCCTTGTTCAGGCGCAACTCCAGGTAATACTGGCTTGGCACGCGGTTGAGGTATTGCTTGAAAATGCGCTCCAGCTGACGCCGCGACACACAGACGTGTTGAGCGATTTCGTCGGTGGTCAGCGGCTCTTCGATATTGGCTTCCATCAACAGCACGGCTTGAGTCAGCTTGGGGTGGCTGGAGCCCAGACGGTTTTGCAGGGGGATGCGCTGACGTTCGCCGCCTTCGCGGATACGCTCAACCACTAACTCTTCCGACACCGCGCCCGCCAGCTCAGCGCCATGGTCGCGGGCCAACAAGGCCAGCAGTAAGTCGAGGACCGCCAAGCCACCACAGGCACTCAAGCGATCACGGTCCCAGTCAAACAAGTGGCTGGTGGCAATTACCTTGGGGAAGCGCTCACTGAAATCATCCTGCCAACGCCAGTGCACCGACGCGCGGTAACCATCAAGCAGCCCCAGTTGCGCCAGGGGATAGACGCCAGCGGCGATCGCCCCGACCACACAGCCGCCGCGTACCACGTGTTTGAGCGCTGCGGATAACGCCACCGGTATCGGCCCAGGCGGCTCATCCGCCAGCAGGAAAAGCTTCTGGCAACCTTCAAGCTTGCCCACCCAAGACTCACCCGGCAGTTGCCAGGCCCCTGCAAGGGGCGCTTCAGCCTGCAGAAACACCAGCTCGTAGACCACCTCGGGGTGGACGCGCTGAGCGACACGCAGCGCTTCTTCGGCCAAGGCCAGGGTCAACGGCTTGGTGGAGGGCCAAAGCAGAAAGCCAATTCGGTGGGAGTTCATGAGGGGCAGTTTAGGCTCAGTTGGCAATTATGGGCATAGCAGAAATGGCTACAGCAGTTGCCACTGGTTATTTGAGACTGCCCGAGAGGAACTGCTGCAAACGCTCGGATTGTGGATTGGCCAACACCTCACGCGGGCAACCGCGCTCTTCCACCACGCCTTTGTGAAGGAACACCAACTGGTTGGACACTTCGCGGGCAAAGCCCATTTCGTGAGTCACCACCACCATGGTACGGCCTTCCTGGGCTAAGTCCTGCATTACCTTGAGAACTTCGCCAACCAATTCCGGGTCAAGGGCCGACGTCGGCTCGTCGAACAGCATCACCTCAGGCTCCATCGCCAAGGCGCGGGCAATCGCCACACGCTGCTGCTCACCACCACTCATGTGCGCGGGATAGGCGTCTTTGCGATGCGCCACACCGACCTTGTTCAGGTAGTGCTCGGCTTTTTCGAGGGCGTCCTTCTTGCTCATGCCGAGCACGTGCACCGGGGCTTCCATCACGTTTTCCAAGGCGCTCATGTGCGACCACAGGTTGAAGTGCTGGAACACCATCGACAGCCGTGAGCGCATGCGCTGCAGTTGCTTGGGGTCACCGGCCTTGAGGCCACCGTCCTTGTTGGCGACTAACTTCAGCTCTTCGTTGTTGAGAAGAATCTTGCCGCTGTGTGGCTGTTCCAGCAGGTTGATGCAACGCAGGAAGGTACTCTTGCCCGAGCCACTGGAGCCAATGATGCTGATCACATCGCCGGCCTTGGCGGCCAGCGACACGCCCTTCAATACTTCATGGCTGCCGTAGCGCTTGTGCAGATCCTGAACTTCAAGTTTGTACATGGTTTCCACTCTCTTGAATCAGTCGCTGAGCAAGCGACCCTGGCGAATAGGGGTACGACCGGCCACCTTGGCCAACCACAAACCGGGCTGGGCAAAACGCAACCGCTCACGCGCATAGAGCACACCCTCGGTGACCGCACAGACGGTGGTGTGGCGATCATCCAGAGGGTCGATTACTTCAAACAATGGATCGCCGGTTTTAACGGTTGCCCCCACGGGTTGCAGAAAACTCACCACTCCAGCGTGCGGCGCATAGGCATATTGCGCACCGTTAAACGGTGTGGCGGCGCAGCTTTCAGCGGGCGCATGCGGCCAATCACCGGCAATCAGCCCTTGTTCAGCGAGAAACGCCAAAATGCTTTCGGCACTGGCTTGGGCATCAGGTTTGCCAGTATCGGCCATGCCGCCCAACTCGACGGTCACCGCCAGGCAGGCCAATGGCACAGCGGCCTGAGGAAACTGCCGCGCCAGCTGCACCCAGGGCAAGGCGCAGGCCTCATCGAAGGAGCTGCCACCGGAATCCTCAACGGTCAGTGCCGCACCGGCCTGCAACCGTGCGGCCAGCGAACGTAATTGCGGCCACTGCTGCGGCAGCAGGTACAGATGCACCGCCGCATCAAAATCACAGTGCAGATCGAGTACTACATCGGCATCGCAGGCATGCTTGAGCAGCAGGCGCTGCATGCCTTGCAGCTCTGAGCTGGCTGGCGGCAAGGCCTCCAGCGCGGCCTGCATGGCGGCGCGAATCAGCCTCACATTGCTCGGGCCATCACTGCCCAGACAGTCTTCCAGCGCTGGCGCGATGGCAGCAGCCAGATCAAAGAAATCGCGGTTGAAGTTCTTGCCGCTGCCCAGCTCGAAACGGCCCTGATGGGTTGCCTGAAACATCTGCCCCAAACCAATCGGGTTGGCCACGGGCACCAGCTCGATCACCCCGGCCAAACGACCCTGGGCTTCCAACTCACGCAAGCGGCGCTTGAGCTCAACCGCCACACGCATTCCTGGCAGCTCATCGGCATGCAAGGAGGCTTGGATATAGGCCTTGCATGGGCCATGGCCGAAACGAAACACGCTCAAGCGGCGTTCGGTTCCGGGGAAACCCCAGGGCAGTGGATGATCAATACGCTGCATGGCTTGTTCCTCAGGCTTTGCGCGGCGCCAGGTAGGCCAACCAGCGGCGCTCGGCCAACTTGAACAGACGGACGAGGATAAAGGTCAGGCACAGGTAGAACAGACCGGCGGTGATAAACGCCTCAAACGGCAGGTAATACTGCGAGCTAACGGTGCGTGCCGCGCCAGTGATGTCGATCAGGGTGACGATCGAGGCTAGCGAGGTGGTGTGCAGCATCATGATTACTTCGTTGCTGTACTGCGGCAGCGCACGACGCAACGCCGAAGGCAGGAGGATCCGCCGGTACAGCTTGAAACGCGACATGCCCATGGCTTTCGCCGCTTCAATCTCACCATGCGGCGTGGCCTTGAGGCTGCCCGCGAGAATCTCTGCGCTGTAAGCGCTGGTGTTGATGGCGAACGCCAGGCAGGCACAGAAGGTCGCGCTGGAGAAATATGGCCAGAGGAAACTCTCACGTATCGCTTCGAACTGGGCCAAGCCGTAATAGATGAGAAACAGCTGCACCAGCATCGGGGTGCCGCGAATCACATAGGTGTAGAGCCAGGCCGGGAAATTAACCCATGGCGATTTTGAAACACGCATCAGCCCCAGGGGAGTGGCCACAGCCAGACCACATGCCAGGGAAATCAGCAGAATTTTCAGGGTGACCAGTACACCGCCCAAGTACAGCGGCAGGTTTTCCAGGATTACGTTGTAGTCAAAAATCATCGCTGCGCTCCCCCGCTTACAGATCAGCGGCTTTGATGCCGACCGAGTAACGTTTTTCCAGGTAACGCAAAGCCAGCAGCGACACGCTGGTCAGCACCAGATACAGGGCGGCAACCGCCAGGTAAAAGGTGAAGGGCTCGCGGGTGGCATCGGCGGCACTTTTCGCCTTGAACATCATGTCTTGCAGGCCAACCACGGAGATCAGCGCAGTAGCCTTGGTCAACACCAGCCAGTTGTTGGTGAACCCGGGGATGGCGAAGCGAATCATCTGCGGCACCAGAATGCGGAAGAACACCTGCATGCCACTCATGCCGTACGCGGCACCGGCTTCGGCCTGACCTTTGGGAATGGCCATAAAGGCCCCACGGAAAGTCTCCGACAGGTAAGCACCAAAGATAAAGCCCATGGTGAACACGCCGGCAATAAACGGGTTGATGTCGATGTAATCGTCGTGACCAAGCATCGGCGCCAGACGGTTCACCATGTCCTGACCGCCATAAAAGATCAGCAGGATCAGCACCAAATCAGGAATACCGCGAATCACCGTAGCGTAGGTTTCCCCCAGTAGCGCCAGCCACTTGATGGGCGACAGGCGAAACGCCGCACCCAGCAAGCCCAACACGATGGCCACCGCCATCGACGTCAGCGCCAGAATCAGGGTGAGCCAGGCACCCTCTAAAATGGTCGAGCCGTAGCCGTTGAGCATGCTCTGAATACCTCATGCAAACGCCGGGCGGCGCCTGGGAGTACAACGAAAAAGTGGCGTAAACCTCAAATAAAGGCGGGTTTACGCCACTTTCAGTGAAGACGACCGAGCGAACTCAATCAGTCGCCGTAGACGTTGAAGTCAAAGTACTTGTCCTGCATTTCCTTGTACTTGCCGTTGGCACGGATGGCCAGAATGGCAGCGCTGATCTTGTCAGCCAGTGCTTTGTCGCCCTTGCGCACGGCAATGCCCTGACCTTCGCCGAAGTATTTGACGTCGGTGAAATCCGGGCCAACAAACGCAAAGCCTTTACCGGCGTCAGTTTTCAGGAAGCCGTCGTCGATATTCACCGAGTCAGCCAGGGTGGCATCCAGGCGGCCAGAGTTCAGATCGAGGAAGATTTCGTTCTGCGAGCTGTAACGCACGATCTCGGCACCTGCCGCCGCAAATACATCCGTGGCAAAACGGTCGTAAACAGAGGAGCGCTGCACGCCAATCTTCTTGCCTTTGAGATCTACCGCAGGGTCTTTCATCTCGGTACCGGCTTTCATCGCCAGCTTGGCCGGAGTGGCGTAGTACTTACCGGTGAAATCTACGGACTTCTTGCGATCGTCAGTAATCGACATGGACGACAGCACGGCATCAAACTTGCGCACTTTCAGTGCCGGGATCAGGCCGTCGAACTCCTGCTCGATCCACTTGCATTCAACTTTCATCTCTTCGCACAGGGCGACGCCGATGTCGTAGTCAAAACCGCTAATGGCACCTTCTGGAGTTTTGAAAGCAAACGGCGGGTAAGCCGCTTCGATACCAATACGCAGAGGCTTAGCCTCTTCAGCCATGGCCAGCGGCGACAGCATGGACAGCGCCAGTGCGCCGAGAAGTGCAATCTTCTTCATCTTATGACTCCTTCGAATGGGTATGGCTTTAAGGGGTATCAAACAGCAGGCCGGACATTGACCGTGCCTGTTGTGGCGCATTCAGGCTGCATAAATTGTAGTGAGTCGGCGTCAAGCTGCGCAGTGCACAGTGCTCAGACGGCCTCAGCCGAGTGAGCGGCATTCTAGCGACAGCTCGAAAGTCGATATTTCTTCAATGCGACAAGTAATTACAAAAGACCCGAACAAGCACCGCGGGGATATTGACAGCCCCGAAAAAACATGGGGACAGAAAGATAGCAAACCTGTTTGTAAAGCAATTAGCGCGCCGCATTTTATTCAGGCCCTTATTTTGGCGACCTGGCCACACATTTTATCTTCTCTAGCGCAGTAGCGGCGCGCCATTTTGGCGCAAAACGTTCCCGCACACCTCATAAAAGTGCGCGGTGTTACGCCAGGGTGACAGTCGGCTACCCAGATGAAAATCGATCACTGCGACTTTGCACTGATTTTCGACCAGAAAGCACAACGCCCTGCCCGGCTTGTGGCCGAAACAGGGCGTTGCTTGCAGGTGCTTTAACGGCTGTTAGGCAGCCTGCATCTGGCGGTGGGTGTCAATGAGGTGCTGCACCACGCCAGGATCGGCCAGCGTGGAGATATCGCCGAGTCCATCGTATTCGGCGGTAGCGATCTTGCGCAGGATACGGCGCATGATCTTACCCGAACGCGTTTTCGGCAGGCCTGGGGCCCACTGAATAACGTCCGGTGTAGCAATTGGGCCAATTTCCTTACGCACCCAATTCTTAAGTTCTTGTCGCAGCTGCTCGGACGGCTCCTGCCCCTGGTTCAAGGTCACGTAAACGTAGATGCCCTGGCCCTTGATGTCGTGCGGCACACCGACCACTGCGGCTTCGGCGACTTTCGGGTGAGCGACCATGGCGCTCTCCACTTCGGCGGTGCCCATGCGGTGACCGGAAACGTTGAGCACGTCATCCACCCGGCCGGTGATCCACCAGTAGCCGTCTTCGTCACGGCGAGCACCGTCACCGGTGAAGTACATGCCTTTGAAGGTCTTGAAGTAGGTATCGACGAAGCGGTCGTGGTCGCCATACAAGGTGCGCGACTGACCCGGCCAAGAATCGAGGATAACCAAGTTACCTTCGGCCGGCCCCTCGATGATGTTGCCCAAGTTATCGACCAAGGCTGGCACCACACCGAAGAACGGACGAGTCGCCGAGCCGGGTTTGAGCGCTGTGGCACCCGGCAACGGGGTGATCATGAAACCACCCGTTTCGGTCTGCCACCAGGTGTCGACAATCGGGCAGCGCGACTGGCCGATCTTCTCGTAGTACCAGTGCCACGCTTCAGGATTGATCGGCTCGCCCACCGAGCCAAGCAGACGCAGGCTGGAACCATCAGCGCCCTCAACAGCAGCATCGCCTTGGGCCATCATGGCGCGAATTGCAGTCGGCGCGGTGTAGAGGATGTTGACCTTGTGCTTGTCGATGATCTTCGACACACGGGTCACATCGGGATAATTCGGAATGCCTTCAAACATCAGCGTGGTCGCGCCGTTAGCCAGCGGGCCGTAGACGATATAGCTGTGGCCCGTGACCCAGCCAACGTCGGCGGTGCACCAGTAAACGTCGCCCGGCTTGTAGTCGAATACCCGCTCATGGGTCAGTGCGGCATAAAGCAAGTAGCCGCCGGTGGTGTGCAGTACGCCTTTAGGCTTACCAGTGGAGCCGGAGGTATAGAGGATAAACAGCGCTTCTTCGGCACCCATTTCTTTGGGCGCGCAAACGCTACCAGCCACTTTCAACAGGTCGTCGTACCAGATATCGCGATGCTGGTTCCACTTGATCTCGGAGCCGGTGCGCTTGACCACGATGACCTTCTGAATGCTGCGCGTCTCAGGGTTGGTCAGGGCATCGTCAACGTTGGCCTTGAGTGCAACCTTCTTACCGCCACGCAGGCCTTCGTCAGCGGTGATCACCACCTTGGACTGGCAATCGATAATGCGCCCCGCCAGCGCTTCCGGAGAGAAGCCGCCGAACACCACCGAGTGAATGGCACCGATGCGGGTACAGGCCAGCATGGCGACCACGGCTTCGGGGATCATCGGCATATAGATGGTCACCACGTCGCCGCGATGCACATCCTGGCCGCGCAGGGCGTTGGCCAGTTTGCAGACTTCTTCGTGCAACTCGCGGTAGGTGATGTTGCGGCTTTCAGACGGATCATCGCCTTCCCAGATAATCGCCACCTGATCACCGCGCTCGGCCAAATGACGGTCCAGGCAGTTGTAGGAAACGTTCAAGGTGCCATCGGCAAACCACTTGATGTCGACACGGTGATCGTCGAAAGAGGTTTGCTTGACTTGAGTAAACGGCTTGATCCAGTCCAGGCGCTGAGCCTGCTCACGCCAGAAACCATCGGGGTTGATCACCGACTGCTGGTACATGGCTTTATAAGTCGCCTCGTCAGTCAGCGACTGGGCCGCCGCCTCAGGGGACACGGGATACAAGGACGCAGCACTCATTAGAAACACCTCGGTGGGTAGTTGTTGTTCTATGCCCCATTTTGTAGCCAGCACGCCACTGCAGGGCCATTCGACCATGGTCTTAACGCTCTAAGACGATAGTCTCACGGGCTGGCCGGAGCTTTTTTGCGGGCAAAAAAAAGCGACCTAAACAGGTCGCCACCCAAATCATTCCGGGGGAGGAATGGAGAAACGCTTGAATTCAAATCACGCAGAATTTGAATGCAAGCAGTCTCCCCCGAAACCGCGCGCCCAGCTATTGCACCTTGGTCGTAGGCACGCTCACCTCAACAAACCAAGGTTCTAGACGCCGGCCAAAGGCGACATTAGCAGTAAAGCGCGGCTGATCAGCCGGGTAATCCATACCGGACAACTCGTCCTGCTGCGGCAAACTGTCGAACGCCGCATGCCAGCGTCTCGGCAGGTCAAGGCTGTACAGCCCGGGGGTACTTGCCGAACCACCCAACAGCCAGGTAACACGCTGGCTTTGCGGGCGCGGATCCTGGCCTTCTCCCGTCCACTCACTGACCACGCTGCCGACTCGCGCTTCGACAATGCCGCGAACGATGGCGTATCGCTGTCGATCCGGATAACGCGCGCGCAACGCCTGCTGATCAGCGCCAACGTCCACGACCAGCAGCCGGCTGGCGCGCTGCTGCTCATATTCCAGAGCGTTGCCGGCGTTCTTTGCCGCATCCTGCAGCTCTTTACTGTCCGGCACAGACGCTTGCAGACGCAGGGCTTCAGCATGTGCTGCCCGCTGTAACGCCACCTCACGCTGATAGGCCGGGCCATCAAGCTCCAGCACCAGCAGCGCCTCGCGGTCCAGCTGACGGCGATAGCGGCTTACTGCCGCCTCACTCACCTGCGCGGGTACCTGGAAACCCAGTGCTGCCATCTTTTCAGCACTGATCGACAAGCCGTATTGCTGATTATCGGCCTGACTGGGCCAGCGATAATCCAGGCGCAGCGCAAGGCTGCTGTTGTCCTTACGCCAATAGGTGTGGGTGCTGCCCAACTCGCGCTCGGATAACAGTAATTGGCTCTGCGCCGGTGGTTGGCGGTTCCAAGCCACACTCGCCAGGATGATGGCGTTCACCAGGCCAATCAGTGCCAGGCCAACAATCAGGTATCGCAGACGAAAGCCCTTCACTGCGCACCTCCCAACAAGCCATGGCGACTACGCAAGCGCCGCAGCACCAGCAAAATCAATACCGCACACAGGCCCAGCATCAGGAAAAACAGGTACTTGGGCATGCTCTGCCACCACCAGTCGAACAGCTTGCTGTAGAGGAAAAGTACAAAGAAAGTCAGCCCAGTAGTCACCGTATCCGGCCACTCACGGCGTACGCCCAGCCAGATCACCAAGGCTGCCAGAATAAAACCCGCGAACTGGTAAGCGCTCTCGATGTACTCAGGCGGAAAATCGAAATAACTGCCGTCGCCCCAATGCGCCAATAGCAATACGGGCAGGAACACCCCGAGCAGGCCGCTAACCCGGTAAATCAGCGCAAAACCATCAAAACGGCGTTGATCGAGCCACAACGGCAGCACAAAAATCAGCAACGCCGGGGCAATAAAACTCTCCGGGCGCTGAGCAAAACCCAGCCAGTAGATGCCATCCCAACTGCCGATGCGCATGGCGAAAAATGCCAGCAAACAACTCAGCCCAACAGCCAACAACAAGCGAGTACCACAGGCATACGCCAGCAACAGCGCATAGAGTGCCCAGGGCAACAGCGCATTAGCCGAAGGGGTGATATTGAAGACTTGCCCGAGCATGACGATGTTCAGCACAAAACAGGTAAACGCCACCAAGGCCGCCAGTTTGCTGAAATATCCGGCGCCATCACGATGCCGTACCCACAGCGTCAAGCCAAACGAAGCAATGCTCGCCGTTAACAGAACCGCCACCTGCCCCGCCGTGCTGAAAAAGCCCCAGAACTGGTAGAACAGAAAAAACACACTGGCCGCCAACGTTAATGCGCCCAGAAACGACGCAATGCGCATACCCAGCGACAGTTGGCGGGTTTGAGTGTCGTGATCAATATCAAAAGCGGCCCGGTAGCGATCAAGCAATTGCTGTTGGTATTCCTGCAGGTTGGCGCGCTGACTGTCGCTCAGGCATAACACCTGCTCAGCCTCTAGGCGTGCCAACTCACGGTTAAACACGCCGATATCGTCGGCACGTTGTTGGGCATCGCTGCGGTTCAAACTTGGCATAGCAATCCTTACTGCAGTTACATTGACCCGATCCGTCAGCACACTCTAGCGCTAATGCCTTTGCGTTGCTCTGCACCAGCAAGTCTTTACAAAGCCTATAACCTTCGAGCGCCTAACGCCCTACTGGCCTCATCTATTACCAGCCACAGCTAAGCTGTAACGGCCAACACAGCACATGCCACGGACGCCGCGATGAACGAACAGCATGCCGCCCTACTGCACCATGCCCCGCACAGCCAAAAACCTGCCGACACCTGGGCCAGGCTGTGCTGCGAACAGGCGATTCTGGCGGTGGAACACGGTTGTTATGGTGTAGGTGCCGTTCTGGTTAACCAGGCGCACGAATTGCTGTGCAGTGCACGCAACCAGGTGTTTGTCGATGACCATTACAACAGTTCCGGGCATGCTGAGATGCAGCTGCTCGACACGCTGGAGGCCGAGCACCCACAGCAAGACCGCAGCGTTCTCACGCTGTACGTAAGTTTGCAGCCCTGCCTAATGTGCTATGGCCGTATCTTGCTGGCGGGCATACCCCGTGTGCGTTACCTGGCCGTCGATAAGCCCGGCGGTTTTACCGGCAAAGGGTTGCCGCCGGCATGGGCCGAGCTGGCGGCCCACACCTCAATCCACCAAGCCCGCGTGGACAGTTACTGGATCAATTTGGCAGAACAGGCAATCAGCACCCTGCAAGATCGCCAGGTGATGCGCCAACGCGTCCTATCAGCCTGGCGCGGCACATTGCAGCCTTGAGCGCACTACTCCTTCCCCAAGCGATGCTGACGCAGTTTGTTGGCGATGGTGGTGTGTGACACACCGAGGCGCTTACCCAGCTGGCGGCTACTGGGGTGATCGTGAAACAAACGCTCCAACACAGCCTTCTCGAAACGCCCGAGAATCTCATCCAGCCCGCCTTCAACTGAGAACTCACCCAGCGGCTGCGGCGCACCATAGTCCGGCAGACGGATATGCTCGGCCTTGACCATGCCGCCGTCACACAGCGATACGGCCTGAAACAGCACGTTCTCCAGCTGGCGCACGTTACCCGGCCAATGGTAATGACTGAGTTTGTCCAGCACAGCAGGCGCAAGCGTGGGCAGCGGGCAACTTATTTGCCGGCTGGCCTGATCGAGAAAATGCTCAACCAAGGGCGGCAAGCCGTCCAGACATTCGCGCAGCGGCGGAATGTGCAGGCTCAGCACGTTAAGCCGGTGATAGAGGTCCTGCCGGAACTCGCCCTTGGTGCACAGTTCGGACAGATCAACCTGGGTGGCGCACATCACCCGCACATCCAGATAGACCTCCTCGTCACTGCCCACACGGCGGAAGCAGCCATCCTGTTGGCGCTGATGGAAAATTGACCCACCCTGCCGATTGAAATTTGACCCAGGGCGGATTGCTGATTTTGTTACCAGCAACTGTGGATAAGTCTACCAGCGCAGCTGCTGTTGCCCCCACTCCTTCGCTATCCCAGTTCAGTTGTTTAAGACCTGCCACACGCA
>JAHIWP010000067.1 GCA_018816095.1 Gammaproteobacteria bacterium
AAGCTTTGGGATGGCCTTGGACTGGTCTCAATACTGGATACGATTAATCGGCTTAGCCGTATAACCTGAACCGCCGTATACGGAACCGTACGTACGGTGGTGTGAGAGGACGGCAGATGTGAATCTGCCTCCTACTCGATCGTATCGATTTTTTCGCCTTGCTGAGCATCGGCTTTGCCGTGAGTGGTTGGTTAGGGCACTGTTTGCCGCTTGGTCTTTTCGGTCGCTTTGCGGCAGGATCCACAGTTGAATACTTACAGGGGGCGGTATGCACGAAGAGTTCTGGCAGGCGCGTTGGTCGCGCAGTGAAATCGGCTTCCACTTATCTGAGGTCAACCCCTATCTGCAGCGTTATTGGCCGGCGCTAGGTTTGCTTGAGGGCGCTCGGGTGCTGGTGCCGTTGTGTGGCAAGAGCCTGGATTTGACCTGGTTGGCTGGGCAGGGCTATCAGGTCACGGGGGTTGAGCTGGCGCAGCGAGCGGTCGAGGATTTCTTCGCGGAGCATGAGCTGCAGCCGGTGATAAGTGAAGCGGGGGCTTTCAGGCATTACCAGGCCGGTAATGTGGAGATTTATTGTGGTGATTTCTTTGCCCTGACGGCGCAGCAGCTTGCTGGCTGCGTTGCCTTTTATGACCGCGCCGCATTAATCGCCCTGCCTGAACCGATGCGCGAGCGCTACGTGGCGCACTTGACACAAATCCTGCCCGCCGGTTGTCAGGGCCTATTGGTTACGCTGGACTATGATCAGGCGCAAATGGAGGGGCCGCCCTTTGCGGTGGCAGATGACGAGGTGCAACGCTTGTTTGCGGCCAATTGGCAGCTGCAGGGCTTAGCCAGCGCCGATGTGCTGGGCGAAAACTGGAGATTTCTCAAGCGCGGCTTGGAGCGCCTCGAGGAGCGTGTGTATCAACTGCGCAGGCAGTAAATCGTTGTTGGAAAAAAGGCGACCCGAGGGTCGCCTTTTTCATTGCTGTCGAACTTAGCCGCGCTGGCGCAGGGCTTCGATACGCTCTTCCAGCGGCGGGTGGGTCATCAGCAGGCCAGCCAGGCCGTTCTTGAGGCCACCGTTGATACCGAAGGCCATCATGCTGTTTGGCATATTGACTGGCACTTCCTGTTCGGCGCGTAGGCGCTGTAGGGCGGCGATCATAGCGCCAGTGCCCGCTAGGCGTGCACCGGCGTCGTCAGCCTTGAATTCGCGCTTACGCGAGAACCACATGACGATGATGCTGGCCAGGATACCGAGTACCAGTTCAGCGAAGATGGTCGCCACGAAGTAGCCAATGCCCGGGCCGTCTTCGTTTTTCAGGATCACTTTATCGACAAAGTTGCCGAAGATCCGTGCAAAGAACATCACAAAGGTGTTTACCACGCCCTGGATCAACGCCAGGGTGACCATGTCGCCGTTGGCTACATGACCAATTTCGTGGGCCAGAACAGCGCGCACTTCGTCGGGCGAGAAGCGCTCGAGCAAGCCTTGGCTGACCGCTACCAATGCATCGTTCTTGTTCCAGCCTGTGGCAAAGGCGTTGGATTCGAAGGCGGGGAAAATGCCGACTTCCGGCATCTTGATCCCGGCTTCGCGGGACAGCTCTTCCACGGTCTGCAGCAACCATTGTTCATGACGGGTGCGCGGTTGGGTGATGATTTCGGTCTTGGTGCTCATCTTCGCCATCCATTTGGACAGGAAGAGCGAGACCAGCGAGCCGGCAAAACCGAATACGCCGCAGAAAATCAGCAAGCTGCCGTAATTCTGCCCGGTAAAGCGGTCAACCCCGAGTAATTTCAAGGTGATACTGGCAATGATCAACACCGCAATGTTGGTGGCCAGGAACAGCATAATGCGCATCATGGTGTATTGAGACTCCTCATGGGAAATACCTATTAGGTCGCTGGAAAACCTTGCTCTGGCTGCTTTTCCTGGCTTTCCAACGCCCTGCTAATTAGTTATGTCGGCTATATAAGGGTGCGCCCCCTGCTACTTCAACCCGGCGACTATTTCAAACTATGTCGCTTGCGCCATTAAGCGTGCTTTCGAACAGCAAGCGGGTGAGGCGGGCGACGCGTTCGCCGTGGCGTTGCTCCAGTGCTTCACGCAGTTGAAACGCCAGGGTGGCATGGACGCGGCGCACGCTGGGTGGCAGGGCGTCGCCTGCTGGCAGTGCATGGGGCACGCCGCGGGTTAGGCGTAAAAAGCCCTTTTCGCTGAGTACGGCCTGGTCCAGCGCATCGTAGCCAATGGTTGAGTCGAAGCGGATGTAGCCTTCTTCAGCCAACCACAGCAGCGCGCCCAGACAGCTTTGATGACGCGGTGTGGGCAGGCCGAATTCGTCGGGTTCTTCCCGGCCGATCAGATCTTCGACATACAGCGCGGCTTTGCTCGGAAACGCCTGATACAGCGTCAGCATGCCGGCGGCCGCATCCTTGTAAAAGTCGTCGATCTGCAGGTCCATGGGCTTACTGCTGGTAGGTTTTAAGGAAGTTGCCGATCCGGCCAATGGCCATTTCCAGCTCATCCACGCGCGGCAGGGTGACCACGCGGAAGTGATCCGGCCACGGCCAGTTGAATGCGGTGCCCTGAACGATCAGCAGTTTTTCCGAGAGCAGCAGGTCGAGAACGAATTTCTCATCGTTATGGATCGGGCAGATTTTCGGATCAATCTTCGGGAAGGCATACAGCGCGCCCATCGGTTTGACGCAGCTGACGCCTGGAATGTCGTTGAGCAGCTCCCAGGTGCGGTTGCGCTGCTCCAGCAGGCGGCCTTGTGGCAGTACCAGGTCATTGATGCTCTGGTAGCCGCCCAATGCGGTCTGGATAGCATGCTGGCTCGGCACGTTGGCGCACAGGCGCATGTTGGCGAGGATGTCGATGCCTTCGATGTAGCTCTGTGCACGGTGCTTGGGCCCGGAGATCGCCACCCAGCCAGAACGGAAGCCGGCTACGCGGTAGGACTTCGACAAGCCGTTGAAGGTCAGGCACAGCACGTCTGGGGCCAGCGAGGCGGTGGAAATATGCTGGGCTTCATCGTAGAGGATCTTGTCGTAGATCTCGTCGGAGAACAGCACCAGGTTGTGCTGGCGCGCCAGTTCGACGATGTCCATCAGCACTTCTTTGGAGTACACCGCGCCGGTGGGGTTGTTCGGGTTGATCAGCACCAAGGCCTTGGTGTTCGGGGTGATCTTGGCCTTCATGTCGGCGATATCGGGGAACCAGCCGGCTTGTTCGTCGCACAGGTAATGCACCGGCTTGCCGCCAGCCAGGGCCACGGCGGCGGTCCACAGCGGGTAATCCGGGGCCGGGATCAGCACTTCATCGCCGTTGTTCAAGAGCGCCTGCATGGCCATCACGATCAGCTCGGAGACGCCGTTGCCGAGGTAGATGTCCTCGATGCCAACGCCTTCTACCTGCTTTTGCTGGTAGTACTGCATCACCGCTTTGCGCGCACTGAACAGGCCTTTGGAGTCGCTGTAGCCTTGTGCGGTCGGCAGGTTGCGGATCACGTCCTGCAAGATTTCCTCAGGCGCTTCGAAACCGAACGGCGCCGGGTTACCGATGTTCAGCTTGAGGATGCGATGGCCTTCCTCCTCCAGGCGTTTGGCGTGCTTGAGCACCGGCCCGCGGATGTCGTAGCAGACGTTGGCGAGCTTGTTCGATTTGCTGAACTGCATGTAAGGAATCCCGAATGGTGAAACGCCGCTGAATTACCCTGCAAAAGACTCGAACTGGCGAGCCTTGGCAGCTTGTAACGCCGGTGACAGACTGGGTTCGAATGATACGTGCCAGCCCGACCTTGGCAAAGGTACTGGTTGGGCTTTTTTATGGCCTGTGCGCCATGACGGCCTGCATTCTGGCCGTTTTGAAACGACGTTAAAAATCGCTCCCGGCGATTTTCTATTGAGGAGAGCTGCTGTGGAAAAGCTAGATAAACCCCTAGAAGACTGGCGTGAAACGCTTTCCGAAGAGCAGTTCCACGTTTGCCGCCTAGGCGGCACTGAGCGCGCTTTTAGCGGCCAGTACCATGACAGCAAGGTGCCCGGTATTTACCACTGCGCCTGCTGCCAGGCCGAGCTGTTTGATTCGGATGCCAAATACGACTCCGGTAGCGGTTGGCCCAGTTATTTTCAGCCGGTCAGCAGTGAAGCGATCGCCAGTCTGGATGATTTCAGCCACGGCATGCACCGCATTGAGGTCAAATGTGCCAAGTGTGATGCGCACCTTGGGCATGTCTTCCCGGATGGGCCGGCACCTACGGGGCTGCGTTATTGCATCAATTCGGCATCGCTCAAGCTGGTCGCTAAAGCCGGCACCTGATCATCCTGCCGATAAACGATGCACCTATGGCCCGCTATCAGCGGGCCTTATTTTGAGAAATTAAATTGCATGCAATCTAATTGCTCGCTACCTTGCGTGCACACCCACTCATCAGGACGACCCGCATGAGCAACGCACTCTTCGATATTCCCGTTACCACCATCAAAGGCGAGCAAAAGACCCTGGCCGATTTCGGCGGTAAGGCCGTGCTGGTGGTTAATACTGCGAGCAAGTGCGGTTTCACCCCGCAGTACAAGGGCCTGGAAAACGTTTGGCAGCATTACAAGGACCAGGGTTTGGTGGTGCTGGGCTTCCCTTGCAACCAGTTCGGTAAGCAGGAGCCGGGCGATGAAGGTGCGATCAGCGAGTTCTGCGAGCTGAACTTCGGTGTGAGCTTCCCGCTGTTCAAAAAGGTCGACGTCAATGGCGATGATGCCCATCCCTTGTTCGTTAACCTGAAGAAGAGTGCCCCAGGCCTGCTCGGTAGCCAGGGCATCAAATGGAACTTCACCAAGTTCCTGTTGAGTGCCGACGGTGAAGTGATCAAGCGCTTTGCCCCCACCACCAAGCCTGAAAACCTGACTGCCGAGATCGAGGCGCTGCTGAAATGACCCCGATTAGCCTGCACGCAGAGGAAGGATTACAGCTGGATAATCAGCTGTGCTTCAAACTCTACGCGGCGTCGCGGGCGGTGATTCGCGCCTACAAACCGATGCTCGACCAGCTCGGCCTGACCTATCCGCAGTACCTGGCCATGCTGGTGTTGTGGGAATGGCAGCAGCAGCCACCGGCGTTGCCAACGGTCAAGGCGCTGGGTGAGCGTCTGCTGCTTGACTCCGGCACGCTCACGCCGCTGCTCAAGCGCCTGGAGCTGCAAGGCTTGGTGCAACGCAAGCGTTCGGCCAGTGATGAGCGTGAGGTGCACCTGGCGTTGACGCCGGCTGGTTGCAGCTTGCGCGAGCAGGTGCTGCCGCTGAAAAGCCAGCTGCTGTGCGAACGTGGTGTTGACCTTGATGCGCTCGCTGCGCTGCGTAGCCAGGTGGGGGTGTTGCTCGATCAGTTTATGGTGCTTAACCACTGATCGAGCAGGGCGGCGAGCTCATCCTTGCGGAAGGGTTTGGCCAGGTAGTCGTCCATGCCCGCCGCACGGCAGCGCTCACGCTCATCGGACAGGGCGTTTGCCGTCAGGGCGATGATGGGCAGGTCCGTGAGTCCGACTTTCTGGCGAATCCTGCGGGTGGTTTCATAGCCATCCATAACCGGCATGTTGCAGTCCATCAGGATCAAATCGACCGTCTGGGTTTCCAATAGGCTCAGGGCTTCTGCGCCATGATGGGCCAGCAGTACGTCGTAACCCAGTTTGCCCAGCATGCCCTTGGCTACCAGCTGATTGACCGGATTATCTTCGACCAGCAATACGCGGGCCTGGCGGTTGCGTGGCAGCTCGCAGGGTTGTTCGGAGGTAGGTGCTTCGCCTTGGCTGAGGGTGCGGCGCAAGGCCTGCAGCAGTGCCTGGCGTGACAAGGGGCGGGCGAGCTGTTCGATGGGCGCGAGTGCGGCCACCTGTTCGTTGCTGAGAAAGTTGCCATAGGCGCTGACCAGTAAAATCGGCAGGCCAGAGCGTGCGCGCAGCTCACTCAAGCGCTGCGGGCAATCGCTGATAAGCAGGTCAGCATCAAGCCTGTCCAAGGCTGCGTCGGCGTCCAGATGTTGATACTGCAGCCCCCAACTGGGCAATACGCTTGCCAGTTGTTCGCTAAGCCCGGAGCTGGCTGGGCTGAGCCCAAGAATGCGCCCATGCAGTTTTGGCAGGGCGACGCTGCTGCTTTGGGCGGGCAGCGGCAGTTCGACGCAGAAGGTACTGCCAAAGCCTTCCTGGGTTTCCAGACTGAGGTGACCGTGCATCGCTTCGCAGAGGCGACGTGTCAGGGCCAGGCCGAGGCCTGTGCCACCAAATTGTCGAGTGATGCCTACTTCGGCCTGGGCAAACGGATGGAAAATCCGTGTTTGAGCGTCTTCGGCGATGCCGATGCCGGTGTCGCGCACAATGATCCGTACGCCGTCAGCCTGTGCCTTGACGCTGATGTCGACGCGGCCAACGCGGGTGAATTTCAGGGCGTTGGACAGCAAGTTGCTGACGATCTGCCTAACCCGGGTGGGGTCGCCCACTACCTGGGTGGGCAACCGTGGGTCGATCAGGCAGGTCAGCTCAACACCCGGCGCGGCATTCTGCGAAAGCAGGTTGGCGGTTTCTTCGACCATGCTGCCGAGATCAAAGGGGATGTGTTCGAGCTCCAGCTGGCCAGCCTCAAATTTCGACAGGTCGAGAATGTCGTTGAGCAGCTCGACCAGCACCTTGCCGGAGTTGTGGGCGATCGTCAGCTGCTGACGCTGCTCGTTGTTCAGTGGGCCATCCAGAGATAGCGCCAGCATGCCCAGTAAGCCGTTGAGCGGGGTGCGGATCTCGTGGCTCATATTGGCCAGGAAGGCCGAGCGTGCCTGGGCCATGTCCAGTGCCGTGCGCTTGGCGGCTTCCAGCTCGCGGTTGGAGTCGAGCAAGCGACTGTTGGCGGCTTCCAGTTGCTCGGTGCGCGCCGAGACCATGTCTTCCAGTTCGGCCAGGTAGCGAGTCAAGCGTGCTTCAGCCTGCTGGCGCTGCTCGATCTCGCTGGCAATGCTGGCCAGTTGGCGGTTGGTTACGTCGACCAGTACACCAATTTCATCGCGCTCGTGGCCGGGCGGGTAGGGCAGTTTGCTGTGATGGGGGCTGCGCAAGTCACGCTCGCTGAGTGCGCGGATAAAACCGGTCAGCGGCTTGGTCAGCATGAAATAGAACAGTACCAGGAGGATCAGTGACAGCAGCAGGCTGCGGGCGAACCCGGTAAGCAGGGTCAGCAGAGAGCGGCGCAGGAAGTGGCTGCCAAATGCATAGGTGTCCACCTCAAGGCTCAGTAGCCCCAGCGCCTCGGTGGGCGAGTGGCTGACGAATAGCGCCGTTTCGAAATGTCGGCGTGGGCCGAAGATAAAGTCGCTGATTGCCCGGTAGCGGCTTTCCATTGCGGGCCGGCTGACGCGGGCGAGGGTCAGTTGGTTGTTGTCGATGATTTGCGCGCTGATTACTGCGGGTGAGCGCAATAGGCCCAGCACCAACTCTTGGGCCAGCTCGGCGTCGATGTTGTAGGCGATACGTGCCGCAGGGTTATGGCTGATTTCCATCAGCGCATTAATCTCACGGTTGATGGAAGCATCTTCGCTGGCATAATCGATGCCCACTTGGAAAAAGCTGAGCGTCGTGCCGAGGATAAAGGCTACCAACACGGTCAAGCCGGCCTGTTTGAATGACAGGCGTTGGGTTAGCGCTATATCCATATGAGCCGGTTGTCTCGTGTTGAGTTGCTTGCCAAGCATAGCCCATCTGCTTTGCCAGTCGGCAGTGGTTAAGTCGCTCGAAAACCCTGGAGTGTGTTGTGGATTCGCGTTTAAGTGATTTTTTAGTGCGTGCCGATGCGGTGTTGGCCCGGCTGGAGCCGATATTGCCGGCGCCGCGGCCGGTGATCGATTGGCAGCAGAGTCTGGCCGCACGTTGGCAGCACGACGGGCGCAGCGGCTTTCTAGCGCCCCTCAGGGTCAATCTGGATGTGCGCCTGGATGATTTGATCGGGGTGGATCGCCAGCGTGCCCAATTAGCGCGCAACACCCAGCAGTTTATTCAGGGGCTACCAGCCAACCATGCGTTGCTCTGGGGTGCCCGAGGCACCGGCAAGTCATCGTTGGTTCGCGCGCTGTTGGCTGAGCATGCGGCAGCAGGGCTGCGCTTGATTGAGATCGAACGTGATCATCTGGCTGACCTGCCGCGTATCGTCGAGCAGTTGAGCGAGTTGCCGCAGCGTTTTGTGCTGTTCTGCGATGATCTGTCATTCGAGGCGGGTGAGGGCGATTACCGCATGCTGAAAACCGTGCTCGACGGCTCCCTGGAGCGTGCGCCGGACAATGTGTTGCTGTACGCGACCTCCAACCGTCGGCATCTGGTACCGGAAAACCAGAGTGATAACGAAAACTGGCAGCGGGTGGATGGCGAGTTGCACCCCAATGAGGCCGTGGAGGACAAGATCGCATTGTCCGATCGCTTCGGGCTGTGGCTGTCCTTCTATCCATTTACTCAGGAGCACTTCCTTGACGTCGTGCGCCACTGGGTTGAGGTGCACGCTGCCCATGCTGGCCTGAGCTGGCAGTGGGATGAAGCGCTAGAGAAGGCAGCGATTCGCTGGGCACTGGGCCGCGGTAACCGCAACGGCCGCTGCGCTTATCAATTTGCCCGTGACTGGGTAGGACTGCAATTACTGAGTAAGACTGATGATTGAGCTACAACCAAGCGAGCAGGGGCTCGATGACTACCCGTTTCTTGCTGCGCAGCTACAGGCTCTACTGGCCGGTGAGCGTGACTTTATTGCCAATGCGGCGCAATTTTCTGCGTTTTTGTTCCAGCAAATTGGCGACCTGAATTGGGCCGGCTTCTACCTGGTGCGGGGCGAGGAACTGGTGCTCGGGCCTTTCCAGGGTAACGTGGCTTGCGTACGGATCCCCTTTGGTCGCGGTGTCTGCGGCGTCGCAGCGGCGAGCGGGAACACGCAGCGGGTCGACGATGTACATGCCTTTGCCGGGCATATCGCCTGCGACAGCGCCTCCAATAGCGAGTTGGTGGTACCGCTGTTCAAGGGCGAGCGGTTGTTTGCTGTGCTGGATCTCGACAGCCCATCGCTGGCGCGCTTTAGTGCGGCGGATCAGGCGGGTATCGAGCGCTTGGCAGAGGTATTTGTCGAACTCACCGATTGTTGAGTCGGCGCAAGTAAAAAAGCCCGGCTTGGCCGGGCTTTTTGCTGTCTGAGGCTGGCGTTTAGGCTTTTACGGTCATCTTGGCGAGCATCTTCTGTTCGCTCGGCAAGACGCCCTGCACCGAGGCGCGCGCCTTGATTCGCGCGTAATGCGCGCTCAGGTTGGGCCAGCGTTCGGCGTCGAGCTGCTCACCACCATGTTGCATGTTAATGAGCTGGCAGGTGAGGGCCAGGTCGGCCAGGGTTAGGCTGTCGCCGGCTAGGTATTCGGCTGCCCCGAGGGTTTTCTCCAGGTAGTCGAAATGCGGCGGGAGCTGCTCATGCATTGCTTTGTGGACGGCGGCCTCGTCGCTGCTCTTGCCCATGCTTGGCTTCAAGACCCGATTGCGAAATACGGTGAAGGTGCATAGCGGTGCCAGCTCGTAGTCAGCATATTTTTCCAGCCAGCGCACCTGGGCGCGTTGTGCGGCATTTTCCCCGAGCAAGCTTGGGCGTTCTGGGTGCTTCTCGTCGAGGTATTGGCAAATGACGCTGGAGTCAGCGAGGGTCTGTTCGCCGTCTTTGAGTGCCGGAATACGCGCCAGTGGGTTCAGGTCTTTAAACCAGTCGGGTTGAGCGAACGGCAGGACGACTTCCAGTTGATAGTCCAAGGCCTTTTCAGCGAGCAGCAGGCGGACTTTGCGGACGTAGGGCGACAGGGGGGCACCGTAAACAGTCAGGCTCATGTGTGGCTCTCGTTAGCAGGGCGTTAGCGCACTGGCTGCGCGCCGGAGTGGGTTAATCGTAGATGTTGTTCTTCTTCCATTCGTTCTCGCCCAGCGATTCCAAACCGGCTTCCAGTTCGCTGGGCTGCTCGGCAGCAGGTGTGCTGGTTTCCAGCACCATGGCATTGGCGCGGTCGAGCTGTTCTTGGAATTTCTTCAGGGTGGCTTGGTAAGGGGCTGGGTCAGGTTGTTTGCGCAGGTACTGTACGCCCCGCTCAAATGCTAGGCGTGCCTGGCCGGGCTGGTTCTTTTGCAAGGCTTGTTGGCCAAGGTTGCCAAAAAACTCGATATGCACCTGGGTCAGCATGTGCCGTACTTCTTTCAGCCAGTGCTTAGCATCGTTGCTCGGGATAATGCCGTCTTTGGCGCAACGGGTGAGCTGGCCATGCAGGTTCTCCAGCTGGAAACGCACATCCTTGGCCTTGGCTTCATTAATGATGGGTTGCGGCGGGTTGTTGACGGGAATCGACTCGCCCTGGGCGATCAGCTTACGCAGCTCTTCAGTGCGCGCTTTGAGGGTGCTATTGCCTTTCTCCAGCTGCAGCATGCGTTCACTGAAGTGCAGTTGCAGGCGGCTCAGCAGTAACTTCAGTGCGGGCGTCATCAGCTGGCCTGGGAGGGTTTCAGCGAGGTCGGTGCTGCGGCGCAAGCGATCATTGAGGTCGGCCTTGATGCGCGCCTTCTCCAGTTTGTTGTTCTCGACCATATGATTGATGTAGGCAATGATGATCAACAGACCGATGCCAGAAACAATCAATATGGTAATCACGAGTGGGGACATGGGTGCAGTCTCTCGATTACCGGTATTGGCCGAGTGTAGTGCCTTAGCGGTGAGGCTCATAGAGCAGCGGTGTTTTTGCAGCTGAAGTCTTTGATTTATAAAATTTTTTACATTGAGGTTGACGGGCCTGCAAAGGCTCAATAGAATGCGCGCCACTTCATAGCGCAATGCCAAACAGCAAAGCGTTTAGAAGCCGGATAGAAGTTGTAGTTTCCGGGCTGCGTCCCCTTCGTCTAGTGGCCTAGGACACCGCCCTTTCACGGCGGTAACAGGGGTTCGAGTCCCCTAGGGGACGCCACTTCTTTAAGAGGTGTGCTGCTTAAAACCAAGTTGTATGCGGGAATAGCTCAGTTGGTAGAGCACGACCTTGCCAAGGTCGGGGTCGCGAGTTCGAGTCTCGTTTCCCGCTCCAAATTAAGAAATTCTGCTCAGGCAGGGTTTCGAAAAGTTCCAGGTCCCCTTCGTCTAGTGGCCTAGGACACCGCCCTTTCACGGCGGTAACAGGGGTTCGAGTCCCCTAGGGGACGCCATTTTTGTTGTTGCTACATGCTGTAATTGCGGGAATAGCTCAGTTGGTAGAGCACGACCTTGCCAAGGTCGGGGTCGCGAGTTCGAGTCTCGTTTCCCGCTCCAAATAAACGAAAAAGCCGCTCACTGAGCGGCTTTTTTGTGTCTGTTATTTTTGCTGCGTATAAAAAAGCCCGCCGGTGATGCCGTACGGGCTTTTTGTTGCTGGTAGCGGCTTAGTGCGTGCCGCCCTGGGCAGGCATCGCTAGCAACTGCTTTTCCTGGTTCCAGTCGAAGGGCTCGTCGTTTTCTGCGGCGTAGAAGCGGCGCTCTTCAAGCGTCTGGTACATCTCGATTTCTTCATCTGGCATAAAGTGCAAGCAGTCACCGCCAAAGAACCACAGCAGGTCGCGGGGCACCAAGTGGGCGATTTGCGGGTAGCGCTGGAAGATCTGGCTGATCAGGTCCTGGCCGAGGTAGAGGCTGGCTTCGGGGTCTTCAGGTAGATCGCTGAGCAACTCATCGTAGCGCTCTAGGTACATGGCGTGGCTGTCATCGAGAATTTGCTCGGCTTCGCCCAGGGCCACCAGGATGGTGCGCAGGTGCTGGAGCAGGGCGAGGTGGTGGTCGATGTGAACGTTGGCCATGAGGCAATCCTGTAGGTAAAACGGGCGGCGCAGTATAAGCCCGGCGCCGCCCGCTGTCCTGATTGAGGTGTATCCCTAGCGCACCTTGCCAGGGCTGAGGGTCAACTCGTCCTTGGCAAAGTCATCGACATCGATCACCACACGGCGCGCCGCTTCTGCTTGTTGCAGGCTGTGTGCCTCCTCTGGGCTGAGAACGCCAGCGGCCAGCGCTGCATCAATCAGGCTTTGCCCGGGCTGCTCTTGCACCTGGCCTGCCTTGACGGCTTTGTGCAGCTTCTTCTGCAGGGGTTGTGTGTCCTGCAGCAGGTTCATCGCATATTGCAGAGCCCCCACTGGGTCCTGCTCGGCGTGTGGGCGATAGCAGCCTTCGAGCAATTCCTCGAGTGCCGGGTCACCGCTGTTGCGACCGGTAATGGCGGCGACTTGCGCATCCAGTTCGTCACTTGGGCCTTTGTGGCGACGTCCCAGCGGCAATACCAATAGGCGCAGCGTGCAGCCGAGCAGCTTGTTGGGGAAATTACTGAGCAGTGCTTCCAGTGCCTGTTCGGCCTTGCTCAGGCTTTCTTCCATGGCCCAGCGCAGCATCGGTTGCGAATGCTCTGGGTAGCCGAGGTCGTGGTAGCGCTTGAGCGCTGCTGAAGCCATATAGAGGTGACTGAGTACATCACCCAAGCGCGCAGACAGGCGCTCGCGGCGTTTTAGTTCACCGCCGAGGATCATCATGCTGGTGTCTGCGAGCAGGGCAAACGATGCGGCCAGGCGATTGAGTGCGCGGAAGTAGGGGCGGCTGACGCTATCCCCAGGCACTTGGCTGAAGACGCCAAAACCCAGGCTGAGTAGCAGGCTGCTGGCGGCGTTGCTGACGGCAAAGCCGATATGTTGCAGCAGCAGACCATCAAACTCGTGCAAGGCCTGATCTTGATCCTCATGGTTGGCCAGGGCCATTTCCTTGAGTACGTAGGGGTGGCAGCGAATCGCGCCTTGGCCAAAGATCATCAAGTTGCGCGAGAGAATATTCGCGCCCTCTACGGTGATAAAGATCGGCGCACCTTGCCAGGAGCGCGCCAGGTAGTTGTTCGGGCCCATGATGATGCCCTTACCGCCGTGCACATCCATGGCGTGGCTGATGCATTCGCGGCCGCGTTCGGTCAGGTGGTATTTGAGGATGGCCGAAAGCACAGAGGGCTTCTCGCCAAGGTCTACCGCGTTGGCGGTGAGGATGCGTGCGCTGTCCATCAACCAGGCGTTACCGCCGATACGCGCCAATGCTTCCTGGATGCCTTCGAAGGCGGCCAGCGGCACGTTGAACTGCTCGCGGATCTGGCTGTACTGGCCGGTGGTCAGGCTGGTGAACTTGGCCGCACCGGTACCGACTGCGGGGAGCGAGATGGAGCGGCCGACGGACAGGCAGTTCATCAGCATCATCCAGCCCTTGCCGAGCATCTCCTGGCCACCGATCAGGTAATCCAGCGGGATAAATACATCCTTGCCGGCGTTCGGGCCATTCATAAAGGCGGCGCCGAGCGGCAGGTGGCGACGGCCGATCTCAACGCCGGGCGTTTCAGTGGGCACCAGGGCCAGGGTGATGCCCAGGTCTTCCTCTTCACCCAGCAGGTGCTCGGGGTCATAGGCTTTGAATGCCAGGCCGAGCAGGGTCGCGACTGGGCCGAGGGTGATGTAGCGCTTTTCCCAATTCAGGCGCAGGCCGATGACTTCCTCACCTTGCCATTGGCCTTTGCAAATGATCCCGGTGTCCGGCATCGCACCGGCGTCGGAGCCTGCCAGTGGGCCGGTCAGGGCAAAGCAGGGGATGTCTTCGCCGCTGGCTAGGCGCGGCAGGTAGTGGTCACGCTGGGCGTCGGTGCCGTAGTGCAGCAGCAGTTCGGCTGGGCCGAGCGAATTGGGCACCATCACGGTGGAGGCCAGGTCGCCGGAACGGGTGGCCAATTTCATCGCCACTTGCGAGTGGGCGTAGGCGGAGAAGCCTTTGCCGCCATATTGCTTAGGGATGATCAGGGCAAAAAAGCCGTGTTGCTTGATATGCGCCCAGGCCTCGGTAGGTAGGTCCATTTGCTGGCCGATCTGCCAGTCACTGACCATGGCGCAGAGTTCTTCGGTCGGGCCGTCGATAAAGGCCTGTTCTTCTTCAGTGAGTTGCGCTTTGGGGTAGGCGAGCAGGGTGTCCCAATCTGGGCGGCCGCTAAACAGCTCGCCATCCCACCACACCGTACCGGCTTCGATGGCGTCGCGTTCGGTGGCCGACATCGGCGGCAGGGTTTGCTTGAACCACGTGAACAGTGGCGCGCTGAGTAGGCTGCGGCGTTGCTGCGGTAGCAGCAGGGGTACGGCGGCGGCGAGCAGTAACAGCCACAACACAACCATCAGCCAGGTTGGTGCGTGGCTGAAGAGCCCCATCACCAGCAGAAAACCTGACGTTATGCCCAGTGCAGGCAATGGCGCACAGCGGCGGTGAGCGAGAAAAGCCGTGCCAATAAGCAGGGCGAGCAACCAGAGAGCGAGCATGCAGAATCCTCCGTGATGATGATGTAGTTCAAGCACCATCATGAGCATAGTCGCCATAGATGGCGACAAGAGCGGTGAGCTTGGCCGAATCGTCGTGACATTGGCCGGTCTCGCGTCGCTAGACTGGTTCCTCAGTCATGGAGAAACCCCCGATGCGTGAATACCTCGACCCCGGCCGCTTCATCGATAGTGACCACCCAGCGCTGGTGGAGTTCGCAGAAAAGTTCCGTGGGGCCAGTCGCGACCCGCGCGAGCAGGCCGTCAGCCTGTACTACGCCGTGCGCGATGAGGTGCGTTACAACCCCTATGTGTTCAGTCGTGACCCTGAAACTCTAAAAGCCAGCAGCGCACTGCTGGCGCGGGAAAGTTACTGCGTGCCCAAGGCCGCCTTGCTTGCCGCCTGCGCGCGGCATTGTGGTATCCCTGCACGGATTGGCCTGGCCGATGTGCGCAACCATCTGGCGACTGAGCGCCTGCTGGAAATGCTGCGCAGTGACGTATTCGCCATGCATGGTTATACGGAGCTGTACTTGGATGGTCGCTGGGTCAAGGCCACGCCGGCGTTCAATCAGGCGCTGTGCCAGCTGTTTAATGTGGCTGCGCTTGAGTTTGATGGCCGCACTGATAGCGTGTTCCACTCGTTTAACCAGCAGGGTGAGCGTTACATGGAGTACCTGTGTGACCACGGGCAATTTGCCGATGTGCCGGAGCAGCTGTTCTTCGAGCATTTGGCTGTTTGCTACCCGCATTTATTTAGCGAGCAGGGGTTGTCGATCGACGGAGATTTTGCCGCTGAAGTGGCCTCGTCTTGAGTGAACGCAGACGAAGGTATCGATAGCCCTGATAGGCACCATCGCAAATGCTCGGGTTTATTCCGCCGCCGGCACTGGTAGGCTGTTGCCAGCCTCGGGCGTATCAGTATTCCCGTAAAGGGCTGCGATAGAGAGCGTCCAGGCGCTAGACTTGGGCAGCTTTGCGCTGCGTAGCGCAGCCTCCTCTTATATTTCTTCTATTTATCAGGTGCGCGCATTTTTATGAGTACCGCTCTGTCTATTCGCCAGTTGACCAAGACTTACGGCAACGGCTTTCAAGCATTACACGGCATCGATCTGGATGTGGCGGAGGGCGATTTTTTCGCCTTGCTCGGCCCCAACGGTGCCGGCAAATCCACCACCATTGGCATTCTCTCGACCCTCGTAACCAAAAGCAGTGGCACAGTGAATGTGTTTGGTCACGACCTTGATAAACAGCCCTCGGCGCTCAAGCGCTGCCTGGGTGTGGTGCCGCAGGAATTCAACTTCAACCAGTTTGAAAAGGCCTTCGACATCGTCGTGACCCAGGCCGGCTATTACGGCATCCCCGCGAAAATCGCCAAGGAGCGTGCCGAGCAATACCTCAATCAGCTCGGTCTGTGGGGTAAGCACAACGTGCCGTCGCGCGAGTTGTCTGGCGGCATGAAGCGGCGTCTGATGATTGCTCGCGCGCTGGTGCATCAGCCGCGCTTGCTGATCCTCGATGAGCCAACCGCTGGGGTCGACATCGAACTGCGCCGCTCGATGTGGAGCTTTCTCACCGAGCTGAACCAGCAGGGCATCACCATCATTCTGACCACGCATTACCTGGAAGAGGCCGAGCAGTTGTGCCGCAATATCGGCATCATCGACCACGGCCGGATTGTCGAGAACACCAGCATGAAGGACCTGCTCAAGACCCTGCATGTAGAAACCTTCCTGCTTGATCTGAAGGAGTCCTTGCTGGTGCCGCCGCAACTGGTTGGCTACGCGGCGCAGCTGCTGGACCACCACACCCTTGAGGTGCAGGTGGACAAAAGCCAGGGCATTACCGAGTTGTTCCGCCAGCTGGCCCTGCAGAACATTGAGGTGCTCAGCCTGCGCAACAAAACCAATCGCCTGGAGGAGCTGTTCGTGTCTCTGGTAGAGAAGAACCTGGCAGGAGGCGCGGCATGAGCACGACTTATCTGAACTCAGAGCTGGCCGCCAACATGGTGGCCCTGCGCACCATCGTTTACCGCGAGATTCGCCGTTTCACCCGCATCTGGCCGCAAACCCTGCTGCCGCCAGCGATCACCATGGTTTTGTACTTCGTGATCTTCGGCAACCTGATTGGTCGGCAGATCGGCGACATGGGCGGCTTCACCTACATGGAGTACATCGTGCCGGGGCTGATCATGATGTCGGTGATCACCAACTCCTACGGCAACGTGGTGTCGAGCTTCTTTGGCAGCAAGTTCCAGCGCTCCATCGAGGAGCTGATGGTCTCGCCGGTGTCGCCGCACATCATCCTCACCGGCTATGTGATCGGCGGTGTGCTGCGCGGTCTGGCGGTGGGCTTTATCGTCACCATGCTGTCGATGTTCTTCACCAAGCTGCAGGTGCATCACTTGGGCGTGACGGTGTTGGTGGTGCTGTTGACCGCGACCATCTTCTCCCTCGGTGGCTTTATCAACGCCGTGTTTGCGCGCAACTTTGATGACATTTCGATCATTCCGACCTTTGTGCTGACGCCGCTGACCTACCTGGGCGGGGTGTTCTACTCGATCAGCCTGCTGCCGCCGTTCTGGCAGACGGTATCGCTGGCCAACCCGGTGTTGCACATGGTTAACGCCTTCCGTTACGGCATTCTTGGGGTCTCGGATATCCGTATCGGTGTGGCGATCAGCTTTATGCTGGTGGCCACCGCGGTGCTTTACGGCGTGTGTATCCGTCTGCTGGTGAGTGGCCGGGGTATGCGTCAGTAGCAAGACGCAGGCGCAAATATGGGGAAACAGTTTTAACGGCTGATCTGCCCGGCTCGGCCGTTAGACTCAGCCTCTACAATAATTAGGGGTTGTATATGTTTGCTCGCGCGCCTGCTCTCTCAGTTATCGCCGCTGTAGTGTTTTCATGGGGCAGCCCGCAGGTGTCAGCCAACCCAGGACCACTGGTCGAGGTGGTCACGGTCGAGAGCAGCTTGGTGCGCGACGAGTTGGTGACCTTTGGTTCACTGCGCCCTGACGAGTCGGTGATGATCCGCCCGGAAATTGCCGGCCGCATCGCCCAGCTGCATTTTCGTGAAGGTCAGCGCATCGAGGCAGGCGCCTTGTTGGTCAGCCTGGATGATTCGATTGCCCGCGCTGAACTTGCCCAGGCACGGGCCAACCTGAACTTGGCGGAAAAGAATTTTCAGCGGGCGCAAATGCTCTTTAAGCGCGGTGCGAGCAATGCACAGGCGCTGGATGAGGCCAACGCTGAACAGCAAGCCGCGCGGGCCAGCCTGGCGCTGTCGCAGGCGCGTCTGGACAAGACCCGTATCCTCGCGCCCTACGACGGTGTACTGGGTTTGCGAGCAGTCAGCCCTGGCGATTACCTCAGCGAAGGTCAGGACATCGTCAATCTGGAAGTACTCGACCCACTCAAGGTGGACTTTCGTATTCCACAGAAAGCCGTCAGCCAGATTCGTCTCAAGCAAACCATCGAGATCAGCCTGGATGCCTATCCGGGCGAGCGCTTTAGCGGCGAGATTTTCGCCATCAATCCGCGCCTCGACGAAGCCGGACGCAGCCAGGCGATTCGTGCGCACATCAGCAACAGCGAAGGCCGTCTGAGCCCGGGGCAGTTTGTGCGGGTGTCGGTCATCCTGGCTGAACGACCGGATGCCCTGGTGATTCCCGAAGAGGCAGTGATGCCGGTCGGGGAGCGTTTGCTGGTCAACCTGGTGGTGGAGGGCAAGGTCGAGCTGCGTGAGGTCACGCTGGGCAAGCGTCTAAACGGTAAGGTCGAAGTGGTTAGCGGCTTGCAAGGGGGTGAAACCCTGATCAGCGCCGGCTGGCAGAAGGTGCGTGCCGGTTCGCCGGTGCGCATCAAGGCGGTGGAGCGTGCGCTATGACCCTGTCGGATATCTGTATCCGGCGGCCGGTGTTTGCCACCGTGCTGTCGCTGATTGTGGTGCTGCTCGGGTTAATGGCCTACGACCGCTTGGCGGTACGTGAGTATCCGAATATCGATGTGCCGATTGTCACGGTCAACGTCAGCTATCCGGGGGCCAGCCCGGAAATCATGGAGTCCCAGGTCGCCCAGCCGATCGAGGACGTGTTGTCGGGGATCGACGGGCTGGACTTTGTCAGCTCCATCAGCCGTTCGGAAAATACCCAGATCACTGCGCAGTTTCGCCTGGGCAGTAACTCCGATGAAGCCGCCAACGATGTGCGCGACCGCTTGGGTCGGGTGCGCGGTTTGCTGCCGGATGAAATTGCCGAACCCATCGTGCAGAAGGTCGAGGCAGATGCCCAGCCGGTGATCTGGATCGCCTTCTACAGCGAACGCTACAGCGCCATGGAGATTACCGACGTGCTGGAGCGGGTGATCAAGGATCGCTTGCAGACTATTCCCGGCGTCTCCGAAGTGCAGATTCGTGGCGCGCGCACCTTCGCCATGCGTATCTGGCTTGACCCGGAAAAGCTCGCGGCGCACAACCTCACCGTGCAGGACGTGGAAGACGCCCTGCGCCGGCAGAACGTTGAGATTCCGGCTGGGCGCATCGAGTCGCAGCAGCGCGAATTCACCGTGCTCTCGGAAACCGACATGAATGCCCCGGAGCAGTTTAATCAGCTGATCCTCGACGATTCGCGCGGTTATCTGCTGCGCCTGGCGGATGTCGGCTATGCCGAAATTGGCGCGCAGGATGAGCGCAGCATCGTCCGTTACAAAGGTCAGCCGGCGGTGTCGATGGGCATGATCAAACAGGCCACCGCCAATCCGTTGGACATCTCCGATGGGCTGGAGGCCGCCATGCCGGATGTGCGCGCGTTACTGCCCGAAGGCATGGAAATGGCGGTGGCCAACGACAACTCGCTGTTTATCCGCGAGTCGATCGATAACGTGTTTATCACCATCTGGGAAGCGGTGGGGTTGGTCATCCTGATCATCTTTATCTTCCTGCGCTCGCTGCGCGCCACCATCATTCCGCTGGTGACCATTCCAGTGTCGCTAATCGGCGCGTTCGCCCTGATGTCACTGATGGGCTTCACCATCAACACCCTGACGCTGTTGGCCATGGTGCTGGCCATCGGCCTGGTGGTGGACGATGCCATCGTCATGCTGGAGAACATCCACCGGCATATCGAGGAGGGTATGCAGCCTTTGCAGGCCGCGCTCAAGGGCAGCCGTGAGATCGCCTTTGCGGTGATCGCCATGACCCTGACCCTGGCAGCGGTATTCGCGCCCATCGGCTTTATGCAGGGCACCACCGGCAAGCTGTTTACCGAGTTCGCCTGGACCCTGGCCGGCGCGGTGCTGGTCTCGGGCTTCGTTGCCCTGACCCTGACGCCAATGATGTGCGCGCTCCTGCTCAAGCCACACCAGGCCGGCGAGCGGCATAACCGTTTGTACAACCTGATCGAGAACTTCCTCAACAACCTGACCTACAGCTACAAACACCTGCTGGCCAAGGCGCTGAGTGCCTGGGTGCTGGTGGTCGGCGTGTTGCTGCTGACCGTGGTGGCCTGCGTATTGCTGTTCTCCGGGCTTAAGTCCGAGCTGGCGCCAACCGAGGACACGGGCACGATAATCGGTGTGTTCAATGGCCCGGACGGCGCCACCATCAATTACACCGGGCGTTATGCCAAGGAGATTGAGGATGCCTACGCCAGCATCGCGGAAACCAACCGCTATCTTGTCGTGGCAGGCTTTCCCACCGTGGCCCAGGGCATTTCCTTTATGAAGCTGGAGGACTGGGCTGATCGCTCGCGTAGCCAGTTCGAAATCCGTAACGAGCTGTTGCCCAAACTGCAGGACATCGCCGGGGTGCGTGCCTTCCCGGTCAATCGCCCGCCGCTGGGGCAGAGTGCGCGTAACCAGCCTGTGAACTTCGTGATTCGCTCCTCCATGGAGTACAGCGAGTTGCAGGGTTATGTTGATGAACTGCTCAACACGCTGCGTGATTATCCGGGGCTGGAAAGCCTGGACAGCGATCTGAAGCTCAACGCGCCGCAGCTCAAGGTGGCGGTTAATCGCGAGCAGGCGGTGGCCGTGGGCACTGATGTGGCCACCATTGGCCGCAGCCTGGAGAGCCTGTTCGGCAGCCGTCAGGTGACCCGGTTTAAGCAGAATGGCGAGCAGTACGACGTGCTGGTGCAGTTGCAGGGTGTGGACCGCAGCAACCCGCAGGATCTCGACCGCGTCTATGTGCGCGGCCGCGATGACGGCATGGTGCAGCTGTCCAACCTGATCGAGGTGCGTGAAACCGTGGCGCCGCGCGAGCTCAACCACTTCAACCAACTGCGTGCGGTGACGGTGAGTGCCAACGTCGGTAGCGGCTACACCCTCGGCGAAGCCCTGGCGCACCTGGAAAACACTGCGCGCACGGTGTTTCCAGCCGAGACCCAGTACGACTACACCGGCACCTCGCGCGACTTTAAGGAGTCCAGCGCCGGAATTGCGCTGATCTTCGCCCTGGCCCTGGCGTTTATCTTCCTGGTGCTGGCGGCACAGTTTGAGAGCTTCAGCGATCCGTTGATCATTCTGTTCAGCGTGCCATTGTCGATGGCCGGGGCTTTGCTGGCGCTGACCCTGTTCGGCGGCACCTTGAACATCTACTCGCAAATTGGTCTGGTGACGCTGATCGGCCTGATTACTAAGCACGGCATCCTGATTGTCGAGTTCGCCAACGTGTTGCTCCGTCAGGGCCATGAAGTGCGCAGTGCTGTGATCGAGGCGTCGGTGGCGCGTCTGCGACCGATCTTGATGACCACTGGGGCGATGGTGCTCGGCTCGCTGCCATTGGCGATTGCCACGGGTGCGGGGGCGGAAAGTCGTCAGCAAATCGGCATGGTGATTGTCGGCGGCCTGTTGGTTGGCACCTTCTTTACCCTATTTGTGATCCCGACCCTGTACATGCTGCTGCGCCGTTGGCAGCCGATTAAGCCGCACGATGAGGGCATGACAGCAGCCTAGGCTGGGGTGGCCGGCGCGTTGCGTTAAGCAACGCGCTATCATCGGCGTTTTGCACCGCTAACCCTCCTACGTAAGCGTATTAATCGGGATGTGTTATGTACCAACTTAACGATTTGCTGCACCTGATGGCCCGTCTGCGCGATCCGCAGCATGGGTGCCCGTGGGACCTCAAGCAGAGTTACGCGACCATCGTGCCGCACACGATTGAAGAAGCCTATGAGGTGGCCGACGCCATTGAGCGTGGCGACTTTGACCATCTGCCGGGTGAGTTGGGCGACCTGCTGTTTCAGGTGGTGTATTACAGCCAGCTGGCGCGCGAGGAAGGGCGTTTCGAGTTTGCCCAGGTGGTCGATGGGATTACCCGCAAACTGCTGCGCCGTCACCCTCATGTATTCCCCGATGGCGATCTGTATGGCGCGCCGGATGTCGCCAAACTCGAAGAGGCCGCCGTCAAGCAACGCTGGGAAGAACTCAAAGCCGAAGAACGCGCCGAGAAAGCCGCTGCACCTGAGCAGCTTTCTCTGCTGGATGATGTGCCCACCGCGTTGCCGTCGCTGAGCCGGGCGATCAAATTACAAAAGCGCGCCGCTCAGGTCGGGTTTGACTGGCCAGAAGCCCTGCCGGTGGTCGACAAGGTGCGCGAAGAGTTGGATGAAGTGCTGGAGGCCATGAGCGAGAACGATCCCGAGGCCATTAGCGAGGAGATCGGCGATTTGCTGTTTGTGGTCAGTAACCTGGCGCGGCACCTCAAGGTTGACCCGGAAACGGCCCTGCGCGCGGCCAATGGCAAGTTCGAGCGGCGCTTTCGTTTTATCGAGCAGAGCTTGCGCGAGCAGGGGCGGGCTATGCAAGATTGCGCCCTGGATGACTTGGATGCGCTGTGGGGCGAAGCCAAAAAGCTCGAAAAGCTCACCCCCAGTTGCTGAAAACATAGGCGCCATGCGCTGTATACGACATGTTACGGGTGGCTGCGGCCACTCAATATTGATGGTTGGAAAGGTAGGTTATGGCTCTCTCACTACGCGATCAGTTGCTTAAAGCCGGGCTGGTCAACGAAAAGCAGGCCAAGCAGGCCAGCAAGGAAAAACAGAAGAAGCAGCGTCTGGAGCAGAAAGGCCATATCGAGAAGGACGAGTCGCAAAAGCTCGCCGCTCAACAGGCCATGGCCGAAAAGGCAGCGCGTGACCAAGAACTCAATCGCCAGCAGCAGGAGAAGGTCGAGCAGAAGGCCCGCGCCGCGCAAATCAAGCAGTTGATCGAGGTGTCACGCCTGCCCAAGCTGACCACCGAGGATTACTACAACTTCGTTGACGACAAAAAGGTCAAGCGCCTGTCGGTCAACACGCTGATGCGCAACAAACTCAGCAGCGGCTCGCTGGCCATCGTGCGCCACGGCGGCGGTTATGAAGTGATCCCGCGTGAGGCGGCGCTGAAGATTCAAGAGCGCGACGCGCAACGTGTGGTGCTGCTCAACACCCCAACCGAAGCCCCGGATGCCGATGATCCGTACGCGGCGTATCAGGTGCCGGACGACCTGATGTGGTGAATGGCTAAGCGGGCCGAGCACCAGTCGGCCCTGCTTGTCGAAATCCGCGCAATAAAAAGCCGAGCATTAAGCTCGGCTTTTTATTGCGCTCTGTCTCAGTCCTGGCGGCCTTCAACGGCTCTGCCGTCAACGTTGCCTTCTTTGAGCATGATCTGGTATTCCTTGCCGTCTTTTTCGACCTGATGCAGGCGGACCAGCAGGAACTCCCAGTCCTTGGCGAACCAGAGGATGGTCTTGCGGCTGCTTTGAGTCGGGTCACGCACGCGCTCGACCTTGATCGCATCGATCAGCCCGGCCTTGGTGCGCACCACTTCCTCGCCCAGCACGCGGAAGTCATACGTCTCCACTTCGTCGCCATCGACCACCTGATAGCTCATGCTTTTCTTGCCGGCGGCCACGTCGTATTGCAAGGCCAGTTGGTAGGTCGATTTGTCCAGCAGGCCGCGGTTCAGTGGCAAACGTACTGGGGTGTCGCGGTCACTGCCGATGACTTGCTTGGCCTCCCAGTCAAAGTCCTGCTCGATCTTCTTGGCTTTGCCCAGGCCGCCGCGCTGATACAAATACGTCTGGGGTAGGAAGGTGGTGTTATCCACGCGCAGGGTGCTTTCTTCGGTCAGGCTGGCAACCAGCATGGAGGCTTCAAAATTGAGCTTCCACACACCATTGTCCAACGCTTGCAGGCTGCGCTCGGCGCTGCCGCTGACGGGCAGTTGCTTCCAGTCGGCGGTGTAGCTAGCGGAGAAGGGTTTTAGCTCAACGGCGAATGCCGGCAGGCTCAGTAGTGTCAGTGCGAACAGTAAGGCGCGACCCATGGTGTCTCCTATTTACGTTCGAATAAGGTATCCGGTACTCGGTAACAGCTGCTCGTCCAACATCGCCCCTTGCGCCGTCAGGTGCAAGCGGCCTTCGGCAAACCAGCGGACTGCCATCGGGTAAATTACATGTTCTTGCTGGTGTACGCGCTGCGCCAGACTGCTTTGTGTGTCATCTGGCTTCACCGCGACCACAGCCTGTACGACCAGTGGTCCGCCATCGAGTTCCTCGCTGACGAAGTGCACGCTGCAACCGTGCTCGCTGTCACCGGCTTCCAGTGCCCGTTGATGGGTATGCAGGCCTTTGTATTTGGGCAGCAGCGACGGGTGGATATTCAGCAGGCGCCCCGCGTAATGGCGGACAAACGTCGGGGTGAGAATACGCATAAAGCCAGCCAACACCACCAGCTGCGGATCGTAGCCGTCGATAGCCTCGACCAGTGCAGCGTCGAAGGCCTCGCGGCCCTCGAACTGTTTGTGGTCGAGAACAACGGTGGCGATGCCGGCGGCCTGTGCACGTTGCAAACCATAGGCATCGGCGCGGTTACAGACCACCGCGCTGATCCGGGCCGGGCTGCGCTTGGACGCGTCAGCGTCGGCCTGGATGCTGTCAATCAGCGCCTGCAGGTTACTGCCGGAGCCCGAGATCAGCACCACTACGTTGCACGGTGCCGGCATTAGTGCTGTTTCAGGTTGTTCAGCACGACCTGAGCAGCGCCTTCGGCCGCTTGGTTGATCTGGCCGATCACCCATGGCTGTTCGCCGGCGGCGGTCAGGGTTTGCAGGGTAATTTCGACCTGATCCTGCGCCACGCAGATGACCATGCCAACGCCGCAGTTGAGTACGCGGTGCATCTCGTGCTCGTCCACGTTGCCTTTTTCCTGCAGCCAGTCGAATACCGCTGGGCGCGTCCAGCTGGCCACGTCGACCACCGCTTGTGCGCCTTTTGGCAGTACGCGCGGGATATTGTCGAGCAGGCCGCCACCGGTGATGTGGGCCATGGCTTTAACTGCGCCAGTGTCTTTAATCAGCTTGAGCAGTGGTTTGACGTAGATGCGGGTCGGCGCCATCAGCAGGTCGGTCAGTGGCTTGCCATCAACCTGGGTGCTTTCGATTTCAGTGCCCGACACTTCGATGATCTTGCGGATCAGCGAGTAGCCGTTGGAATGCGGGCCGGAGGACGGCAGGGCGATCAGGGCGTCACCTGCGGCGACTTTCGAGCCGTCGATGATCTCGGCTTTTTCCACTACACCGACGCAAAAACCGGCCAGGTCGTAGTCTTCGCCTTCGTACATGCCTGGCATTTCAGCGGTTTCACCGCCGACGAGGGAGCAGCCTGCCAGTTCGCAGCCGGCGCCGATGCCGGTCACTACGGTGGCCGCTACATCAACGTTGAGCTTGCCGGTGGCGTAGTAGTCGAGGAAGAACAGCGGCTCGGCACCGCAGACCACCAGGTCGTTGACGCACATGGCGACCAGGTCCTGGCCGATGCTGTCGTGCTTGTTCAGGTTCAGCGCCAGGCGCAGCTTGGTGCCGACGCCGTCGGTGCCGGAGACCAGCACCGGTTGCTTATAGCCAGCCGGGATCTCGCACAGTGCGCCGAAGCCGCCCAGCCCACCCATGACTTCAGGACGCGCGGTGCGCTTGGCCACGCTTTTGATGCGTTCGACCAGGGCTTCGCCCGCGTCGATGTCTACACCTGCGTCCTTGTAGCTGATGGAGGGTTGCTTGCTCATAGATCCAGGCCTTTAGGGAAAGTTCGGATAGGCGCCGCCAGGTAGGTTGGCGGTCTGCGAAGGCGCGCGATTTTATCAGGCTTACCCGGCAGCGGCCAGCCGCCACCGTTGCGGGCGTTAGGCGCGCTGTTTAAGGTGACCCTCTGCGCACAATCTGATCGCTGCGGGCCATGCGCCGCTTAAAATGGCTTTGGAATGCCCTTTAACAGCCCCTAAACTCGTCACACTGTGCCGTTTTCGCCTGCCTTGCGTGCAAGTGCTGGCCGAAACTGTTGTTGAATCTGCCTGGTACGCCACTTTCCGTCCGTCGAGAATCCACCCATGCGTTTGACCGCTCGCCTGCTTCTTGCCTGTTTGACACTGTCCGGCCTGCCAGCCTTGGCCGCCCCCGTGAGTGACCTGTACCAAGTCCGCGAGGCGGTCAGCAGCCAGCAGCCAGAGGAACGTGCGGCTGCTCTGGGCCGTGCTCTGGATACCCTGGTGCTGCGTTTGACCGGCAAAACTGATGCCGCGCAGAGCCCAGCACTGGCGGCGCTGCGCAAGGACCCGCAACAGATTGTCAGCCAATATGGTTATGAAGGTGACACCCTGCTGGTCGATTTTGACCCCCACAGCACCGAGCGCAGCCTGCGTCAGGCGGGGCTGGCGTTGTGGGGCGCGAATCGTCCAAGCATCCTGCTCTGGTGGTTGAGTGATGCCAGCGATGGCAGCCGCCTGCTTGGCGATGGTCAAGCCGCTGCTGCAATGTTTAATCAGGCCGCACAACACCGTGGTCTGCCACTGCGCCTGCCGTTGGCCGACCTCTCCGAGCAACTCCTGGCCGTACCGGAAAACCTTGCCAGCAATGACCCTGCTGCCTTGCGTGAAGCGTCCGAGCGCTACGCTGCCGATGCTTTGTTGGCGGTTGTCGCACGTGAAGCAAACGGCCAGTGGCAAGCCGAATGGCGGCTGTGGCTGGGTGACGAGCGTGAGCAGGGCAAGGTGCAGGGGGCTGATCAGGCCGCGCTGGCAGATGCCATCCTGTTGGCGGTTAATCAGCGTCTGGCGCCGCGTTTTATTGTCGCCCCCGGTGCTGCCAGTCGTTTGACGGTAGAAGTGCAGGGCGTTGATCTGGCGCGTTACGCCGAATTGCAGCGCATGCTTGAGCCATTCGCCGCGCAACTGCTCAAGGTACAGGGCGACACGCTGACCTTCGCGGTCAATGCCAATGCCGAACAACTGCGTGCACAGCTGAGCCTGGCGCAGCTGCAGGAGGTGCCGGCCGAGGCCGCGGTGGTCGATACCGAGCAGGCGGTTACGCCGCCCGCCACGGCTGCTGAGCCTGCACTGCCAGCGCCGCCACGTGACACTGTATTAAGGTTTCGCTGGTAGGCTACGGCAGTCGTACACACCCTGAGTAACCAAACCGCAGCCCGACAGCTGCGGTTTTCTTATACCGCGCCCCTAAGCGTGGGGCTTTCTGGATAACGCGTTGGCATATGGAGCGCAGAGCATGATCGACTCGCATCGTTGGATATGGATAGTCGCAGCGTTGCTGCTGGGCGGCCTGTTGTACTTGCTCGCCCCGATTCTCTCGCCGTTCTTGATTGGTGTGCTGTTGGCTTATATGGGCGACCCGCTGGTTGATCGCTTGGAACGCTGGAGGTTCTCGCGGACCTGGGGCGTGGTGGTGGTCTTCGCGTTGATCACCCTAGTCATGGCCATTCTGTTGCTGGTCCTCGTGCCCTTGTTGGGTAAGCAACTGGTGCGCCTGTATGAGCTGGTGCCAGAAATACTTGACTGGATGCAGCATCAGGCATTGCCATGGGTTCAGCTAAAACTGGGGCTGAGTGAAGGGTTCTGGCGTTTTGATCAGTTGAAGGAAGCGATGTCCGGGCAGCTGGGTAAAACCACCGATATCGTCGGCATGCTGTTGTCTACGGCCACGGCTTCTGGGCTGGCATTGATGGCCTGGTTGGCCAATATGCTGCTGATTCCGGTGGTGAGCTTCTACCTGATGCGCGATTGGGACCTGATGGTCGCCAAGCTGCGCAGCCTATTGCCGCGTGGCCGTGAAGGTTTGATTGTGCAGCTCTTCTCGGAGTGCCACGAAGTGCTAGGAGCGTTCTTGCGCGGCCAACTGCTGGTGATGCTGGCGCTGGGTGTGATGTACGCCACCGGGTTGATGCTGATTGGCCTGGAGCTTGGCTTGCTAATCGGTGTGTTGGCCGGCTTGGCCAGCATCGTGCCGTACCTGGGGGTAGTCGTGGGGATTGGCGCGGCAATGACGGCGGGGCTGTTCCAGTTCGGTGTGGATTTCTACCCGTTGCTGGGCATCGCCACGGTATTTATCGTCGGGCAAATGCTCGAAGGCATGCTGCTGACCCCCATGCTGGTGGGCGATCGCATCGGCCTGCACCCGGTGGCGGTGATCTTCGCGATCATGGCGGGCGGTCAACTGTTCGGCTTCACTGGCGTCCTTCTGGCGCTGCCGGTCGCCGCGGTGATTATGGTGTTAGTGCGCCATCTGCATGAGTTCTATAAACAGTCGAATACCTATGGCGCATCGCCGGAAAGTGACTGAGTTGTAAGGTTTACGATTCGATTGATTTGTATGTGTCTAAACGCTCTAACCGGTTTAGGCGCAACGCATCATGCAAATAAGAAGGGGCATAGCGCATGGCCATGCGCGGCGACGGATGCCCCCGAGCCACCGTGTAAGGTCAGGATATTGCCGCCGCTCATAATCAAGTGACGGGCAAGCGTTTGGCGCAGTACGCGCGAAGCGAAAGGGAGAGGTCAGCATGAAGGCAGAGTGGGACGACGCCCCAGAGTGGATCAATAACCGCCGCAAAAAAAGCGCAGCAGCGGTGCTGCTACCCGGTTTGCTTGGAACGTGTATCACCCTTGGCGCCCTGTATTTCGCTAGCCAAGCGCTGTTAAAGGGCACCGTGCAGCAGATCATTGAGAAACGACAGCTGCCAAAGCCCGTTCCAGTGGCCGCAATAACACGAGCAGAACCCGCAGCCAATAAAGACTGGGACAGCGTCGTAAACGAGGCAGCAAGCCGGCATATAGAAGCTGAACCGCCTAGGGCAACAGAACAACCCATCCCCAATGCCAAGCAGACAGTATTCAATGATTTAAATTACACGCCGCAAGGTGCTGTAAATATCATCCAGGCGACCAGCACCTACCCCATTGAAAAGCCAGCGCTTAAAACCAATAGGCCAAAAGAAATCGTTGTGGTCGGCAAAGAGTCACGATTATTAACCTGGCAAATAAATAGGGCATATTAGATAATCTGTCTCCATGAAAATAGATGCCCGTAAACTCAGCCCCCAAGAACAACGTGAAAAGCGCTCCACGGCCCTACGCATGCGTGAGCAGGGTTACACCTACAA
>JAHIWP010000068.1 GCA_018816095.1 Gammaproteobacteria bacterium
CCGCGACACCCTTGCCTCTGGCTAACACTTCCCCTTGCCGGGTGTGTAGAGGACTTTCACCTCCAAGTCACCAGCGAGGCCACCACAGCCAAGCTGGTTGCGCTTGCGCGCAACGCGCCATGCCTGGCGCACAACGAAAACGCCCCGCAAAAGCGGGGCGTTGTCTGATTACGGCAGGTACTTAGCTGAGTGCAGCGAGTACCTTCGCGGTGATCTCGTCGACCGAACCAACGCCAGCAATCGCGCTGTATTTCGGGGTGCCGTCAACGGCGGCCAGCTTCTGGTAGAAATCTACCAACGGCTTGGTCTGCGAGTGATAGATCGACAAGCGATGACGCACGGTTTCTTCCTTGTCGTCTTCGCGCTGGATCAGCTCGTCACCGGTTTCGTCGTCAATACCGGCAACTTTCGGTGGATTGTGCTCGGTGTGGTACACGCGACCCGATGCGGGGTGCACGCGACGACCGGCAATACGGCCGACGATTTCTTCATCATCGACAGCAATTTCGAGGACGTTGTCGATAACCACGCCCGCTTCCTTCAAGGCTTCAGCCTGGGGAATGGTGCGCGGGAAGCCATCGAAGAGGAAACCATTGGCACAGTCGGCTTGAGCGATACGTTCTTTGACCAAGTTGATGATCAAGTCATCGGAAACCAGACCACCGCTGTCCATTACGCTCTTGGCAACCAGACCTAGTTCAGTGCCGGCCTTGACCGCAGCACGCAGCATGTCACCGGTGGAAATTTGCGGAATACCAAATTTCTTGGTGATGAAACCCGCTTGGGTGCCTTTACCAGCACCGGGCGCACCCAGCAAAATTACGCGCATCGATGTGCTCCTCAAAATTTAAGTAGAAATCGGTCGGACTCGCCTCATGGGGCCAATCTCAGAATGGTTCAGGCGCGCTGCCAACAAGGGCCAGAGTGCCAAAAGGCCGCTCAAGATACACAGCGCACCGGTAGCGCACAAGCCGCCAAAAGTCGGATACGCCTGCGACCGCCTCAGCCAGATAACGCTGCCGGCAGCGCGCCAGAGGCACGCCACCGAACCTCAAAATGGTCCCGCTGAATGTGCTAGCCGGTGTTACGCAAACCCGCTGCAATGCCCGCCACGCTGACCAATAATGCCTGCTCCAGAGGGCTATCAGCCTGGTTATCACGCTGCCGCGCGCGGGCCAATAGCTCGGCTTGGAGCAGATGCAGCGGGTCCAGATAGGTATTACGCACGCTGATCGACTCCAGGGTTTCCGGGCTGTGTGCCAAGAGCTGGGACTGCCCCGTAAGCCCCAGTACGGCGGCCACCGCCTGCGACAATAGGCCGCGTAAATGTGTGCCCAAAGGTTGCAAGGCGGGCTCGACTAAACGCTCGTCGTACAACTGAGCGATAGATTCGTCAGCTTTAGCCAGCACCATCTCCAGCATATCGATACGGGTGCGGAAGAATGGCCAGCCCGCACGCATCTGCCCCAGCAACTCGCCTTCACCGCGCTGTAACGCATTGTCCAGAGCAGCCTCCCAGCCCAACCAGGCTGGCAACATCAGACGCGTCTGGGTCCAGGCGAAAATCCACGGAATCGCCCGCAGACTCTCCACCCCGCCTTCACGCCGCTTGGCCGGACGACTGCCCAGCGGCAAACGACCGAGTTCCTGCTCCGGCGTGGCCTGACGAAAGTAATCGACGAATTGCGGGTTCTCGCGCACCACTGCGCGGTACGCACTGACGCCATCGCTTGCCAGCTTGTCCATCAGCTCGCGCCAGGCCGGCTCCGGGCTCGGTGGTGGTAGCAAGGTGGCCTCTAGCACCGCTGCCAGGTAGAGGTTGAGGTTCTGCTCGGCGATATCCGGCAGGCCAAATTTGAAACGAATCATTTCCCCCTGCTCGGTGGTGCGGAAACGGCCCGCCACCGACCCCGGTGGTTGCGACAGAATTGCCGCATGGGCCGGGCCGCCGCCGCGCCCCACCGTGCCTCCGCGGCCATGGAATAACAGCAACTCGACGTCCTGCTCGCGGCATACCTGCACCAGGGTTTCCTGAGCACGGTACTGCGCCCAGGCGGCAGCGGTAGTCCCGGCATCCTTGGCCGAATCGGAATAACCAATCATCACTTCCTGCGGCCCGTGCAAACGCGCGCGATAGCCCTGCAAGGCCAGCAGACGGCTGATTACCGGACCGGCGTTATCCAAATCGGCCAGGGTTTCAAACAGTGGCACCACGCGCATCGGCCGCTGCAACCCGGCCTCTTTAAGCAGCAGTTGCACCGCCAGCACATCAGAGGCCGCGCCAGCCATGGAGATCACGTAGGACCCCAGAGAAGCCGCAGGCGCGCGGGCCACTTCGCGGCAGGTGGCCAGCACCTCTGCGGTTTCGCCACTCGGTTTGAAGTGCCCCGGCAACAGCGGCCGACGGTTATCCAGCTCTTGTTGCAGAAATTCTAGGCGCGCCTGTTCATCCCACTCGGCATATCGCCCCAAGCCCAGGTAATCAGTGATTTCAGTCAGGGCGGCAGCGTGGCGACTGGCGTCCTGACGCACGTCCAAACGCCCTAAAAACAAGCCAAAGGTGGCTGCGCGGCGCAGGCAGTCGAGCAGCGGACCATCGGCAATCACGCCCATGCCGCAGTCATGCAAAGACTGGTAACAGCACTGTAAAGGCTCGAACAGCTCACGGTTGCTATGCAGCACGGCACTGGGTGCCGGTAAATCTTCATGCAAGGCCGCCTGCGCCCAACTGCGAGTAGCCCGCAGACGCTCGCGCAGCTGCTTGAGCAGGCTGCGATAGGGCTCGGCACTCTCCCCCACCTGCGCCAACAAGGCCGGGCTGGCCTGCTGCATGGACAGCTCAGCGGCCAGTTGGTCGATATCACGCAGGTACAGATCGGCGGCCATCCAGCGCGACAACAGCAAAACCTCACGGGTCACGCTGGCGGTGACATTGGGGTTGCCATCGCGATCGCCGCCCATCCAGGAGGCGAAGCGAATAGGCGCTGCATCCAACGCCAAGTGCAACCCAGTCGCACCATGCAGCACCTGATCCGCCTTGCGCAGCACATTGGGGATGGCATGCCAGAGCGAGTGCTCAATCACCGCGAAGCCCCACTTGGCCTCATCCACCGGACTTGGCCGGCTGCGGCGGATTTCCTCAGTGTGCCAGGCCTCGGCAATCAGCCGCTGCAGACGTTGCTTGACCTGCTCGCGTTCAGCCGCCGAGAGGTCGCTATGGTCACCGGCCGCCAGCTGTTCGGCCATGGCGTCGTATTTCTGAATCAGCGTACGGCGCGCCACTTCGGTGGGGTGCGCGGTCAGTACCAGCTCGATATCCAACCGACCAAACTGGCGCGCCAGGGCCTCGCCCTTATGGCCATGACTGGCCAGGCGCTGCAGCAGCTCGGCGAGAATATTGTCTTCAAAGGGCTGCGTTTCACCCGGCGCACGGCGGCGCACGCGGTGGTACTGCTCGGCAATATTGGCCAGGTTGAGAAACTGGTTAAACGCCCGCGCCACCGGCAGCAACTCGTCATCCGCCAGCTGATTCAGGGTTGCACTGAGTTGCTCCGCACCGTCCTTCGAGCCTCGACGAGAGGCTTTAGCGCCCTTGCGGATACGTTCAATTTTGTCGAGAAAAGCCGCCCCATGCTGCACCCGGATGGTGTCACCCAGCAGTTCGCCGAGCTGGTGGACGTCTTCGCGCAAACGCGCATCGATTTCTGCCATGACTATTGCCTCCGCTGATCCTCCTTGCAGAGTGCCCAGCGCGCCAACTTCTTACAAGTGCGCGACGCCCTGAGCGCACTTATCAGCGCACGCACTAGTCTTAATAGGGCAAGCCTGGGCAACACACGCCGGGCGCCGAACGGACACGAGGCCATCATGAAGATTCGCGAGCTGGTGCAGCACTGGCAGGAAAACGCCCAGGGTCGCCTGAGCGCCACCCCCTATCAAATCCATCTCGACCTGGAAGCCGCTGCGCGCCTGGCGGCGCTGCAAGAGATGTACCCCAAACACCACGTAGAAGAGCTGCTCGGGGAACTGCTCGGCGCAGCGCTGGACGAACTGGAGGCCAGCCTGCCCTACGTCAAGGGCAGCAAGGTGGTGGCCACCGACGAGCAGGGCGACCCGCTGTATGAAGACATCGGCCTGACGCCGCGCTTCCTCGCCCTGTCACGCCGCCATCTGCAGCGCCTTAGCGAACAGAAAAACCCTGCGGGTTAGGCGTTACTGGCCGTCAGTGCAACGCACCGCCTGCTTGCGCTGATCAACCAGCACACCGCTCAGGCCTTTCTGCTCCAGGTCAAACATCACCAGCACGCCGTCGATGCACTGGGCGACCTGGCTGGCAGGCTTGAGCGAGACTTTATAGTCCTCACCCGGCACGGTCTTGAGCATGGTGAACTCAGACAGCAGCAGCGCATCTTCCGGCTTGGCAACGTGCAAATAACCGTAAAACCCAAGTACGGCCACGGTGGCGCAGATGCTGCCGATAGCGGTAAGGATCAGCGGGATGGGATTGACTTCACTCATAACAGGCTCTCGGATTAACAATTAGGCGGGCAATGCATCAGGCGGCGCAGCTTGCAACAAAGCCAACCGCCTGCAAAGCCCCAGATTGCCGCATTACTTGCCGCCCGCCCGGACTTCCTCACGGGCCTTAAAGGTCGCTTCATAAATGCGCTCGGCTAACCGCGAGAACGGCAGGCTCTGTACCCACACCGTCCCCGTGCCCTTGAGCGTGGCCAGGAGAATGCCTTCGCCGCCAAACAGCATGCTTTTTAGCCCGCCGGCCAGGGCGATGTCGTAATCGATACCGGCGGTAAAAGCCACCAGGCAACCGGTATCCAGGCGTAACGTCTCGTTGTTCAGCTGCTTGCGGATCACCGTGCCGCCGGCGTGGACAAAGGCCAAGCCGTCACCTTCAAGCTTCTGCAGAATAAACCCCTCACCGCCGAAGAAGCCGGCCCCCAGGCGTTTGTTAAAGCTGATGCCAACCGCCGTACCGTAGGCCGCACAGAGAAAGGCATCCTTCTGGCAGATCAGCGTGCCGCCATGCTCCGCCAGCTGGATCGGCACCACGGTGCCTGGATACGGCGCGGCAAACGCCACCCGCGCCGGGGTTTTGCCGGCATTGGAGAAGTGCGTCATAAACAGCGACTCGCCCGTCAGCATGCGCTTGCCCATGCCCCACAATTTGCCCAGCACCCCGCTGGTTGAACCATCGCCCATACGGGTTTCAAAGCGCACGCCGTCGGTCATGTAATTCATCACACCGGCTTCGGCGATCACCGTTTCACCGGGATCGAGAATGATCTCCACACTCTGCGCGGAGGCGCCGAGGATTTCGTAGTCGAGTTGGTGGCTGGGCATGTGTCGCTCCTGTTAGTGCGAGAAGAGCAACCCGGATTTCATCTGGGCTACGGATCGTCTATTAGAGGGCTAGGAGCTTCACGAGCGAAGGGTCAGGCGCAACGCCGCACAACCGAGTGCAGTAGCGCCTAGAGAATGTTGGCGTAGTCGGCTTCGATTCGATCGAGACTCAGGTGATTGAGGAAGTTGGAGAAGCACATCCAGGCCGACAGCGAATTGAGGTCGCTGAACTGCGGCGGCAGGTATTTGGGCGCGACCACCAGCCCTTCATCCACCAACTGACGCAACGAGCGCATGTCCTCCAGCGTGGTTTTGCCGCAAAACAGCAGCGGAATCTGCTCCAATTTGCCTTTACGCACGGCCAACTGGATGTAGTTGTAAACCATGATAAAGCCCTTCAGGTAGGACAGGTCCTTGGTGAACGGCAGCCCTGTTGGCGTTGAGCCACGAAACACCCGACTGGCATTGCTATAGCTCTCCTCCTGGCTGAAACCCTGTTCGCGGTAAAAGTCGAAAACCTGCAGAAAGTCCGCGCCCTCTTCCGCCATATGAATGGCGCGGGTGCGGTTGGTCAGTTTGCGCAAACGGGTGGGGTAAGAGGCGAAGGCAATCACCTCCATGAGAATCGCCAGGCCTTCCTGAGTCACCGTCGAGGATGGCGGGCCTTTCGCCAAAAAGGTGCACACCGGCTGGCTCAAGCCATTCAGGGTGGTCGCCACATGCACCAGACCCTCGTGCACTTCCAGGGCTTTAACGTCGCGCTCGTTGAACATCGCGTCGGCGCGGATCTTGATGTAGTCCGCACCCGCTGCGGCGTCAGCAAGAATGCCGTCAGACTCGAAGACCCGAATGGTATCTTCGGCCTCGCCAAACACCTTGTTGAGGCGCTGTTGCAGCAAGTTGACAGCCTCTTTGGCGGTCAGCGTCTTGGCCTCATCTTTAAGGTCGCCGCGCTTGTCGATGTTGTTGAGAAAGTCGGAAAACATCAGACCAAGATCGGCCAGGGTTGGATCACCAGCATGAAAGGCATCCGAGGCGGCGCCGTAGAGCTCCTGGCTGATCAGGCCAAAATCTTCGGTACCGCGCGCTTCCAGCATGCGGATAACCATGCGGTACTCGCGGCACATGCGCCGCATGATCTTGCCCACCGGATTGAACTGACCGAGCTGGCGGGTGATGTCGCGCTCGATATTCTGAAACTCCAGTTTCTTCGCGGCAGCATCAAAGGGCAGCGGCCGACTTGCGTAATAAGCACGGTCGACGACGGGCAGCTTTTTACCCTGGTGCTTGAGAAATTCACTGCGAATCGAGTCGTCCCATTTCACCGCGTCCAGTACTCGAATTGGCGTTTGCGCCTCGACCAAACGGTCGGACAGTGCGCGCACAATCAACTGATAATCGTCCAACCCGGTATGACTGTTCATGCGCTCCCTATTACCCACTAATGTCACTTCAACCATATGATGCCGAGCACTGCCAGCCTCTGTGGCAGCGACCGATTACTCATGGCGCGACGCTAATCACCTGCACGCTGATAGCGCGCGACTTCGATAAATACATCCGAATTAGCCTGATCATCAAGGTAGCCGAATACCTGCTCCAACGGGCTGCTGATGAGCACACCGTCGCTTTCAGCGGCCTCCACCACCTCGCCGTGCAACACACCCTGCTCCACTTCCTGAAGAATGCGGTCCACATCGAGGTTGTAGATCACCAGTTCGTTGTCGCTGGTCAGCTCAAAACCGGCGATAGCGAAATTCGCCCCCATACTTTTCGGCAGCCCTGCCGACAGGTACCAGCGCCGCCCGTGATGAGCCACTGTAAAGCCATATTCCTCAGCGCTTTCAAGGTTATCCAGGCTGTCGACATAGGTCCGCGCTTTGTAAACATTGGAGCCGGCGCGGGTGATCTGCAAATACTGCAGCTCGCCCCACTCATTCTTGCGCGACCACTCGCCAAGCAACGGTATTGGGGCGGCCTCATGGGCAGGGATGGGGTCTTTAAAAGTCACCAGGCACCCACCCAGTAACAGGAAGGACACGGCAAGCAGCGCGCGCCAGACGATCATTGAACTCTCCTTGTGAACGGATTGGCCGGATTAGAGGTCCAACACCAAATGCATATAACGCTTAAGCATGGCCAACATCTCTTCACTGTCTAGATGCTCGACACCCTCGAGCAGGCCCTGATATTCCATGCGGACGATAATCGCCGTCAACAGCTTGGCATCCTGCTCCGCCTGCTCTGAGCCCAGCACCTCGAAGAAATGCGTCACGCCCTGAAGCAAAATCCGCCGATGGGCGCGCATCAGCCCGTGCAAGCGCGGGTTGAGCAAGGCCTCCTGCTGAAAAGCCTGCTCGGCCAGCAGGTGTTCGCGGCGCGTGAGCAGTTGTTGACGCACATACTCCACAGCCAGGCGGGCGATTTCATTGGCCAGCCGCCGACGCGCCTCGGCACTGCCATCCAGGCGGCTAACCTGCTCACGCAACAAACCTTCGGTACTTTGCCAAAACCGCCCCATGTGCGCCGCGCTGCGCTCGACAAACTGGGTAAAGGTATCGCTGATCAGGTCATTGATGTCTTTGAAGTAATAGGTGGTCGCGGACAGCGGCACCCCTGCCTCGGCGGCCACCGCGCGGTGACGCACAGCGCGCACGCCGTCACGCACGATAATGCGCATGGCGGCATCGAGAATGGCCTGGCGGCGCTGTTCACTGCCCTGACGACTGGCTTTACGCCCTTGATATTGGACGTTCTCAGCGACGGCGCTGGCCACCAGCGTGGCGCTTTCTTGGGCGGGGTTAGCTGTCACAACGGGCAATCCTCTGTCGGTGATTCAAAGCGACGTTTAACTTAGTCAGCTAATCGCAAAGATAGTCCACTGGCAGACAATAAAAAGCCGCCCGTGGGCGGCTTTTTCTACATCAGGCTTGCGGACGCATGTGCGGGAAGAGGATCACGTCGCGAATCGACGGTGAGTTGGTCAACAACATCACCAGGCGGTCGATCCCGATACCTTCACCAGCGGTTGGTGGCATGCCGTATTCCAGAGCGCGGACGAAGTCGGCATCGTAATGCATCGCTTCATCGTCGCCGGCGTCCTTGTCCGCCACCTGCGCCATAAAGCGCTCGGCCTGGTCTTCGGCGTCATTAAGCTCGGAGTAGGCGTTGGCGATTTCACGGCCGCCGATAAACAGCTCGAAACGGTCGGTGACGTTCGGGTTGTCGTCGTTGCGACGGGCCAGCGGCGAGACTTCAAACGGGTACTGGGTAATAAAGTGCGGCTGCTCCAGCTTGTGCTCGACCAGCTCTTCGAAAATCATCACCTGCAGTTTGCCCAGGCCTTCAAAACCCAGCACCTTGGCGCCGGCTTTTTTAGCAATCTCACGAGCCTTGTCGATGTCGTTGAGGTTGTCGGTAGTCAGCTCGGGGTTGTACTTGAGGATCGAGTCGAACACCGACAGGCGCACAAACGGCTCACCGAAGTGGAACACTTTGTCGCCGTAGGGCACGTCGGTGCTGCCGAGGACCAGTTGCGCCAGTTCGCGGAACAACTCTTCAGTCAGGTCCATGTTGTCTTCGTAGTCGGCGTAAGCCTGATAGAACTCCAACATGGTGAATTCAGGGTTATGACGAGTCGAGACACCTTCGTTACGGAAGTTGCGGTTGATCTCGAAGACCTTCTCAAAGCCGCCCACCACCAGACGCTTGAGGTACAGCTCAGGCGCGATACGCAGGAACATTTCCATGTCCAGCGCATTGTGGTGCGTCTCAAACGGCTTGGCCGCGGCGCCACCAGGGATGGTCTGCAGCATCGGCGTTTCCACCTCGAGGAAGTCGCGCTGCATCAGGAAGCTGCGGATGTGCGCAATCACTTGCGAACGCACGCGGAAGGTCTGACGCACGTCTTCGTTGACGATCAGGTCAACATAGCGCTGGCGATAGCGCTGTTCGGTGTCAGTCAGGCCGTGGTGCTTATCCGGCAGCGGGCGCAGTGACTTGGTCAGCAGGCGCACTTCCGTCATTTCCACGTACAGGTCGCCCTTGCCGGAACGGGCCAGGGTACCCACAGCCGCAATGATGTCGCCCATGTCCCAGGTTTTTACCGCGGCCAGGGTGTCTTCGGACAGGGTCTTACGGTTGACGTAGACCTGAATACGCCCGGTCATGTCCTGCAGCACCATAAAGGAGCCACGGTTGAGCATGATGCGCCCGGCAACCTTGACCGGAATGGCAGCCTCGGCCAGCTCTTCCTTGGTCTTCTCAGCGTACTGTTTCTGCAGGTCGGCGCAGTAGTTCTCGCGGCGGAAGTCATTCGGGAAGGCATTGCCCTGCGCACGGATGGCAGCAAGCTTTTCTTTGCGCAAGGCAATCAGCTTGTTTTCTTCCTGTTGCTGGTCTTCGTGAGAAAGGCCTTGGGGGTCGAGTTGTTGGTCGCTCATGGTCGGTTGTCTGTCCTGTAAATCGTTGCTTGGGCACGGGCCCGGCGGGTGGTTGGGCGGCGCGTAACACCACCCAACCGGCCTAAAACCATCTTTCGGCGGTTAGAGCCCTTGTTTCAGGCTCGCCACCAGGTATTCGTCGATATCGCCGTCGAGCACTTTGTCGCAGTCGCTGCGCTCGACGTTGGTGCGCAGATCCTTGATCCGCGAGGCATCGAGTACATAGGAGCGAATCTGATGGCCCCAGCCGATATCCGACTTGGTGTCTTCCAGCGCCTGGGAGGCTTCGCGGCGTTTCTGCATTTCCAGCTCGTAGAGCTTAGCCCGCAGCATTTTCATCGCCGTGTCACGGTTGGCGTGCTGGGAGCGCTCGTTCTGGCAGCTGACCACGGTGTTGGTCGGTACGTGGGTGATACGCACCGCTGAGTCAGTGGTGTTAACGTGCTGACCGCCCGCACCCGAGGAGCGGTAGGTGTCGGTGCGTAGATCCGCCGGGTTGATATCGATTTCAATGTTGTCATCGATTTCCGGCGAGACGAACACTGCGGTAAACGAAGTGTGGCGGCGGTTACCCGAGTCAAATGGACTCTTGCGTACTAAGCGGTGCACGCCAATCTCGGTACGCAGCCAACCATAGGCGTACTCGCCCTTGATATGCAGGGTCGCACCTTTGATCCCGGCGACTTCGCCAGCAGACAGTTCCATGATGATGGCTTCGAAACCGCGCTTGTCGGCCCAGCGCAGGTACATGCGCAGCAGCATGTTGGCCCAGTCCTGAGCCTCAGTACCGCCGGAACCGGCCTGGATGTCCAGGTAGGCGTTGTTAGCGTCCATCTCGCCACTGAACATGCGGCGGAACTCAAGCTTTTCGAGGATATCGCGCAGGCGCTCGACCTCGGCTGCTACATCATCGGCGGCCGCTTGGTCGTCTTCTTCGGCGGCCATTTCCAGCAGGTCGCGCGAATCAGCCAGGCTGCTGTTGAGGTCATCCAAGGTGTCGACGATCAATGCCAGCGAGGCACGCTCGCGGCCTAGATTTTGCGCGTACTCAGGATTGTTCCAGACGTTAGGGTCTTCGAGCTCGCGGTTTACTTCGACCAGGCGATCATGTTTGTGATCGTAGTCAAAGATACCCCCGAATGGTTTGGGTGCGCTCGGACAAGTCTTTGATACTGTTGAGGATCGGGTTAATTTCCATGGCGTTCAGCACTCGCAGGCGATTGAGGTGTACAGCGGCCTTGTGCGGCCCGACGAGCAAGCATCACGGCTGCTCAGCGGACGCGGCGACCTGACCGTGGCCCCGAAGTTTTAGAAAAGCCGGTGAGTATAGCGCAGTCAATAGCCGGCTTGCAGCCTGCGCGTAACACGCCAAGGAGGCTGACCGTCACGCCGCCCCAGCGCGTTATAGCTCAATCTCGCTCGGCCACGCCGACTTGGTTACGCCCATTCTGCTTGGCCAGGTACAACCCGCGGTCGGCCAACTCGACCAGATCGGTCGCGGCCATGCCCATCTGCGGGGTGAGTGTGGCAACGCCCAGGCTGATGCTGACAGTGGAGTCTTGGCCGGGCTGTTCATGAGGAATCGCCAAGGCCTGCACGCAGAGGCGGACCTTCTCGGCCAGCAAGCGTGCGCCGCCACGCGAGGTACCCGGCAGGATCATGGCGAACTCTTCACCCCCATAACGCGCCGCCAGGTCTGAAGAGCGGCTGCACATCTCACTCATGCAGGTCGCGACTTTACGCAAGGCTTCATCCCCTTCCACATGACCAAAGCGATCATTAAAGGCTTTGAAGTAGTCGACATCGATCATCAGCAGCGACACCTCGCTTTGCTCACGCAACGCACGTGACCACTCACTGCTCAGGCAATCATCAAAATGCCGACGGTTGGCCAGGCCGGTCAACCCGTCAGACCTCATCAAGCGCTGCAGCACCAGATTGGCTTCGAGCAATTGCTGCTGGCTTTCACGCAACGCACGAAAGGCCTCATCACGCTGCTGCAAGGCTAAGTAAGAGCGTGAGTGGTAACGAATGCGCGCCACCAATTCAATCACGTCAGGCAGCTTGACCAGGTAATCATTGGCCCCGCGAGAAAATGCCAGGCTCTTGATCTTGGGGTCTTCCTTGGTCGACAGCACGATAATCGGCACATCCTGCAGCACCCGGCGGCTACGGTACTGGGCCAGCAACTCGAGACCATCGACCCCGGGCATGACCAGATCTTGCAAGATAACCGTCGGCTTTATCTGCTCCGCCAAACTGACGGCCAGCAAAGGATCCGAACAAAAGTGGAATGCAATATTCGCCTCATTCGCTAACGCTCTGCGCACAGCCTCACCAATCATCGCCTGATCATCAACCAGTAAGACCATCAACGGAGTCGATATCGGCGCATCCTCCTGAGCACCGTTAAACTGAGTAAAATCCTGCATACCACGTTCTCCAGGCTCAATGCCCTCTATCGTTATAGACCCTGCAACATCCAACAACACTTAAGCTTCTCCAGCCGTTAATCAAACAGCGCCACGAGACGCCGACCAATCTCGGTCAGCGGTAATATTTCTGATGCGGCATCAAGCTGCGCCGCCGCTTTGGGCATGCCGTATACCGCACAACTGGCCTGGTCCTGCGCAATGGTCAGAAACCCGCGCTGGCGCATATTCAGCAACCCCTGGGCACCATCGCGGCCCATACCGGTGAGCAACACGCCAACAGAGTCGCCCTTCCAGTTGGCGACCACACTGTCAAAAAACACATCGATCGACGGCCGATAAATATGCGCGCTGGGCTCGGCGCTGTAGGTCAACTCGCCATTACGCTGCAAGACCAAATGATCATTACTGCCCGCCAGCAACACCGTCCCAGGCTGCGGCACGTCGCCTGCGCGGGCTAAACGGACCGGCAGCGGCGACTCACTGGCCAGCCATTGCGCCATACCGGCAGCGAAGGTCTCGTCCACATGCTGCACCAACACAATGGCAGCGGGAAACCCGGCGGGCAGTTGCTTGAGCAACTCAACCAAGGACGCCGGCCCGCCGGCCGACGCACCAATAACCACTAACCGCTGGCGGCAACTGCTGCTCTCACGCGGGGCTGACGGCGCGGCTTTACGGACATTTTTTTGCCCCAAGAGCAAGCCCAAGTTGTGGATCTTGCGCAGCAGCATGGCGGCATCCGGCAACGCGGCCTCACCCAACACGGGCGTGGCCACCACATCCAGCGCGCCATAGCCCATAGCCTCGAACACCCGACTGACATGACGCTCGACATCTGAGGTGACGATCAAGATGGCGCAGGGCGTCTCGGCCATGATCTGCCGGGTGGCTTCAACGCCATCCATTTCAGGCATCAGCAAGTCCATCAACAGCAAGTCCGGGGTGTCTTCACGACAGCGCTGCACAGCCTCTGCACCACTGCCCGCCACCCAGGCCACTTGATGCTCGGGCGCCCGCGCCAGCGCGCGACGCAACGCCTCCACGGCCAGCGGCATATCGTTGACTATTCCGATCCTCATCCCTGTGCCTCACCTATCAGTACCTGCACCGCATCAAGTAGTGCCTCATCATGAAAGCTGGCTTTGGCCAGGTAGTAATCCGCGCCGGCATCCAACCCTCGGCGACGATCCTCATCACGATCCTTATAAGACACCACCATCACTGGCAACGTGCGCAGGCGGCTATCGCGACGCAGCAAGGTCACCAGCTCGATACCGTCCATGCGCGGCATGTCGATATCGGTAATCAACAAGTCAAAGTGTTCGTCGCGCAGCGCATTCCAACCATCCATGCCGTCCACGGCAACCGCCACGTCGTAGCCTCGACTGAGCAACAGCTTGCGCTCTAGCTCGCGCACCGTCAGTGAGTCATCGACCACCAGTACACGTTTACGTGCGGCCTCCTGAACACCCTGACTGCGCCGATCGACTCGCTCCAGATGACCGCTACCCAGGAGCTTGCCAATTGAGCTAAATAAGTCTTCAACGTCGAGAATCAGCACCGGCGTGCCGTCATCCAGCAAGGCACCGGCCGACACGTCGCGCACCTTACCCAGTCGCGCGTCGAGCGGCATGACTACAAGGGTGCGCTCGCCAATAAAACGATCCACGGCAATGCCGTAAAGGTTGTCACGTTCACGGATCAGCACCAGCGCAATCCCCGCCTCTTCGCAGCGTCCTTCCGGGCGTTGCAATAACTGGCTGGCCGCGATCAGGCTGACATGCCGATCGCCGTGCCAGAAGTGCTGACGCCCTTCCAGCTGCACGACATCCTCGACGCTCACCCGCAGCATGTGTTCGATATGCGCCAAGGGGAAGGCATAGGCTTCACCGGCAATTTCCACCACCAGACTGCGCACCACGGACAGCGCCAGCGGCACCTGCAGGATGAAGGTACTGCCCTCACCACGGCGAGCCTCAAGGCGTACGCTGCCACGCAGTTGACGCAACGCGTGCTGCACCGCGTCCAGCCCCACACCTCGACCAGACATTTCACTGACCTGCTCACGCAGACTGAACCCCGGCAAGAACAGAAACGCCAGTAGCTCGTCCTCACTCAGCCTGGCGGCGGTCTCGGCACTGGCGAATTTACGCGTAACAACCACCTCACGCAGGTGCTCTACATCGACACCGGCACCGTCATCACTAAGCTCCAGCACCAGCATGCCGGCACGGTGACGGGCCCGCAGCAGCAGTCGCCCTTCCTCGGCTTTACCCTTGCGTACGCGCAGCTCGGGGAGTTCGATGCCATGATCAAGGGCGTTACGCAGCAGGTGGGTTAAGGGCGCATCGAGTCGTTCAAGCACATCGCGATCAACTTGCGTGGCGTCCCCTTCAATGTCCAGGCGCACCTGCTTACCCAGCGAGCGCCCGAGGTCACGCACCATCCGCGCACGCCCGACCAGCACATCGGCCAGCGGGCGCATGCGTGAGGACAGTGCAGCATCGTAGAGTGAGCGGCTGCGCAGGCCACCCTCCCAGGCAAACTCATCAAAGGCCTCGAAATGCGTCTGCAGTAATTGCTGGCATTCAGCCAATTGCGCCCTGGACTCATCCAGCAAGGCCTGCGCCTGCGGCTCTAGCGAACTGTTCAGGGTTAAGTCACGCAATCCGTCCAAGGCACGCCGAACCGCTGACTGCTGGCGCTTAAGCCGCTGCAAGGAGTCGGTCAGCGGTTGAATCCGCTGAAACTCGACCAGGGCTTTACCGGACATGTCCAGCAAGTGATCAAGGCGCTCGGCCGAAACCCGTAAAACTCGTCCGCGCCCCTCATCAGGCAGCTCCTCTGCAGGTTCCTGCGCCGCCACCTGCGGAGCCAGGCTGGTTTGCGGCAAAACCGGCTCTGCTGCAGTGCCACGCCCCAGAGCCGGCACAGCCGTCGCCAGCTGACGCTCGAGCAAGGCCACCAGTTGCTCAATCCGTTCGGCCGAGGGGGCATAAGCCGCATCCTGTGCGCCGACCCGGCGCAATAAATCGGTGCCCTGCAACAGCCCATCAATCTGCTCGGGCAGCAACCGCAACAGCCCCTCCTGTGCGGCGACCAGCAAATCTTCCATGGCGTGAGCCACCTTAACGCCGTCATCCAAGCCAACGATTCGCGCCGCACCCTTAAGCGAATGCGCTGCACGCATGCAGGCTTCCAGTTGGCCGGCATGATTAGGCTCACGCTCCAGTATCAGCAAACCGGCATCCAGCACCTGCGCTTGGGCATCCGCCTCCATGCGGTAGAGTTCCAGCAGCGAAGCATCCCTCATCTGACCGGGCGTCATGCGAAACTCCTGCTCATGGCCTGACGTAGCAACTCATCGTCGAGCTGGGTAATACTGCGCCCCTGCCACTGAAACACCCCGCTGGAAAACTGACTGACCGCCAGCCCGCCATCGCGCACAGCCGGCTGCACCGTATGTCGCGCAATCGCATGAATTCCCTCGACTTCGTCCACCGGCACCACCACGGGCCCGCCCTGCCCGGTCAGGATCAGCATGCGGGCAATAACGCGCTGACCAGAAGCCTGAGCAGTACCCGCTGGGATGCCCAATAGCTCAGCCAGCGACAGGCAGGCCACCAGCGTACCGCGCACATTGGCGACCCCCAGCAAGCTGCGTGAGCGCTGATGGGGTAATGAATGAACCGGCAGCTGCGCCACCACTTCGACCAAACTACGCGTGGCGATCGCCAGCCACTCCTCGGCCACCCGGAACAACAGCAGCGAACAATGCTCGACGAGCGGCTCATCGCCCACCAGCTCAACATCGTCTTGCATGGCCGCATAGCGCTCAAGCAGTTGGATCGCGGCGGCAGCGTGGACCTCGCAATTGCGGCAGTGCACGTGCTCAACCAAGCGCTCACAGCTTTTATCGCCCCGAACCCCAATGCGGTTCCAGCAATCATCGATACGTGCGGCGCTCTGCGTCGGTATCAGGTTATCGCTCATCGCGCTTCACTCCAGAAGGGCTCGCTCGGTTGACCCGCTGTTGCAACCGCTTGGCACCGCCATGGTCACCGCGCGCCGCCAACAGCGCCGCCAAGTGCACCAGGCTCTCAACATGTTCGGGTTCAAGATAAAGCGCTTTACGGTAGTAACCTTGGGCAACATCGCCCTGGCCGGCCATGTCATTGAGCAAGCCCATCCAGTAAAACGCATCGGCGCTGGGGCCATGCTCAAGCAGATAACGCTCACAGCCCTGAAGGGCTTCGGCACCGTGCCCGGCATCGGCCAGCGCGACAATTCGGGCCAACGCACTGGCCGCCTCATCGAGCGGCGCAGCAGGCACCACAGGCCGTTCAGCACGCACACGCGAAACCGGCAAAGACCGTACCGGGCGAACGGGGGCTGGCGCGACCCATTGCGCCGGTGCCTTGAATGCAGGTGCCGCCAGCGCACGCTGGAAGGCAAAGGTCAGCGGCGTTTTCAACGCCTGCATCCCGCGCTGGGTGAGCAAGCTGGCCTCCGCAGGGCCGACGAAGAAGGTGCCGCCGTCGCCCAGTAAGCGCTGCAAGCCATCGAGCACCGCATGCTGCGTAGGGCGATCAAAATAAATCAGCAGGTTGCGGCAGAAGATAAAGTCGAAAGGCGCTTCGCCGCCCAGTACATGGCTATCCATCAAGTTGCCACAGCGCAGTTTGACCCTGTCGCGCGCGCGCGCCTGCAACTGAAAACCGCTGTCCGTGGCGTCGAAATAACGCTCGCAAAAACTCAAATCCTGACCGCGAAACGAGTTGCGACCATAGTGGCCCAGTCGCGCCAGCTCCAGTACCCGGGCACTGACATCCAGCGCTTCGACCTGAAAAGAAGTGGGTGCGAAGCCGGCATCCAGCAGCGCCATGACAATCGAGTAAGGCTCCTCGCCACTGGAGCACGGCAGGCTGAGCAGGCGCAACGGGCGGCTGCCACACAGTGCCGCCTTGCGCTTGAGCGCCAGTTCCACCAATGCGACAAACGACTCTGGGTAGCGAAAAAACCAGGTTTCCGGCACGACCACAGCCTCAACCAGCGCCTGTTGCTCGGTCGTTGAGCCATTCACGTGCTGCCAATAATCGGCCTGCGCAGAAATACCCTGTGCCTGCATGCGCTGACGAATCGCACGCTCGATCACCAGCCGCCCAACTGACTCAGCCTCCAGGCCGATCAGCCGCTTCAGCAGGTGCTCCACCTGAGCAATCATGATGCCGCGCCGCCACTGGGAAACAGCAACGCACAGACATCGTCCGGCAGCAGCCCAGCGACCTCGATGCGCTGCACCAGCCCCTGCGCAGACGCCTGCACGGCGCCCAGATAGTGCGCGTCACCGGCGCTCAGGCCGGCGTCACGGAAAGCACTATCCGCCAGGCGTAGGGTATCGGTGGCTTTCTCCAGAACCAGCCCCAGCACACGATTGGCTGGACGGTAATGCACCAGCACCAACCGGGTACTGGCCAATGCAGCGGCAGGCCGCCCACAGGCACGGACCAACAAATCGATCACCGGTACCAACGCGCCACGGTATTCAAAGCCACCCGCAACCCAGGCCGGTGCCTGCGGAAAAGCCTTCAAGCGACGCAAGGGCAACACCTCAACCACCTCGTGCACATTGAGCGCATAGCGGTCCTGATCCAGGCTGAACAACAGGTAAAGCTCGCCCGCCTCACGCGCAGAAGTCGCCTGGCCAGCATTCGGGCTCGGCATATTCAGACCTTGAATCGGCTAACGCCGCTACGCAGGCTACCGGCTACCTGGTTCAGCTCATCAATCGCAGCGCCGGCCTGGCGCAGCGAATCCACCGTCTGGCCGCTGGCTTCGCTCAACTGCACCAGCGCCTGATTAATCTGCTCGGCCCCCGTCGCCTGGGCCTGCATGCCCTCGTCAACCATCTGCACCCGCGGCGCCAACGCCTGCACCTGATGAATGATCTGCGTCAGCTGATCACCGACCTGGGCCATTTCGCTATTCCCTCGGCGCACCTCTTCGGAGAACTTGTCCATGCCCATAACACCGGCCGACACCGCTGACTGGATCTCGCGCACCATTTGTTCAATGTCATAGGTAGCGACCGCCGTCTGATCGGCCAGGCGACGCACCTGGGTGGCCACCACGGCAAAGCCACGGCCGTATTCGCCTGCTTTCTCGGCCTCAATCGCGGCGTTCAGGGACAGCAGATTGGTCTGATCCGCCACTTTGACGATGGTGGTCACCACATGATTGATGTTGCCCGCCTTCTCATTGAGGATCGCCAGCTTGGCATTCACCACCTCCGCAGCCCCCATCACATGGCGCATTACATCTTCCATGCGGGCCAGACCTAACTGACCCGAACCGGCCAGCACCGAGGTGTGTTCGGCGGTACCGGACACCTCACTCATGGTGCGCACCAGGTCGCGCGACGTTGCGGCAATCTCCCGCGAGGTGGCACCGATTTCCGTGGTGGTGGCGGCCGTTTCAGTGGCCGTGGCTTGCTGCTGCCTGGACGTAGCCGCAATCTCGGTGATGGACGTGGTCATCTGCACTGCCGAGCGCTGCGCTTGGGCCACCAGGGTCTTGAGCTCATCAGCCATGCTGTTAAAGCCTTCCTCGATGGCATTGAACTCATCCCGCCGGCCCATATCCAAACGCGCCGAAAGGTCACCGGAACCAAGCTTCTTGAAGGTCTCCACCACGGCAATGATGGGCAAGCTAATCGCCCGCTGCAGACTCACTGAACTGAGAATAGCCACGCCCAGAACAATCAGAATGGCCAGCACCAGGCTCAATTTGGTTGAGCCAACCTCAGTCACAATCTGCTGCACCGCCTGCTCAGCAGATTGCCGGTTCAATTCGAACAATTGGCTCAAGACCGCGCGGGCCTCTGTCCAGGCCGGCAACAGCTGCTCACGGCCCAACTGCGAAGCCTCCTCGGCACGCCCGGCGGCAATCAACTCAAGAAATTGAGCATGCAGCGTCAGGTACTGATCACGCTTTAGCACGAAACGCTGCGCTTCAGCACGTTCCGCCTCACTGCTGATGGTGTTCTGGTAATCCGCCCAGGTTGTCTCCAGGCGCTGCAACAGCTCTTCGAAGGTTTTACGCTCGGCGGCACTCAGGCTCAGACCGGCCGCGCCCTCCTGGCTAACGATCAGCAGGCGCTGGCTTTCCAGCAGATGATCAGCCCAGGCCAGCCGCGCCAAGCCGACCAACTGCATACCCGGCGCAGCCGATGTACTCACCTTGATCGCGGCCTGCTCGACTGTCGCCAAGCGGTAATAGGCGGTGGCAGATAGCAGCAGAAGGATCACGACCACCACAGAAAAGCTCGCGATGATGCGTTGCCGGACAGTCAAGTTCTTCACAATATTCCCCACTCGGTTAAACGCACCCGGCCAGCCACAGGCTGATCGCGGATAAATAGATGCAAGGACTCTAGAGATTGCCCTAGCCAGCGGCAAGCCTTGAAACAGCAGGAAAGACAAAGGCACCGACTCTCAGCCCGCGCCCTGCAAACAACTGAGCCACGCCACCGCCAAAGCAAAGGGTCGGCGTCGCTGCTGCCCGCCTTGATATTTGTCGCGTGCACCAGGCTCAAGCCCTCGCCAGCGGTGTGACCTCCGTACGGGCAACCTGCTCCCAGGCGGATAATTATTGAGCCCGTAGACGCAGCAACTGGTCAGCCAGCTCGGCTGCATGCCGCTCGACCACCAACGGCACCAGATTGTCGCTGTAGCCAACCAGACGCGCGTAGATAAACGTCCAGCGCGTCAGCGCTCGCTGTAATCGCTGCTGCTGCGCCTGCGTCAGTTCAGGGGCCAGGCTGGCGAGTTCGCCATCGACCTGCTTGGCCAGCACATCGATATCCTGATTCAGGTAATGCGCCTGTTGCTCAGGCAAGGTCTCGATACCGCCGACATAGGCACGCGCGGTGTAGCGCGCCGCCAGGTATTGCACCTTGGCCGGCAGGCTTTGCAAACGCAGATCCGCCGGCGGCAGTGGCTGCGCCAGACTTTTGAGCAGCTGTAGCTCAAGCGTTTCAAGTGCCACCAGCAACTCACGCTGGGCCTTGCTGTATTGGAAGTTGAACGCCCACGGCAGGTCTGGCTCGCCGGGGTTATACGCCAGCGTTTGCTCAACCAGCGTAATAAAGACGGCCAGCGGCGGCTGCAGTTGCGCCATCGCCAAACGCGCGGAGTCGGTTAAGGGCTGCGCCTGCAAGGTCTCCACGCTCACACGCAATTTATCCAGATCAACCTGCACCTTAGTCGCCAGCTCGGCATAGCCACCTTCACCACGATGCACAAACAGATCCGTGCCGGCGCGAAACACCTGCACCTGCGCCAGCTGTACCTGCGTCAGCGCTACATCAGGAGCAGCCTGCAATAACTGACTGACACCCAGCAACCCCAGCAAAAGCAGGCAGGCCTTGTACAAGCGACGCATTGATTACTCATCCACAACATGAAGGGCGCCGAGTATAGGGACGTGGTCTCAACACGGCCAACACTCCCCTAGGCAACCACACACATTCGTTATAAAAGAACACACCAGCCTTCGTTCGATAAATCACAAACCCTGACACATCTCTCGCCGCGAGCTACCGCCGCATGATGACCCTACGCCAGATCCGCCATTTCATTGCCGTCGCCGAGACCGGCTCGATCTCCGCCGCCGCCCAGGCGGTGTTTATTTCACAATCGACCCTGACCTTAGCGATCCAGCAACTGGAGGAAGAAATAGGCGTCAGCCTGTTCAACCGCCACGCCAAAGGCATGAGCCTGACCCACCAGGGCCACCAATTCCTACGCCAGGCGCACTTGATTCTGGCCACCGTGGACAACGCCAAGCGCAGCTTGCAACAGAGCACCGATCAGGTTGCGGGCAGCCTGACCATTGGCGTAACCAGCCTGGTAGCCGGGTACTACCTGGCCGACCTGATCACCCGTTTTCAGCGCGCCTTTCCCAACGTGCAAACCCGCGTGGTCGAGGACGAGCGCCCGTATATCGAGCACCTGTTGGTCAGCGGCGAGATCGATGTTGGCGTACTGATCCTCTCCAACCTAGAGGACCGCCACGCGCTGCAGACGGAGGTACTGACCCACTCGCCGCATCGACTATGGCTGCCGGCGCGCCATCCGTTACTGGAGCGCGACAGCATCAGCCTGGCGGATGTGGCCAGCGAACCGCTGATTCAACTCAACGCCGATGAAATGGGGCTGCACACCCAACGCCTGTGGAGCCGCGCCGGCATGACGCCGAACGTCACCCTGCGCACCGCCTCAGTGGAAGCGGTGCGCAGCCTGGTGGCGGCGGGCCTTGGCCTGTCGATTCAGCCGGACATGACCTACCGCCCCTGGTCACTGGAAGGCGACATTATCGAAGCCTTGCCGCTGGTCGACCTGAGCGAGCCAATGGATGTTGGCCTGGCTTGGCGCCGAGGCACCGCGCGGCCCGCGTTAGTTGACCCGTTTCTCTCCGTGGCACGCGAACAACCGCACGGCCGCAAGGTTTCGATTTAATCGAACGCTGCTTTCAATATTAAGAATTTGTCGCCCCCTGTACCGGACTCTAGTCTCAGCTGCATATGGACGCAGGCGCTCCGGACAAGAACTGGAGCCGTTATGCAGGTAGAAACTAAAAAAAGAAGTCCGAAAATGTCCGAGCCAACCCTGTACAGCGCATTGCTGATCGACGGCCAGCTGGTCGCCGGAGAAGGTTTGGCCGAAGCCATCATTAACCCCGCCAACGGCGACGTACTCACATCTATTGCCGAAGCCTCGCTGGAGCAGGTGGAAGCTGCCGTACAGGCCGCCCACCGTGCCTTTGCGAGTTGGTCACGCACCACGCCAGCCCAACGCGCAACTGCCTTGCTTGCCATCGCCGACGCCATCGAACAGAACGCAGAACAGCTGGCCCGCCTGGAGTCGCTGAACTGCGGCAAACCGCTGCACCTGGCCCGCCAGGACGATATTCCCGCAACCGCCGACGCATTCCGCTTCTTCGCAGGTGCCGTGCGCTGCCAGCAAGGGCAGCTGGCGGGTGAATACGTGCCTGGCCACACCAGCATGGTGCGCCGCGATCCGGTTGGCGTGGTCGCCTCCATCGCACCGTGGAACTACCCGCTGATGATGGCCGCCTGGAAGATCGCCCCAGCCTTAGCGGCCGGCAATACGCTGATTTTCAAACCGTCCGAACACACGCCGCTGTCGATTCTGGCACTGGCCCCGGCACTCGCACAGATCCTCCCGCCGGGGGTGTTGAACATTATTTGCGGTGGTGGCGAAGGCGTCGGCAGCCAGCTGGTCGGCCACCCACGGGTGCGCATGGTGTCGCTGACCGGCGATATCGTCACAGGGCAGAAGATCCTGCAGAGCGCCGCACGCACGCTGAAACGCACACATCTGGAGCTGGGCGGCAAGGCGCCGGTGATCGTCTGCAATGACGCTGATATAGAAGCTGTGGTCGAGGGTATCCGTACCCATGGCTACTACAACGCAGGCCAAGACTGCACAGCGGCCTGCCGCATCTACGCCCAGGCAGGCATTCATGACCGCTTGGTGGCCGAACTAGGTGATGCCGTAGCGAGCATCAGCTTCGCCCGCAAGAAGGACAGCGACAATCAGATCGGCCCGCTGATCAGTGCACGCCAGCGCGATCGTGTGGCCAGCTTTGTTGAGCGAGCGCTGGGTCAGCCACACATCGAGCGCGTTACCGGCGCAGCCGTGCACTCCGGCCCCGGCTTCTACTATCAGCCAACCTTGCTCGCAGGCTGCAAGCAGGGCGACGAGATTGTTCAACGCGAGGTATTCGGCCCGGTGGTCACCGTTACCCGCTTCGACCAGTTGAGCCAAGCGGTGGACTGGGCCAACGACTCTGAATACGGCCTGGCCAGTTCGGTATGGACGCAGAACCTGGACAAGGCCATGCAGGTTGCCGCACGCCTGCAATACGGCTGCACCTGGATTAACACCCATTTCATGCTGGCCAGCGAGATGCCGCATGGCGGACTCAAGCGCTCCGGCTATGGCAAGGATCTGTCCAGCGACTCACTGCAGGATTACAGCGTGGTGCGCCACATCATGGCACGCCACGGACAACAACTAGACTGACTAACACCCATTCGGCAGCGGTCTTGCCGACAGACATTCACTGCCCTAATAACAGCCCAAAAGAAGAGGGAATTCCGATGTCCGCGCACAAAACCGCAGTGCTTAGCGCACTTACAACCGCCCTGTTGGCCATCAGTGCCGCACAGGCCGCCGAACCACTGAAAACCCTCGGCGCAGCCGAAGGCCAAGTCGACATCATTGCCTGGCCCGGCTATATCGAACGCGGTGAAACCGACAAAGGCTATGACTGGGTCACCCAGTTCGAGGCCGACAGTGGCTGCAAGGTCAACGTTAAAACCGCCGCCACCTCCGACGAGATGGTCAGCCTGATGGCCAAAGGTGGCTATGACCTGGTCACGGCTTCCGGCGATGCTTCGCTGCGCCTGGTGGCAGGTAAACGGGTACAGCCGATCAACACCGCCCTGATCCCGAACTGGACCAACGTCGACGAACGGCTCAAGGATGCACCTTGGCATACCGTGGCCGGTCAGCACTACGGCACCCCCTACCAGTGGGGCCCGAATGTGCTGATGTACAACAGCGACGTATTCAAGACCGCACCAACTAGCTGGTCTGTGGTGTTCAAGGAACAGAACCTGCCAGATGGGAAAAGTAACAAAGGCCGTGTACAGGCCTATGACGGCCCGATCTATATCGCCGATGCCGCGCTGTATCTGAAGGCTAGCAAACCCGAGTTAGGCATCAACGATCCGTATCAGCTCACCGAAGCCCAGTACGCCGCCGTGCTGGATGTGCTGCGCGCTCAACAACCGCTGATTCACCGCTACTGGCACGATGCGACTGTGCAAATGAGCGATTTCAAGAACGAAGGCGTCATGGCCTCTGGTTCATGGCCGTACCAGGTCAATGCCCTGCAACTGGAAACACAGCCAATTGCCTCCACCGTGCCTGTTGAGGGCGCCACCGGCTGGGCCGACACCACCATGCTACATGCTGAGGCCAAGCACCCCGTCTGTGCCTACAAATGGATGGACTGGTCGCTACAGCCCAAGGTCCAGGGTGACGTTGCGTCCTGGTTTGGCTCACTGCCAGCGGTACCCACTGCCTGCAAGGACAACCAACTGCTCGGCGCCGAAGGTTGCAAGGTCAACGGCTTCGACAACTTCGAGAAAATTGCCTTCTGGAAAACTCCGCAGTCCGAGGGCGGCAAGTACGTGCCTTATAGCCGCTGGACCCAAGACTACATCGCCATCATGGGCGGTCGCTAACAGCGAGTAAGGCTCTACGTAGGATGGGTGGAGCACAGCGATATCCATCAACGAGTTCAGGCATACCACCCAGACCATCGCCCCAGTGGCGATGGGTATCGCCAGCTCAACCCATCCTACAAAGGCTCCTGAACCACCTGCTCTGTTGAGCCTCTGCGGTGGATGGATAGAACGCCATCCACCCTACGCTGCGGCAAGTCCGCAGCGGTTAACCGTTGTACATCCACCACCGGCTCTTACGCCTTGTGTCGGCAAACCTAAACGGGAGAGACGGTGGTGGGTGGCTTTTATCCTGGAGTTCGTGAAATGACCCTTGCAGTGCAATTTACCGATGTGTCCCGCGCGTTCGGCGACGTCAAAGCCGTCGACCGGGTGTCCATCGACATCCAGGATGGCGAATTCTTCTCCATGCTCGGCCCTTCCGGCTCGGGCAAAACCACCTGCCTGCGCCTGATCGCCGGCTTTGAGCAGCCCAGCGCTGGCTCCATTCGTATTCACGGCGTTGAGGCCGTCGGCCTTGCGCCCTACCGCCGTGACGTCAACACGGTGTTCCAGGATTACGCTCTATTCCCACACATGAACGTGCTGGAAAACGTCGCCTACGGCCTCAAGGTCAAAGGTGTCGGCAAATCCGAGCGCCTGGCCCGCGCCGAAGAAGCCCTGGGCATGGTCGCCCTCGGCAGCTACGGCGGGCGTAAACCGGTACAGCTGTCCGGCGGCCAACGTCAGCGTGTGGCCTTAGCCCGCGCCCTGGTCAACCGCCCGCGGGTGCTGCTGCTTGACGAGCCGCTGGGCGCGCTGGACCTCAAGCTACGCGAGCAAATGCAGAGCGAGCTGAAAAAGCTGCAGCGGCAACTGGGCATCACCTTCATCTTCGTCACCCACGACCAGAGTGAAGCGCTGTCCATGTCGGACCGCGTGGCAGTATTCAACAAGGGGCGCATCGAGCAGGTCGACACCCCACGCAACCTCTACATGAAACCGGCCACGCCGTTCGTAGCCGAGTTTGTCGGCACCTCCAACGTACTCAAAGGCGAGTTGGCCATGCAACTCAACGGCTCGCCGCTGCCCGTATCGATTCGTCCGGAACACACCCGCCTGGCAAACGGCGAAGCACTGGACAGCGACGAGGTCGAGGTCAGCGGTCTGCTGCACGACATTCAGTACCAGGGGGCCTCAACGCGCTTCGAGATCCAGCTGGAGAACGGTCAGAACTTCTCCGTCAGTCAGGCCAACAATCAATGGCAACTGGACGACGCTCCGGTACAACAGGGCCAACGGGTGAGTGCGCGCTGGGCGCGTGGGGCCATGGTCGGCCTGCGCGAGGAGATGTGACATGAGCAGCCAGAGCCTCGCCCTCGACAACCCAGGCGGCCTGCTACGGCGCCTGTCTGACCTGCTCTACCGCAAGCCAACGCTGTACCTGTCGATGCTGCTGATCCCGCCACTGCTGTGGTTCGGCGCAGTTTACCTGGGCTCGCTGCTGACCCTGCTGTGGCAAGGTTTCTACACCTTCGACGATTTCAGCATGACGGTCACCCCGGACCTCACGCTGGCCAACTTCGCCGCCCTGTTCCAGGCGGCGAACTTCGACATCATCCTGCGCACCGTCAGCATGGCGGTGGCGGTGTCGATCGCCAGCGGCCTGGTGGCCTTCCCTATTGCCTATTACATGGCGCGCTACACCACAGGCAAGACCAAGGCGTTTTTCTACATCGCCGTGATGTTGCCGATGTGGGCCAGCTACATCATCAAGGCCTATGCCTGGACTCTGCTGCTGGCCAAAGGCGGCGTGGCCATGTGGTTTATCCAGGCGTTGCATCTGCAACCACTGCTGGAGCTGATCCTCGGCATCCCCGGGGTGGGTGGCAACACCCTATCAACGTCACACCTGGGGCGGTTCCTGGTGTTTGTCTATATCTGGCTGCCATTTATGATCCTGCCCATCCAGGCCTCCCTGGAGCGTCTGCCGCCCTCCTTGCTGCAAGCCTCGGCCGACCTTGGTGCCAAACCTCGGCAGACCTTTATGCAGGTGATTCTGCCGCTGTCGATCCCAGGTATCGCCGCCGGTTCGATCTTCACCTTCAGCCTGACCCTTGGTGACTTCATCGTGCCACAGCTGGTGGGCCCACCCGGGTTCTTCATCGGCAACATGGTGTATGCGCTACAGGGCTCGATCGGCAACATGCCTATGGCCGCCGCCTTTACTTTAGTGCCGATCGTGCTGATCGCCGTCTACCTGTCCATCGTCAAACGTCTGGGGGCCTTCGATGCGCTCTAACGCCGAAAAACACGGGGAGCAGGCTTCCTGGGGGCTGAAACTGGCTGCCTGGGGCGGGCTGGTATTTCTCCACTTCCCGATCCTGATCATCTTCATGTATGCCTTCAACACCGAGAGCTCGGGCTTCAGCTTTCCGCCGCAGGGCTTCACCTTGCACTGGTTCAGCGTGGCCCTGGCGCGTCCAGACGTGTTGGAAGCGATCAAACTGTCCGCGCAGATCGCCGCCCTGGCGACCGTGGTCGCTATGATCCTCGGCACCCTGGCCGCCGCCGCGCTGTACCGCCGCGACTTCTTCGGCAAAGAAAGCATCTCCATGCTGCTGATCCTGCCCATCGCCCTGCCCGGCATCATCACCGGCCTGGCACTACTGGCGGCATTCAAGCGCTTCGGCATCGAGCCGGGCTTCCTGACCATTGTGATTGGCCATGCCACCTTCTGCGTGGTGATCGTCTACAACAACGTCATCGCCCGTTTCCGGCGCACCAGCCACAGCCTGATCGAGGCAAGCATGGACCTGGGCGCCGACGGCTGGCAGACCTTCCGCTACATCGTCCTGCCCAACCTCGGCTCAGCCTTACTGGCGGGCGGCATGCTGGCGTTTGCCCTGTCGTTTGACGAAATAATCGTCACCACCTTTACCGCAGGCCATGAGCGCACCCTGCCGCTGTGGCTGCTCAACCAGTTGGCTCGCCCGCGCGATGTGCCGGTAACCAACGTGGTGGCGATGCTCGTGATGCTGGCCACCATGCTGCCAATCCTCGGCGCCTACTACCTGACCAAAGGCGGTGAAGGCGTAGCCGGTAGCGGCAAATGATTCCACCCCTCCCCCATGTGGGGAGGGCCAACCCAAGTTCTGCAAACCCATGCGAGGTTTAAGCGATGCAAACCAAACTGCTGATCAATGGCCAACTGGTCGCTGGCGAAGGCGCTGCCCAGGCCGTGCTCAACCCGTCCCTCGGCACCACCCTGGTGGAAATCGCTGAAGCCAGTCCGGCTCAGGTCGACGCCGCCGTTCGCGCTGCCGATGTGGCCTTCGACAGCTGGTCGCAAACCGCCCCCAAAGATCGTTCGAGCCTGCTGCTGCAACTGGCCGACAAGATCGACGCCCACGCCGCAGAACTCGCCCGCCTGGAATCCAACAACTGCGGCAAACCCTACAGCGCTGCATTGAATGACGAGCTGCCTGCCGTCGCTGACGTATTCCGTTTCTTCGCCGGTGCCAGCCGTTGCATGAGTGGCTCCGCTGCCGGTGAATACCTGCCGGGCCACACCTCGATGATCCGCCGTGATCCGATTGGTGTAATTGCCTCCATCGCGCCGTGGAACTACCCGCTGATGATGGCCGCCTGGAAACTCGGCCCAGCCTTGGCTGCCGGCAACACCGTGGTACTCAAGCCATCCGAGCAGACGCCACTGACTGCGCTGAAGCTGGCAGAGTTCCTCGCTGATATCTTCCCGGCAGGGGTCGTCAACATCGTTTTCGGTCGCGGCCCAAGCGTCGGCGCGCCACTGACAGCCCATCCGAAAGTGCGCATGGTCTCGTTGACGGGCTCAATCCCCACCGGCTCAGCCATCATCAGCAGCACCGCCGACAGCGTGAAGCGCATGCACATGGAGCTGGGCGGTAAAGCGCCAGTGATCATCTTCGATGACGCTGATATCGATGCTGCGGTGGAAGGTATTCGCACCTTCGGTTTCTACAACGCAGGCCAGGACTGCACGGCTGCCTGCCGCATCTATGCGCAAAAAGGCATCTACGAACAGTTCGTGGCCAAGCTCGGTGAAGCCGTGAGCAGCATCAAATACGGCCTACAGGACGACGAAGGCACCGAACTTGGTCCGCTGATCACTTCTGCCCATCGCGACCGCGTTATCGGCTTCGTCGATCGTGCCAAGGCGGTCCCGCACATCAAGGTGGTGACTGGCGGCAACGCGGTCGAGGGCCCCGGTTTCTTCTTCGAGCCGACCGTACTGGCGGGTGCTTTGCAGGACGACGAAATCGTCCGCCGCGAAGTATTCGGCCCGGTGGTTTCGGTCACCCAGTTCGACGATGAAGCGCAGGTACTGGCCTGGGCCAACGACTCCGACTACGGCCTGGCCTCCTCACTGTGGACCAGCGACGTGGGCCGCGCGCACCGCCTGTCCGCGCGCCTGCAGTACGGCTGCACCTGGGTTAATACGCACTTCATGCTGGTCAGCGAGATGCCCCATGGCGGCGTGAAGCTATCCGGCTATGGCAAGGACATGTCCATGTATGGGCTAGAGGATTACACCGCGATCCGTCACGTCATGTTCAAGCACTGATTTGGGCTACTGCGCTCAGCCGGGCGTTGTTGGCCAGAACCTCGAAATGCTCATGTACGCCAGTACATTGCGCTTTCCCGGCTCTGGCCGCCTAGCCCAGCAGTCGCTCGCCACGCCCAAATCGCTCCGATTTTTCCACCCCCACGAAAATCAGCTGGAGCAATAAAAAATGCAAAATGCACTCCGCACTATCAGCTTCCTCGCCCTGTTCGCCTGCGCCGGCCTAGCCCAGGCGGCAGATGATGCCAAGGCTATCGTCGATGGCTATATGGCTGCCTGGAACGCCCACGATGCCGACAAGGCTGCGACCTTTCTCGCTGAAGACGCCGTGTATTTCGACGCCACCGTCGGCACGCCGCAGAACGGCAAAGCCGCCGCCCGCGACAACGTGATCAAGGTGTTTGTCGGCGCCGTGCCAGATCTGCAATGGCAGATGACCAGCGCGCCCATCGTCAGCGCTGATGGCATTGCCTTCCAGTGGAAATTCAGCGGCACCAACAGCGGTGCCTGGGGAGCGGAAACCCCAGCCACCAGCAAGCCACTGTCATTTGAAGGCGTAAGCTTTATCCGCATCAAAGGCGGCAAGATTGCCTATCAGGGCGATTACTACGACGCGCTGGGCTTCAACAAGCAGCTCGGCTGGTAAACCCGTGCGCGTGCACTGCAGGCTAGAAACGCTGCAGTGCTCTAACCCGCTTGCAGCTCCTGACGCACCTGCGCCTCAAGCTCGGTTTTGAGCGCCGGATCCAGCTTGAGTTGACGGGCCAGCTCTTCCAGATAAGCACGCTCCATAAAGTGCTCTTCATCGACCATAAGCACGCTGGCGACATACATTTCTGCGGCCATTTCCGGGGTACTGGCCGCGCGGGCGATTTCGGCAGGGTCCAGTGGTTTGTTCAGCTCGGCCTGCAACCAGTGTTGCAGCTCGGCATCACTGGTGAGTTTGACCAACTCGCCCTCGATCAATTGCCGCTCACGTGCATCGACATGACCATCGGCTTTGGCCGCCCCCACCAGCGCCTTGAGAATCGCCTGGCTGTGCAATTCAGCCTGCGGCGCCGGCAAGCGGTCCAGGGTTTGCGGTTCGACCTGCGGCGCATTGGCCTGCTGCGCCTGCCAGTTGTTGTAAGCCTTGTAGGCGACGACGCCCAACGCGGCCAGGCCGCCATAGGTCAGCGCTTTGCCGCCCATCTTGCGCGCACTCTTGTTGCCCAGCAGCAAGCCCAGCGCACCTGCCGCCAACGCGCCACCACCTGCCCCTTTGAGCAGCGTACCCAGGTCACCGCCCTGGCCGCCCTTACCGCCGCCGCCAAGCAAACCGCCCAGCGCGCCACCCAAACCACCGGCCGATCCACCTACGGAGCTGCCAGCGGATTTCTGTTGCATCAGGTCCTGACCGGATTTCAACAACTGATCAAGCAAGCCACGGGTAATCATCAAGCGCTCTCCCTAAAAATAGTTGTGCAAGCACACAGACAGATTCTAGAGAGCCGGGTTTACCACCACCTAACACCAGAGTGCTTCGAAAGATTGCCAACGCGCGTAACCCGCACCCAAAACGGCTATTCGTCGGTTAGCCGGCACAAAACATGTCAAATAGTGGTCACCATCACACTGTGCGGGTGGTCGATCTATATTTGGCGCCGATAGGATGGCGAACACAAAGACCCGCAACGGTAAAAGGCTATCAAGAGCCAACACCGGAGAACTGCTCCATGCAGCCATGCGTCAACCGCTATACCCACCGTTTACTCCGCAGCCTGCTCGCCAGTTGCTGGCTATTCAGCCCAGTGCTGGTGGCCGATGCGACAGCTCGCCAACCTAGCGCTTTATCGGCGGCACTCAGCTATGCGCGAATAGCCAGCTGGCAAACCCTGCTCGACAACTCCGCAGGCGATGACGAACGCGCCCAGCTGGAGCGGGTCAATCATTTCATCAATCGTTCAGTGAGTTTTGTCAGTGACCAACAGGCCTGGGGCGCCGATGACTATTGGGCGACGCCGGCGCAGACACTGGGCCTAGGTAAAGGTGACTGCGAAGATTTCGCCATCGCCAAATACTTCAGCCTGGTGCGCATGGGCATACCCAGCGAGAAGTTGCGCCTGACGTTCGTCAAAGCGCTCAAGCAGAACCAGGCACATATGGTGCTGGCCTATTACCCCAGCGCCAGCGAGCAACCGCTGATTCTCGACAACCTTGACCCACGCATTCGCCCGGCCAGTGAGCGTGGCGATCTGCTGCCGGTGTATTCCTTCAATAACCACGGCGTTTTTCTGGCCAAGTCGCCGCAGCGCGCCAGCCAGCCACCGGAGTTTCTTGCGCGTTGGAATGAGCTGAGTGAGCGCGCACTTGCCGATGGTTCGGCCGCACGCTCACCGCAGAGCTAGAGCCCATTAACGCGGGCTGATATGGGCGATCAGCAGTTGCACCGATTCCTGGCCGCGAAACTCATTCACATCCAGCTTGTAGGCCAGTTCGACCCAGCGCACGGTCGGGTTCGGCCAAATCTCGCGGTCTACCCCAAAGGCGATACCGTCGAGCTGCACACTGCCGCATTCACTTTTCAGCACCACTTTGAGGTGCCGCTCGCCGACAACGCGCTGCTGCACCAACTGAAATACGCCATGAAACAGCGGCTCAGGGAAATGCTGGCCCCAAGGCCCGGCATTGCGCAGCTCTTTGGCCAGCGGTAAGTGAAACTCTTCGATGGACAGCGCGCCGTCAGACAACAGGCGACCGGTCAGATCGTCTTCACAGAGCTGGCGACGCACCTCCGCATCGAAAGCCGCCGCAAAAGCCGCGAAATTGGCTTCAGGCAATGACAGCCCCGCCGCCATGGCATGCCCACCAAACTTGCTGATCAGCTGCGGATGCTTAGCGGCCACCGCATCCAGTGCATCACGGATATGAAAACCCGGCACCGACCGCGCCGAGCCTTTCAATACGCCGTCACCCGCATCGGCAAAGGCGATGGTCGGGCGGTGGTAGCGCTCCTTCAGGCGCGAGGCGAGGATGCCGATTACACCTTGGTGCCAGTCGGGCTCGAACAGGCAGAGGCCAAATGGCATATCCTCCAGCGGCAGATCCTTGAGCTGGGCCAAGGCCTCGCGCTGCATGCCCTGCTCAATAGCCTTACGGTCCTGATTAAGCTGATCCAGCTGCACCGCCATATCGCGGGCCAGGGCTTCGTCTTCGCAGAGCAGGCACTCGATGCCCAGCGCCATGTCATCCAGCCGCCCCGCCGCATTTAGCCGTGGCCCGAGGATAAACCCGAGATCGGTGGAGGTAATGCGCCGATGATCGCGCCCAGCCACTTCAAGAATGGCGCGCAAGCCTGGCCGCGCCCGGCCGGCACGAATCCGCGCCAAGCCCTGATGCACCAGAATGCGGTTATTGGCATCCAGCGGCACCACGTCAGCAACGCTGCCGAGGGAAACCAGATCCAGTAACACACCAAGGTTCGGCTCAGGCCGCTGCGCAGTAAACCAACCCATCTCACGCAAGCGCGCACGCAG
>JAHIWP010000069.1 GCA_018816095.1 Gammaproteobacteria bacterium
CAAACAGCCGCTCAGGCGTGTTAATACGCCCTGGGGCAGTGCCAACCAACTCTGATGTCTGAACGGCACGGCGTCGCGTCAAAAAGCACCTTGATCCCGCTCTATCGTCTTTTGTGAGGGCAAGTCCGACAGGCTCCTAGCAAGGCCGGGCTGCTTGTCAGGCTTTTCGGCAGCATCAGGTAACTGCGGTTAATCAGCAGCGGTTTGCGGTGATGCGTAATACGCGCCTGCTCCGCCGGGCTGAAGTGGCTGCGCAGTGAGGCATAACCCACGTTCATCTCCTGCGGATAGAGCACTACGCGCTCCTTGAGCAGCTTTTCAAAGTTCTGCGTGTCGCTGGATACGCGCTCGATTTTGACCTTGCCGGTGGCGAGGAAGCGATCGAAGTCCTCGCCGTAGCTGTATTCCAGGCCGCCACCGAGGGTCATGCCGGTCAAGTCGTCAAAGCGACGCCAGTCAAAGGGCAGGCTTTTCAGGTGAAAGAACACAAACTGCTCGTCCAGTAACGGTGCGCTGAAGAGAAAATCAGCCTCGCGCTCATGCTTGTGCATCCACACGGCTGTAGCGTCAAAGCGGCCGGCTGCAGCCGAGGAGTAGGCGCGCGGCCAAGGCAGGAACTGGAAGTTTACGCGGTAGCCCTCAGCGGCGAACAGGTCACTGATCAGGTGAGCGATAACCCCGTTGTGTTTTAAGTCGCTGGACAGGTAGGGCGGCCAGTCCCCGACGCTGATGTTCAACGCTGGCTGTTCGCTGGCTTGTGTAGGCAGGCCCAAGAATAAGCACGCGGCGACGAACAAGTTTTTCCACTTCATTGATGTCCCTTACTGCAACCGATACTGCAGGTGCGTGTGTGCTCTCAGTACAGTAATACCATCGCCGTGCTGTGGATGAAACGCCATTAATGCGTCATTAAACCGTCATCGCGTGGGTTAAGACTGCTGCGGATTTGTTCAATCCCCCTGTCTTTGCTTAAGGATAGTTACCGTGCTGCGTATCCCAACCTTGTGTGCGTTGTTTGCTCTGGCCCCATTGGCATCTGCCTTGGAGCTGAAACCCCTGGGGCATTACCAAAGCGGCTTTGCTGAAGGCACTGAAATTGTCAGCGTGCAGGCGGCTAGCCTGCGCGTAGCGGTCTCCAATAGCGCCGAAGGTCTGGTGGATATTTTGCAGTTGGACCCGACCAAGGGCCTCGACCGCCTGGCGCGCTATAACCTGGCGGCCGAGGCAGCGGGGGAAATCACCTCGGTGGCCTTTCACCCCAGCGAAGACCTCTTTGCAGTGTGCATCCGCGACCGCGATAGCCTGAAAACCGGTCGGTTAGAGTTTCGCAGCGCGGCTGATGGCAAACTGCTGAATAGCGTGGAAATCGGCATTTGGCCGGACAGCGTGGCATTTTCGCCCAAGGGTGACTTCATAGTGGTGGCCAACGAAGGTGAGGGCTATGTACGTGACGGTGCAGGCTTTCGCAGTGGTGAAGGCTCGATCAGCCTGATCGATCTGCGCGGTGGCGTGGCGGCAGCCAAACACAGCCTGATCAATCTGCCGGATCTGGCCGGTGTCGAGGGCGCGACCCAGGCCGAGCACAAGCGGTTGCTGGAGCGGGAAATCGACGGGGAAGAGCTGAAAATTCCGTTCGGCACCCGCCCCGAGCATATCGAGCCGGAATACGTGGCTTTCAGCCCGGACGGGGCGCGTGCCTACATCAGCCTGCAGGAAAACAATGCGGTTGCCGTGATTGATGTCATGCAGGGCAAGCTGGCCAAGGTGTTTGGCCTGGGCACGGTGCGTCATGCGGCGGATATTGTGGATGACGGCAAGTACGACACGAGTGCCGAACTCTTCGCCCTGCGCGAGCCGGATGCCGTGGCCGTAAGCGCCGATGGCCGTTACCTGATTACGGCTGATGAAGGCGACAGCGACCCGAAAATCGCCAAAACCAAGGCCGGCTTGCCCAGCGGTGGTGGCCGTACGGTTAGCGTGTTTGATGCTATGAGCGGCACATTACTCGGCGATACCGGCAGCCAGCTTGACGACAAGGCCGCCGCTGCCGGCGTTTACCCTGATGCGCGCAGCCCCAACAAAGGCAGCGAGCCGGAGGGTGTGGTGAGTTTCGATGCCTTCGGCAAGCGTCTGGCGGTGGCTACCCTGGAGCGCGCGGACTCGCTGGCGCTGATCGATCTCGATCAGCCGAATCAACCGCAGGTGCTGCAAGTGATCGGTGCAGGCGATGGCGCAGGGGCCGGCAACCTGGCGCCTGAAGGGCTGGCGCATGTTGAGCACAATGGCCGGCATTTCCTGGTGACCGGGCTGGAGAAGAGCGGCAACGTCGCGCTATTCGAACTGGTCAAATAACGCCCTGAAGCACCAGCATGGTGGGTTAGCCGCCACGTATATTCGCGCTCATGCGCCTATAGCGAAGCGGCGTAACCCATCACTGCGGCATTCAGCGCCACGGGTATCACGAGGGACGTCCATGTCCCTCTCCCTACGACCAGCGTTCTTTGCGCCATGCCTGTTGCTGCTCAGGCGTCTGGAAGGTCCAGGCGACAAAACGGCTCTGTTTCTGGCCTTGAGCCATTTCCACGGTTTGCACCTGCAGCGCGCCAGCCTGCTTCAGTGCGCTGTAAACGCCCTGCAGATTGCCGGCCTTGGAGATCAGGCTGCTAAACCACAGCACCTGCTGGCCGACTGCGGCACTTTCCCTGATCAACTGACTGACAAACGCCGCTTCGCCACCCTTGCACCACAACTCCGCCGCCTGGCCACCGAAGTTCAGCACCGGCAGTTTGCGCTTGGGGTCGAGCTTGCCGAGGTTGCGCCACTTACGTTTGCTACCGCTGCTGGCTTCTTCGGCGCTGGCGTGGAAGGGCGGGTTGCACAGCGTCAGGTCGAAGCGTTCATTGGCTTGCAGTAAACCGTGAAAGATATGCGCCGGCTCTGGTTGCTGGCGCAGCTCGATGGCTGCGGCCAGCCCTGGGTTGGCCTGCACGATGGCTTTGGCTGAGGCGATGGCCTCGGCGGCAATGTCCGCGCCGAGAAACTGCCAGGCGTATTCGCGGTTACCTAACAGCGGGTAGATACAGTTGGCGCCGACGCCCACGTCCAGCGCGCGCACCTTGGCCCCGCGTGGTATTTCGCCGCCATTGCTGGCGGCCAGTAGGTCAGCCAGATAGTGCAGGTAATCGGCGCGGCCAGGGATCGGTGGGCACAGGTAATCAGCCGGAATATCCCAATGATTGATGCCGTAAAACTGTTTGAGCAGTGCCCGGTTGAACACCTTGACCGCCGCCGGGTTAGCGAAGTCGATGCTCTGATTGCCATAGGGGTTGATGATCACAAAGGCTGCCAGTTCGGGGCTGGCCTTGATCAGCGCGGGAAAGTCATAACGGCCCTGGTGACGATTGCGCGGGTGCAACTGGCCCTTGGCGGTGTCTGGCTTGGGCGCAGGCGGACGTGGCGCAGTGGTTTTCTTGCTGGGGCGTTTGGCTGGCGGGAGCATGGTCTGGCTGTCGAGCGAGTGGGGGCGGGATTTTCCCACAGCCGCTGGCCGGCTGCAGGAAAACTCAACGTTTGCCGTTGTGGCGCCGGTCTAGAGCGGGAAAATCCACGGCACCAGTAGCACCGTGACCAGCATCACCAGCAAGGTAAAGGGCACACCCACCCGCACGAAGTCACCGAAACGGTACTGCCCAGGCCCCAGCACCAGGGTGTTTACCGGCGAGGAAATCGGCGTCATAAAGGCTGCCGAGGCCGCCAGCGCGACGGTCATGGCAAAGGGGTAGGGCGAAGCGTTCAGCGCCTGCGCGGTGGCGATGGCCACCGGAGCCATCAGCACGGCGGTGGCGGTGTTGGAGATAAACAGGCCGATTACTGCGGTCACGGCAAACAGGCAGGCGAGAATCCCCCGTGGGCCGGCCTCGCCCAGCAGTTGGACCAAACCGTGCACTGCCAGGTCAACCCCGCCGGTTTGTTGCAAGGCCTGGGCGAACGGCAGCATGCCGACGATTAGAATCAGGGTCGGCCAGTGGATGGCGCGGTAGGCGCTGTCCAGGTCGATGCAGCGAAAGGCGCCCATCAGCAAGCAGCCAATCAGTGCGGCCATGACATTGGGCAGCAGGCCGCTGAGCATCAGCGCCACCATCACCGCGAGACTGAGCAGGGCGTAGGGGGCCTTGCGCGCCGCCGGGGCCACTTCATCCACTTCGGCCGGCAGGCTCAGCACCAAGAAGTCGCGGCTCAGGCCCTGTAGGCGGTGGATGTCGCGCCAGTTGCCGGCCACCAGCAGGGTGTCGGAGGGTTTTAATTTCTCGTCTACCAGCACCCCTTGCAGGGCTTCACCATGACGGCGTAAACCGACCACGTTGAGCTTATATTTGCTGCGAAAGCCCAGCTCGAAGATGCTTTTACCGGGCAATTGCGATTCCGGCGGCAGGGCGATTTCGGCCAGGCCCAGTTGATGGGCGTGCAGGCTAAAATAGGAGTGCGCCAGGTTCATTGGCTCCAGTCCCAGGCTGTGGTACGCATCCAGCAAGCCGATGGTTGGGCTGGCGAGGTCCACCAGCAGCACGTCGCCGGGCTCCAGTAAGGTGTTGCCGGTGGCCATCAGCAGCAAGGTCCGAAATTTACGCTGGCGTTCAACCGCGATTACGTTGATGCCGTACTGCTGGCGCAGCTCCAGTTCGTTGAGGGTCTGGTTGGCCAGGGGCGAATCGACACGCACTTTCAGGCGGCGCTCGCGTTCATTGAGCCGGTAGGCGTGCGCCAGGTCGCTTAGGGTCAGGCGTTCGGGGCCGGAGTTGTTGCAGTGGCTGCCGGCCAGCCAGTTACGGGTCAGCAGCATGTAGACGATGCCCAGCGCCAGCACTGCCAGGCCAATCGGGGTGAAGCTGAAGAAGCCAAAACCCTCCAGGCCCGCGCGGCGCAGTTCGGCATGAATGACCAGGTTGGGCGGGGTGGCGACCAGAGTCAGCATGCCGCTGATCAAGCCGGCGAAGGCCAGCGGCATCATCAAACGGGCCGGGGCGATGCGTAAACGCGCGGACACCCCCAGCACCACCGGGATAAAGATTGCCACCACCCCAGTGGAACTCATTACCGAACCGAGCCCGGCGGCGGTCAGCATGAGTAGGATCAGCAGGCGCGTTTCGCTGTTGCCGGCCCGGGCCACCAACCAATCGCCCAGGCGGTAGGCGATGCCAGTACGCACCAAACCGTCGCCGATGACGAACAGGGCGGCGATCAAAACCACGCTGGGGTCGCTGAACCCGGCCAGGGTTTGCTCAATGCTGAGCACCCCGGTCAGCGGCAGGCCGATGATCACCAGCAAGGCGACTACGTCCATGCGCGGCTTGTTGAGGATGAAGAGGGTCACGGCGGTCAGCAACAGACCGAGTACCCAGAACAGTTCGTTACTCATGCGTGTTTAGCCCTGCAGGGCGCGCAATTGTCTCAGGGATAACCCAGCACGGCCTTGATCTGGTGCAGGTTGTGCGCGACCCATTGCGGGTTGATCGGGCCCCAGTCACGTATCACATAGTGCCCGGCGTTATTGCGTTCGCCTTCTTGCTGGGCAAACTGGCAGTCGATGTCCAGCTCCGCCAGTGCCGTGATGGTGTCCTGGGCGGTGCGTCGCGGCATGCCGGTGGCCTCCATCAGCGCCGGCACGCTGCAGGCTGTGCCGCTGTCGATCAGCCAGGCCACATAGAGGCGGCGGTAAAAGCTGGTTTTGGTCTTGCTGACATCCATCAGTGCGGTGCTCCTGCGTTTGACCCAGGCGCGCAGCCAGTTGAGCGCGCCGTGTTCGGCTGAAGGTGATCAGCCGAGGGTGGCAATACCAATATAGGTGGCTGCACCGGCGATATAACCGATAAAGGCCAGCAGGCTGATTTTCTTCAGGTACCAGATGAAGTTGATCTTCTCCATGCCCATCGCCGCTACGCCAGCTGCAGAACCAATAATCAGGCAGCTGCCGCCGGTGCCGGCGCAATAGGCGAGCATTTCCCAGAAGGTGCCGTTGACCTGGAAGTTGCTCAGCCAGGTGCTATCCGCCCCGGCCAAGGCTAGCGCCTCCGGGCTCACCAGGGGGTACATCTTCATCGCACCGGCCACCAGTGGCACGTTATCGACCACCGATGACAGCAGGCCGATGGCGATATTGATGGCGTAGACATCGCCCAAGCCTTCGCGCAGCAAGGTCGCAACCTGGGTCAGGTGGCCCGCAGTGGCCAGGCTGGAGACCGCTAGCAGAATGCCGAGGAAGAACAACACGCTGGTGGTGTCGATACGTCGCAGTACGCCGACCACCGAGAGTGGGTGTTTGTCTTCATCGTTTTTGCCGCGGTGGATGATTTCAGTTACCACCCAGAGCACACCCAGACCCAGCAGAATGCCCATATAAGGCGGCAGATGGGTCACGGTCTTGAACACGGGGACGAACACCAGTGCGCCGATCCCGAGGACGAATACCAGATTGCGCTCGAAGGGGGTGGTTGGGTCGCGACGCTCTTCGGCGGAGGGTTTCACCTCGGCACGCTGGATCTCGCCCTTCATGGTCACGCTGAGAATCAACAACGGCACCAGCAGGCATACCAGGCTGGGGATAAAAAGGTTGGCCACGATGCCGCTGGTGGTGACCTGATTACCGATCCACAGCATGGTGGTGGTCACGTCGCCAATCGGCGACCAGGCGCCGCCGGCGTTAGCCGCGATCACCACGATACCAGCGTAGAACCAGCGCTCTTTCTGGTCCGAGACCAGCTTGCGCAGTAGCGAGACCATGACGATGGTAGTGGTCAGGTTATCCAGTGCGGCAGACAGGAAGAAGGTGATCAGCGCCACGGTCCACAGCAGGGTGACGCGCTTGTTGGTGCGGATACGGTCGGTGATGACCTTGAACCCTTCGTGGGCATCGATCAGCTCGACGATGGTCATCGCGCCCATCAGGAAGAACAGAATCTCGGAGATCTCGCCCAAATGGTGGCGCAGTTCCTCGGTGACGTGGTGGCCATTGCTGCTGGCGCCGGCCGTGCCTGAGCCAATCAGCGGCAGAATGGTGTCGGCGCCGAGCACCAAAACCGTCCAGCAGATCACCGCGGTGAGGATCGCCGAGGCGGCCTTGTCGATTTTCAGTGGGTGTTCGAGGGCGATGCACAGGTAACCGAGGACAAAGATCAATGCCATCAACGCATACATGGTCAGAATTCCATTTGCAGGGCTTTTTATCGAATCAGAGGTGCCAGAGGTTCTTGAAGCGTCGACGAAGATGCCTGAATTGCTCAGAAATTGGCAGGCTATTTATCACGCAGCCCATTCGCCAGTGCCTTGCCTGGGCGATTTCTGATTGATTGGTTAGTGCTGCAGCGCCCCAGCTGCGCGGTGTGGCGCAACTGGGGCGGGCTTTACGACTAAGCCTGCGGCAGGGCGTCGCGCACAGCCTCAGAGGGCACAACGGGTTGCGGCGGGAAGATAAACGCGAGGAACATCGCCAGCAGCGGCATCAGTAAATTAAAGAAGCAATACGGCAGGTAGCTCAAGGTCGCGACACCGAGGGTGGCCGCCATGTACGCCCCGCAGGTGTTCCACGGCACCAGCACCGAGGTCAGGGTGCCGCCGTCTTCCAGGGCGCGTGACAAGGTCACCGGGGCAAGGCCACGCTTGGCGTACTCCTCACGGTACATGCGCCCGGGCAGCACGATGGCGATGTATTGGTCGGCGGTGATGATGTTGCTGCCAATGGTGGTGGCGATGGTGCTGGCGATCAGGCTGCTGGTGCTTTTCGCCAGGTGCAGGGTGCTTTGCAGCAGGCGTTGTAGCAGGCCGAGTTTTTCCAGTACGCCGCCAAAGCACATGGCGCAGATGATCAGCCACACGGTGGTGAGCATGCTGCCCATGCCGCCCTTGGACAGCAGGCCATCCAGCGCCACGTTGCCGCTGTTGGACTCGTAACCGGCGAACAGTGCGGTCCACACGGTTTTCAGTGGCGCCAGCGCGCCTGCAGCGGGGTCGGCCAGGCGTTGCATGACATCCGCCTGAAAGATCAGCGCAAACACCGCGCCGACCAGCGCGGCGAGAAACACTGCAGGAAAGGCCACCCACTGGCGCACCGCCAGAAACAGCAAAAACGCCACCGGTAGCAGCAGGTGCCAGCCGAGGCTGAACTGGCTCTCAAGGGCTTGCAGCACCTCGGCGATACGCGCGGTGTCATGGCTGCCGCTGGCTTGCTGGCCGAGGATAAAGAAGATCACCAGGGCGATCAGCAGCACTGGCACGGTGGTCTGCAGCATGTAGCGAATATGCGCGAACAGGTCGGCACCAGCGGCGGCGGGCGCCAGGTTGGTGGTGTCCGACAAGGGCGAGAGTTTGTCGCCAAAGTAGGCGCCGGAAATAATCGCGCCGGCGGTGATAGCCGGGTCCAGGCCCAGGCCTGCCGCTACGCCCATCAGGCCAATACCTAGGAGCCTGTCGGACTTTCTGAACCTTTCGCTTGATGGCGGTATCCGCGACAATCGAGGCCCTGCAACCGAGAGCCCGCCCTGATGAGCCGCTTCGTCCCCGCTGACCGAGACACAGCGTACTTGCTACCGCCCTCGG